>JAVZLS010000007.1:0-69473 GCA_038883715.1 Bathyarchaeia archaeon
AAATCCTCAGCATTTTTCTCCAAAATGCATCTCCAAACTATTTTTTAGCTTCGTACTTTGCTCTGTTTGCCATTAGCTCTTCTCTGCTACGTTGCACCACCTTGTTCTTCTTTATCAATTTGTGCAGATAGGACAATGATGGAAAACTTATCGCATGTTGTGGGCAAGTGTTTTGGCATGTTGTGCAGCCCACCATGCAGTTCATTGGATTTGCAACAACAGCCACATTTTTCTCGTAGTCAAACTGGTAAACGTTTTTCCCGCAATTTAAGACGCATATACCGCATCCTATGCAAAGTTCAGGATCCACGGTGGGATGCCAATTTATCTCCTCGCGTGGTATGCCACGCCAAGTCTGTTTGACAGCACCCTCTGACACTATTGAACGCCTGCCTCTCTTAATGCTTCTTTGAAGGTTTCCTCGCTTGGACAAACCCCTATTATGCGTATGTCCCTGTCGATGACTACGGCTGGACTTGCGTTTATGCCATACTCGCCCAGTTTTGGATTCACTCCACGATAGATTTCAATCTCAATTTTGTTCTTGTACTCCTCTTTGATTTTCTCTACGAGTTTAAGGAGCAGTCTTCCGCCGGAGCATGGTGGTTCAGAAGTGAAAACTTCAACTTTTACTGGCATGTTCTATACCCCCATTTCTTTAAGCGCTGCTTCAATAGTTTGCATGCTTGGACAAACTCCCATAATCTTAATTTTTCCTTCGTTGAAAACTATGGCTGGCACCACTGTTAAGCCGTATTTGCCGAACTCTTCGCATGGTCCGATATGCTTTATAACTTCCACTCTGTCGCCATACTTCGCCTTAATCAAATCCGCATACTCCAGCAGTTTTAGGCAGCCCGCACATTGCGGTTCAGCCGTGAAAGTTTCAACCTTCACAACCATTTCGCGTTTCACCTTTCCCTAAACTATTTGCTCAACAACGTGCCTCACAAGTGCATCCACAAAACCTGCGTCAACAGCATCAATCACTCTGAAAACAGCCGAACTAGTCACCGAATAGAACCGCTTGTTTCCCTCTTTTCTGTCCTTTACAAGCCCGCACCGCTTTAGAATTGCCAAGTGCCTTGAAACCAGCGGCTGGGCTATTCCCACATAGGGAACGATTTCGCAGACGCATCGCTCGCCACCACGCAAGAACTCGAGAATCTTAAGCCTAACAGGGTCGGCAAGCGCGTTGAAGACTTTAGCCCTAAACTTGTCGAGGTTTTTCATTGTTGGATGCACGTTTAAAGCAAACTCTATAGCAATATTTAAATATTGCTATATTCTCCCTCAATCTCCAAGGTGAAAAGGGGCATGAAAGAAGTTAAAGTAGAAGTTATTGGGCCTGAGCCGCCTTGCATGCGGTGCCAAGCAGCGAAAAATGCTGTGGAAAAGGCGGCTGAAAAGCTTAGGCAGACTGGTGTTATGGTGCACGTTGAAAAAGCCAACATAATGTCAAAGGAAGTAGTTCAAAAATACGGTGTATTGGTTTCGCCAGCCATAGCCATAAACAACACAGTCAAAATCATGGGGCGGGTTCCAAGCCCAGAAGAAGTTGAAAAACTGATAACCGAAGCAGCCAAATAGAAGGCGAAAAAAGCCTATGGAAGAAAAGACCAAAAGAGCCATCAGAGCTGGCGTAATCCTAGCCTTCATAGCCGTTGTAATAGGGCTTCTAATCTACAGCCGCATACAAGCATATTCGCTGGCACCCACCTCAACGCCAATCGAACTGCGCGGTTATCCCTTGTGGCAAATTCCATTTGTCTATCTATACGACTACTTCAGCCATGGAACAATATGCCTACTTTTTGCCTTTACAACTGCAGGGTTAATATACGAGTTTGTACCAAAAGAGGCCATAACAAAATATATGGGAAGCAGCAAAGCCGTAGGCTATGGACTAGCCCTTGGAATGGCACCCTTTCTAACAGTTTGCTCATGCACCATGGTTCCGCTTTTCGGAGGAGTCCTATACGCCGGGGCTGGAATAGGCCCAGCCATAACCTTTCTGCTTATGGCACCGGCATCCAACATACTTGCAATCTTGCTGACAGGCGAACTCATCTCATGGGAGCTTGCAGGCGTAAGAATCATAGCATCCATAACGGTGGCTCTCGTCGCTGGCATAGTAATATCCAAAACTCCTTGGGGAAAAGCCATTGAAAGGGAACATCAGGTAAACACTCCAGCCTCCGCATCAGCCAAAGTGGAAATTGTTAGACCACCATTAGATGAAAGACTTTGGGCGGCTTTAAAGTTTGGAGGATACTTAGCAAAGCAAATCCTACCCTTCTTCATTTTAGGCCTAATTATAGTTGGCTATTTGGAGGCATTTCTCCCAGAAGAGCTAATAAAGGAATACTTAACCGGGGTAAACGGTGTCCTCTTAGCCTCAGTTTTAGGCGGACCTCTCTACACACCAACACTGGTAGAAATAGTTCTCGGAAGAGGCATATGGGTCAAAGGAGGCATGATACTATCAAAAGGCGCGTTGCTCGCTTGGCTTATGGGTCAGCCCTACGACTTCGCCAACGCTCTAGCCGTCTCAAGAATAGCCAAATGGAAGATTGTAGCCATCTACATGCTTATAGCCTGGGCTGGAAGCGTAACCTTCGGACTATTATACGGCTTTTTAAGCGGGTCGCTATAACATGACAAGCCAAGACGATTTCGGAGTAAAACGTCCCTGCCCATGCGCCCAAGAAGCGGCAGAATCCCTAAAGGCTGTTCAGCCAATAAAAGAGGGCATGCTTAAAGAAGTGCGGTGCAAGGGCTGCGGCAAAACTTTCCTAACAAACTTTGAAACGGAATACTGCTATGACTGCCGCAAGAAAATGAGGGGGTGAAATGCGTGGCTAGGGCTTGCACCCCATGGTATCCGACAGTCTTCCCAGAAAAGTGTGATGGCTGTGCGCCTTTTGGCAAGCCCCGCTGTGTGGAATACTGCCCAAACGGCGTATTCGCCTTCATAGACGGTAAGGCAGTCGTAGCCAACCCTCACAAATGTGTTAACGGCTGCACGGCATGCGAACCCCTATGCCACAAAAAAGCTATAACCTTCCCAAAGCCACAATTCGCCTTTACACCAACAAAAACAGAGGAAAAAGGCTTACTGCGGAAAACAACATGCAAGCGATGCGGCAAAGTCTTCTGGACAAACCGTGAAAACGACTTATGCTTCGAATGTGAAAGCAAACTTTAATGTGAAAAGCCTACATTTCTGGCAGTTTTGTTATGTCCCCTAATTTTTTAAAGTGTTTGTCGAAGGTGTAAATTTCGCTTATCCCATGAGCCTTCATGAATAAATAAGCCAAAGCATCATTGGCACCTATCTCTTTTTCTTTCGCCAATAGTAACGCTGCCTCATAGTCTTTTGCGCCAACCGAGTACACCTTCACATTCTCGCTTGTCACAACCCACGCCAAAAAGCCCAAAGATTCCTTAATGCCAAGTCCCGCCTCCACTACATTTACAACTTCTGAAAGGTGAACAACTGTGATGGCGACCTCTTCACCCTCTTCTATCCTCTTCACAATGGCTTTGGCTTCGTCCTTAACTCTATGCTCATCTTTTGTTAGAGGTCTACGGGGGACCAAGTAAGCGTGAAGAAAAATGTTTGAATCTACAAACTTCAACGTTCCTTAAGCTCCGACAAAGCCTTCTTAAGAGCATGAGAATCAGTAAAATCCACATTTTCAGAAACTCTTATTGAGTCGAACAATGCGGAAGGTGGAAGTGCTTCCACAGAAACTATTTCTATCCTATTTCCCCGTTTTATCAGCGCCAGTTTACGAGATTTAAAATTCTTCCGCCAGCGTGCTGGAATCGACACTCTCCCTTGAGAGTCGATTTCTTTGACCACAATTTCTGCCATTTATATCATCTTCACCAAAAATATGAATATGGTGAAATATAAATATTCCCCAAAGAATTTATCATGCTGCTACCTTAGCTTGTAGCCCCACTTTTTATTTATTGCCTCAAGCTTTTCTGAAAGCCTCTTCGCCCTGTCTTCGGCTTCTTCGAAAAGGACAGCCCACTCCCGCCTCTTCACAAGGTTTGTCAGCTTCTCAATGTTTGATGGAATCTTTTCCATGGCAGTCAGCCACTTCTTAGTTACAACATCGTCTCCGCTAACAAGTTCCAGGGCTTCTTCTGGACAAAACTCCACACATTGAGGTCCCTCTGGCTTATCCTTGCATAGGTCACAGACCAAAACAGACGTCTTATCCGGGTGAAGAGAAATCCCACCATACGGGCAAGCCTGAATACACCAGCCGCATCGGTCACATTTAGCCTCATCAACAAGGATGAAGCCCTCCTCAGACTGGGTTAAGGCTTTCCTCGGACAAGCCCTAACACATGGGGCGTTCTCACAGAAGCGGCATGTCAAAGCCAGGTTAAAGGCTGGTGTTAGGCGTACAACCCTGATCCTAGACCTTAAAGGATTCCATAAAGGCTCATTCTTCTCCAAAACACAAACGTATTCGCATAGGCTGCAGCCCGTGCACTTGGCAGGGTCAACAGCCACAAACTTCCTCTGCACAGCCTTGGCCATCAACGCCATCTCCATCAATTTTGGGTTAAATTTTCTCATGCAAAACCTATTTTTATAATTTCCCTTTTTAGCGGCTCAAATCAACATGGCTAAAGCAAAACCCTAACCCTTCCGTTAAGCCAAACCCTATTTTTGGCAAAACTCGCCGAGTAAGCATAAACCTCCACCCCCTGCCTATAGGCTTCCCGAAGAGCCCTGCCAAATTTTGGATCCGTCTCATCATTCGCTGTAAACCGGTAGGCATCGTCTCTTTGAATAACAAAAAGCACAGCAGCTCTATAACCATCCTTTAAGGCTTTAACAAGCTCAAAAAGTTGTCGCGTACCTCTCTCGGTTGGGGCGTCTGGAAACATTGCAATCCCGTAACGGACAAGAGTGCAAGACTTAACCTCTAAAAGGCATGATTTAAGCCCTAAACCTTCAAGGAGAAAGTCGAACTTTGCACGCCCATAAGAGTGTTCAGGCTTAATGGCAGTATAACCGGAAAACTCCGGCAATTCCCCATTCCTTAAGGCTTTAAAAACAAGCTTGTTAGGTATGCGGGCATCAACAGAAACAACTCTGCCGCCATAATAAACGCCTACAAGGTCGTAAGCAGTTTTCCTATAACCGGTAATTCTCGCTTCCTTCAAAACAACCTTAACGCCAGAAAACAGTAGCTCACCAAGCCTTCCTGGATTAGGCAAAAAGCACTCTACAATTTTCCCGTCAACCTCGACCTGTGCCGAGAAACGGGTCAGCCGTTTCCTAAAAACGCCTTCCACAATGTTTCCTTCAATTTCCAAGAAGGTGGGCAATCTTAACTCACAATTGGAATAGGCGCATTTTCGTGTTTAAATCTTATACTCAAAGTCTAGAGGGGGTAGCGAAAATAAAATTGTGAAGCTAGCGTATTTGTTAAATCCCAGCAGCCACAAATATGACCCTACACTACTACGGAATTATCTCGCAACCAACATACTTTAAGAAGTTGAAATCCTCAACCCTTATCCTGCCAACTCTAATAAGCTCCCTAATTCTTGGCAGCTCAACCACTATTGCGTCAATCATGTTCTCAACAGTCTTGCAAACAAGCCTATAGGCTTCGGGGCTCCAGCGTCTCGTGACATTTGCGTATAGGCATCTGCCGCCACAAATGCCGAAAATTCCACAGCTTGTGCAAGGCTCGCCCACAAAAATCTTCCTAAGCCTCAATGGATGCGCAGTGCTAATATGCCCAACATAAAAGTCCCGCATGCCCCACATGCTTGGACAAGGCACAATATGCCCATCCGTCTGAATAGCATAATTAATCCAACCAGCACCACAACGCAAAAGCGACTTTTCCTCACCAAGCAAAAGAGACTGCGCCACGTCCAAAAACGGGTAAAGCCTCAAAACAACGCCATGCTTCTCCATCTGGTCAACCCAAAACCTCACAAGGCGGCGAATTCCAGGATTATAACTTCTCTCAACCCATTCTTTGAAATTCCGCCTCTCAAAATCGTTCCAAAAGCCAGAGTTAAGCTGCCAATGAACAGAAGAAAAGGCAAAATCACCATTGCCTAGAAGCCACAAAACCTGCCTATAAATGTCAGTTTCCTCCATAACAGTCATCCGAGCAATAACCTCACCATTAAAGCCATTACGCTTAATCTGCCTCAAATTCTCCACAACCCGACGGTAAACGCCCCTACCACGATAATAATCGGTTAGGGCCTCATCCCCATCAACAGACACCAGAATAACACTAAAACGGTTGACATAGGCTGGTTCTAAACGGTTCAAATGCAAACCATTCGTCTGAACAGCAAAACCCCTAACTCCAACAAAATCCATAATCCGTCTAACATCATCCAAGCATAAAAGGGGCTCACCACCATAAAAAATCAAAAAACAATCAGAATCCAAACCACAAAAACGCCACAACGAGTCAACATCATAACTTAGACGCCTAGGCAGAGAATAATCAACATCAAAACCGCCAAAATTGTCAGCAAAATCTTCTAAGGCTTCACCAAAACAGTATCGGCAACGAAGATCACACTCAGTCGTCAACATAACATGAAAGAACATTCCAGCTCACCATCAAAGCAAAATCAATTAGCCTTTGGTAAACTTTTCCTTAACCCGCTTAGCCTTCTCGATATAACTCCTAAGTTCACGCTCTTTAAGCGTTTTTTCAGGCAAAGTTTCAGGAGCAAACATTAAGGGAACAACGGCTAAAAATAGAAAGAGGGCGGCAAAGGAGAAAATGGCGTATTCGGGAATTATATCGGTTATAATTTGGCCAAGGGTCTCTCGGAGAAAATTTGAAACGAGGTACGGAATAATACCAATAGCATAGAACTTTTCACTTGGCTTATCATGGGCGAGGTCTCCCCATATCGTAACTAAAAAAATCACGTAAAATATCCCCCAAGCAATCCCATCAACGATTGTATAAAATTGCCAAGCATACACATTATAGGGATTAATCCCAAGTAGAGCATATCCAAGTCCAAAAATTATGAATCCAAAAATCAACGTTCGCTTACGCCCAACCTTATCTGCGGCGAAACCTGCCAACAAAGCAGAAATCCCTGCTATGACGTTCCCCGTAACTGTCAGAAAATTAACAAAATCCATGCTGTAAATTTTAGCGCTTATGGGCCAACTTAAATAGTTGATTAAAGAAAACATTGCCCATGGAAAAAGGTAGAGAAACACTGAGCGACTTCGCAGAACAAGGATGAAGGATGGGCTTACTCCACGTTTCTCTTCCAAAAATCTCTTCAAGAGTATAAGACCAAAAATCTCGAGGGATCTCCAAAAAGCCAATACCACCGAATTTAAAAGCATATCTTCAGACATTAGAAATTTTAAGCTAAAAATCCCAAAAATTACCGAGAGCATAATGACTGAGCCCATCTTAGCACGGTTTTCCTCATTTGTTATGTCTTTAAAGCAAGAAATTACTGTCGGTAAACTTATCCCAAAGGACATGCTAAACAAAATTGCAAGGATTACTATGCAATAAACTGGTAACGGCACCGCAAGCGTGAAGGAGGCAATCACTCCAATTAAGACTGAAATTGACAGAAGACTTTTCAGTTTAGCAACTCTGCCAACAATAAAAGGTCCAAAAAGAATAGCCACAACAGTTTCAAAAAGCATTATGCTGTAAATGGTTAATTTCACAGAATAGGCTAGATTAGCGATATCAACGGCGTTTTTAAGAATGGCGTACGCATATGTGTACCATGCTATTACACTAACAGCTGCGATAATATTTCCTAAAAAAATCTTCAGCGAAATCCCTACCCTTGAAAAATGTATAGTAGTCATTTTGTATCGTCATCTATTAATGCACTGCAAACTGACCTAAAATAAGCTGTCGGATAAAAGGGTTTAGGATTTCAAAACTTGAGTTTTAATATATAATATAAAGCACAAAGCTTTTAAGTCGTAGTGTTGAACAATAATACAGGAGAGGAGAAATGAAGACTCGTAAACGGAGGATACCAGCTAGGTATACTAACCTTGGCTGGTGGTAAAAGTTACAGATCTTCTAAAACTGAACTTGCCATTTTTATAAGGGTATTTATGTTATTAGAATTATATTTCTTTAATTTTTGGCAAGTTTTATTTGCCAAATTCTGAATTTCGATTTCAAATTCTTTGACAGTTTTCGTTTTTGAGACAATTTCAGCAACTTTAAAGGCGTCGTCCTCGCTTAATGTTTCCTTTTTAAGTATATCCAAAATTTTTACTCTCGAATCTTGGTCGCAAAGAGCATATAATATTGGCAAAGGTAGACATTCGTTGTCTCTTCTATTTTTTAGCTCTTCAACCTCAAAAATGTCAATGAATTCGTCTCTAAAACTCATTAACATACCCAATGATCTGCCAATTTTTCTCCAGTCTTTAATTTTTGGTTGTGTGGCATTCCCTATTATTGCGCCTGTCCATGCTGTAGCTTCAGAAACAGCCGCCTTTCTCCTGAGAACTTCCAAATATTTTTCTGGAGCGGTATTCCAATCACGTTTGAAGCTTGCCTCCATCGCTTCGGCCACTCCAAGTTCGGTGAACCCGTTCTCTATAATTTCCTTTATAGTCTCACCCTTTCTCTTCGGAAAATCTCTGCAAGCTACATCCAAAAGTCTAACACCCTCAAATAATAATGCATCCCCTGTAAGAAGCGCGATGTCTACGCCGAATTTTCCGAAAATTGTGGCTTTTGAACCTTTATATCTTGATCCATCTATGATGTCGTCATGAAGGTCAGCAGCACCTGTTAAGAGCACAAGTGCGGCGCCCACTATTGTTGTCTTTTCAGGTTTACCGCCTACAGCTTCACATGCTATAGCAAGAAGGGCTGGGTGATGAAAGTTGTGCCATGATTCTATGAAATATTTTATTGCTTCATTTATTTGGTTGCACTCTAAGTCTTTCTTCAGAATTGTTTCCTTCGCAATTTCATAGGCTCTTCTTCCAAGCCGTTCACACTCTTCTATAATTTCTTCCGCAATTTTCCTGCTGTTCATATCGCCCACATCCAACCGCTTATGGCACTCCTGATTTTAATATATATGCAATAAACTTCTAAAATATGCCTTTTATACATCCATTTTCTTAGCTTAACACCCAGTAATAGATTTAGGCCGTAGGCACGTCTCCAAAGTTTTTCAAATAGCATCATATCATTTTCTGCTATTGCCTGAGCGGCTAGTTCTCCGCCCAAAAGCGCGTAGGGTATGCCTTCTCCATTTATAGGATTAACATGTCCTGCCGCATCGCCTATAAGCACCCAATTTGGCCCGGCAACATGACTAAAAAGAGTGCCAGTTTCTTTTACATTTGGAATTAAAGCAGCCCATTTCGAAATGATTTTGGTATTAGGACGATTTCTTTTGATGAACAAATCGAGCTCTTTTCTTAGATTTTTGGAATGCGTAGCTTCTGAGCAACCTATCCCGACGCATGTGTTATCTTTTCTTGGTATTATCCAAATGTAACCTTTTCTGTGGGGAAGAAAATGAAAAGAAATATCCTCGTTTTCAAGATTTTCCACGTAATATCCACAACATACGCCTTTATCCGCATTTCTAAATGGGGTGGTGACCTTTTTTTTAACTATGCTGTTAACACCATCTGCACCCACTAACTTTTTAACTGGATAAATGCTTTTGGCAGTTATTATGTTCCATAATTTCCCTTTTCTCTGAACGTCTACAACCTTTTCCCTTTTAAGCTCAGCACCCTTATCCAAAGCCATAGTCAGTAAATATTGGTCGAATTTTAATCTTGACACGCATATGGCTTCACTTTTCTTTAGGTTGACGGAAATTCTCCGTCCGTAAGGGGATACAAGGTAAATCACTCTCCTTTTAATGGGATCTATGGGAAGTTTTCTTAAAAATGGGAAAAGCTCTTGGGCTAATGGCGATATTAATCCGCCACATGGTTTTTCTCTTGGATGCGAGTGATCAAATATGGTTGGGTATATGCCGTTTTCTGCAAGTTTGTACGCACAATAGGCTCCTGCTGGTCCTCCACCTACAATTCCTACTTCAATCATTTCCAATCTTGTCTTGTATTAATCCTACTACTGTGTTGTAGCATGTTTCTATGTATGTTTTTCCTTTCTCTGTTATGGCGTATACTTTTCTTATGCGTTTTCCTTTTTGTTGTTTTTGGCTTGTTATTAGGCCTTTGTTTTCAAGCTTTTTTAGTAGTGGGTATAGGGCTCCGTGGCGTATTTTTAGCCCAGAGAAGGCTTCTATTTTCTTTTTTATTTTGTATCCCCATGCCGGCTCTTTGTTTATTAGTGCTAATATTTGGATGTCTAGTAGGTTTTTGGTTATGTGTTGAACAATTTCTTTTTTGAGGTTTTCTTCCATTTTGTTTTGCCTTTTTATGTTCTGTTTTTGACTTATTCTTGTTGGGTTTATATGGATTATGCATGTTTTGGAATAGCGTTTTGTTATGCCTTTGTTATGCTTTTTTATGTTTGTGGTAGGTGTGAACCTTTATATTTTTGTTTATGCTTTATAGAGTCTTGAGATATGTCTAAAAGTGGACATATCGTATTCGTGTCTAACAGAAATACAGGAAAGGTGGGAAAAGCCGTGGTGAACAGCTCGAAAGAGGTCCAAGTTAAACTTATGAAGGGCCTCCTAGACCTGATAGTGCTTCAGTTTTTAAGCTCTCAACCCATGCACGGCTATCAGATAATAACCAAGATCCGCAAAAACTTCGGTGTATACTTTGGCCCAAGCACAATTTACCCGCTTTTAAACGCCTTGGAAAAGAGCGGCTATGTCAAAAGTGAATGGGACATGTCAAACGAACGCCCCAGAAAAGTTTACAAGCTTACGGCTGAGGGGCAAAACCTCCTGAACTTTACAGAGGATTCGCTTAACTTCATTTGCAAAAAGATTGGCGCCGCTGGAGTTCCGAAGGGACCAACCATAGGCGAGGACTTGACACAGCCAGCTTTGCACTCTCTCTTAAAGAGGGTGGAGAAGCATAACCACGGATTCAGCTTCTAAAACCAGCCTAATGGGCTTTGCTTGCGGAAGGGAGAAGGCCCGGAAAATCAAGTAGCCAGCTAGCGCACTTTTTATTTTTCACGCACTCTTTTAGTTTTTGTGATGCTTGTGAAGGCTGACATCCTGATTTATGGATGCACAGTTTTACCTATGAAGGACGGCGGCGTAGACGCTATTGAGGATGGTGCCATAGCCATAAAGGATGAGGAGATAGTTTTTGTCGGAAAACGGGAGTCGGCGGTTGGCATTTCCGCAGATGAAAAGATAAACGCGAAAGGTAAAGCTGCACTGCCAGGGTTGATAAATTGTCACACTCATGTGGCCATGGCTCTTTTTAGGGGGTTGGCCGAAGACAAACCTTTGGACGTATGGCTGCGGGAGACGATATGGCCTTTGGAGGCTAAGTTGACGCGGGACGATGTTTATGTTGGGGCCCTTTTGGGCTGTTTGGAAATGCTGAAAAGTGGGACCACATGCTTTGCAGACATGTATTTCTATGAGGATGCGGTTGCCAAGGCTGTTTTTGAAAGCGGTTTAAGGGCTGTTTTGGCTGAAGGCATCATTGAAGCTGGGGATAAGGCACGAGGCGAGAAGATGCTAAACGCTAGCGTCAACTTCGCAAAGTCCTTTAATGGATATGCAGATGGAAGAGTGAAAACAATGCTTGGGCCTCATGCGGCTTACAGTTGCAGCCCAGAGCTGCTTGCCGAAGCTAGGGATAAAGCCCAAGAGCTTGGGATTGGCGTTCATATTCACTTAGCTGAGTCGGCGGAACTGTTCAAGGAATATGAGGAAAAGTACGGCTGTGGCGAAGTTGAATTCTTGGACAGACTTGGATTTTTTGGCGTTCATGTCCTATCGGCCCACTGCATTAACTTAACCGAGAAGGATATGCACATGTTGGCGAGGCGCAACGTGAACGTCGTTTATGTGCCAGTGGCCAACATGAAGCTTGGGTTAAACGCCGCAAAAGCCAAAGAACTCATAGAGTTAGGGGTTAATACTGCGCTGGGGACCGATGGGCCGGCAAGTAATAATTCCCTTGACATGTTTGAGACTATGAAGTTTGGGGCTTTGCTCCAAAAATTCGTTTATAAGAAGCCCGAAGTCTTATCCGCCTATGAAGTTTTGAAGATGGCAACAATAAATGGGGCCAAGGCGCTAGGGCTGGAAAAGATTGTAGGCTCGTTAGAGGTTGGGAAGAAGGCGGACATAATCCTTATAGACCTTTCGAAACCTCATTTGAGGCCGCTGCACAACATTTATTCGGGCATATTGTATTCAGCCAAAGGGAGCGACGTGGACACGGTAATAGTTGACGGCAAAATCCTAGTGGAGAATAGAATTGTCAAAACGTTAGATGAGCACACGGTTGTTGAAAAAGCTGAAAAGCATGCTTTTGAGTTGCTGTCACGTAATCTTTAAGTAACAGCCAACAAACTGTGTCTATTTCACTAAGGAATAGGAAATGGCGCCGATAATCCGCATAGTGAATCTCACAAAAAAGTTCGGCAATTTCACGGCAGTCGACCATCTAAACCTTGAGGTAGAAGAAGGCGAAATTCTCGGAATCCTTGGACCTAATGGGGCTGGGAAGACGACAACTTTGCTCATGCTCACAACCGTTATCAAGCCGACTGAGGGAACAGCATACATTGGATCTTATGACGTTACTAAAGAGCCGGATAAGGCCAGAACTCTCGTGGGGATGGCTTTCCAAGAGCCTAAGCTTTTGTGGGTTGACTCGCCTTGGGACATACTAAACTGGCACGCTAAGGTTTGTGGTTTATCACCGGACGAGCGTAGGAAGAGGGTGAGGTGGGCTCTTGAGGAGCTTGAGCTTTGGAACGACCGTTTCAAGAGCGTGCATGCCTTTTCTGGTGGCATGCGGAAGCGGGTGGAAATAGCCAAAATCCTGATTCAGAGACCTAAAATTGCCATTGTTGATGAACCGACCGCCCAAATAGATGTTGTGGGCAAGCATAGGATATGGAACATGCTACGGGACCTTAGAGATGAGGGTTCCACGATACTTTTGGCGACAAATGAGCTTTACGAGGCTGATGTGCTCTCGGACAGGGTGGCAATAATGCATAAAGGCAAACTGCTTGTCTGCGACGAGCCTAAAAAGTTGAAGGACAGCATACCCGGCGGAGACGTTGTGGAAATAACCCTTGAAAAGGACGCTTCGGAGAAGGTTCTTGAAAAGTTGAAGGAGGTTCCGCGGGTTGTCAATGTTTTGGCGATAAAGCAGAACCACTTGAAAATCTACTTGAATCAGGCTGAGGAGGTTTTGCCGAAAATCACAGAGTTCTTTATGAAGATGCATGTACAGGTTAGGTCTATACGTATGAGTGAGCCCTCGCTGGACGACGTTTTCGCGCATTATACTGGCTTAACTATTGAAGAGGCCCAGAGGGAATGATAAGCCTTCGAAAGGTCTGGATTGTCGCTGAAAGAGACATCAAGATGTTTTTACGTTACAAGTTTCTGCTAATAATGCGCGCCATATGGTTTGTTTCACAAATAGCCCTCTTCGGCTTGGTTGTAAACCACATGTTTCGAGTTGACGTCCAAGCCGCTGTTGGAGGAAGCTACTTCAACTATTACGCTGCGGGAATAATCATAACAATGCTTTATTCAACCACCGTCTTCATAGGTTATGACATTTACGAGGAGGCAGACCACGGCGTCATAGAATATTTGCTGAGCGTTCCTGTTTCAAGGAAAGAACTTGTTTTGGGCAGATCTATTGGAGGCGGCTTAAGAAGCTTCTTGTACGTCGGACCTATGATGCTTTTTATCCTCTACCTAATTGGAGTTTCAAACCTCCTTCAGCTTCTTGTGGCTTTACTATCCCTTTTTCTGTTTGCTTTTGGTGTGGCTGGCTTCAGCATCACTTTGGCTGTTAGCATAAAGTCTTCTGACCGGTTTGACATTTTGATGGGCGTCATTGACGCCTTAATAGTTAGGTTAAGCACAACGCTTTATCCAATAGCTTATATGCCACAATACTATCAAGGCATTGCCTTAGTTAACCCATTAACATTTGCTGCCGACTTTTTCAGGTGGGGTGCCGGGCTAGAGTCAGCTGCTTCTGTCCCGCCTTTGTTGGCGGCTTTCGGCATAGTTGCCTTCTTCTCCATATTCACTTTTTTGGGCATTTTTTTGCATGAGCGTAGATTGGAGGGTGGAGGTTGGCAATAAAACCTATACTAACCATTGTGGAGAGGGATTTCAAGTACTTCTTCCGTTACAAGTGGTGGGTTGCCGGGATGGTCAGCATGAACCTCGCAGACCTCTTCATAATGGCAATAGTCTACACGAGAATGGTTAAGCCGGACGTAATAACAGACTACTTTGTTTTCTTTGCTCCAGGCTTAACGATTACAGCGCTTTTTGCCGCAGCCTTCATGATTGGGCGAGAAATAAACATGGAGGTTAGACGTGAAATCTCCCATTACATGTTGAGCTTGCCAATAAAGCGGTGGGAGCTAGCTGTTGGAAGAGTTTTAGCTGGAGGTTTAAGAGGAGTAATTTATATGGCACCTCTTTTAGCCACAACGCTTGGCATAACCTACCTTTACACAGGAGTTTTTCCAGCATCGGTTGAGCTTCTAACAATCTTAGTGGCTTTGTTTATGGTTTCTTTGGGAACTTCTGGCTTAAGCATAGCTTTAGCCGTTTCAACAACAAGCTTTGAGAAGTACATCACAGCCAGAGGCGTAGTTTATTATTTGCTTTTCTTCTGCAGCACCGTCTTCTATCCCATTGGGCTTATAGAGCGGGCACTTCCCCAGTTGACGCTGTTAGCCCGTTATAATCCCCTAAGCTGCGGCGCAGACCTCTCAAGGGCGTTTCTTTTGGGGAACCCATCGTTTGCGCCCTACATGATTATTGACATAGCCCTTTATGCGCTGATTTTCTCATCGCTCGCTATGTTTGCGTATATGAAGGTGACTCAAAAGTAGCCATAGCTAACATGGTTAAATTTATGAATATGAACCACGTATTTACTTCCTTCCATCATTAAACTGTCTTGAAGGCCAAATTTATGAGCGGAGTAGACGCCATCTTCGAGCCATCAAGCGTCGTTCTAATAGGCTCCAGTAAACTGCGGGAAAAGGTGGGCTTAAGTTCCCCTCAACTTTTCAAAAGCGTAATACACAACATGAAGAAGTTTTTCAAAGGAGAAGTCTACATAAGAGACATTGACGGAGAAAAGAGGCAAGATATAGAAGCGCTGCCAAAAGTTCCAGAACTTGCTGTCATTATGCTTCCTCCAGAAAAGTCAATAGCTGAGGCGGAAAAATGTGCGGAAATGGGCGTTGAAGCCTTCATTATGATTACTGGCGGGTATAAGGACGAGCAGCGGCAGAAGCTATTGAAGCTTAAGGAGAAGTACGGCGTTAGAATTTTGGGACCAAACACTGTTATGGGCGTTATAAACACGGCTAATGGATTGAACACAACTTTTGAGAAGGACGTGATGCCCAAAAGAGGTAACATAGCGGTAATTTCTCAAAGCGGTGGAGTTGGTGCATGCCTCCTCGATTGGGCTTGCTACTACAGGATTGGTATAAGCAAGTTCGCCTTCATGGGAGACAAAATAGATGTGGACGACATTGACTTATTGCGTTATCTTGTCAAAGACAAAGAAACAAGGGTCCTATGCCTATACATGGAAGGCATCAAAAACGGCAGAAAATTCATAGAAGAAGCAAGAAAAATTGTTGTTAAAAAGCCGATTCTAACCTTAAAAGGCGGAATAACCCAAGAATCAGCCCACAGAGCCAAGTCCCACACGGCTTCAATGGCTGGCTCAGACGAAATTTTCAACGCCGCATTCAAAAAAGCTGGAATAATAAGGGTTGAAGACCCTGAAGAGCTTATGAACGCGGCCATAGCCCTGTCAAAACAGCCCCCAATGTTTGGCGACAACATAGCCATAGTAAGCAATGTTGGCGGACCAGCCATATTGGCAGCTGACGCTGTTGCAAGAAACAATCTAAAACTTGCGAGACTTTCAGATGGCACTAAAAGGAAGATTGAAAGCCTTTATTCAGGGGTGGACGCCACCAATCCAATTGACATGATAGCCGACGCAAGAGCAGACAGATACGAGAAAGTACTGGAACTTGTTTTAGCGGACAAAAACGTCGACGGAGTTTTGGTTATAAACATGCTTAAGTCATGCTTCTTTGAGCCGGAAGACGCAAAAGTTATCCCAAAAGTTACAGCAAAACACCCTAACAAGCCAGTTGTGGACGTGGCAGCCGGGGGCGAAGACTTCGAACTTGTTTATAAGGTCATTGGCGAAAGCAACATACCCATCTACAACCTTCCAGAAAAGGGAGTTAAAGTTCTAAAAATCCTAAGAACTTATGGTAAAATCCTTGAGAGACTAGGCAAGGCTCCAAAAAACTAGAGAGAGGCATTGTATTTGTGGCTGTTTTCCAAGGACAAATATGACCTTGCCCGCCGAAATTCTAGAGGGGGCTATCAATTTTGCAACTGGTCACTAGCAGCAAAATTGACGTTTAAATAGGCCTTAAACTATATTTCACACAAGTTACAATTTTGTTCTGACGAGCCTAGCGGTGAAAAATTGACTCAAAGCGGCGGACAACCAGCTGAAAACATAGAAAAGCATATTACAACATTCTGTAGACGTGTTGCCAACTCTTGTCCAATCACAAGCATTTGCCTATGTGGCGGTGCCTCGCTTGAAACTCTCAAAAAGAGGGTGGCATTAGAAGTTCTGCTCATAATCAACGGTTTTCAGCCAAAATTGATGAATTATGTTAAATTCTTCCACAACAAATCGATAATCGTTTATGCAGTTGATAAATGGGTTTTTGAAAAGGATGTGGAGCGAGGCTTCCTCGGCGAAGCCCTAGCCGTCCAACTTGTTTTCCCATACACGCCACTATTGAACGGTGAATATTTGAAGGCTGAAGAGCTTAAACTAAAAAAGCGCCTTATACTCGAGGCTTTAGAAAACCTTGTCATAGACTTTCCAGAATTATGCTATGAAATCTACATTAAACCAGAATACTTCATGTACGAAGCCATACACAGCAGAGCGAAGATTTTCCCACCAATCCGTTATATGCTGGCAAACTTTCAACGAGAAAATAATGAAAAGGAAAATTTGCAAACCGCCATGGAAGGTTTCCTCCAAGCATTAGAAATTGTGGAAAAAGAAAATGCAGTTACACATACAAATGGCTACGTAAAAATTTCAAAAGATTTTGCCGATGCTGTAAAAAACCGAAAAATTCGTTTCACAAACCTCCTAAAAACTGCGCAGAAAACTCTATTTATGTCCCTTTTAGGGACTTTCCCCAAAATCTTTACGGCTTTAATGCAGAACAAGGACCTACTTCAAAGACTTAAAAATTTTAACTTGGAAACGTTGAAAGGCTCGTATCACATTGAAGACTCAAAGAGATATTTGTTTGTTCCAACCGTCAACGGGTTAACTCCTTTAGCCGCTGGGATAAGCATTGAGGAGTCAGCAAAGAGGATTCTATCAGTAAACAAAGACGCGAGCGTCACCATCGAAGAGATTGGCGGCGTTTTTAATGAGATATATCTAGTCAAGGTGCACGCAGACGGACAAGAGCATAAGGTTGCGGTTAAAACCTTCAAAGACTGGTCGAATTTAAAATGGCTTCCAATAAACATATGGGCTTTTGGAACAAGAACCTTCGCCCTTCTCGGACAATCAAGACTTGAAAGGGAATGCACCACAAACCAGTTCCTATATAAAAAAGGCTTTTCTGTTCCAAAGCTCCTAGCTATAGACCATAAAAAAAGGCTTGTCTTTATGGAATACATCAAGGGGGAAAGTCTAGAAAAAATCATTAGGGAAGCCGTAAACGCGAAAAATGAAAGGGAGATCAGAGAGGAATATTTGAAAATATTGCAGAAGGTTGGCGAGACATTCGCCCGTATCCACGCTTTAAATGTGACTTTGGGAGACACTAAACCGGAAAACATCTTGGTGGGCAAAGAAGGCGAAATTTACCTCCTAGATTTGGAGCAAGCCTCAAAAGGCGGTGACAAGGCATGGGATATAGCCGAATTTCTTTATTATGCTGGACATTACATGCCACTATTTGCGGGCTCTTATTTAGCAGAGCTTATAGCCAAAGCTTTTATTAAGGGCTACTTAAAGGCTGGCGGAGACGTAAAAGCGGTGAAGGATGCTGGAAAAGCGAAATACACCAAAGTTTTCAGCGTTTTTGTGTTTCCCCACATAATTTTTGCGATATCAAATATTTGTAAAAGAGCGGATGAGCTGAGGTTAATAGATGGTTAAAGGGAGAACCACCCTGACCTTTTATGGCGGAGTAAACGAGATAGGTGGAAACAAAATTCTGCTGAAAGATGGCGACGTGGAAGTCTTCTTTGATTTCGGCATGTCCTTCGCTCTAAGAAGGCGGTATTACTCTCCACCATTGCTTTCGCCGAAAAGCGAAAAAAGTCTGCAAGAACTTGGCGTACTCCCAAAAATTGACGGCGTCTACAAGTTCGACGCTAAGCCAATAGAAGTTAACGCAATTTTCATCTCTCATGGGCACATGGACCATTCGGCTTATCTATCCTTCATTAAGAGGGAAATCCCAGTTTACTGCGGTGAAACAACAAGGATTATCCTACAGGCTTTCGGGGAAATCCGAAAAACAGATCTGGAATTCAATGTGGAGGGAATAGACTTTAAGGATTTCAGAACAGGCAAAACTGTCAATGTGGGTGGCTTGCAAGTTGAGCCAATACATGTGGACCACTCAGTTCCCGGGGCGTATGGCTTCATAATTCACACGTCCAGCGGCGCCGTCATCTACACTGGAGATTTTCGTGTTCATGGGGCAAAGCCTAAGATGACCCGCGATTTTGTTGAAGAGGCGAAAAGGGCGGAACCAGTAGCCATTATTACCGAAGCCACTAACATGACTGGGGCAACCGTTTCTTCAGAAGGCGAAGTTGAAAGAAAACTGAACCAGATTGTGGAGCAGACAGACGGCATTGTGCTCGCAGAATTTGCCTCCACAGATGTTGATAGGCTGAACTCCTTCCATCGGGTAGCCAAGAAAAACAGACGCTGCCTCACCGTTTCACTGAGGCAAGCCTACTTGATGGACGCCCTCCGCAGTGACAAGAGGCTTAACATTCCCAGCCTAGAAGACGAGAACATTTTGATTTTTCGAAAATCGAAAAAATCTGCAGAAGGCAAGGAAAGGCTGCGCAGCTGGGAAAAACAACTATTGGAACAGTACCAAGACAAGGTTGTGGACTGCGAACAAGTCTCGAAGCAGCAGCGCAAAATAATCTTGACAATGTCCTTTTACGATCTAGAACAGCTTGTTGAAATAAAACCGCAGCCCGGAAGCTGCTACTTATCCTCATCCTCAGAGCCCTTTAACGAGGAAATGGAAATAGACTATGAAAAGCTTGTAAACTGGCTTAGGCACTATGGACTACCCCAATACCACATCCATGTTTCAGGGCACGTAATGCCACTACAGTTAAAGGCTATTCTTGAAGAGATCGGAGCAAAAACAATTTTCCCAGTGCACACAGAAAACGCCGAACTCTTCGCCAGGTTCATGCAAGACTCAAAAAGCAAAGTTTCACTCGCCGAGATAGGAAAAGAATACCAACTCTAAACCGAATTTACAGCGCACTCAATAGCAAACAGTATAGTCCTTCTATATTTCTGGTTCAAAGGTTTAATCATAAGGCTTTGTAGTGTTTTAGGGTTCATAACCTATAAGTTTTCACGTTGAATCTTAATACATGCGATAATGCCATGAAAGCCGCAGCGAAAATCCATCGACGCATACTAATACTCATCCACAGCCTAGGCTTAAGCTGCCTAGGAGGAGCCATATTCCTCCAAATCCTAGTGTTCATGGACATACTACAACACGGCTACTTCATGGCTGTTGAAAACAACCCGGCGATCCTCACGTTCGAAATAATCCTGACATTTTTCGCCCTTATCTACTTCATATACATGTACCAACGCTTCATCCGATCAATAAAATAACCAGCTTTAAGCATCAAAATTTAAAAAACGGTTTTTAATGGCGGCTAAATAGTAAAAGAGGAATAAAAAACCGTTAAATAAACTTCGGAAATCCATCAGTAACCGTCAGCATATGTGGTGTTAGAAGCTATGAAAGGATGTAAGGCTCTTACAGCATTAATACTCATCTTGCTTGTGGTGGCCATAAGCGGCAAGGTTGCCGCAAACGCAGAGGTGCGCGTTTACAGATACTCCTTTGCCGGAATCGAAGTATTTCTTGAGAATCCATCGGAAATCTACCCCAACCAAACTATAACTATTGATGTTGCAACAAAAGCCTTAACGAATTTGACGATTAGCTGGATGTGGATAGAATTTTACACGTTTCATAATTCAACAACGGAGGAAACAATGTTTTACAATATCACCCACATCCTCACAACGGTAACGCTTTCTTACAGTCAATGGGTGAATGGCACTTATGAAGTGCCTATTCCAGAGTACGCAGTTAATGTGGTTTATGGAAGAATGGTTTTAAAGTGGGCCGTCAGTGGAACAGAGGAGACAACAACATACGAAAGGAAGTTAACATTCATTATGGGTTATTTAAAGAGCTTGGAGCTTGAAAAATTAAGGAATGAAGTTGAAAGATTAGAAGGCGAAAATGCTCTGTTGAGGGAAAATTTGACTGAGCTTCTCAACAATCTTGCTGAAATTAAAAATCGTTACGAAGGGGAATTAAACGGAACGCGGAGCACAGTGACTGTTTTAGCTATTACAACAATATTCTTTTTGGCGACAACAGCCTATCTAGTTCTGCGGAAACCAAGGGAGTATTGGTAACTTCAAACACTACTTTTTATGTAGGTTTTGGGCCGCAATAAATGTTAAGCCTTTTTCTGTTAGGGCTTTTGCTGTTCTGTTTACGGCGTCGTGCTTGTCTAAGTAGTTTGCTAATAGTTTTGGCATGAGTCCCTTCTCTATTATTTCCTTCTTTGGTATGAAGTAGTCAAGCAAGTCTGATGGATGTTCGCGGGTTTTCTCCACTTCTGGTATTCCGCCCTCGTGTTTGGCGCTTATGTTTTTCACGTGATCTGCCAGTTCCAAAAGTTCGCCTAGTCGGTCGTAGGGTTGTCGGACAATGCTCTTGTAGGCTTCTGTTATATGGTGTTCTATGCGGACAATGTCCTCAAAACCAAAGGCTTTTCTAATGTAGGCTGAAAGCTCGATGGTGCGGTTGTCAACAGAGTTTGATAGGTTAAACCCGATGAGAGGCGTTGTTCCATCTTTCCGGCTGAAGAGCTTGGCGGCCATAAGCGTCCACAAAATCGAGTAGGGATTATCATTTCCGAGGAAAACTGAAATTTTGAATTCGATGTCTATTCCAAGTTTATGGAGTAGATAGCCAAGCAGAACAGTTCCGGAATTCGTGTTCAAAACTTGCTTAACGCCGTATTCCGTGTAGTAGTGCAGATACTCTTCAACCCATTTTAGGGCATACTGGTTTGGAACACCAATGCCGCCGAAATATCCAGTTATCGTCTCCAGTCCACCTAAATGGACGTTCACTGGTTTTCCATCTGAACCCGGCATTGTTCCCTTTGTGTCAAGCGTCTGCACATAGGATGCTCCAATAATCTGCATTGCAGCGGCAAAAGCTAGAATGTCGCCGTCTTCAACCTGCTCTTTCATTGAACGTACTCGGATATATCGGGCTGGCATAAGGTCTTGCTGCTTAATTGCCTTCTTAGCCTCTTCAATAAGCCACGGGAAAAAGTTGCATGCGCTAATTTCAAGCGTCACGGCAAAGGACTCGTCGAAACGCATGGAATCCGCTTTTTCCCCGAGGATTTTTCTGCGGTACTCTGGTACGCTTATGAACACGCCTTTGTCCCGCTGCTTTATTAACCACTTAAGGTCTTTTATAAAAGGCGACTTTTTCTCTTCAAGACGCTTCATGAGATTTTCAAGTTTGCCATTTTCCTTAGCTTTTCTGTTTATCTCCTCAACTCCGCCATACTTGTCAATTATCTCGAGAACCCCGTTAATGAGTGGGTTGTCCTCCCGCAAAAGGAAAGCGTTAACCTCCTTCACATTTCTCTCGTCGATTAGCAATTTTTCTCTCAGCGCCTTCAAGCTGTTTCCTCCAACAGAATCTATAATTTGTAGTTCAAAGTTTAAATTGTTTAACATTTATGGTAATTCGAGAGGAAAAGCATGTTCAAGCCTGAAGGAATTTTCCCAGCTCTTGTCACGCCCTTCACCGACGACGGAAAAGCCGTTGACACGGAAAGACTGCGATTTCTGGTAAACCGCTGCATAGAGTTAGGCGTCCACGGCGTTGTTCCATGCGGCACAACAGGCGAATTCGTTAATATGACAGTTGAGGAGCGGAAACAAGTCATTAAAGTTGTTGTGGACGAGGTTAACGGATGCGTTCCAGTAATCGCCGGAACTGGTGCAAGCGGAACAGATCAAGCCCTAGAAATGACGAAATACGCTAAGGATGTAGGCGCTGACGCCGCCCTAATTGTTACGCCATTTTATTTGAAGCCAGCAGACCGCGGGATATACGAGCACTTCGACACCATAGCAAGCAAGGTTGACATGCCCATAATACTATACAACATTCCGCAGTGCACAGGTGTGCAACTGACATGGCAAATGGTTGAGGACTTGGCTCAAATACCCAACATTGTGGGCTTAAAGGACAGCAGCGGGCAACTGGGCTATATACTGGCTGTGCTGGAAAAAGTTAGAGACAAAATAAAAGTGCTGTGCGGACACGATGAAGTTGTTGTGGCAGCATTGGCTGCAGGATGTTCAGGCGCCATACTTGCAAGCGCCAACGTAATACCGGACATATGGGTCCAAATATACAACCACATAAAAAATGGCGAGTTACAAAAAGCCCGAGAGCTCCAATACAAAGTTCAGAAAATAGCCCGCATAATAGCTGGAAGTGGACCGGTTGGAGTTAAAGCCGCCCTAAACATGATGAAAATAAAGGTTGGCCCCGTAAGACAGCCCCTCAGCGTCGGGGGAGAATTAACCTACGAAGCTCGGGAAGAACTACGCCTAGATTTGGAGAAAATCGGCAAAATAGAGCCAAAACCAGTAATCTTCGAAATTGGAGAAAAACCCCTAGAGCAACGCTTCATGGCGGTTGACATAACCCCAGAAATAATAAAAGACTTTAACCTCCGAGTAGGCGAGGCACTAGCTGGCTCAGGTGCAGAGGTAGCCCACATAGACCTAGTAATCGGCAGAAAAGATGGCCCGGTAGGCGCAGCCTTTGTCAAGGCTAAGGCTACTCCAACCCCGGGACATGAACCACTGTTAGCCATACTGGAACCAAACTTAACTGTTAAGCCCATAACCCTTATCGTTCCAACGGTTACGATAACCAGCATGCGTCAAGCAAGCCTCGTTTATGGGCCAGCCCAAACGGCGGTAGCCAAAGCCGTTGTGGACAGCGTTGCAGACGGCACAATTCCAAAAGAAGCCGTAGAGGACCTAATAATAATTGCGAATGTTTTTGTGCACCCGTCGGCAGTAGATAGACAACGTGTTTATATAAACAATTATAAGGCTATGCGTCACGCCATAAGAAAAGCTATAGAGGGAAGACCAACAATAGACGAGCTAATAGAAAATAAGGAAAGGGCAAAGCATCCATTCAAATACACACCATAAGCGTGGAAAGGATTTGCAAAATCAAAAAATAACGGAAGGCGACCACGTCCTCTTGTACTTGGACCAGAGGAGAACATACCTCGTAAAGGTTGAGGCTGGCAAAACCTTCCACACCCACAAAGGCTTCATAAAATTTGACGACATCATAGGCAAAGAGTACGGCTCAACCGTCATAAGCAGCCTCGGCGTAAAGTTCACGGCGCTAAAGCCCCTACTTCGCGACTACATAATGAAGGCTGTTAGAAGAACCCAAATCACGTATCCAAAAGACATAGCTCTAATCATAATCTTCAGCGGAATAGGCCCCGGAAGCCGCGTTGTGGAGGCTGGAACAGGAACAGGCGCATTAACAATGGCCCTAGCCCATTATGTAAGGCCAAACGGCCGCGTCTACAGCTACGAGGTCAGAAGCGAATTCCTTGAAACTGCGGAGAAAAACATTAAGCGGGCTGGCCTAGCGGATTTTGTGGAACTTAAAAACAAGGATATTACTTCTGGCATAGACGAAGTCGACGTAGACGCCGTCATACTGGATATGGCGACGCCATGGCTTGTGGTCCCCCACGCCTATAGGGCGCTAAAACCTTGTGGTACACTGGTTTCCTTTAGCCCAACCATAGACCAAGCGGTTAAAACTGCGGAAGCCCTAGGGGAGAACAGCTTCATAGACATAGAAACCGTTGAATGTTTAATGAGGGGAATGCAAACAGAAAGAGGCAAAACAAGACCCCAGACGCTTATGACGGCACACACGGGTTACATAACCTTCGCAAGAAAAGCCCTAAAAGCGTCACCAACAAAAATGGGCCAAAAAGAAGGATAGCTGGCGGTGATATCTGAAGAGGAAGCCATACAGCTTATCAAAAACACTAGCAAATGTGCCCACGCCCTACTTGTCTCCGCTATTATGGCTGAAATGGCTGAGGAACTCAGCAAAGAAAGAAATCAAAGTTTAATGTTTATTCGGCAGAAGCTGTGGTAGTCACCTTTGGTTTTTTGAACAAGTTTTTCCAAATAGGCAGTAGACCCCTACTCACGAGCAGAATTACACCAAGCGAGGCGAAACATATTGGCAGACCAATCATGACGCCTTGGGCGATCAAAAGCAAACCCTTAGAGAGAAACTCGATAACAGGTACCAAAGAGGCTGGAATTCCATTTCCATTTTGAGGCTTTTCCTCTTTCAAGTTTATGTATATTGTTGAGTAAACAGGTTCTTGAGGCTGCTGTTGGGTTTGTTCAATTTCTTCTATGCTTATGTTGATATATGTAACTGTGCCGTTTGCTTCGATGATTTCTCTAACCTTGAAAGTAAAGGATGTCACATTTTCTGGAGGCAGCTTGCAGATTAGCTGGCCACTCCATGACCCGTCAACGTAAGTCATGCGTAGAGACTTAACATATCCACCTTTATGCTCCGTCATAGCTTGTAGGCTGCTGACAACATTTTCAAAGGCTCCTTTTTCAAGCTCGCCTTCAATAGTTTCGGTTATGACTTGAGAGCGCTGGGATAGAGCAGAATCGCTGTTTTTCGGCGCTAAAGCCCACTCTGAAAGACTGCCTCCCCTATAAAATGTCCCATTTAATTCACCCATCATACTTGGATAGCAAATGAGCAAAACTACAACAGCGCCGAGGATTATTGCCGCAAATATCTCTTTCTTTCTAATCCACATCTTTTCCACCGAAAAAATGTTGCGATGATTAGCCTATAATACCATGGTTTAGAACGTTATTGTACCAAAACTGGAACAAGAAGAACTAATGAAAGAATATAGCCTTAACAATGGAGTAGGCAGCCACGGCGGCTAAGAAGCCAATTGCCACAGTTAATAATCCGACAAAGTAGCTTTGCGTTGGGGCCTCGCCGAGTCCATAATGCTCCTCAAGACTTTTCATCCTCTCCGAGAGAGTTTGAGGGGCAAGCTCGGCTCCAAAACCCGTGTCTGTGGTTGGTGCAAGAAATAGCGGAACTACAATCGCCAGTACTCCGAGAATCACCGCAATTAAGGAGTAAGTCAAGCCTTTCCTCAAAGCGCCTCGCCTTTACGACTGCTAAGATTTTTCAGCCTTTTAAATCTAGATTTTAGAACGGCTCTCGAACTCTTTTTCAAAACGGTTTCGCCCTCCAAACGCGAATTGTCTCAATCCAGAAGGCTACGGCGGCGATGAATCCAAACATGACAGCATAAAGGTTCGGCCAAACTTGGCCTAAAACGCACAACGCGATGTAAGTGGCTAACATAGTTGTAAATAGAACCGAATAGAACAAGAAGCGAGGAACCATGAGTCGTCCCACGCGAGCAAAGAAACGTAAAATTCCAATTTTAACTTCTTCCTTAAGCGTGTATTCGCCTGTCGGCTTTTTCCTAACGAGGCCCAACTCTTCCAGTTTTTCAAGGTGGTGAACCGCTATGCTTGGACTGGAAAACTTTAAGGCCCTTTGTACCTCGCGGACACCGACGGTGCGGTCTGGTTGCTGGAGCATGTACCAGTAAACAATTAGCGTCTTCCCCTTTAAGGTGGATTCCAAAAGCGTTTGGTCAAGCTCTTTCGGTTTTTTAGAAGCCTTCGCCAAATTTAACCGCCAACTATCCTTTTATGATATGTGCTCTTAAAAGCCTAACTTTTTAGAAAAGCATTTAACCGCACCAGAAAATACAAGTCTTAAAGCAAAACGGAGAAACTGTTTGTGGAGCTTTCTATAAGCGAAAGCGAATATAAAAAGCGCATAGAAACTGTCAGAAAAGTTCTTCAGCGAAGAAGGCTTGACGCCCTATACTTAACAAACGCCACAAGCATCTTCTATTTGACGGGATACTCCTTCATATCCACTGAGAGACCCGCAGCGCTGGTTATTCCGCTTGACGGAAAAATAACCTTCATGGGACCACTGCTGGAAAAAGATCACGTCCCTTTAAAAACGAGGCTAATTGAGGAGGTTAAAACGTATCTTGACTATCCAGGCGAAAGGCATCCAATAGAACATTTTGCAGAATTCCTAAGAGAGATGGGATTAGCGAATAAACGCATAGGCATAGACAATAAAGCCGGAGCCACCGGCATATGGGGATACAAAGGGCCACCCATAACGCGAAAACTGCCAGAGGCAAAATTTGTGGACATGGCTGATCTTGTGCCAAAAATGCGGCTTATTAAGTCTCCAGCCGAAATCGCCTTGATAAAAGAAAGCTCCAAGTGGGCGAATCTAGCGGTGTCCCTACTACAGGAGTACATTACAGAGGGTGCGTGGGACGTGGAAGTAGCTCTGGCCGCCTCGCTAGATGCATCCGGCATAATGAAGAAGACTTTAGGCGCTGATTTTGAACCTTTAAGAAATATTTTCCCAGTATCAGCAGGCTTTAGAGGGCAAATCGGTGAAATGAGCGCCATACCCCACGCCATTGGAACAAGGCGTAGAATTAAAAGCGGAGATGTCGTAATAGCTGAGGCAAGCGTAGAAATAGGCGGTTACAGCTGCGAACTTGAACGCACAATGATTGTCGGCAAACCTTCCGCTAAACAAAAACGCTACTTCCAAGTTATGGTAAAAGCCCAAGAAGCCGCCATCCAAAAAATAAGAGATGGCGCTGAATGCAGCGAAGTGGACAAAGCCTCAATAAACGTATTCAAAAAAGCCAACTTAACCCATCTCATAAGGCATCACACCGGACATGGCATAGGACTGGAAGGCCACGAACCCCCATGGCTAGACCTTGGCAATAAAGAAAAGTTAAGAGCCGGAATGGTAGTAAGTTGTGAGCCTGGAATATACGAAACAGGATTCGCCGGATTCCGCCACTCAGACACCATACTAGTGACAAAGGATGGCTGCGAACTCCTCACATACTACCCGCGAGACCTTGAATCACTAACAATAATTTAAGAGATTGCCGTCCGAGTAACTCTGAAATTTCATCCAACAGTCAATCTAATGCCTTCTCATCATCCGGCAAAAACAATAAACGAAAACAAAAATAAAAACGTTCACCAACACATCATTATGAAAGTCCAGCACAGGGCCGGTAGTTCAGCTGGTATGAACGCCCGACTTGCACTCGGGAGGTCGCGGGTTCAAATCCCGCCCGGTCCACCATTTTAGTTTTATTGCCAGAATCCGTTGCCATTTATAACAAAACTCGCAAAACTTCAAGGACTCGAACCGTAGGTTCCTATCAAGGTGCGGGGGGTGGGATTTACGCACAAATTTACCAGTAAATTTTGCTTTTTGATATGGAACAGTTCAAGCTTGGGCTTTAACTTTGCTTGTTATTTGCTCTATTCTTTTCAAGCTTTCAACTATGTTGTGGGCTTCTTTGAGCACTGTTTCTTGGTCTTTTATGCTTAAGCCTTTCAATATTTGGTCTACATCTTCATGTATTTGTTTGGCTATTTCAGTGCTGCTCATTTTAACCACTCTAAAATCATATTGGGCGTGCCCACTTTTATAGTTTTTAGGTTTTTCTTTTTGTTAACTTTGTTTATGATTTTCTCGTAGCGTGGGTTAAAGTCGTCTTTGTTCCATGAAGCAAGGTAATCTGCGTTCAAAAGGGTTGCTCCAGCATAGTGTAGTAAGTCACCAATCGTTAGGGATGTCCCCTCTAAATACTTGTTAACTAACAAAAGAAGGGTTCTCGAATGTGGAATCAGAAGCTTGATGCCGTAGACTTCTATGACTTCCAATACTCTAAGCGCGTCAGTAACTCTTAACGGTCTCTTAGCGACACCTATGGCTAAATCCATTTCGACAGCTTGTTTACATGATACCAACTCAAAGCCGAAGCGCTTTACAATATCTAAAAACTCCCTTGTTTGATTATGAAATAGGTCAAACGGGTTAGCTAGGGCTATTAAAACGGAAAGCTCCAAATAAACTCGAACCAAATTGGATACATCCGATCTTGATCACTGCGTTTCTATTTTATGTTTCTAGCTTTTATATCTTAAGCAGACTAGGATTGTTAAGTTAACTTAAGTTTATGGGCAAAAATGACTGTAATCATAACATGATAGAAAATGCATTTCTATGCAATTTACTGTTCCTATAAAACTTTTACCGGTAAATTTGTGTTGAAATTTCAGCCCCCGCCAACAACTCCTTAAATCAGGATTATTTCGCTAAAATACGCTTTTATAGGGCTTTATTTTAAGTGCGGGGGGTGGGATTTGAACCCACGAACCCCTACGGGAATGTGCTTGGAAGGTTTTTGGCTTTTCTTTTAAGCAGGAGGGTTTTGAAGGCTTCTACGGTTGAGCGGAAGGTTAGAGCTTTGAAAAGTTTGCTTAGGCATAATGTTGCTTTAACGCCTGAGGCGGTTGTCAGCTTTTTGAATACGGTTAATTGGAGTTGTGGAACAAAGGATTTGGTGCTTGACGCTTTCAAGGATTATTTGAGGATGGAAGGGTTAACTGTTGATTTGCCTAGAATTAAGGCGGAGGAGAAGCTTCCGTTTATTCCAAGCGAGGCGGAGCTTGAAGCTTTAATTGCGGTTTCAAGGGGGAAAACTGCGGCTTTTCTGAGGCTTTTGAAGGAAACGGGGCTTCGCCCCATTGAGGCTTGGCGTTTAAAGTGGAGTGATTTAGACTTTGCCAATTTAACGGTTACCGTTACGCCTGCCAAGTTTGGGAGGGCGCGGAAGTTGAAGGTTTCAAGGGAAACAATGGATTTTTTAATGAGGCTTCCAAGGGTTAACGCTTACGTGTTCAGTTCAAGCGGAAAACCTGAAAAGTTCAACGTTGAGCTTGAACATTTCACGCGGAACTTTCAGAAGGTTAAGAGGCGCTTGGCTGAGAGAACTGGGAACCCGCATTTCCGCCTTGTAAGCCTTAAAACGTTTAGGCATTGGCGCGCTACAATGGCGTATTTGAAGACGCGTGACATTCTCTATGTGAAGGAGTTTCTTGGACATAGAAGCCTTTCAAGCACCATGCGTTACGTGCATTTGGCAAACGCTTTAACAAGGGAAACGGGCGAGTGGATTTGTAAAACCGCCAAGACAGTTGAGGAAGCTAAAAGCCTCATTGAACAGGGTTTTGAATATGTAACGGAAATGGACGGAGTTAAGCTTTTCAGAAAACCCAAGTGAAGTTAAACCTTTAACCATTTTCTAGGATGCGGGCGGCTTCTTTAAGCAGAACAGCTGAAGCCCTTTTATAGCGTGGATAAAGCTGCATGGCGCCTTCTAAAAATTCTTGGAATAAGCCGTCATCGTTGGGGATGTTTTCAACGTTTGGCTTAGGCTTTGATTCAGCTTTCAGCTTCCTAGCTATTGTTATATGGTGTGCTTTAAACCCTAAATCGCGGATTTTCCGCTCTATCGCCCTGAAGCTTAAGCCTTGAGCCCTCAGGCGTTTTACAAACTCCAAGTTTTCAGCCGTCCATTTGAACGGTTTAAGTTCAGGTTGAGGTTTTGAATTTGAAGGTGTAGGTGTAGGTTCAACTTTAACGGTTTGGCTTTGATTGTTGCCATCCGCTTTTTTCAGGAAAAAGAAAAGTTTCCCATTATAACTTTGCTGGAAAATTTTGACGCCTTCCGCTTTAAGCTGGCTTTCCCATTCAGGCTTGAAGGCGTTATGCGGAACAAGAAGGCAAACACCGAAAACTGTCTGCTCCTCTGGGAAGGATAAGCTTAACTGCTCGTATAAACCCATTTTTGCCCAACTGAATTTTAGCCGTGTTTAAACATAAACGTTTTTCTCTAAAGAAATGAAAATGGTTTAGTCTAGGCTAAACTAACTCTGTTTTTGCTCCTCTGTTGGACATTACTAGCGTATATATTTATATTAATCAATTGGAACCCAAAAAGGAGCTTTTTTCTGCCTTCTTTTTGTGTTAAGACTTATTAAGTAAACCTTATATGCCTAACGTTTACTTCACGTTGAATCCATTTACTTACTTTTAGTTGCGTATAGTTGTGGTTTAGAGCGTAGTATATAATTAAACGGTAAGCGTTTAAAAGCGTTGTTTAAGCTCTTTTCGCAGAACCAAGTCTGTTATGGGCGTTGATGTGCACCAGCTGCCTTCACCATAACGTTTAAGGCTGATTTGAAGCTTCAAGCGTAATTCTCTTATGGCGGCTATGGTTCTTTCAAGGGCGAAAACCCTCTGCCAAGAAAGGCTGTTCCTGTTTTGAATGAGGAGCCGGGTGGCTTCCTCTTCCCTCAACTGTAAGCTGTCAATTATTATCGAGAGTTGAACCTCGCTTAACCTAACGCGCATGGCTTCCAACCTCCAACATTTTAACGGCTAAACCTTTCCAGCCTTTCCGCGAATAGGTTAAGGCGGTTCCCAGATGCTCCCAAGAGAAAAAGTCTAGCAAGTCGTGCAACCCGAAGCCGTAGTCTGCTACAAGCTGGCTTGCCCGCTGCGCCCTGAACCAATGCAGCCACAAGTGAAGCCTATCCGCTATCCTCTTTCCATCCTTTACAAAAGCCTTGTCTAAGCCTAGCCTATGCCTTAAACCGTCTGGAACAGCCGCGTCTAAGCTTCTTATGAGCTTGTAAGCCCAGAAGCGGCTTAAAGGCTTGCCAGCCTTGCGGGGGCTTGGAAATAGAAGCCCTTCACGTGTGGCTTCTAACAGTTGAAGCAGGTATGGGACGAGGGGCTCGTTTAAGGGTATGGGGAAGGGTTTGCGGGTTTTCTCTAGGCGTTCGGTTATCCATTTTCGCCTTCCAACAGCCGGCTGCTCCGCGATTTTCCTATACCGCTTGTAGAGGGGCATTCCGCGGACAATGATTAAACCCTCAGTTTTGCGAACTTCAAAGTTTTCAGCTTTAAGCGCCAAAACCTCGCTTACACGTCCGCCTGTCAGGAAAAGTGCAGCTATGAAGCCGCGTTCCAGAATCCACGTTTCAGGCATAAGCTCGACAAGCTCGACAAGCGGCTTCCAGCCAACCCACTCTTCGACAAACTCGGCTACGCTTAGCCTGTGGTAGGGTTTAAGATGCCAAAATCCAGCCTTAGACAACATAAGCCTTCCATCCTTTACGCTTGTGGATTAGCCTTTGAAGCTTCAAACGCCTCTTAAACTCAGCCAACTCGAGGCGTTCACGCTCCAAAGTTAAAAGTTCAAGCTTTCCTTCCAGAAGCTTGCTTAACATGAAGGCTTCAAGCTTTTTCCTTGTCTTTTTTTCGCTCATACGCTTTCCTCTCCAGCCAACTTAACAGCCAAACAAGTTTAGGGTAAAACCACAACCCAAGCAGGAAGCCGCTAATCAAGCCTAAAACCATGATTGAAATTTCACGCATTAAAACTTCCTCCCCTCTTCAACTTGTATTTTTGGAGAACCTTTTCAAGGGGGATTCCGCTGTAAACGTCTATAATTGCCTTCAAAAGCATGGCGCGTCCCTCTTTGCCTTGACTTATCGGATAATTCGAGTCTTCCGACTCAAAAAACACTTGTAAAAGGCGAAGTAAATCTTCAACCGAGAACACTTCGCCATAACTATACACTTTAACAAGCTTGTCGTTTCCGCTTTTCCTTCCCCTAACAAGTTCAAAGTAAACCATTTAGGCTTTCACCCGAGATTTAGGCTTACGCCCCACGGTTGAACCGTTCTTGTAAGTCCAGTAGAACCAGCCGTCACGGGTTAAACGTCCGCCATGCTCGGCTAAATCCTTCAACATAGCTTTAAACTCAGGGTTGTTGACATCCTCGCTTTTCTCAAACTCTCCTTTCGCGCCCTGAGCCTTCTCCCATTTAATATTGTCTGGATTCCACTTTTCTGCAACGCCAACCAGCTTGGCGATTTCCCCTTTCAACTGTTTAACCGCCTCTTCCTCCGCATTTAGGTAGTCTAGAAGCGTTTTAACAAGCCTCTCCAAAGCCTCATCCATTTAAACCCACCTCCAAACGCCTTGGTAGGTAGAGAAAACTTCGCCTCGTTCAACCAGCTGTTTAAGGACGGATTCAGCCTCTTCAGCTTTCAAGCCTTTACGGGTGAACCAAGCGTAAAACTCAACGTTGTTGAAGCTTTCAGGGTAAACCCGCCTAAACTCGCCAAGAAGCTCGCCAATGCTCAGGCTTGGGTGAACATAGTGAACGTTTTGAACGTCCTTATTATGAGAGCCCCCCTCCCCGTTCTCCGCAAGTGAAGTTTGTGAAGTTTGTGTAGAAGTGAAGTTTGGTGGGAAAGACTCTTCCAACTCAACAACTCCAAGCCTTTCAGCTAAATCCCTAACAGTTTCAGGGCTAAGCCTATATTCAACGCCTGTGCCAACGCGCCTTTTATCCATGAAACCAAGGCGTTTCATGGCTCTTCCAACCCATTGAATATTCAGCCATTCAGGTTTCTCATCGAACTCGCGCACCATCGCGTTTAGAATATCCTTAGTCTTGTAGAAGCCTTCACTCTTCACTAAATCCTTCACTAAAACCTTCACTAGGATAAGTTCGCCTGCTTCAGTTAAATTTTCAGTTTCCTTTTCCCTAAATTTCTCTTCAAAGAAAGCCATTATTTCCTCAACAAGGTTTTCCTCTGGGACAAACTTATGGAAAAACTGAGCAAGCGTTAAAATGGGTTTAGCAAGCTCAGCCTCTCTTCCAGAGGCCTTCCCACCTACCTTCACTTCTTCACTAACTACACAAACTTCACTAAAACGGGTTAAGTAGAAAATGTAAAGTTTATCCCTTATCGTTTGCCATAAAGCATCATTTTCCTTCGGCTCCCTGTTCATGATGGCTTTACTTCTTCCCCGTTTCGTAACAATTAGGAAGCCTCTATCCTCTAAAATATCCTCATAGCCGCTTATACTTGCAAGCATTTTAGGCGAGTAAACTTCAAAGCTTTCGGGAACAAGCCTTTCCTTCCCCGTTTTCTCCGTGCGGTAAACTTTCGCGCCTTTCTTGTAGCCTGAAAGCAGCAGGTTGCGGATTTCCTGAGCCCTCTCCTTCGTGGAAAACTTTTCCGCCTCATCAAGCAGCAAAGTGCATCTTCCACTTTGAATAAGCCTGAAAATAGCTGAAGTGCTCATGTTATTGCTGAAAATAGCGTTGAAACAGATTAGGCTTGCAACCGTGAGGATTTTAGTTTTCCCCGACTTTTTAACGCCTTGCAGGAAAACGTAGGGATAAGCGTTAAACAAATGGAAAAAGTATGTTCCAATACACCATAAGGTTAGAAACTTGTAAACTCGCTCGTCTGGAAACTCAAGGTATGTTAGCCAAGCGTTTTTAACTGAAAAATAGACATCTTCAGGGTTCACGGTTTCGCCATTCAAAAAACTTTGAATGCTGCTTAAACTCCAACGGTTTTCAAAATTCACAACTTTATATTCAAGCTTCCATTTTAACCCAGCTAAAACTTTAGGATGGCATAAAATTTTACGCCTGTCGCTTGTAATTAGGAAAGGCATTTCCCTTTCGCTGGAGCCTCCCTCTGTTTGAACAAGGCATGGCAAGCTTACGTTGACATAAGCCGTTCCATCGGCTACGCCAATAGCTGGATGAATCCTTCTGCTTAAACCGTTAAACAACGGCTGAACCTGAATCTCGCCTAAATCTATAACATCTTTTCTTTCGCCTTCAAGCTGGACGCCAAGGGCTTCAGCCAACTCTTTAAGCGAGTAAACCTTGCAGTCGTGGTAGTCCACCGCGTAAAACTTCAACTTGTTAATGGCGAAGGAAGGGTTGTTGTCGGGCGGATGGAAGGGACAATGGCAATAAACGTATTGGCTGCCTTCACCTTTAACCTTCAAATATTGTTTAAGGCGGCTGAGCCATTTTTCAAGAACCTCCCTTTCCTCACCCTCCTCTGCTTTAACCCGCCTGTCTTCAACGCCTAAAACTTCATAGAAAAGGCTTTCAACGTCCTCGACAACCCTTGGCGGATTATCATTTAACCGCTTGTAGCCCTTGGAGGGCGCCATAACGCAAAGCTTGCCTGTGGCGATAAGCTCTAAGGCGTGGGAACCGTGGAACTCGCTTATACTCCGTGAGGGTTTAACGCGGCTCAGGTAAACAAGGTGGATTCCGCCTGAAACCGTCTGCTCCATCTGGGTTATCGGAAACCTTGATAAAAGGGTTTTACCCTTTGCCTTAGCCTCCTCAGTTACTCCCTTTATATCATAATCTATAACCGTTAGGAACAAACCGTCCTTGTTTGGATAACTGCAAACCACGCCAAAACCGTCCGCCCGTTCCCAAGGCTGACTGTTAAACTCCTCTTCGGTTTGACGTTCCCTATGCCATTTACCCCACTCGACAAAAGCCCGCTTCTCAACCTTCCCACTTTTATCCTCAAAAAAGAGGGCGACAACGTTGAAGCCCATCTGCCAATAACGGGCGGCTTCAGCCTTCAAATCCGCCATAACTTAAACCTCACCTTTTAACACGTTTCAACTTCAAAGGCGGCTTTTCAAACGAAACAACAACCGAACCTTGAGATTCAAGCCCAAGCTTACCAGCGCATTCCTCTAAAAACCTGTGCAGCCGCTTTAAATCCTCAAAGCTTTGCACGCCATATTTTTTGAAATGTTTCAACTCCGCCCTGTTATAGGGACATTTAAGGTTTAAACACCATTGGCTGTCATCACATCCATCTTCACCCTTCCATTTTCCGTAAAGCACATCTTTAACAGCAACGAGTTTAAGCCATTCCTGAGTTATAGGCTCGTTTGGGTTGTAAACCGCTATAAACGCTACGCCCCCGCCATAACCGCAAAAACCCAAAGCTAAAACCCGTTTACGCCCAATTTTCACCGCGTTGTCAAACCACGTTACAGGAGCCCTCTGTATGCCTAAGCCTTCCAAAACATCACGCATATCTCAGCCCCGCTTTAAATCGCCCTTTTTCCGCCTGCTACCGTTGCCAACGTTGACAAGCCTCAAACAGTAGGGACAAACAATGATGATGTGCTCTGCAGGCTTAGTCTTGAATATTTCTCCCCCGCTTGAAACTTCAACGGTTTCAGGCAGCTCGGCAAAAACTGTGAACTGTTTGCCGCAACGACAGAAACCGCTTAAATAAAGCCCCGTAAAACTTTTAGCCTCGTTTATGCTTATTTTTTCATGCCTTAACATTCTTTTCCCCTCGTTTTTGCTTAATTCTTGTTAATTTTTTGCGTTAAGTTTAAGCGGTGTTGCAAGTCAGCTTCGATAACCCTTAAGCTTCCTAGAACATCTTCGTATGATGCGTTTGCTGGAAAAATCAGAACAGCGAGCGCGTTGCTGATAAGTTTCAACTCGCGAGTGAAAGCTTGTCTAATTTCTTTCGGAAGATATAAGTTTCCGCCTTGTGTTAGTTTTAGTTTGATTTCAACCATATTATGTTACACCTCATATAAATTCTAGAAAAATTTATATATTAAGCTTACCATGGTATACCATAATTAAAACAAAAATGGGTGAACTAAATGGCGTGGAAAACAATTCCCTCTTTACAAAAAGACATAATCCTCCTATTAGCCAAGGAGGGCGCTAAAACAAAAAACGAGATTTCAGAAGCCCTTGGAAAAACGTATAAAAACGTTCTTTTTGCTATCAAAAGCCTGCAAGATAAAGGGTTAATCTCAGAACATGGAACTAAAAATTATCGAACGCAAAAGTTCAAGAAATATTGGCTAACTCGGCTTGGAGTTTTCCAAGCATACGCCTTAGGCGCTAACCCTACAACCCTAAAAAGCCAATACATCAAACATCAAGGCGATTTAACCCAAGAAGAACTTGAAGCCATAGAAGCCGTCTTTTCGTTCATGCAACTTTTTGGACGAGAACGTGTAAACCTGTTTATTGAATGCGTGGATTTATCAGCGCCCACACCCAAAATAAAATATTTGCCTGCCAACCTAGCCAACCCAGAGGAACTTCAAAAAATCCTGAAAACTCTCGCAAAGTATAAGCCCGTCAGGGAAAGGATAAAAGCTTCATGGCAAGAAATCAACAAAATTTTCCAAGAAACGTTGGGGGTTAAAGCATGAGTGAGGATTATTCTAAAAACTCAGGCTCTGGGGGAGGTATCGGAACCCCCAAAGAGTTCGGGGGTTCCGATAAAGTGCGGGGGGTGGGATTTGAACCCACGAACCCCTACGGGACAAGGTCCTAAGCCTTGCGCCTTTGACCAGGCTTGGCGACCCCCGCCCTTCATAGTGCTTGGACGAATTTCAAGATTATAAATTGTTTGTTTTGTTTGGAGCACGAAATCCTTTAAAACGTTTATGCGTCTATGTTGTGTTGGAGATTAGAGCCTCGGTAGCCTAGCCTGGTGGGGCACCGCCTTGGTAAAGCTATAAAGCTGCAAAGAGGCGGTGGTCGCGGGTTCAAATCCCGCCCGAGGCTTTCATTAACTGTTGCCTTTAAGTGTTTGAGGTTCAGCGTTTAGGGTGGTGGTTGCTTTGAGGGGGATTTATCACGGGTTATGTGTGAATTGTAGAGGTGCTGTGTCTGATGAGCGTCTTTTACATTTTGGGATTTGTGAAAATTGCCTTGAAAGCGTTGAGAATATTAGGTCTTGGAAGCAGGCATTGAAGGCTCTTGAGGAGAAGGGAAAATTATATTTTGCTGGCGAGGTTTTCGATTTTTATAGGAAGTTTGGCGAGGTTTCCAAGTTTTTTAAGAGGGCTGTTGGGCAGAGGATGTGGTCTCTTCAGGAGGCGTGGGCGAGGAGGATTCTTTTAAAGAGGAACTTTTCAATAGTTGCGCCTACCGGTGTTGGAAAAACAGTTTTGGGAACGGTTGCAGCTCTTTATTTTGCTTTTAATGGGAAGAAGAGCTACATTATAGTGCCAACAGCCCTCCTTGTGCAGCAAGTCGCCGAAAAAATAGATACTTTTTCAGAAAGGCTTGGAATACATCCTAGAAAAGTTTGTTATTATGCGGCTTTAGGCGAGGAAGAAAAAAGAGGATCTTTGGAAAGGTTGGTCAATGGTGATTTCGACATTCTCGTAACAACTGAAAGGTTCTTGATAAGCCACTTTAAAGTTTTGAAGGGCAAAAATTTTGATTTTGTGTTTGTGGATGATGTGGACTCTTTCTTGAAATCTCCGAGAAATATAGATAGGGTTTTGGCGATTTTAGGCTTTGACGATGCCATAATAGAATTAGCCTTTCAGCTCATAAACCTTCGAAGGGAGGCAAGCAGGCTAAGAAGGATGGGTAAAAGCCCTTCGGAGGTTCTGCAGCAAATTGAATCTATGAGGAATAAGATTGAGGATTATAAGAGTCGAAACAATATCGGTTTGCTGGTTGTTTCTGGAGCAACAGTAAAGGCGAAAAGGACAAGGAGAATAAAACTCTTCGAGGAACTTCTAAAGTTTCAGATAGGCTTTAAACCTGAGTTTTTGAGGAATATAAAAGATTTTTATCTTGAGGCAAGCGGTGATGTTGAAAGTCAAGTGTTATCCTTAATTAAGAGTTTTGGTTCCGGATGCTTGATTTTTGTTCCATCAGTTTTTGGCAGAGGCCGTGCGCTTAAGCTTAGCGATTTTTTAAACGCAAATGGTGTGAAGACACATGCCTATGTGAAGATGGATGAGGAGATTTTGGAGAAGTTCGAGAAGGGTGAGTATGACGCCTTAATAGGGGTTGCAAGCTTCAGAAGCCCCCTAGCGCGGGGTATAGACCTTCCGGAGAGGGTCCGCTATGTAATATTCGCCGGCGTGCCGAGAATGGAGATTAAGCTAAGCTGGGAAGAATGCAACCCGACAAAAATTCTTACACTTCTTAAAAACATTAGGGAGTTTCTAGGGAAAAACCAGCAGGACAAGGCGAGCCAAATAATCAATAACCTTCGCAGAATAACCCCTACAGACAAGCAGACGCTGGAGAAAATAAAAGCATCTATAGAAGCTGGTGTACCGCTTAGCGGTTATGAAGACTACGTTAAAAGGCTTGTTTTAGATGCTAGGGGCTTTCTAAAGAGTGCCATCACGCCTGAGGTTATAGAGAGGATCATGCAAAGCAGGGAAGTTTCTCTAAAAAAGAGGGATGGAGAATTTTACCTTATCGTTGCAGATCCAGTAGCTTATGTTCAAGCTTCTGGAAGAGCCTCGAGAATGTTTGCTGGAGGCATAACGCGCGGTGCGAGCCTCTTGCTTGTGGACGATGAGAAGGCGTTCTATTCGCTCAGGCGTAAACTTGAGTTCATGCTTGGGGAAGCCACATGGACACGATTCAACGCAAAAACAGCCGAGAAATGGTTCAAAAAGGTGGATGAGGATAGAACGATTCTACGAGAGATTCGGGAGGGCAGAATAGTCAAGAGAATTAAGGACTTTATTAAGGCAACTCTTTTGATTGTTGAGTCGCCGACAAAAGCCAGAACTATATCGAGGTTCTTTGGAAAGCCCTACAAGAGGAAAATTGGAAACATCACAGTTTTTGAGGTTAGCACGGGAGAATTCGTGCTTAACGTTGTGGCAAGTATGGGGCACATCTACGACCTAGTGATTAATGAGGGTTTCCATGGCGTGAAGATTCAAAATGGAAATTTTATACCCATCTATGACTTTATAAAAATGTGTAAGAAATGCGGAGAGCAGTTCACCGGCTTTGAGTTTTGTCCAAAGTGTAAGAGCCAAGAATTTTACTCAAAAAGCGAGCTAATAGATGCCATGCGGAGTATCGCCTTGGAAGTAAACAGTGTTCTCATAGCTACAGACCCGGATATTGAGGGGGAGAAGATAGCCTACGACGTTTACTGTTCGCTTTATCCCATGAACAACAAAGTTGAGCGGCTGGAGTTTCACGAAATTACCAAGAAAGCATTTCTCCAAGCAGTAAGGAATAGGCGAGAAATCAATTTGAGAATGGTTGAAGCCCAACTGGTTAGACGGATAGAAGACCGCTGGATAGGCTTTGAGCTAAGCCAGAAGCTTTGGCGAAGATTCCAGAATTATAGACTCTCCGCTGGGAGAGTTCAAACTCCGGTGCTAGGATGGATAATAGAGAGAGTTAGCGAATCGAGAAAAAAGAAGAAAATTTTGTCGGCGGTGCTTTCAAATGGCTTAAAGGTTTCTATTGAAAATCCGATCCTCAAATTTCCAGCGGAACAGCTTGAAAAACGTATCAGTGAACTTAAAGCGAGAATAATTGACTTAAAAACTGAAGAGAGGAGTATAAGCCCACCTCCGCCATACACCACTGATGCTTTGCTCCGCGACGCTTCAGTAAAGCTTGGCTTTTCAGCTACAAAAACTATGATGATTGCCCAAGACTTGTTTGAAATAGGCTTGTGCACATACCACAGAACAGACTCAACAACGGTTTCCGCCACGGGAATTGGTATAGCGAAAGACTATATTCAAGAAAAGTATCCGTCGCTTTTTGTTCCGCGAAGGTATTTTATGGAAGGCGCACATGAGTGCATTAGACCCACAAGACCTTTAGATGTGGAACAGCTGAAAAACCTAATCTCTATGGGAATACTGAGGTTTCCGAAAAGGCTTACAAGCGACCATTTCCAGCTTTACGACTTGATATTTAAGCGTTTTATTGCAAGCCAAATGAGGGAGGCTAAACTCCTTTACCAACAATTTAAGGTTCTTATAGATGAAAACCAAACGTTTGTCGAGAACCCCGTCAGCATCCTAAGCGACGGCTTTAACGCAATATTGCCCATAAAAACTGTGAACGCTGTTCAAGAAGGCGAGTACACGTTAACGCTTGCGAAGCTGCTATACTTGCCAGCGGCGAGACCATTCACCCAGGGCGAAATAATCGCATTAATGAAAGAGAGGGGTGTTGGAAGACCAAGCACCTATGCCAAGACGGTTGCAACAATTTTGGAAAGGCGCTATGCCATTGAAAGAGGGAATAGGCTCATAAGCACAACATTAGGCTTCAAGGTCTACAAATACCTAAATTCAACGTTTGGAGAATACACTTCTGAGGAGGCGACGCGAAAACTCGAGTCGATAATGGATATGATAGAGCAAGGGAAGGCAGACTACAAGGAAATCCTCAAAGAGCTGTATGAGGAAATCTTGGAAATTAGGAAGGTTTAGCCCTTGGAAAATCACTAAGCGCTTAGTATGGTGGAAAATATGCGCGAGTTCGTTCTGTATTCGCGGATGGGTCGGACAGATGCAAGATGGGAAAACTTGCATGATGCTGGGCGCCTAGACATAGTTTACGAATGCGCTGTGGCAAGCCTTTTCCTCTCCCATGCTATACGAAGGGATACAATTTTCCATGCCATACTAAATGGTCCACCACAACCACCACTACATTTGAAGGTTGAGGGCTTAACACTTTATGATGTAAGAACCGACGTGGGCACATGGACTCAAATAATGAAAAAAGTTTTGTCTGGAAAGCCGCATCCAGGCATAAGCCTTTCCAAGGCGAGCTTTGAGGGTTTGATAAGGGAGAAGGCGGAAAAAGCCAAAATATATGTTCTTGAGGAAGGTGGAAAAGACATTTTTGAAGTTGATATTGGAGAAAATCCAGTTTTTGTTTTAGGGGACCATGTGGGCTTACCCAAGAAGGTTGAAGCTTTCGCCTTGCGCTATGGGGAAAAAATATCCCTTGGAAAAAAGCCTTACTTAGCTGCCACATGCATAACAGTTCTAAATTACTTGCTGGATAGAAGGGAAATGGGCGGAAAATAAGCGCTAAATTTTTATCCTTGTGATTTCTGGTTTAAAATCTTGTTACTATTAAAGGTGTTTTAAACCCTTTAATGTGGGGTGACCTTTATGGCGGCCATCAGGGAGCTGCCAACAACACCAGTTTCAAAATTCGAGAGAATAGGCGCTCACACGCACATAAAAGGTTTAGGCTTAGATGAAAATCTGAAAGCTGTAAAAATAAAGGATGGAATGGTTGGGCAGGAAAAGGCTAGAGAAGCTGCGGGCTTAGTTGTGAAGATGATTAAGGAAGGAAAGCTTAGCGGAAAATGCATTATCTTGGCTGGTCCACCCGGGACTGGAAAAACCGCCATAGCCGTGGCCATTTCAAAGGAGCTTGGCGAAAACGTTCCATTCATACAAATGAGTGGAAGCGAGATCTACAGCACTGAGCGAAAGAAAACAGAGGTTCTTATTGAAGCTATAAGAAAATGCATAGGCGTCGAAATTCATGAAATGCGGAAGGTCTATGAAGGCGAAGTCACAATGGTGGACATCCGAACGGCGCCACACCCCTACAATCCCTACCAGAAGATTCCGGAAAGCGTTAGGTTAGCGCTGAAAACAAGGGAGGAGGAGAAGACCATTGAGGCTGGCGCCTCCATAGCCCAACAAATAATTGCCGAGGGAATATCAGAGGGGCATGTCATCCAAATTGACGCTGAAACTGGAAGGGTTGTTGATCTCGGGCTCTGTCTTGAAAGTCAGAAGGGGAAAACTTACGATGTTGATACTCGGAGGAAGATTCCCCGTCCAAATGGCAAGGTTTTGAAGGAGAAAGAGTTTGTTTACATGCTTACCTTGGCGGATTTGGACGAATTAAATGCCAGGCAACGTTCAGGCGGATTGTTCTCACTGTTTTTCGGCGGCTCCGAATCGAAGGAGATAGACACCGAAGTGCGGATGGCTGTTGATCAACAAGTGAAAGAGTGGGTGGACAGCGGCAAAGCCTTCATCCATCCAGGCGTGCTCTTCATAGACGACGCCCACCTACTGGACTTGGAAGCTTTCAGCTTCCTCGGAAGAGCCATGGAAAGTGAGCTTGTTCCAATAATAATTCTAGCCACAAACCGCGGAGTAGCAAGAATCCGTGGAACAGACATAAGGAGTCCGCTGGGCTTCCCAGTTGACCTCATAGACCGCGCAGTTATAATTGCCACACAACCCTACGACCTAGAAAGCATTAAGGAGATCCTAAGGATTCGCGCTTCTGAGGAGAAGATTAAGTTGGATAAGGATGCGCTTGAAAAGCTCGCTGAAGTCGGGGCGAAAAGCTCTATGAGATACGCTGTTCAACTGTTAAGCCTGGCAGCGCAAAACGCCAAATCAGCCAATAGGGATAAGGTAACCGTTGAAGACGTGCAGCGGGTTGACGACTTGTTCATGGATGTGGGTGAGGCTGCCGAGTACTTGAGAAAGTATGAAGAGAAGCTGCTGGTGCACTGAACCATTTTACCACACTGTAAAAATAATCCTTATTCTGGAATAGCAATCCTTTAAATTCTCTTATACTTTCCTTTAAGCGGTGGTTTAATGGCTGAAAAGAGGCATAAGCGTGAAACTGCAAGTCCTGTTAAATTGGATTTGGCTGAAGATTTGGGCTTCATTTTAGAACCAGCAAAAATTGAGATAGGCTCTGGATATGCTGTGTCTTTAAGCTATGATGAAGAGGGCAATCCTGTCGTTGACGTTAAAACGTATGGAGATGTAGACCTGTCCAAAATTAGAAGGGATATTGAACGGCTATACCCTAACGCCCAAATCCGGCAGCTAAACCAAGAGTCAACAGTAGCTGTTGTCAGAAAGCGGAAGGGTAAGCGAAAGACTGGAAGAAAGTAGTTTCTCGCCCAGAAATCTGACTTTAGAAATGAGATTGAAATAGAACCAAATTTACCCTCATATAAATTTTCCCTTGAGAAATGGAAATTTCAACATGGTTTTTCAATTTTCAGAAATGGCTCATGTAATAGGGAGAAAGGTCTAAAAAGGGTTGAACCGAACCGTTTAGCTTTTAAGCCTCTCCTTAAACATGATGTGAATTCAATAGAAAGCAGACCACCATGTCAGAAAGTGACGAACTGTCCAAGAATAAGAGGGAACTGAAAATAGTCTATGTTCGTTCGGTAGCGAACTCCCTCGGAACAGGTATGATGAACCCTTTTGTCGGTCCATACGCGGTTAAGGAGTTAGGCGCCTCCTCCTCTGAGATGGGCTGGTTACAGTCAATGAGCAACATATCAAATAATGTTATGCAGGTTTTCTGGGGGAGACTAAGCGACAGGCTTAGACGAAGAATGCCCTTCATTGTTTTTGGCGGTTTGATTGTTGCCTTGCTTTGGCTTCCAATGTTGTTTATTAAGACTGCAAGCCAACTAATAATTCTAATAAGTTTGCAGGCGCTTCTTGGCTCAATGGCTGTTCCAGCGTGGACCGCCCTCATAGGCGACCTAGTTCCATCTTCACGCTTGGGAAGAATAAACGCCACTGTTAATTTATGGGCTTCTGTAGGAAGCATCCTAGCCACAATGGCTTCTGGAGCCATCATGACAGCCATTGGAGGTTCTGTCAGAGAGCAAATCATAATTCCCATAATTGTTGCAACCGCATGCGGGCTACTTTCATCATTTGTCATGTTTTACGTTAAGGAAAACGCCAATAAAAATGGAAGTAAAGAGGTGGAGAAAAATTTTGCGAGGGATTTGTTTGATGTTGTGAAGGTTGCAAAGGGGTCTCCAGATTTTATTAAATATTGCACTTGCAGCGCGGTCTTCAACTTCTTCATGTCGATTGCTTGGCCGCTGTTCGCCATAACTCAAGTCAAAATCTTGAAGGCTTCAATGTTGGAGATAGCGTTGCTTAGCGTAGTTCAAGGGATTTTCACGATATTTTTTATTAGGTGGGCTGGGAGGCTCGCCGACACCGTAGGCAGAAAGCCACTGCTCATCTTCGTTAGATTCAGCTATGTTTCAGTCCCATTAGCTTACGCTTTTTCTCCAAACATTTACGTTCTAACCGCTATAGGTGCCTTTTGGGGTGCTGTTGCAGCTTTTGAGCAAGCAAGCGTTACAACCTATCTGCTTGATGTTTCCCCAGAAATGCATAGGGGAAGCTTCACAGCCTTCTACAATTTACTGATAGGAACTGTGACATTTTTCGGCTCTCTTATAGGCGGCTACTTATCCGACTTAACTATTAGCGTATACGGTTTAGTTTTAGGCTTGCAGATAGTTTACATAGTCTCAGCCGTGGGAAGATTCATTGGAGCTGCAACATATTTTAGGCTGAAGGAAACCCTCAAAGGGTAGAAAATCCTAGTCTAACATGTCATCTTCTAAGATAATGTCCGGTTATGGGAATTCTGGTTCTACACTTTGGGCACTTCTTATTCTCAGTAATAGTATATTTTAAAACATAATATCCATATCGCTTGATAAGCACCTCTCCACAGTTTGGGCAGTAAGTGTTTTCATACTTGTGTCCCGTAAAGTTCCCAATGTATGGGTATAGGACTCCAGCCTTTCTAGCCATCTCGTAAGCCTTCTCCAAAGTCTCAACCCTTGTGGGCGGATTGTGAAACTTGTAGGCTGGGAAATACCTTGTAAAATGCAGCGGTGTTTCTGGTCCCACGTGTTTTAAATGTTTTTCAATAACCCAGCGTAAAGTGTTTTCGCTGTCGTTGACACTGCTAACAACGAGGTTTACAATCTCAACATGCAAACCCAAACGTTTTGCTTCTGCAGCGTTTCTCCAAACTTTTTCCACGTCAGCACCGCCACAGTATCTCATGTAGGTTTCATGGTCGCCCTTAACGTCTATTTTAAGCCCATCCATGCCAGCATCGCGAAGGGCTTTTAGGGCTTCAAGGGTCATGTAGCCATTCGAAACATAACAACAATATTTTATTCCCTTGCTTTTTCCAAGATTGAAGGCTTGAATAGCCCATTCAGTCGAAAGTGTGGGTTCCTGGAAACTTGCGCATAAGCCAGCATCCCCATAAGTAAGAGCTAATTCAACAATCTTCTCTGGATGGAAATAGACTGCCTTGGCCGGATTTGGGGTATTTTTTGACAAGTGATAGTTTTGACACCAAACGCAGTCAAAGTTGCACGACCACGTTGAAAAGGTTAGGGATGTTGAACCCGGCCAATAATGGAAGAAGGGCTTTATCTCTATTGGGCGGCTTTCAACGGCACTTATGTCGCCATACACAAGCGTGTAGAGTTTGCCGCCAAAATTCCTCCTTGTCCTGCAGAATCCAACACCGCCTTCTGCAATTTCGCATCTCCTCTCGCAGAGGCTACACCTAACCTTATTGTCGCTTAGCCTTTCATAGAATATTGCCTCTTTAACAGTTGAGTAAACTGGAAAAGCCTTCATCTCATTGTCCTTTGAAATGTTCCCAACCCCTAGGCTCAATAACCCGTCTTTCGCCATCAACTTCAAGAACTATCTTTTTATCAGCAGTCGCCCTCCCTATTTTGATGAGGTTTCCACCAACACTTTTAACGGCTTTTTCAGCCTTATCCCAAAGGCTAGGCTTTATAGTTAAAACGAGTTCGTACTCTTCGCCTCCGTAAAGGGCCAAATCCAATAGGTCCAAACCATTTATCTCAGCAAATTTGATAGCTTCATGGGCTACTGGAATATCTTCTATTAGAAAGCCAACATTGCTAGCCTTTGAAAGCTCGTGGAGACTCCAAGCTAAGCCGTCACTAGAATCAATAGCGGATGTGACGGCTTTCGTAGCGCTTAAGGCTAAACCCTCCTTTAAACGAGCTTTGGGCATGTAAACAGCCTCTAAAAGAGAACTGCGAATGTCCTTTGGTGCCTCACATTTTTCGAGAAGAATTTTTAACCCAGCTGAAGTTTTCCCAAAAGAACCAGTGACAGCCACCGTGTCTCCTGGTTTAGCTCCGCTCCGCAACATCACGCCATCTCTCCTTGCCAAACCGAAGACTGAAAGGCTTACTATAAGGTCTGAAGCTTCATTCGTGTCTCCGCCAATAATGTAAGCGCCGTATTCGCGGGCTCCAGCGTTTAAGCCCTCTGCGATTTCCTTAACCTCCCTTTCCTTTGTATTTCTCGGCATTCCAAGAGAGACCAGCATAACAAGAGGTTTAACGCCCTTCGCGGCAAAATCGCTTACGTTCATAACTACAGCTTTACGGGCTGCTTGCCAAAAACTCATACCTTTTGGGACATCTGTCTCGCCAACCAACATGTCAGTCTTCAAAACAATAAGCTGTTCATTATCCAATGGATAGGCGGAGACATCATCGCCGAAGGGGATGGGCATTTGCGGCATCTTCTCTAATTTCTCTAAGATAAGCTCAATGGCCTTTCTCTCGCCAATATCCCTTAGCATACTCAAAATTCGGACACCATTCAAAATATTTTGAATGCCCGTCTTAAAAGTTCTTACATTTATCCATTCAATGCTTCCGAACATCTTAAAAGTGGGCTTTTCTCAAAATATCATAGTCCATACGCCTCGGTGGCTCAGCCTGGTAGAGCAGCGGCCTCGTAAGCCGCAGGTCCCGGGATCGAAGCCCGGCCGAGGCTCCATATTATATGTGACTTGTATTTGTGTTGTGCTTGTGAGCAGAAATGTTTATTAAATATCAATATTACAGATAAACTTGAAATTCGCTACTGGAGATGAAATTACATGCGCTTCCTTCATCACGAGGAAAAACTTAAATGTCCGTATAAGGGGTGCGGAAAGACCTTTGGCAAGCCTGCTGTTTTGACGGATAATTCGACGCTGCCTAGGCAGACTTATTATGCTTGTCCTTATTGCATGTCGAAGATTGACATTGTCGTCGAGAACATGCGTATAGTTGATGTTAGGCCGGCTGAATATCCAAAGGTTCTTGATTCGCCTGCGAAATGTGCCCATTATTTTGGTTTCTTAAACTCCATTCCGAGGGATATGCCAATCCCAGACGAGTGTCTAGTTTGTCCAAAAGTCCTTCAGTGCAGCGTCAGAAAACGTTGAGAACAGCCCTCAATAATATTTTTGACAAAGAGAAACATTTTAAATCCTCTGTTAAAATTTTACCTTATGATTGCTAGCGGGGCTGTCGGCTAGCTTGGTCTAGGCTTGGAGACTTGGGCTCTCTAGACCCCGGTTCAAATCCGGGCAGCCCCACCACACTTTTTAATAATTGTGTGGCATGCGCGAAAGTGTTAATTGTGCAGCGCAAAATTATGATTTTAGGTTTTGCCATGTCCCGTGTTAAGGTTAGACGTGCCAAGGAAAATGATGTTTTAAAGTTGTTGCTGCTTGCTAGGGATTTCATGCGCGGAGCTGCAACTGCTAAGAAGCGCTTATCTATTCTGAAAAGCTCTCTTAAGGATCCAGATTACGAGTTGTGGCTTGCAGAAATAGATGACGAGGTTGTTGGTTTTATAGACTTGTGGACTATAAACGATTTTTGTCACGGTGGAAGACTGACCTACATACAGAACTTGTATGTTGCGCCTAAATATAGACGATTAGGCATTGGGAGCAAGCTTCTACAAAGAATCATTGGGAGGGCTGAAGGGAAGGGAGCTTTAGAGATTCATGTGGTGACGGGGTTTGATAATGAGGAGGCAATTAGGCTTTATAAGAAGCATGGTTTAGAAAAGGAATCATTACAGCTTGAGAAAGAGTTCCAATAGCTGATTCCAGCTGAAACTTGCATTCAACTATACTGGTGGTGGGGGTCTCACACTCAATTGTATGTGAACTCTTATTTGTCGCCATGAGTTGCCAGTCTTTCGCCAGATTGTTACTTCAAGCCAATCTCCTGGAATTGTGTTTGCCTCAAGGTAGCTTGCTAGATCGTCTCCGTTTCTTATGCGGGTGCCGTTTAAGGCTACTATAACATCGTTAGGATATAGTTTGTTCTTTGAAGGGCCATCTTCTATAATCTCCAATATAAGCCAGCCGTAAGTTACTGAGAGGTTCATGTTTTTTGCTGTTTCGTAGTCCATATCCCGTCCTTTAATGCCCATGTAAGAGTGCCCCGTGTAATTTCCGTACTTAACAAGCGCGTATATTTCTCTGCGAAGCGTGTCTGATGGGATTGCGAAGCCTAGTCCTTGGGAGTCTGCAACTATGGCTGTTGTTATTCCAACAACATTACCGCAGTAGTTTAGTAATGGGCCGCCGGAGTTTCCGGGGTTTATGGGTGCGCTTATTTGGATTATGTTGGCTATTGCAAATCCTCCAGCGTACTCTTCTTCAGTAATGGTTCTATTAAGGGCACTTACGATGCCTGTTGTCATTGAACCCATTAAGCCGTAAGGGTTTCCTATGGCTATTACTGGATCGCCCACCTTTAATGTTGAGGAGCTGACAACTATGAGTGGTTTAAATTTCTCTACTGGAGCGCCTATGACTTCGAGCACTGCCAAGTCCGCGTATGGGTCTTTGCCCAATACTCTGGCTTCGTAGGCTTCTCCGTCAAAAAAGGTGACACTTATGCTTCTTGCGCCGTGGATAACGTGATAGTTTGTTATTACAACCATTTGGCTGGTGCTATTGTCGGTGAAGTTGTAGACGAAGCCTGAGCCCTGAACCGTTCCGCTCCAAGTTTGAACACGGATTAGCACCACGGAATCCTTCACTTTCTCGTAAATATTGGATAGTGTTGTCAAGTTTTGGACGACTGTGAGGTTTTGGCATGGAATGTTTTTGAGGCCCCAGAGCACGGAGACTTGAGCCCTTAATCTTGAAACTTCTGCTTTCAAGTTGTTGATTTGTGGAGTTGTTATATAGGTGGTTATTGCTCCGCCAACCATTAATCCAACAATTAGCACTAGGACGAATAGGCCTGCTGAAAAGTGCGTAACAGAATATGCGCCCATACCGTTCACCTTTAGAAGAATCAAGCATTTGGTTAGATAAAACTTCTGGAGGCTGAGCGCTTTCTCTTTGGATTATGGAGTCTGTGGGAGGCTGATTATGGCGAGTATTAATGATGCGCTTATTGCCACTATGAAAGGGTGATAGATTGTAATTTCGTATATGATTCCACCAATGTATGGTGCTATTGTGGAGGCGAACATGCTTATTGTCTGGGGTATGGATATCCATTTGGCCCTTATGTGTTCTGGTGCTTGTGGTCCTATTATCGCGCTCATTAGAGACCATGTTATGTAGGATGCTCCTGCAAGGAAAAATGCCGCCATGAGCACGTATAGGTCGCCCGTTAGAAGCATTATGGTTAGGGATATGCCGCACGACACCATCGACGCCGCAAGCGCATATTCCTTTCCCCATCTGTCTCCAACTTTGCCCAGTATTATGCCTAAAACTGCTGAGCCGAAGAAGGCTATTGAGCCTAAAACCCCTATTTCGAAGTCTCCGTAGTGATATGCGTCTGCTAGGAACTGGGGGACGAGTGGGCGGAACATAATCATGACAAACATTATGGAGGCGAAGAAGGCGGACATTCTAATCAGTTTTCTATCCTTTAAGAGTTCTATTGTTGATGGGTCTGCCGATGTTTTTTGTTGGCTGGTTGGCGCGTGTTGGCTTCTTATGAGGGCTAAAATGAGGGCTGCTAAAGCGTATAGGAGGAAGGACGCATAGAAGACTGTTTGCATTCCTACTTTTCCAGCCATGTATCCGCCTAGGGCTGGCGAGAAAATGTAGCCAAAAGACCATGATGAGGATATAACTGTAAAGGTTAATGTTAGCCTATTTTTGTCGGCTGATGTTACTATGTAGGCTGTGCTTGTTGGTCCTCCAAGCCAAAAACCCCAAAGAACCATTCCAGGGAGCATTTGAACCCAGTCCTTTGCTATGGAGAAGATTATTGGGGCTGGAGCCCACGCGAGCCATCCGGCAATCATGATTTTCTTTCGGTCGTATTTGTCGGCGATGGCTCCCGCTAGGAGAAGGGTGAGGGCTGCTGTTAGACTTGTGAGGGCGTATAAAATGCCTATTTCAACGGAACTAGCCTTAAGAGTTTCTTTCATATAGTACGGGAGGAGGTAAGCGTACAAGCCGTCTCCGAAAGAGCCTATGAGGTTTGATGTGAAAATCAGTTTTAGGTCTCTGTTTAGAACTTCGACTGGGAAGCCAATGCGCATGAGCTTTCTGTACGCTTTTTTTGGCAAGCGTTAGCCGCACCATGTCGTGTTATCATCGTATTTCGCAGAGCCCACTATTATCCTTAATGCTGTAGTGTTACCTGATGAAACAAGAATAACCGTACAATGAAGTTTGCAGATTTGCGAATGTGCTAAGTTCTTCTGTCCACTATGTCTAAGACTTCTTGTCCCGTGCCGATTAAAACCACTGGTATGCCCAGTTGCCGTTCAATTTCTCTTACAAACTCTTTAGCCTCTGGAGTCAACGCATCATATTTTCTCACGCCTTTGCATTTTGGGTAGACGACGTCAAGCTTTGTTAGGGCTATTTGTGTCGCTCCATTTAACATTACAGCCCTTTTCGCTATTTCAAAGTTGAAGGGGGCTGAGCGTCTTTCCCTTCCTGTTCCGGCGGCAACCTCGAACCATCCGCGTTTTATAGCCTCCTCTCTTTGGAGTTCTCCAGGCAATGGTCCGGCGCCGACGCGGGTCATGAAGGATTTGAAGACTATTAGGACCTCGTCAACCTTTGTTGGTCCAACACCCGCTTCTGAGCATATTGCCGAAGCACTTGTGTCTCTTCCAGTAACATATGGGTAAGTGCCGTAAAAAAGCGAGAGCATGACGCCCTGTGTTCCTTCCAATAGAACCTTCTTGCCAGCGTCTATAGCGTTGTTTGCCTCTGCCGCAACATCCGTTAGGTAGGGCTTTAGTTCCGCTATGTCCTTTGCAAGCTTTGCCGTTCTGCGAACACGTTCCTCTATGGCTGGTCCAACACCCCAGCCAGTGGTGCCTAAGCCCTTCAAATGAGCGCTTGTCCTGTCCTGTTCGGAGTGTTTCTCCTCAATTATTGAGGCTTGGTGGTCTACGCCGATGCGATTTTTGACATTTGTAAGCTCCACTTCCTCGAGGAATTTTGCCACATGAATATTTGCGCCTGCACCGATCAGGAGGCGGCACTTTTCATACACGAAGGCTGACGGAACCATGTGGAGCGCATAACGTTTTCCTTCAACCCAGACGGTGTGCGCCGCATTAACAGAACCTGTTCTAACGCAAACATCCACTTTGTCTTTTAAAGCCAAGTAGGAGACTATCTTGCCCTTACCCTCGTCCCCCCAGAAGCCTCCAACTATGACTGTGCATGGCAATTGACTCACCGCTCACAAAATCTGTCGTGGACTATTTAAAATTGTTTTAAGCATTCTTGTCAAAACTTTGACGCGTTTTCAGAGTAGACTGGAAACTGCCGATTTAGCGAATTCTTTATGTTTTATCATCCTAACCTCTGTCAAATTTACGTTGATTTGCATTAATTTTATATAGAGGTTTTTTCTAGAGCAAAGTTCCACCGAGGGGTGAAGGTTTTTGAAAACCAACCTTTACCTCTTGAAGGTGGCTCTCGCCCTTAAACTTTCAGGGCTTGGCTTTAATGTGGGCATATGCCACCGCTGCGGGAAAATTTTTGACAGAACAGAGGAAAGCGAAACCCTATGCAAAGAATGCAAAACACACCAAAAATATTAAAAACCTCCATCCTTTTTCTAACCAGGAAGCATCAATTTAGAACTTTGTTAAATGTCAATTTTGCTTGGTTCTCGAAATTGCAAAATTGACTAGTCCCCTCTCTAGTTTTCTGGTGGAAAATGGCTTTTGGTGAGGTTTATTTTCGCTACTCCTTCCCCTCTAGCCATTTTGCGCTTGCTGTTAAGTCACAAATACGCTACCTTCTATAGTTTTTACTGTTAGTGTGGGCTAGCCGACGGTCTCTCTCATTTCAACAATGTTTAAGTCCACAAGCTTCGCCCATGCAATATTTCTTAGAGGTATTTGGAGCGTGTTGCCCTTCCCGTATGATATGCATCTAAGGAAGACTTCTTTCCGCATTTCATCCTTTTTAATTTCAGCTAACTGAACGTTCACTATTACCGAGCCGTCTTTCAGGTGAAGGTTAACATTCTTTCCAAGAAAGGATTTGGCAACATTCAAGTTAAAGCCGTTCATGCTCTTTCACCATTCCAAGTCCTTTTCTGCTATTTTGCTCCAGCATCGCCTGCATATGGGGAGCTTATCACCCTTGAAGACTATGTAAACCTCGATGTCTTCGTTTCTGCATTCCTTATTCCAAGGGTTTCTACAACGCTCCATAGAGGCTCACCACTTTCACGCGACTGGTTAGGGTGTTCTGCCACAATCCCCTTTTAAGGCATACCATGAAACGACTTTTCCAGCAAGGGGAGAGAGATAAGTTAAAGTGAAAACTCTGTCCTACAAAGTTATGATTTCAGGATGAATCTTCTCCTTTGTAATCTTTAGCAGAGCCACCGTCGGTTTCGCCACAAATGGCGGAAGAGGGTTTGTTGGACTTCCAGGGTTTATGAAGAGGACTTCGCCTTCCCACTTTACGCTTGGGTGATGCGTGTGTCCATAAACAAGCACATTAAAGCCATTCTGTTTGGCTATTTCCCGCATCTTCCCCATGCCAAAAAGGGTCCCCGGGTCGTGCATAACGCCAATCTTCCAATCAAAAACCTTAACAGAATTCATTTTAGGAAGCTTTCCACGAATTTCAGGGCCATCCATGTTGCCGTAAACAGCCAAAACAGGGGCAAGCTGCTCCAACCTGTCTATAACCGACAGGTCAACTAGATCGCCAGCATGCACAATGTAATCAACTTTTTCGAAAATTTCAAAAACACGCCTCGGAATTTCTCTAGCTCGGGCTGGCACATGCGTGTCAGAAATCAACCCAACAATTTTCGTTGGTGGTGTCTCCCGAATTTGGCGTAAGGCTTCTTGACTCAGCATCCACGGCGCCTTCTACAAACAGTTAAACGTTCATTTTGTAGATAAATTTTCACGGCTTTGAAACAAACTTGTTCCCTTTAATGTAGAACCTTAACTCTTGCGGAAGATCTCTTTTAACGCCTATCCTATGAGAAGTGCAGATTTCAAATTCCTCTGCCGCGGCTTCAAAAATCGCTATTTCGTTTTCAGCCTTTGTAATGTCTAGGCCGTTTTGCTCCTTCGTTATGCCCATCGCCTTCGTAAGCCTTCCAGGACCGCTTGTAAGGGCATAAATGTTCTTAGCCCTCCTATTTTTCTTCATAACCTCTATTCCTTGGAGAGGTTCTATAGCTCTTATTAGGACGGCGCCCACACCGACTTTTGGGTGGGCAACGACGTTTAGGAGCCAGTTTCCATGAACCATGTAAATGAAGGTTTTCCCAACATCTAAAAACATGAGTTCGTTGAAGGCTTTTCTTCCCTTATAGGCTTTTGAGGCTGGATCTTTCTCACCGTAGTAGGCTTCGGTTTCAACGATTTTCCCGCTTAAAGTTTGACTGTTAAGCCTTCTAACAAGCACTTTTCCAAGAAGTTCTCTTGCAACAGTGGCGGGGTCTCTCTCATAAAAGCTTTTGGGGAGAGGCTTCATGGCTAAAAGTGATTTTGGCGTTAGGCTTTAAATCCTTTAAACCTTTAAAAAGAATATTAGGTGAACGTAGATGATAGACTCTTATGATTTCGGCGTCATGGTTATAGATGGTAAACGCTACACAGGCGACGTCATAGTCTTTCCAGACAAAGTCATGAGCGGATGGTGGAGAAAGGAAGGCCACAGAATCTACATTGAAGACTTAAAAGAGGTTTTTAGCCACAAACCGCTCCCAGAGGTTCTAGTGGTTGGCACCGGCTATTCTGGACTTGTTAAGGTTATGCCGGAAGTCAACGAAGCCCTAAAAGAGAGGGGAATAAAGCTTATCGCCCAACCGACCGGCGAGACCTATAAGACTTTCAACGAGCTTTTGAAGGCTGGGAAGGCGGTTGCCGGCGCCTTCCACCTAACATGCTGAAGGGCTTTTCTACAAAATCTTAAATGTTTTCTGGCCTATTATCCTTGAGCTAAAGTGATGTGCATATGAAAGCGGAACTATTAACAGAAATTGAGAATGAAATTACCGCACTCTTAAGCGATTTAATTCGGATAAACACGACAAACCCGCCTGGAAACGAGACGCAAGCCGCAAAATACTTGGCGGAAAACTTGGAAAAGGAAGGCTTCAAATGTGAAGTTTTGGAGTCTGCCCCCGGAAGGGGAAACGTTATAACCCGCCTTAAAGGAACAGGCGAGAAGCCAAGCCTTTTACTGCTTTCCCATCTGGACGTGGTGGCTGCAAACCCAAAAGAGTGGAGTGTAGACCCCTTCTCAGGCTTGGTTAAGGACGGCTTCGTTTGGGGTAGGGGTGCCATGGACATGAAATCCATGACAGCCATGGAAGTCATGGTCATGAAGCTTCTGAAACGCAACAACGTTAAGCTTAAAGGAGACGTCATATTGGCTGCAACAGCCGACGAGGAGAAAGGCGGAGAATACGGCGCCGGATGGATCGTCCGCAATCACCCAGAAAAGGTTAGAACCGACTACGTCATAAACGAGGGCGGCGGACAAGCCATCCCAGTGGACGGCAAAAACGTTTTTACCATTCAAACAGCCGAGAAAGGCATTTTATGGTTCAAAGTTAAGGCGAAAGGGAGACCGGGACACGGCTCAGTACCAGGCACCGCTGATAATGCTATTTTGCGTATGAACCGCGTTGTGGAAAAGTTGGGTAACTATCGTGCACCGATGGTTTTGACCCCTACTGTTAAGCAGTTTTTGGCTGTGATGGCTGAGGAAAACGCCGAGGCGAGGCAAGCACTCAACATTTTGCTTCAAAACCCAAACAAGGGTGATGAGATTTTGGACATGCTTGCCCAGAAGGATAAGGCAATGGCTGAAGAGCTCCGTGCAATGTTAAGGATGACCATTGCACCAACAATTATCCACGGTGGTGTTAAGGAGAACATAATCCCATCGGAATGTGAAGCCGTTTTCGACTGCCGAATCCTTCCTGGTCAGAACACAGCTGAAGCCCTAAGCCGCATAAAGGAGCTTCTGAGGGATGTGGGCTTGGAAAAGCTTGAGTTTGAAGTTATTCAAGCTAATGAGCCATCAGAATCTCCGTTAAACACGCCTTTGTATGGGCTTATGGTGGAAACCCTGAAAAAGTTTGAGCCCAACTGCACCGTAGCCCCAATATTGCTGACTGGCGGAACAGACTCCCGCTTCTTTAGGAGCCTAGGCGCAGCATGTTATGGCTTTCAACCGGCGCTTTCAGACTTGCCCTATGGTGAAATATTGAAAATGGTGCACGGTATAGACGAGCGAATATCAGTTAAGAACCTAATCTTCGGAACAAGCGTACTATACAATGTTGTAGAAAAATTCATGACCTAAAAAGGGTTCAAGAACCCACCAAACTTTTCAATACACATCCCAATAGCGCCTGTGGTAGAAGAACAGGCTTGCCAGTTAATCTTCTAAAAATCTCTTTAGCCTCAAGTGTGAAGCCTATGCAGTCAAGCACCGTCAAGTCAACATTTTCCTCGGCAAATAGTAGGGCGGCTTTTTCCAAGGCTTCGGTGTCGCTGTAAGGGTTTGCACTTGTCACAACCACTGAAACCCCTACTCTTTTCCATCTTCGAATCGCACCGGAGGTCTGCCCCTTCTCTGGGACAACCACGCCTATTTTCCCGCCCCTAACGCACCGTACAAGGCTTGTGATTAGGGCTTCAGGCATTATCAACGGCTTTTTGGCTTTTAAACCGGGAAACTCTCCAGTGCATAGAAGCACATTTAGGTCAACTCCTAAGCCCTCAAGCTCTTCTATGCACCTCTGAATTTTCGGCACAATCAGTCGCCTAGCTACCTTGACCGATGTCCCATCCCTTAGCCGCGTGACCAGCACATGGTCCCCAGCCTTGGAGCCAACCTATTAACTTCATCCTTTGTTAAATTGTCTAGGGCTCCTTTCTCCACAAGCTGGACTGCTTGACCGAGCATCGCTTTTAGCATGGGAGTCACGTCGTTTCTGGGCGATTGCCCAATAGTTATTAAGCCTATTTTAGCCGTCTCCAAACACCCTCAAGCCGTCAAATCTAGAATTTAAAGGGCTGAAATTATAAATATGAGCGTTTACGCTTATGCCTTAAAAAGGGAGGGTCTAACTTGCCGGCGGTCGAGGTTGGCAGGATATGCGTCAAAATCTGTGGAAGGGAGGCTGGAAAAAAGTGCGTAATAGTTGACATGATTGACAAAAGCTTTGTGCTGGTGACTGGACCGAGAAGTGTCACTGGCGTTAAGAGGCGAAGGGCAAACATTAACCACTTGGAGCCGCTAGCCGAAAAAATTGACATAAAGCGGGGCGCCTCAGATGAAGAAGTAATTGAAGCATTAAAAAAGAAAGGACTTTTGGAGGTCATGGCTCAACCCGTCAAACCAGCCTTGGCTCCAGCTTAACAAACTATTATTTAACTCCCTACTCATATTTTCTAACGTTAGAGGTGTTTTATTCAAAATGCCTAGAAGTGTTCCGCCTTGGGAGATTAAACGCGAGCTAATTGTTAAGGCTGAGGGAGAAACAGACCCAAAATATGGCTGTAAACCGGAAGAACGCCCAGCAAAAGAATACATAAGATTCGGCGTCGTAAACCTTGACAAGCCGGCTGGACCCACAAGCCACGAAGTAGCCGCATGGGTTAAACGCATACTGGGCGTTCAGAACGTCGGTCACGGCGGGACCCTAGAAGCCTAAAAGGGTTGGGGAAACCCCAACGTGACCGGCGTCCTGCCGGTAACCCTAGAAGAGTCTAGGAAGATTGTCCAAGCACTGCTTCTAAGCGGCAAAGAATACGTATGCCTCATGAAGCTTCACGGAGACGTAAGCGAGGCACGTGTGAAGGACGTGCTAAAAGAGTTTGAAGACACAATCTATCAGAGACCACCATTAAGGGCTTCTGTCAAGCGGCAGCTCCGCACTAGGCGAATTTACTACATTGACTTTCTTGAAATGGATGGGAGAAACGTGCTCTTTAAGGTTGGCTGCGAAGGCGGCACATACATCCGCAAACTGTGCTTCGACATCGGCGAGGTTCTAGGCTGTGGGGCGCACATGCAGGAACTCCGCAGAACAAGAGCCGGACCCTTCGTTGAAGAAGAAGGCATGGTGACACTGCATGATGTAGCCTACTGGTTCATGGAGTGGCAAAAAAGTGGAGACGAAGCAATCCTAAAAAAGATTATTCAGCCCATGGAGAAAGCCCTAGCGCTTGTGCCAAAAATTTACATTAGGGACTCGGCTGTTGACGCCATATGCCACGGGGCAAACCTAACCGCTCCAGGCGTCTTATCCCTCGAAACTGGAATAAGCGCCGGCTCGGTGGTGACGATTTTCACCTTAAAAGGTGAGGCAGTAGCCCTAGCGATGGCTGAAGCGTCTACAGAGGAAATCTTAAACATGGAGCATGGCGTGGTTGCCAAAGTAAAAAGGGTTTTAATGCCAAGGGGTACATATCCAAAGTGTTGGAAAAGCGGCGGAATATAATGCCCAACGGCAAGAACAGCCAAACAAACCATTATTTTTCGCCTAAACCAAAGGCAAAGCCGAAATTTGGAATAATCCAAACAAGATTAAGAGGTATACCCTTCAAATTTCTAACAGCCTCAGGAGTCTTCTCAAAAAAGCGTGTAGACCTAGGCACAAGACTATTAATAGAGGCTATGATTCTCCCAGAAAACGGCTACGTTTTGGACATGGGATGCGGCTATGGAGCCGTCGGAATAGCCGCCGCAAAACTAAACCCAAAACTCCATGTAGTCATGGTGGACATAAACGAAAGAGCCGTAAGACTGGCAAGACAAAACATAAGGCTGAACAATGTCTACAACGCCGAGGTTAAGAAGGGACACCTATACCAACCAGTCGAAGACATACACTTTAACTGCATACTATCAAACCCACCAGTAAGCGCCGGACTAGCCACAGTGAAAGCCATAATAACAGAAGCCCCAAAACACATGGCTGAAAAGGCTACACTGCAGATGGTTGTGAAGTCTAAAATCGGCGGAAAAAGGCTCCAACAAGTCTTTGAAGAGGCGTTTGGCAACTGCACAATACTGGCGAGGGAAAGCGGCTATCGAGTGCTAATGGCAGAGAAAAATAAAGTCAACCAACTTATCCCCAAATAGAATGTTCCTCAAATATTTCTCGCTAAACCCATAGGAAACACCAGAAAAGGGATAATTATAAGGCAAATAAATATGCATATAATAGCGCGGAAAAGCGCCGGGGTCTCCTAGTCAGGTAGGGAGCAGGCCTGGAGACACGCATAAACGCCACTAAGCCTGTGGCCCATTTGGGCCGCGTGGGTTCAAATCCCACCCCCGGCGCCTCCAACATTGTTTTTAATGAACCCCCGCTACTTGCGTTTTCTGAAAAGCCTTGCGCCTTCAATTTCGCATACATATTCAAATCCCGCCTCAACCAGTTTTTGAGCTTCCTCTAAAGTCCATGCAGCTCTGCTTATGTATTCATCCTCGTTGAAGTTTACCAAGTGCGTGTAGACAAGCGTGTTCTGGATGTTTTTGTGTCCAAGCAGCTTCATTACGTGTAGAATGTCTCTTGTTTTGGCATATTCCATGGTAGCCTTCCAATGTCTTAAAGTTACGAATGTTATCTTCAGCAGTCTTGGATTCTTGAGTTTGGCAGCTAAACGTTTACGTTGTTCTTGGAACCGTTTCTGTATAGATTTAAGTTTGACGCCTCCGAAAACCCACTGGTTTAGATGGGGAAGTGATGTTAACCGTTCCATGAGGCTTCTGGAAATTTTGAATATGCGTGGGTTGCTGCTTTTTTCAGGCGTGATTCTAACCGTGCAATTCACCGGATCAAGGTCAATCCATTGAAGCTTTACAGCCTCACCTGGTCTTATAGCGGTTTCCTTGAGCAATTGAAGGAAGGCGCCTATTTTGCGGCTGCAGCCAGCGATAAGCATGTCGATTTCGCTTTCCAAGGGTATGAAGGGCAACTTTTCAACACGTCTATATCTTGGTGGATTCCAGGTTTTTCCAAGAGTTGAAAGGAAGCTTGTGTAGGCGTCTACGGCAAATTCTTTTCGCCCTTCACTCCAAGAATCTTGTTTGGCAATCACTTCTTTGACGCTTTCAGGATCCCTGAGGTTTGCGCCGCGGTTCACCATAGTCTTCAATATTTTGCAGCGGTCCCTAATTGTTTGCTCAGAGTAGCCCTGCTTTTTCAACTGCCAGGCAAAGTTTAATATGAGGCTTTTAACGTCAGGCTTCTCTGCGGCTCCCGCGTCCCGCTTTTCGTTTTGCTTTTCCACCGTGGCCAAGGTGTGCACCGCCCGGCCAAGGGCGGTGGAATCTCCCCATGAAGGCTCATCGTTCCCTTGGCAATTATAGTCTAAGCTGTTTGGCGGATTTAAGCTGAATGGAGGATTCTTCCATTGTTTCCGCTTTTTACGGTTTAGGTCTGAGAAGCGGTATCCACAATCCCTGCAAAGCCAACGTTGGACGCTTATTCCGTCTGCTAAATAACGGAGTCCGTCCCTGAAAAGCTTTTGAGAGCCACATTGGGGACAGTGCATTTAATCCAGGACCTCTTCATCAGGTTTTTGATGAACGTTGTGCAGCCTTTCTAAGTGTAATTGGAGGTCGTGTTCTGAAGCAAAGAATATGCGGCCTCCCTCTAAACAATAGGGGCACTCAAACCAAATTTCGCCAGTTTTAAGGTGGACTACGCTACCTTTCCGATCCATTATCCAATTCTCATCCGGCCTGTTTTCTCTTGTCCTTTCCGTTTTTACAAGCTGTTTATGGCAGTTTTGGGATAAGAAGTCAGCAAACTGCTCTGATGGCACCTTATCACTTTTTCTCTGAGGAGTGTAGAAAGGTTCGTCTCCAAAATTGGCTAAACTAAGCTCTGTTTCGGTTTTAGGCATCGTTTCTTGTTTTATTATACTGAATTGTGTTGTGTTTTGCTCCTCTAATTTGTAAATGGTTGTTTTTTGTTTACTTTCTTGAAGGGAGCTTGTTTCAGGTTTTTCTGTGAATACACCGCTCACTACCAGTTTGTGACAGGATGATAAGATATGTTTTAGGAAGTACTCGAGCTCCTTTTGGTAAAAGGCTTTATATTCGCTTATCTTTTCAAGAAGGATCAGATTTTTAGGCTTCTCCCTATCTTGGATAGGCTGATATGAGTATGGTCGAGTAGTTTGAATTTCCTTAAGATACCCTAGGTTGGCTAAGGTTTTTAATATTCGGGCAGCCGTAATCGTGGAAACTCCTAATTTCTCTGCCAGTTTGTTTTTATCCCAATACTCTTCAGAGCTCTTCTCGATGATTTCTACTGCCTCAGCCTGTCTTCGTTCAACTCGGCTGACGGTTTCAAGGATTGTTGGCGCCAAAATTTTAATGGCCCTTTCGAAGTCTTCAACATCTGCAACAACATATTTAGAGCCTCCATCTAAGTCTTCGATTAACAGCCGCTGCCTCTGGTGTAAGATGGCTAATACGCGTATGAAGTTCAGTATTCTCTCTATTTGGCTTCTCAGGGCTACTTTCTGCTCCTTCTTTTGTGCGAGTCTTTCAAGCTCTAGTAGGCTTGCTGGAGGGAATAAGATAACCTCAACCTTCCAGTCTAGAAGCCTTAAGGCGTTCTGAAAATCCTTCTCAGAATAGGGCAAGTCATCATACATTTTTAATTTTTTGCGCAAGCTTTCAGGAAGCATAGCATCCCTAAGCTTTTTGGCTATCACCCTTCTGGTAAGGACGTCAGAGTGATTCAAGCTTAGCTTTAAAACCCTACGATAAAGGTCTGGGTGGACGCCAATATCCGACTCTGTTGTCAGAAAGTTTCTGGCGTTTGTTTTGGCCCTCCCTAAGATCATCTTACCAGTTTCTTCATCCCGTATAGGATAGATGGTTTCAATAGATTCGCCTTCACCGACGCTTCTCAATCCAAGAGTTCCAGTCTTAGACTCTAAGCCTGCAATCTCATAAATGATCAGTGTTCCAGCGAACTCTTCTGGAATGTATTTTACGGCTTCGGGGGTGCTTGTAGTAAACTCGAAAAGCCACTCTGGTGGAATTAGCGGCTTAACAGCTCTAATACTCTCATTTTTACCGCTACCACTAAAACCCGAGAGGATTCCGCTTACAGGATATTTGGTCTGCCCGCTACAAAGTATTATAAAGTTCGTTAAAAGCACGTTGTCTTCCCCGATAAGCCTTCGCCTTCCAAACTTGACAACGTAGTCAAGCAGTTTAGGGTCAACTAAAAGTTTTTCAGCCCTTTCACGCTCTATCGGAGCTAACAGTTTAACAGCATTCTTGGGCGCTAAAGGACATTTTTCACTCTTACATTGGCTCTTCAAGATTGGATCCGTGCAGCCATAAACATACTTGCCCTGAACAGCGGACTTAACGATAGCGTCAAGCTCTCTAGACGGAAGCTCCGGATTGTTTAGCTTATTCCAGCTTTTTAAAATATCTTCTCTAACAGTTTTTGGGCTATACTGCTTGAAGTTTACGAAGTAGGATGCAAGCCTAATCCCATACTCGTTGCGCAATCCCTCACTAGTACCTCTTAACAGCGCTTGAATGCATGGAGGATCCCTACCCCTATAAGGCTGTTTAGCTAAATCCTCGTTGTCAAACCAGACTCTCGCCGGCTTTTCGGTTCTAATTCCCACCTTCTCGAGGGCTTCATAGAAAATGGCTTCCAAATCCTGGACTATGGTTGGCGAGTTATCGTTAAGCCTTCTATAGCCAGGGGAAGGAGCCATTATGCAGAGTTTGCCTTCGCCAAGAAGCTCTAAACCGCAGATGTTATGGTATGCGTTTACACTTTTGGACTTTGTGTGGCTCAGATATATCCAGTGCCGTCCTCCGCTTGGAGTTTGCTCAATCAGCGTTATCGGAAGATGCTTCAAAACTTCCCTACCCTTTTCAACAACGTCTGATGGCAAGTTTTTAACGTCGAAGTCTATGGCGCCAATATATAGTTCATTGTAGAGTTGCTGCCCGCAGATTACTGCGAAACTGTCAGCCTCATTCCATGGCAAAGCCTCAAAAGCCAATTCATTTTGCCTTTCAGTTTGCCACCTCTGCCACTTATGAAGGGGCTCCTTGCCTCTTAGCAAAACAATGTTGCAGCCTTCAAGCCAATATTGTCTGGCAGCGGCTTTCAAGGATTCAGCCATTTAAAGTGGCTCCTGATTCTGATTTCTTGGCACTCTAAGCCAATTATGCTGGTTGCTAATGCTAAGATTGCCTTTAGTCATCTATGGTGTTTCCTATTACCACTTAAGGGTGATGAGAGTTTTTGGGATATTTTCGCCATCTTTCATTTGCCAAGGTTCTCCATTAGTAACTTATTTTAAGTGGTATTCGAAAGTGGGATTGCTTCCCGTTTGAGATATATTCACCGCCCGCTCCGCGGACGACATCGGCGATTTTAGCGAAGTTCTCAGAGCCCAAAAACTGGCGTGGCTTAATTATAAGGAATCCCTCTTTCTCTTCAAACGTTAGTAGTTGCCTTAAGTCTTCAGAGAATATTTCAGGTCCTGGTTTTGCCCTCTTTTGTTCTTGGGGCTTAGCCACCAGCAGGTTTGAGAGCCAGCCGTCAATTAAACCTTCAATGTGAGATTTAGCCTCTGCTAGTTCAACATCGTCATCAATTTCTGCCTTGACACTGAACTCGAGCTTCAACCATTCTTCTCTGTCTGCGGTTTTAACAGTTTTTCCCTTCGTAACAATAACCTCAGTAATCTTACCCACATCATTCACCCTCCGAAAGGCCCTTACTTGTAATTGGCCCCTCTTGCGGGTTTAATGGCTCATAGATGAGTCTTCCCTTTCTGTCAACTTTAACCAGAAATTTTTGGCCTTTCTCAATGTTAGCCTCAACCACGAGTCTTCTTGGTATCGTCACTATGAGTGAGTTTCTCCCTCCACTTTTGTAGGCGGTTACTATGTCAATAAATCTTTCAGCCATAGCCATCCAAGTTTTAACTATAATCACAAGGCTTATATATATCATTATGTAATGTTAGTATCATTAAAAAGTGATACTATATGAAAATAAGACTAGGAAATATAACCCTTACGAGAAGGCAGGTTGATGTGCTTATATACCTGGCTAAAAATGGAAAGGCTAACATATATAACATAATGAAGGGCGCAGGTTTAACTTACTCAACGGTTCATAAATCAGTTAAACAGTTAAGTGAACTATATCTCATAAGGCAAACTGCGGAGGTCAAAAATGAGAAGGGTGTAACGGCAAAAGTTTATGAAATTACCACAAGTGGCTTAGTAGCAGCTTTAGCTTCAGGAAAAATTTGGAAAGAAGCTGAACAAGTAATAAGCCTATGGAGTAAAAAGGCTCCACTAACCATGAAGAAGTGGAAACACTTCACAGAGTATGGGCTTGGAGAAGCAATCAAGCAAATTATAACTCGAATTGCAAATGAAACCCTCGGCAGAATAGTGATTGGAGGGAAAAGCGAGCCAGCCGACATGCTTTTCGCCAAAATCTTCGATGACTTTTTCTTTGATGTTGTAATTGAAATGCCTAAGGGCTATGGAAAAGAGCTCTGTAGAGCAGTATGGTCAGACCCAGAACTTAAAACCTGGATGATCAAACATTTAGAGATAAAAGCAAAAGAAATGCAAGCCGAGGCAGAAATATACATGCATATACAGAGATCATGGGAATCTCCAATAGAACCAGATTGGGACAAAATGACACGCGTAAAAATAGTCTCCGAAGAACATCAACGGATAAAAATAATACTTTAAGCTTGACTATCAAGTCCAGTAAATCAACGTAAAAGCTTTCCCGTGCAATAGCGAAATCTCTGAACTAGAAATATATCCAATTTTCGATAACAACGTGGCCCACAGGATTTTGACCTAAACGCTTCGGGGGAAATAACATAAACATCTGAAAAGCAACGTAACCAATTTATTTGATTAGCTTGCTAACAAATAACCATTAACTGCAACTAACGGAAAATTAGGAAGATGTTGGATGCACTCTTATGTATGAAGCTTTGAGCATTTCTGATAAAATTTAAATCTTGCCGTTTGTTTCCATGAGTGCAATAAAGAGCAGGTATAGCGTCCATGTTTCGCGCGTGCTACAAAGCGTACGTGTTGTCGTGGCACTTGGTTAAAGAAGGTGGTTAAAACGCAAGGGGTGAAGCATAATTATCGGGTTTAAGGAGGTAAGCATACGATTATTGAGCTGGCCGTTGCCTTTGTTTTGATTCTGGCTGTATCATCTATAATTTATTTGCTTGGACGTTTGTTGTCCGCTAAATCTATGCGTAGTGAAAATGGTAAATCTGCTTATGCTTGTGGTGAGAAGGTGAATTTTGATAAATTGAAAGTCAGCGTTTCTCATTATAGATATCTCATATACTTTGTGATTTTGGACTCGTCGGTGCTGTTGACGGCTTTTGCTGCATTGGCTATTCACATGGCAAATGTTTTGTTCTTCGTAATTTACTTATTCATTGTCATTTTGTCTGGCTTGTTGCTTTTAGATGGAGGCGACCGTTAACGAGAAGAGCCAGCCTTTTAAAGTGGGCGAGGCTAAAATCACCTTGGGTTCTTCATTTTAATTCTGGAGCATGCAACGCTTGCGATATTGAGGTTGTCACCCTTTTAACGCCTCGCTATGATGTTGAACGTTTTGGAATATTACTTGAACCTTCGCCAAGACATGCTGATGTTCTATTAACCACTGGTGTTGTCACCCGCCAATGTGCGGATAGATTGAGGCGCATTTATGAGCAGATGCCTGAGCCTAGATTTGTTGTTGCCATAGGTGCGTGTGCTTGTTCAGGCGGAGTTTTTGAAGGAAATTACAATGTGATCGGCGGCGTTGATAAAGTCATTCCGGTCAATGTTTATATTCCGGGCTGTCCACCAAAGCCAGAGGCGATAATTGACGGTATTTTAAAACTGCTTGATTCGCTCAAGGAGGCAAAGCATGTCGATAAACAATGATAAGATTTTGAAAGCCTTAAGCGATGCGCTTAGGGATAGGATACTCCAAACTAAATCTCTGCGTCCCGAAAAAACATGCATCCAAGTTGAGGCTGGAGCCCACAAAGACGCTGTAAAAGTTCTACTCAAACAAGATGGAAATGCAGGTATTTCCGCAATTACGGGCGTTGACCTCGGCGAAAAGATTGAGTTAATGTATCACATTCGCATCTGTGGCACAATAATTACCATCGGAACCATTGTTTCAAAGGAAAATGCAAAGATTGAAAGCATAACGGACCTAATTCCTGGAGCGAATTTCCATGAAAGGGAAGTATCTGACCTTTTTGGCGTAACATTCGAGGGACACCCAAACCCGAAGAGACTTATTCTTCCAGAAGACTGGCCGGAAAATGTTTTCCCGCTTAGAAAGGATGTCACAGCTGCAAATTTTCAGAGCAAAACACAGATTTCTGGGGCTTCAAAGGATCATGAGCGAGTTTCCAACGGTGAAAAGCTAGTAAACATTGTGTTAGGGCCTCAGCATCCTGCCTTGATAGAGCCTGAAAAGTTTTCTTTGAAAGTTGACGGGGAAATTGTTAAGGAAGTTGCGCCTAGGATTGGCTATGTTCATAGGGGTATTGAGAAGGCTGCAGAAAGTCGCACTTACTTGCAGAATATTTACTTGGTTGAGAGAATATGTGGCATATGTAATGCTTGTCATGCTACCTGTTTTTGCCAGACGGTTGAGGCAATAATGGGTGTGAACGTACCGCCTAGGGCTAGGTATTTGCGCACAATAATTTTGGAGTTGAATAGGATTCATAGTCACATGCTTCTTTTGGGTCATGCTGGCTTAGAAATTGGGTATGAAACCCTATTCCATTATATGTGGCGCGACAGAGAGCCAGTGTTAGACATTATGGAGGAGCTTACTGGCAATAGGGTTATCACATCATTCATCACCATAGGAGGCGTTAGAAGAGACTTAAAAGAAGAGGCTATTTCAAAAATTAATGCGGGATTGGCAAGCTTAAAGAAGAAAATGAGTTTTTATAGGCAACTTTTTGAGAATGATTCAACATTAAAAATGCGAACAAGAGATGTTGGAGTCTTAAGCAAGCAAGACGCGTTAAAATTGTGTGTTGTTGGTCCTGTGGCGCGGGGGTCTGGTGTGGATATGGATGTTAGAAGGGATGAGCCATACGCAGCTTACAATGAAATACCTTTTAGGGTTATCACTTATGATGAAGGTGACGCTTGGGCTAGGCTTATGGTTCGTTTAGGTGAGATTGTTGAAAGCATTAACATAATACAATATGCCCTAGAACATTTGCCAAGTGGCCCTTACAGAATCAGGGTGCCAAGGATTGTGCCAGCAGGCGAGGCTATTGGGCGTGTTGAAGCGCCTAGGGGGGAGTTGTTTTATTATGTGAAAAGTAATGGAACAGCGTATCCCGAACGTGTTAAGGTGCGCACTCCGACTTTCGCTAATATTCCAGCTTTCGTTAAGATTGCCGAGGGCGGTAATATTGCAGATGTGCCAGCAAGCTTTGTCAGTCTCGATCCATGTTTCTCATGCACAGATAGATAGGAGGATGCAGAATGAGTTTTGATTTGGAGTTCCTGTTTCGTGTGTTGATTTTTCCAGGCTTCACTTTCATTTTATTTTTCACGATGTTTTGCGATTGGGTTGAAAGAAAGATTGAGGCGCGGATGCAGAATAGGATGGGACCCACATATACTGGTCCATTTGGCGTTTTTCAACCATTTGCTGACTTTGTCAAGCTTTTGACTAAGGAGGACATTGTTCCATTTAATGTAAAAAATTTCGCTTTCAAATTCACTCCGATTTTCTCTTTCTCGATTTTTGTCTTCTCATTTGTCTTCTTGCCAATTGATGGGGCAAACATTATTTTTAATTCAAACTTTGAAGGTGACTTAATTATTGTTCTAACATTAGTTTCAATTGCCAATTTCTTTATTTTCCTTTCAGGGTGGTCTTCGATGAACCCTTACAGTGCGACGGGTGCTGCGCGGGTTTTGACTCAGTTTTTGGGTTATGATATTCCTCTTTTCATTCTTGCATTGGCTCCAGCTTTTTTGGCTAAAAGTCTTAGCTTTTCAGTTATTGCTGCTAATCAGAATGTGCCATTTGTCTTCATGATTCCATGGGCTTTCGTGCTGTTTATTATTACGCTTCAAGCGGAGTTGGAGAAAGACCCATTTGATGTTCCGCACGCTGAGACGGAGATAGTTGGTGGATATGAAACTGAATATACAGGTAGAAGATTGGCTTTTCTTAAACTTGCTAAAGATGTGCAAATAGTGCTTGGAGCGGCCATAGTCGTTGAACTTTTCTTAGGCGGCCCTTACGGACCAACTTTTTATGGCCCATCTGCCTTTTGGTATACGTTGTGGTTTACGCTTAAACTGCTCGCGGTTGTGGCGCTTACAGAGTATTTGAAATGCGTTTTTGCGAGATTGCGTATCGATCAAGTGCTTGTTGTCAACTGGAAAGTGCTTCTGCCTTTGGCGTTTATTTCTCTTGCTGCGGCTGTTGGCGTGAGCTTGTGGTTTAACTTGTTGAGGTGAAAGTGAATGGCTAAGTTATCGCCAATTTTGAAGGAAGTGCTTGCTCACCTTTTCAAGAAGCCTGCAACTCGAAGATATCCAGAAGAGAAGCCTTATGTTCCCGTTGGTTTCCGGGGCAGGCAAATATTTGACATTAATTTGTGTATCAGTTGTGGGTTATGTGCTAGGGATTGTCCTGCAAAGGCTATTGAAATGGTTGAGGTTGATGGAAAGTTAAGGCCTCTTTTTCATCTGGACCGCTGTATATTCTGTTACCAGTGTGCTGAAAGTTGTCCCAGAAACGCTATTAAAAGTTCGGAAATTTTTGAGTTGGCCTCAACAAATAAATCCGATTTGGTTGTAAAGCCTAAAGCAAACAATGCGAGCGGAGGCTCTTTGTGAAATGATTATTGAGCTGCTTGCTGTTGGATTGGTTGTTTCAGCTTGTTTGGCCATTTATCTTGATGAAGCAGTGTATTCTGTTGCTTCTTTGGCTTGCATGTTTGTTTTAATGGCTTTTTTGTATGCTTTAAATGATGCTTTGTTTGTAGCTGTTTTCCAGTTGGCTGTTGGTGCTGGAACTTTGGCTGTTCTCTTCTTGGCTGGCGAAATGTTAAGCGCGAAACCAGAAAAGGAGAAGCCCTTAAAGAAAATTTTTCCAGTTGCCTTGCTTGCAATTGTTTTATCTCTTCCATCAATTTTCTTATCTGTTTCTGTTACGCCAGGTAATGTTTCTCCAAGTTTTTCTTTTGCTGATGCACTTTGGAATTTAAGAGCTATAGACGTGATACTGCAGGGGTTGGTTATAATGACCGTTGCTCTGGGCATTGCAATAGTCCTACATGAGCGAAATGATGGTGAAAGCTAATGGATTACATGATTTTGTCGGTTATTTTGCTTGCCGTTGGCATTTTCGGCTTATTGACCAAGCGTCACCTTGTTAAAGTGTTAATTTCCATTGAAATTATTGCGGTGGCAGCGTCGATGAATTTTGTGCTGTTAGCCTCTTCTTTGAATAGAACTTTAGGCGAAGCGTTTCTGATACTTGCTTTTTCCACGGACACTTGCGTAACCGCCATAGTGTTAGCTTTGCTGGTTATAGTCGTCAAAAAGTATGGAACGTGCGACATTAGAAAGCTGGCAGAAATAGAGCAGAGTGCAGATGAGGAGCAGACAAAATTTGAGGCAGAGCAGTGAAAGATTCTTTGAAGTAGTAAAGTATTGGGTGCTGCCCTTAATTTTAGGCTCAATCATTGGCTTAGCCATAATCCTACTTGTCTACATTTACAAACTGCTAAATTATGCGTCATTTATTATTGTAAACTGGAATTCTTCATTTCTTTTAGCCTCAACAATTGTTGCGCTCCTCGGAGGATATTTAACAATAAGACTGTGGGCGGAAAATAAAGAGTGCGGTTGCGGAACAGAACTTGTAATTGAAAGATACCATTTCAAAAACGGCTTTGTTAGCTTGAGAGATACCATAAGCAGAACTTTGGCTTCTGCGATAACCATAGGTTTTGGTGGAAGCGCTGGATTA
>JAVZLS010000008.1:0-61976 GCA_038883715.1 Bathyarchaeia archaeon
AGTATTTTCTAGAGATGTGCTTTAAGCCATTGTGAATGGAAAGATATAACTTGTAGATTTTATCCTTGCATTAGGGTTTTTAGTTGTTCTATTTCTTTGGCTAGTGCTGGGTAAAGATAGTCTAGGAGCTGGTTGGTTTCTGTTTCGTTGAAGCCTAGGACTTTGAGGATAGCTTTGTCTATTTCGACTCTTGCCCAAAACCTACCCCGCAACTGCTCCAAAACGCTGGGGAAGGATATGTCTTTAATCTTGTTGAAAACTTCTAATAGTAAGTTTTGTTCTTCCGGTGACAATTTGTTCGGGTCTAGTATAAATAAATCGTTTAACATATACTCGTGAAGTTTCATCCAAGCACCACGAGTTTCGGTTCGTTTTGTGATGATCGCAAGCAGATTCGCCGTGCTATTAAACCATAAAGTAAGGATTTTTGCGTGCCCATTTGGCACTCCCTTTATGCTCCACATGTCTACTCCTACCGTTGGTAAAGAAGAATAATAAGAAACAAATTTGGTTCCTGTGGCTGATATATCAAAGCGCCTTGAAATTAATACTTTAGCAAGTCGTGGTTCCACGTAAGTTCTCCATTTTTCCAGCGTAGCTGGATTTTTTAATACTCTATCAACCTTGTCGAATGAAGAAATTATAATGTAATCAAGTATATCTGTTAAATCCATCTTATCCGTACGCGCTGGCCTTCTCAATCCATTTGCCAGAGCTTTACGAGGCACTTTAATCTCATCTTTTGTGAACCTATTCTCTATTGTTAGATATTCTGCATTTTCATTCTTAACTATCCATTCATCCAGTTTTTTGATTGCCCTAAATGGTTGGACAAGAAAAGCTCCATGATAAGGAGGTCTGTAGTCAAATTCAAAAATTCCTCCATTGTGCGCTTCAAGGTACTTTTCGGTCGTTGTAAGTTTTTGTGAACTTCTTTCAAATATCTGTTTTTCAAGTAACGGAATTTTAAGTTCATAAGTTGAGATAAGGATGTATAGATTTTCAACCTTTTGTTTCAATTCCCTTTGTGCTACGTTGCGCATAACTAATGAATCGTTTGCATAAAAATTTTCAAAATTAGGTTTTTGACTAATCAATTTTATTTTTTCTGCAAAGTTTTTTGCTTCTTCTGTTGATGTTGGAAGTTTCTTTAACGATGTTATGCAACATTTCGAATCATCTGTGGCTTTCATCTTTCTTGCAATTAGAAGTATTTCTCTGAATTGCGCTCCTTCAGAAAAGGCTGCACGTTCCCAAGCAGTTATGATATGTTCAATCTGATAATTTTCCACAAGGAGTCTTCTTATCCCTGCGGCGGATTTCACTCGCAAGATCGTTGCAGGCAAGACTAGCGCTAGTCTCCCACCATCTTTAACGAACTTATCAGCCAACAAAATAAAATGCCCATAAAGTCCGAGCTGTCCATGCAAATAGTCTTCGTAACCCTTCAGCCGCTTTGTTAGGGCGTTTTTGTATTCTTTTGGTAGTCTTTCTTGTCTTGTGAAGGGTGGGTTCATTATTATTACGTCTGCCTTCTCCAGCGGTATCTGTTCCCCACCAATCCCTTCCAGCGTTACCGCCCCTTTTTCAACATAAGCCTCTTCTTTAGGCGGTTTGCCCTCAAAAAACAACTCCAATGTTGGACGTTTATAGGCGGCTTTCAATTCGCGTGAAATAGCCGGAATAGTTTGCCCCGGCTCCAGTTCTGTGGAATCCCAGACGGCTATACGCACTTTCTCCGCTTCGTGCCCAGCAGCCAAGGCTTGTAGGGCTAAGTGCACAACAGCCATGTGGGCGGCAAAGGGCATAATGTCAATGCCGGTCAAATCCTGCTCCAAAAATCTCTTATGGTCTTCAAAGGTGAACTCGCCCTTCCCCCTCAGAAGCAGTTCGCGTTTCCGCCTATAAGCTGCAACCAGCAGTGTGCCGCTTCCACAAGCCAAATCCAAAACTTTAGCATCAGCGCGGTCAATAGCCAACTGAGCCAAAATCTCAGCCGCCTCATTATTCGTGTAAAAGGCGGCAACAGCCTTCCGCACCTCAAAAGGAATAAGCTCATGAAAAACTTTACCCAACAAGTCATGCCTAATCTTTTCAGGAGCCAAAGCCTTAACAGCCACAACCGCTTTACGCACAACATCCACAGCGGAGTCTGGCAAACGAGAAGCCACATCAAAACCAAAAACACTACTATAATCCCGCCTCAAAACAGGCTCAAAATAAGCCCGCAAATCGCTTGGACGCCTAATACGGTCTTCATCAATAACCGGAAAACTCGCATCCACCCGAGTCAAAACATGATAAAACAACAACTGATTAACCAACAAATAAGCCGCAGCATGCCTCATCTCCTCCAGCGGATAACGCCCCTCCTCATACTGCAAAACATTCTCAAAAACGCTTTTACCACCAAAAATATCCTCCAGCTCCTTACCCTGCAACTGACGGACACTAGCACTAACATAATCCACAGCATCCCTCAAAACACGAATAGCAAAACCAGTATCCGCCTCAACAACCAAAGGCCTCAAAACATGCCCAGCAATCCAATCAGCCACCTCATAAAGGCTACCTCTAAACTGCTGACTAGGCCTCAAATCCTTAAAAATCCCAACACAGCTAATCTGCGTCTTGGGATCTCGTGCAATACTCAAAATCACATCAGCAGGCCAAGGCCTCCGCAACTCCTCCGGAAACAAAACAGCAAAAGCACCCTTAGCCTCGCCAACATGCTTACTATAATCATACAACTGAACCATAGCATCCAAAAGCTTAGTCTCAGCCCCCAACTTAGTCTCAACAACATACTGAGCGCCATCATGCAAAACCAAATCAGGAACCAAACGCCGCCCATCAACAGTCCTAAAACTCACCTCAGGAACAACCCTAACGCCTCTACGCTTAAGCTCCTCAACCAACAAATCCCGCAAACTCATCTCAGTAGGCTTACCTAGACCCAAAGTCAAACAACCCTAACAGTTATTTTACAAGTTCCATCTTAAACTCTTTCCTCACAGACCTAACATGCCTAAAATGCTCATCCCCGGTGACAAGCGTCAAATCCCTTCTTAGACACATGGCCGCAATCAAAACGTCTATGGCTGGTATTGGCTTACCCTTTCTCAAAAGAGAAACTGAAATTTTCAAGGCTTCGTCATAGTCTTCAACATTTGGATATATGATGCCCAAATCCTTAAAGTCTAGGGCTTTTGGAAACTCGATGATGTTTAGGATTGTTGTGAAGCCTTTGGTGGGGCTTCTCCCGCTTTTCAGTAGGCTTATCAACGCGCTTGTGTCGTAGAGGAAAACCTCTTCCACTCCAGCTCCCTCGCCTTCTCGTAAAATTCTAAAGCCTTTTCTAGGCTTATCCCGCTTAAATCGAGGCTGAATTCCCCAAGCAGTTCCAAAAGTTTTTCAGAGGGAACAACACCCCGCTCTGCGGCTTCAAGACGCCTAATGTAGTCTGCCAAAGCCTTCCGTACAACCTCGCTCCATCTAACCTCAGAATACTTCTTCATCTTCCTATACAATTCTTCGGGAATGGAAACAGTTATGTTAACCATACACATTTTTATGTGAATTCACATTTTTAAGGTTTTTCACAGAAAAACTTTTACAAGTAAGCCCGCATACAAAACTTAATGATAGTCTTGAATCTGCTGACTTGGTTTGACCCTTGGCGTTCGCCCCTCTGCACTTGTCCGCCTAAATTAACTTTTAACCCTTACACTGGATGCGACCATAGGTGCGTGTACTGTTATGCTTCCAGCTATATACCACGATTTTATGATTGCAGACCGAAAAAGGATTTGTTACGGCGGTTGGAGCGGGAGGCAGCCAAACTTAAGGGCGAACTAATCTCTATTGCTAACTCTTCAGACCCTTATCCTACGGTTGAGGCAGAAAAGGGCTTAACGAGGCGTTGCCTAGAAATCTTAACCCGACAAAACTGCAGAATCCAGATAATTACAAAGTCGAATATTGTTTTGAGGGACATAGACCTCTTGAAACAGGTGCCCTCCATGGTGGCGGTGACAATAACGACTGATGATGAAGAAACAGCCAAAATATTGGAGCCCAATGCTCCCCCACCTTCGGAGAGGCTGAAAACCGTTGAAAGGCTTGTTGCATGTGGCATAGCAGTGGCTGTCCGCATAGACCCAATAATCCCATACATAAACGAAAACCCAGAAACCCTTGTTAAGGCATTGGCAGAAATCGGCGTTAGGCACATAACAGCCTCCACCTACAAGGTTAAGGCGGACAACTGGCAAAGACTAAGCCTAACAATGCCAAAAACAGCTGAAAAACTTAAACCCCTCTACTTTGAGAAAGGCGAAAAATTGGGGCGATACACCTACTTGCCAAAAACTTTGAGGCTTAAGCTCATGGAGAATCTGGCAAGCCTAGCGAAAAAGTATGGGGTTAAATTTGCCACATGTCGAGAAGGCTTAAAAGGATTAAACACGGCAACATGCGATGGCACGTGGCTAATAAAGTCTAACGGAAACAGCTCTTAAATGGATGCTGAAGCCGCAACAGCCAAAACAATCAAAGTAACGCCTGCAAAAACCAAAACAGCAGCTAAACCCGTAACAAAAACTGACAGGGGATTCATTTCAAAAAGCATGTTGGTGCTCCATAACATGAGCAGCACACCTGCCACTATAAGAACCAGCGCCGCCAACAACGTCTTCCAAGAAAACTCTGACCTTTTGCCCAATTTACACGACACTAACAGAAGATTCGCCTTTTCCAGTGCTATTGTTTCTCTTTTTCCTCTTCCTTCCTCTCTTTCTCTTCGCCCTTAACCCCTTTAACTAAGCCTTTACCAACCCCCTTAACAATTCCAAAGCCTTTCTTTATGCCCTTACCTACAACTTCACCTGTCTTTTCAGCAACAGCCTCAGCCTTGCCTTTCTCCTCTTCCTTCTTCTTTTCCTTTCCGCTCAAAAATTCACCTCCAAACACTTAACCAACCACTTATTTGCATGCAACATAGTTAAAACTTTCGAGCCTTCGCTCAATAGCAAATGTTAAATCCCCAACTAACAGATAGAAAACAGAACGGTGAATAAATGTCTAAATCTAAAGATGAGGAAATACTACAAGTTTTGAAGGAAATAAAAGCCCTATTAGAGCCCAAACCAGCCCCACCGCCAAAGAAAGGCCTATGGAACGAGTTCTTAGACTTCATATCAAAATACAAGGTTATGGGAATGGCGGTAGCCTTCATTTTAGGCTTGTACCTTGGCACACTTGTTCAAGCGCTTGTGGGAGACTTAATCATGCCAATAATAACGTTGGTACTGCCAGGCGTGGAATGGGAAGCCTTTGTTTTGGGGCCTTTCCGAATCGGACACTTTGCAGGCGCCCTAATAACATTCCTCATAGTGGCTTTCGTGGTCTTCCTAATAGTCAAGGTAACCAAGAAATGGGGAATAGAATAGGCGCATCTCCATAAAGTCTTCCAACCATGATTTACTTCTGAAAGAAAAATGTTATAAAAAGCACTATTTAATCTGCCAACGTTAAGGAGAGTTTGCCATGGTTTACCCACAATGTGCCAGATGCTCAAGCTTTTACTGTAGCCGCATGCCGCTGGAAAAAGTAGACGACAAGTTGCTTCCAAGTTTTTGTCCCATGAAAAACAGCAAAGAAACAATTAGGACGGCAATCGCAATGTATAGCGAAGACAACGTTAAGAGAATTTATGTCTCAGCCACAATAACGGAGAAGGAAGCCTACGAAAACGTTAGGGGCGTTTTGATGGCTGTACGCCCAAGAATCAAAGAAATCATAGAATTCGCCAAACTAATCCGCGCCAAAAAGCTTGGGGTGGCCTTCTGCGCTGGGCTTCAAGACGAGGCTTCCAGAACAGTGGCTTTTCTTGAAGATGCCGGATTCACAGTGGCATCGGTCAGATGTAAATGTGGAGCCGTTGATAAGACAGAACTCAGCGTAGCCAGAAAATACAAGATTGACAGTCCATCTGAGTTTGAGGCTGCATGCAACCCCATAGTTCAGGCGCAACTCCTAAACGAGGCTGGAACAGACATAAACATCATTGTCGGCTTATGCGTTGGCCATGACATGCTCTTCACAATGTATTCAAAGGCTCCGGTGACAACCCTAATAGTTAAGGATAGGCTTTTGGGACATAACCCGGTCATAGCCCTCTACAGCAATTATCATAAGGATATAATAAAAGCGCAGAAACGCCATTATAAAGGATAGTAGCCCGGGGGAGATTCGAACTCCCGTCAGGGGCTCCAGAGGCCCCCATGCTTGACCGCTACACCACCGGGCTTCAAAGGGCTATGCCTAACTCCATTCAGCATTAAGCCACACAAAATAATAACTTTAACGTTTGTATTTCAAGATGAAGATGCCTGTTGTGGCTTGGCATCCCGAGCATATATAGAAAAGTGTTTCAAAGCCGACTTTCGTAGCAATGATTGTGGCTAGTAGAGCTGCAGCCGCCTCGGTTATGTCGTATATGGATTCGAAGATTCCCAGCATTGTTCCGCTTCTCTTCTCTTCGCCCAAGTCCACTATTAAAGCCAGTAGGGATGGACGCTGCAGTGCATAGGAGATGCCGAACAAGAATTCGATTATGTATAGGCCGGTTATGTTTGGCACGTAAATGTAGCTTAAAGAGCATATGGCGCCCATTAAGACTCCGACTGAGAATATGCGCTCCTTGCCATAGGCGTCTGCAAGCCTTCCAGCAGCCACCTTGAACAGGGCGGCAACTCCGCAGAAGAGCGCGTATAAAAAGCCTACATCCATTATTGTGGCTGAAAAGCGGTTAACAACAAATATTGGGTATATTGGACCAAGCAAGCCGACTCCTAAAGAGTATAGAGTACTTAAAGCCAACGCAAGCATTAGCGAACGTGACGACTTCAGCCTCAGCATGTATGCTTCCTCCTGCTGAAGCCACCACGCCCACTCCAACCATTTTAGGCGTGAACACGAACATTTCTGAGTCGGCTTGCCCTCCCAAAGCGAAAAGCGAGAAAATCCCATTAGGAGGAGAAAATAAACTTTTTGGCGGAAGCCCCGAGCACCAGCATGTTGGAACACTTAGGTTAAACTGGCAATGTAAAGTGAGAAAATACTATTTTGTGACTAGGACTGGGCATGGAGCGTTCCTTATTACGCCGTCGCTTACGCTTCCTAGAATAAGCTCCTTTATCTTACTTATTCCTCTGGCGCCCATGACGATTAGGTCAAACTTGCCCTCTTCAGCCGTCTTAACAATTTCGTGGACAACATGTCCCTCCCTAAGAAGGGTTTCAACCTCAACCCCCTCGGCTTTGGCTTTTTCCTTGCCTTGGGCTAGTATTCTAGCTCCCGCCTCCCTGACAGCTTCAGTCACCCTCGAGTATTCTGTGGGCGCCATTATTGGTATTCCAGGCGTCAGCGTTGACGGTTCTGGAACTACTACGGGTCTGACACTTACGGAGTAGACGTGGATTAGGGTGATTTTTCCATCAAACTTTTTAGCTATTTGTATAGCGATGTCCAACGCTCTTAAAGAGTGTTCAGAGCCGTCCAAGGGAACGAGAATTTTACTAAACAAGGGTCGTCTCCAATTTTCTTAACGTTTCTCCTCAAATATCCTTTTTGATTTTAAAAATGGTTGGGATTGAACATTTACAGTAGTGAGAAATCTGTGGATTTTATCTTTCCCTTCGCGTCAACAACAACTTCGAATTTTTCAGCCCATGGGTGTCCTTCAAGGTCTATGGGGCATGTTCCTTTAATAACCCAGTACCCGTTTCGCTGTTCGATTGAGGATATGTCTATCCTTTCAGTGTTCTTCCTCTTTTTCAGGTATTCTATGGCGATTTGTTGGGCATCCTTTTCCATAAGCATCTTCATTGTGGGCATCCTCATCCAGCCCTTTATAGTCGGAATCCGAAGCATTAAAAGTTATGAAATCTTAATCATTAGCAAAACTAAACATAGGCAAAATGAGTAGGTCAGATTTCTATGAGTTGTTTTTAATTTGGTGGCCGTTGTCACTAAGTCTATTAGGTTTATTCTGTCTTAGAAGATGCATAAAAATAGATGGGGTATACTAATTTTTTGTATGATTTTCAAAGTACATTGTTAGCAGCGTGTACCATCCTGTGTATTCTGCAAAGCTTGTTACACTTTCAAGATATGATTCTGGCGTGTAGAAGAGTTGTTTGTTACGTGGGAAGTAAATCGTTAATCCAGCACCGCTCTTAACGTGCGGTCCATTACAGCATTTTGAATATAAGACTACACTATCCCAAATGTCTAGTATCGGATCAGTGTATGGCTTTAGTTTTTTCTCTATTACGCCTAATTGATAAATGAATTGGTGTAGGTCAATGTATGGACCTTGATGCCAGAAACCAAACCAGTATCTATCCGCACCATTCTTAGCACCAGTTACTGCTCTTCGATAAATGGCAAAGTTTGATATTAATTCAATTGTAAGATTCTTGAGGTCTTCTACTAGTGTGCCAATGGTTCTGAGATTTATTGCTGCTAGGGTTGCAAAACATGCAGTATGAGTGTAAGAGGCAATATAGTTGTCTACGATGTGAACTGCAAATGTATCTTCGTCCCATGCTGGATTTTCTGTAAGGTCTGTAAGTATCATATCGTATGGATATCCATCCCATGGAACAAAGTCTTCAGATGCAACCATCACATTTACCCTATTGGTGAGTGACAGCTCATAGCCTACTTCAATGCTTGCCATGAGGCATGCATCGAATCCTAATAGGCTTATCTCTACGGGTAAGCTTGCTAAAGCCTCTCGAACCTCAAAGATTGATAGATAATCATCGTTTGTCCAGTCCCAGCATACGCCCTCCCAATTACCCCCATGATCCCAGAGGATTAACGCATATTTATCAGCTGGATAGTTCTCAACTACGAAATCTATGAACCATGATAGAGTTTTTGGGTCACCCATGTTAAGCTCGTATTTGTCTGTCCATCCACCCCAAACAGTTACATTGTAGCCTTTACCGATATAGAGAATTACAGAGCCATTGTATCCACATAACTTGTCATAGCGATCAAACAAGACAACAATGTTGACATCTAGTGTTGAACCAACCATTTGCATTTCTGAAAGGTCATCCACACCGGCGGGATCCAAGTTGTTATCAGCATCCATGTAGACCATAAACGTCCACTTTGCATGCGCTGTGTTTTCAGCCGAAGCCAATGGAACTGTGATTGCTGGAACCATTAGAAACACCAGCAATGTTAAAACAAATATTCTTTTCATTCTCCATTCCCCTCTAGTGATTATTTTAGTAGATTTTGCTTAAAATCTTTGTGAAGAAAAAGCAGGATGGCGAGCCAAAATTAAATAGTGCTTGAATCATGTGTAGTGGTGTTTAAGAAAGGTTATAATGAGAAAAGATTCAAATTTTATGAAAGCCGTTTAACACTTGAGAAGCGGCTTTGGAAAAGTTGGGTTTATGGCTGAGAGAAGGCGCATAATCCTCCATGTGGACATGGACCATTTCTTCACAGCCATTGAAGAGCGGGAGCATCCAGAATACCGAGGGAAGCCGGTTATTGTTGGGGCGGACCCGAAAGAGGGGAAGGGGCGAGGCGTTGTTAGCACGTGTAACTATGAAGCCCGCAAGTACGGCGTTAGGTCTGGTATGCCTATCTCGAGGGCTTGGAAGCTCTGTCCAAACGCTATTTACCTACCCGTAAATTATGAGCTTTACACAAAGGTTTCAGAGAGGATTATGGCGATTCTGCGCAAGTACGCGGACAAGTTTGAAAGCTGGGGTATAGACGAAGCCTTTTTGGATGTAACCTCAAGGGTTAAGGACTATGCGGAGGCAGAAGCCCTAGCCCGCCAAATAAAAAGGGAAATCATGGAAAAGGAGGGGCTTACATGCTCTATTGGAATTGGTCCCAACAAGCTTGTAGCTAAAATAGCCAGCGACTACCAAAAGCCAGACGGCTTAACAGTCGTTAGAGAGGAAGAAGCCGAAAAGTTTCTTGCGCCGCTTCCGGTTCGTAAACTCTTGTGGGTTGGGCGGAAAACAGAGCAGAAGCTCAGAGCCATGGGCATAAAAACCATTGGGGATTTAGCCCGCCACGACCCAACAGTGCTTGCGGAAGTTTTTGGCGTGATGGGAACCCAGCTTTATTTGATGGCTCATGGCATAGACAAAAGCGAAGTTGAGGAGCAACGCCAAATAAAGTCCATAAGCAGAGACATAACCTTCGAAGAGGACACATCAGACTTCAACCTCGTGCTAAACACTTTGGAAAAGCTTGCAGAAGAGGTCCACAACGACCTCATGAAACAGCAATTATACTTCAAAACGGTTACGGTGCGGGTTCGCTACGAAAACTTCGAAACCCACACCCACAGCAAAACACTACCCTTCATAACAAACCGCCTACAAGACCTAAAGAAAACTGCAAAAGAGCTCATACAAGACTACCTAAAACCAGAAAGAAAAATTAGGCTCGTAGGCGTAAGAGTCTCAAACTTTGTCTCAGCAGAGAAACAGAGAACCCTCACGTTGAACCAAGATAACGCGTAAGTTTCTTGATTCTGTTGCTTTTATCTTTAATGCTTATAACAAGGTTCTCGAAATTGTCGGTTCTAATATTGATGAGTCTATGTAATTCTTCGGGGCTATTCGGCAAGCCAAACTGTTCTGGCTTTACGCTTGCTTCGTTTGCAGCTTTAAGTATCCACTCCTCCAATCTTGGACACAGCATAATTAGAAGGTTGTTTCTGCTCTTTTGGCGAAATACCTTAATTTCATGTATTGTCAAATCTTGCGTTTCTTCAAATCTACTTAAAAATGGAGGCTGGTAAGCCCATGGATCTTCATCTATGATACCCTTTGAATTTATAAAACGTTCGGCAAGTTTTTTGAGAAGTTCTGACTTGTTTCCAGCATGGCTAATGTTTTTTCTTGAAGTATGAGTTAAAATTTGCACTAATATCGTTTCTGGCTTACATTCCGTAAGGTACACTTTCACTAGACTCCCCTTTCAACGAAACCTTTCAAGGTCAAAGAATACATCAATTCCCTTTTCCAGAATATCGCCAATCTGCGCTTCAGTTAAAGCCTTAACCTTAGTCTGATAATCTTCCAACATCGTGTGAAATACTGCCACCTCATCTTTTTTGGCTTTCTCCAAAATTGAGAGAAGGAAGTATGGATTATGCGTAGATATAAAATATTGGTTGTTGTTTTTATCTTGGGCTATGTTTTCCGCAAGGTACTTCGTATAATATGGAAAAGCATGGGCTTCAGGCTCCTCAAAAGCAATCACAGAATCCTTGTTAGAATATATAGTTGCTAGGTAGAAAACCAGCCTTTGGAGTGTTTCAGAGGCTGCAGAATATGGAAAGGAAATCACAATTTCCTCAAGTTGCTTCTGTACCCTTATTTTGCCTTCTTGAGGTTCAAAAGCTAAGATGAGACCGAATCTTTCAAAAATCTGTCTAATAATAGCTCGCAAACCTTTGTTAACTAAAAGGATTGTGAGAAGGTTATCTCCATAGGGCGGATTAAGAAACTCTGAATTTTTATCTGGGAAAGCAGACAGTATATGAAACCTATAAAATTTGAATGGTGCAAGATCACGGGTTAAATCTGCTAAAATGAGTTGCGTTCCCGATCCTTGGTAATCGTACCTAAAAATATCTGTGATTTTTCTGCCTTCTTCATTAACATAATTTCCGTGGAAAAACCCATCTTTGAAGTGAATTTCCAACGTTTTCTTATCAAAAATAACTTTAATGTCATTTTCTAAAAAATGGTCGTGGTAAAGGTCTATCATATTTTCAAATCTGATAAAATCACGAACGTTTCTGTTTCTAAGGTGGTAAATTGAAGATAAGAGCGCTAATGTCTCTAGGATATTTGATTTCCCAGTGTTGGGTTCGCCTATAAAGAGGTTTATCCTTTTGCATTCTAGATTGAGGTGTTTTATGGACTTGAAGTTGATGATTTCAAGGTTTTTAATCACTTTGCAAGCCTCACATACTTTGTTTCTTATCTGCTATTTTAAATGTTAAGGTTTTTGTGGCAACTCTTATATGGGACTGAACAGCCTATATGGTGGTCGTGCAAAACTGCTTTTCTAAGGCGGCTTTTGCACAATATAAGTTAAAGGAGTTGAGTAGGCGAATGTCTGGTAAAGAGATGCATAAGGCAGTCTGTTCTGATTGCGGTCAAGAGTGCGAAGTTCCCTTCGTTCCAGACCCAAGCAGACCAGTCTACTGTCGAGAGTGCTGGATGAAGAGAAGAAATCAAAGGCGAAGGTACTAGTATTAGGCTTACAAGTTTACCATCTTCTAATTCCCAAATTTCTTTTATCCATTATTTTTGTGGCATTTTGAACTCCCAGCTGCACCAAAGATTTTGCGGGTGCTTGTCGGGCGGGCAGACGAGACAGTTAACCTCAACTTTTGGGTTTAAGGTCTTTGCAAAATTCTTCAAGTAGCCAAACCGGACGCGTTTGCATGGAAACTCATCTAAACCCTTGCCCAGCCTAGCCTCTTGTGTTCTGCAACGGTTTATGCTTAAAACAGCCCTTTCAGCAGAAACCTCAACCGTCTTGAAGGGCTGGTCTAAAGCCCAGCTTGTCAAACGCAAAAGCCTCATAATCGTTGATATGTCAGGGTTTTCGCCAACGCCAAACATTCTTTGAAGGCTTTTCGCCTCAATGGCTGCCATAGCCTCCCAAACGTCAGCATCAATTTCTGTTGCTGCCTCTGTTCCAAACCTTTTTTCTATTCCGAGGAAGTATAAGCCGTCAACCCGCCACAAATTCCTAATCTGCAAGAAGAAATAGTCTAGAAGCTTTTCCATGGGGATTTTAGCCAACATTTCACGGTCTTCAAGGCTTCCGGGCGGATATTCAGCCATAACGCTTTCACCTTTGAGGAGATAATAAACGTCTGAATAGTCTTTAAGCTTAATCATAGACTGATGGTTTTGTTCTAAACCGTAGCATTATATGAGAAGTCTCTCTTTGTAAACTGTAAGGTGCATGTTTTGAAGAGGATTTATGTAATTCTAACGGTTGTAACAGTGATTGCAATAGTGCTCGGCGTTATTGGCACATGGATTCTCCGTTTCCCTCTTGTATATTTTGAGAGCTTCGAAGATGGTTTTGGAAAGTGGATTATAGATGCGGATGTCCCAGAAGACCCGAACAATCCTGGGCAACCAGTGGAGTGGCACATAAGCCGCACATCAAACGTCCCGAGAACTGGACAACATTCCTTGGAGTTTTTTATAGACGGGCAACAGGATGATGGAACCATCTGGATTGAAACGAAAATTGAGGTGGGTAAACATTCAAATGTTAAGGTTTCCTTCTGGCTTTACAGCGAGCAAGAAAGCCTCAGCACATTAGCAGCCTTATGCGTATACATTGGCGTTGAAGACCCAGAAACAGAGGCAGACTTCCAAGTCATCGGGGCAGCCAACGAGGTGGCTGGATGGAAACGTTACGAATACTTCCTAAAACGCCGCAAGTTTTAATATCAAAAATTGCGAAGTCATCCTTTACCTTTGATTGATGAGGAAAGCTGCATGAGCTTTGACCAACTAATAAAAGCATTGATTCTAGGCGTAATTCAAGGTTTGACGGAATGGCTTCCCATATCGAGCACTGGGCATTTGAAGCTTGCTGAAAGGGCTTTAAGCCTAACAGTTCCCGTGCTCTTTGACGTGATTTTGCATCTTGGGACATTAGCCGTCTTGATAGCTTTCTTCAGAGGCGACATCCAGAAAATTCTGTCAGCCCTCAGACATTTAGATTTTAGGTCTGATCATGGAAAATTTATTCCACTCATAATTGTTGGGGCAATACCAACCATGATAATCGGATTGATTTTCCACCACTTTTTAGAAGAAGTTTTTCAAGAAATTTTAGTCATCGCATCGGCTTTTATCGTGTGCGGTGTGGTGCTTTGTTTGGCAAGATTTGGAATGGAAAAGGCGAATGATATTGGTTTTTCACAAGCCTTTTTGATTGGTGTTGCCCAAGGCATAGCGGTGGTTCCTGGGCTTTCCAGAAGCGGCTTAACAATTACTGTGGCGCTTTTGCTTGGGGTAAAGCGGGATAAGGCTTTCAAATTCTCCTTCCTGTTGTCGATTCCAGCCATAATAGGCGCTTTAGCACTAACTCTCCACGAGCAGTTTGGTGCGATAGCGGCTTCAAGTTTTGGTTTCGCAGAAATTGCCTTTGGCACGATTGTGGCTATGGTTGTTGGCTACCTTGCCCTAAAACTTCTCTGGAAAACGATTGCAAAGAGGAAGCTTCACTTTTTCGCATTTTATTGTTGGGCGCTTGGCATCTCTTTATTAGCCGCTTTATGTTTGCACGTCCTCTAGCCATTTCGGCTTGCCAGACAGAAACTCTGTAAGGAACTTTGCAAGCTCTATGTCCTTTTCGTAAATTTCAGCTATTTCCTCATTAACCAAAATTTTGAATCCATGCTGGAGCACCTGTGCTATTTCTTTTGCTACTCCAGCGCTTCTACCACCATCCTTCAGCCGTTCGTATAGGAGGGCAGCCGCGTCCGTGTGCTTCCTTCTAACATGAACTATCCATCTTCCGTCTTCAATGTAGGGACCTGTAACCGTTCCAGCATTGCCAGCATATTTTGCCAGAAAGTTTTTGCATTCGCGTTCTTTCTCCATTGGTGGTCCCAGATGCTTCTTTACTGGTGGTAGGTAGCGGCTTTCAAGTTCGAATATGAAGACGTTTAGGTCTTTCTCGTTGCTCCATGCTGTGCCGCGTAACAGGCTGAAATCGTTAAGTTCAAGAAGCTTTATGAGTGAACGCATAGATTTGTAAAGCTGACCCCATAGGACGTCTGGAACAGCCTCAACCTTTCCAAAAACCACAAAAAGCGTTGTGGAGCCGCGTGTGCTTATTTTTGCTTTAAGCTCATTTGTTGTTAGCGGCTTTGTTTCCGGCGGGTAGAAGAATTTTAGGCTTGGCTTTTCTAGGAAGGCTCTTGCTGCCGCCACAAAGGTGTAAAGCTTTTGGGATTGCACAGCTGAAGCTACATTTCTCCCCTTATCAACGGGGTCAACTATCACTAGAGGTTCGCCGAACAAAAGCGGTAGCTCGTCCTCCCTTCCCCTATAATGGTTTTCTATGTCCACAATTATGCGTCTTTTATGCTGTGCAAAAGCCCTCAACGTGTTGACGAAACTTCCATAATTTATGATTAAGAGCTCGCATAAGTATCCGCTGAAGCCGCCAACCTTTATTTCAGCGCCGTAAACGCCAACACCCTTCATAAACCTCTTCAGTAGGCGAACCTCGCCTCGCATTTGGCTTGTTAAACGTTTTCTCGCATAGTCTGTATGGTATGGTGTACGGTCAGTGGCGCTCAACCACTCTCCGGGTTTAGTATCATAACATGGAACTATGTTAACTCGGACATTGTCAATGAAAGCCTCTAGGTAGGGATGCTCGGCGAAGCGTTCCACTTGCCGTGCGCCTTCAGTCGCCCGCCTAGCTATTTTTAGGGCCACTTCACCCAGAGACTTGCGGGATATGTTGGTGGGCAAACGCATGAAAACGTCTATTTCAGGCTCTTCACTCAGCCAAGTGTCCTTAGCAACAGAACCCTCTAAACGCACAGCTGCCTTAACACTGAAAATCGAAGCGGCAGAAGCCACTTTCGCCTCTAGTTCCTTGGCCAAAGCCTCTATTTTTTCGCGTTTCTCCCTTGTTGGCGTAACCCTCTCCAGAACAGCTTTACAAACCTTTTCCAGCTCTTCAGACATAAACAGCCACTTATCCAGCTACTGCTTTTGTGGGCAGAATTCTCTAAGTGTGGAATATATGGGACCTTTGGGCGTCAAGTCGCTCCTCTTAAGCCTTAAACATTCTGCGCGGACAACCCCAAACTCGTAGTTTGCATTTTCCATCAAAAATTTTACAAGGGCAGCCTTATTCCGCCCACTCTTAACGCGGGCAATTGTCAAGTGGGGACTAAAACCTTTAGAGTCTGGAGCGAAACCCAAACTGCGCAAATAAGGTTCAAGCTGGCTGAAGATGCCCCTCAACTCGTTAGCACCATTCCTAATACCAGCCCAAACAACCCTAGGATAGCGCAAGTCTGGAAAAGCGCCAACCCCTTGAATCTTAACGTCGAAAGGAACAAATTGAACTTTCCGCATACCCTCAAAAATTTTGTCAACCATGTTGGGGGTTATATTCCCCAGAAAACGCACTGTTATATGAATATTTTTAGGCTCAACACACTTCAAATCCGCCCCGGTTCCAACCAGCATCTTCTGCATCTCCGTTATCCTTTCCAAAACACTGGCACTTTCAATGTCGAAGGCTATAAAACTCCTTATGGCTTCTGGCATTCTGGTACGCCTTCCCATAAATATACGCCACACCATCATAAATGCTTTAACATCAAAGCGTACTAGCACATTGTTCTAAGTTGTGGCTAAAATGTTGGCCTTATTTCTTTTATGCTTGAGGGATGTTGCAGACTCATGCATTGAAGCGAATTAATGGAATGGTAGGCATTCAGTTCTAGTCGCCTACTAGAAAACCGCGCTTCAAGCTGAACTAAACATCATAAAATCTGGATTAGAAAATAGACGTTATGTCGCCATGTCTGGTTTCTCCGATTTTATTCTGGTTTTTGCCAGAGTTCCAGCATTCCCTTTTTAAGTTCTCTGCGTTTTCTGTGGAGGAATTTGTAGACTGTTGCGTGTTGTCGTCCTTCAATCAGCATTTGGATGGCTTCCCTCGCCACTTGGGCGTTTTCGATTTTTCCGATGATGCTTACCGTGTGTCCGTAAACGGCTATGTTTGTGTCTGTTAACTCCTCTATTATTCTTCTTGTTTTTCCGTCCATGCCGATTATTCGACCCTTTACACGCCTTATGTCTGATTCTGACCTTCCAAAGATTGTTCGCAAGTCTATTATGTCCAGAACAGCTTCTTCGTCTTGGATTAGTTTAAAGGCATGTTCTGGTGAGAAGCCTCTGCCTATGGCTGTTACAACATCTTTGGCTCTCAGAAGGACGGAGGGGTCTTCGGCGTTTTCAGCCAGTGTTATTGTGACGCCGCCTGCGTCGCTTTCTATTTGAAGCTCAACTGAAAGCATTTTTTCAATAGCCTTTTTAGTCTCTCCTTTAGAGCCTATTAGCACGCCGACGCGTTCCTTAGGGATTCTTACAAAAGTGCTAGGTTGAGCCAATTCCAGTAACCACCCTATAAAACTTGTTTGGTGGGAGAACTTCAACGCCTAAGCGGCTGAAAAATCTGTTAATGTTGGCTATGTCCCTGTTTAGGAGGAAGTCAGCCATCGGGTGGGATAATGGGACAGCTTGCGACATGTCGAAGAGCACTGGGCGCCCCTTCCAAATCATAATGTTGTATTCGCTTAAGTCGCCATGGACAAGCTCTGCCTTCTGGTAGAGACGTTTAAGATATGTTATAAGCATTCTATAAATTCGCTCCGGGTTTTCTGGAGGCTGCTCTTTCATAGATGGTGCGCTTATGCCGCTTTTTCCAATAAACTCCATTACGAGGACATTGTTTCTCACAGTTATGGGTTTTGGCACCCTAACCTTTGCGGCTAACGCTTGCTCAAGATTTTTAAACTCTTTCTGAGCCCATGCGAAGATTAACGAGCGGGTGTCACGTTTCACATTTTTAAACCTTGGATCGCCCTCTATGTATTTTAGCATTCCCTTTCTGAATTCAGCTGAAACCGTTAGGTAGATTTTTATTGCCAGCTCATTTCCAGCCTTGTCCTTCCCCCAGTAGACGCGGGACTCTTTCCCAGCCTTTACAACGCCATAGATTCTGTCTATGATGCCGCTGTTCATGAAGTCGTATATGACCATGAGGGTTGAGCGGTCAAAAACTTCCTCTAAAACCTCGTATTCCTCGCTTCTCTTCTCCTTCATCAACTGTTCAATTTCGTATTCCTTCTCCTCTTCGCGAAGCCTCTTCTCAACACGCTCTCGAAAAGCCAAACCTACGCTTCACATCCTAAATTGTCAAATAACCCTTCTTGCGGAGCCACTCCGCCTGTGCATGGGTATAACGCCAAATTACATCCCCGCGGATGTTAGACTGGAAATCCCACGGAGAAACTAGGACAACATCTCCCTCGCGAATCCAAACCCGTCTCTTCATCTTACCCCTTATTCGGCATAACCGCTCATTTCCATCCTGACACTTAACAAGTACACGGTCAAAACCGAGAAGTTTGACGGCTACGCCTAAAACATCGTTCCCAGACGGTAGCACCATCTCGCTTAATTCTTCCTCGCTTATAACCTTCTTCTTTCCCAATCAAGCACCTCAAAGCATAAGCCTTAAACACTTCTCTTATAAAGAGACACTCTTCTCCCTTAAAAGCATGTATGCTTAACGTAAAGCCCAGAAAATCTAAAGCTTCACTATTTGCGCGTGCAGCACTCCCTCTATGTTTAGGATAGCTTCTGGGTGGACATAGCCTCTTTCAACAGCCTTCTGCACAATGTTTTTTCCAACCATGTTAACAATGGTTGAGTTTTCTATCATGGCTATTGCTTCTTCAAGCTCCACCTCTGCGCCCTTGTAAAATTCTTCTGTTACGTGGAAGACTATTTTCCCTTCGCGCAGCGTTTTTCCAAGGATTTCTGCGTCGCAGATGGACAACAATACGTTGTTGCCGATTTTTCGGATTTTCATATAGCACTTCAACTTTCAAACGCTCTTATAAGTGCCTAACAGAGGATTTTGCGCCGCAAGCCTCACAGACGAGGAAGGATAGGCGCTTCTCCTTCACAATTTTTGTGTCCGGACGCTTGCAAACTGGACATGTAACAAAGGTTTCCATATATCTTTGGAGGAGTCTCTCTATGGTTTCTCTTGGAAACTTGCCTTGAAAAATAACTCGTGACTCCTGCATTATCGCCGCCGTCGCCAACTCTCCCGTCAGAAACTTTAAAATGTGCTGGGGGTCTCGGTTCAATGTTTCAGCAATCTCTTTAAAATTGTGCACTATTGTGCGCATACCCACAACCGTGTAATGGAGGCTTGGAATTTCCAGTCTCTCCCGTTTTGAGGTCACTTCCGGAAGTTGGGAACGCGCCCTTTTAAGCAGCGCTTCATAGTCATATTTCATTGATGGTTGCTCCAAGAAACATGAAAGGAATCATTCTATTTAAAACTTAATACGCCAAAACAATGAAACATAATGGAAGGGAAATTGTTTGGGCTACATCTACCTCTACACCGGAACCGGCGCCGGAAAGACAACAAACGCTTTAGGTTTAGCCTTACGTTCCATAGGGCACAAGCACAAAGTGGTTATAATTCAGTTCTTGAAATGGTGGAAAAACACCGGAGAATACAAAATTAGGAAGATGCTAGCACCCTACTATGAGATTTACCAATTTGGTCGCAAGGGGTGGCATGGACTGAGCAATCTAGGCAAAGAAGACAAGAAACTGGCTAAGAAAGCGTTAAAATTTGCAGAAAAAATTGTTAAGGAGAAAAAGCCCCACTTGCTTGTCTTGGACGAGATTAATTTGGCACTGCACTGCAAACTTCTAGACGTAAAAGAGGTTTTGGAATTTTTGGACAAAATTCCAAAGAGAACAGATGTTGTTTTGACTGGGCGGTATGCTCCAAAAGAGTTGATTGATAGAGCCGAGTTTGTAAACGAGATTGTTGACATTAAGCATCCAGCCGAAATGGTTACAACAAAGGGCATACAATACTGAAATCGGCTTGAGGGTTTTGAGTTGAGCGAAGAAGACGAACCAATTTTCACGCCACAAGATTTCATCCGTTACATAGCGGAGGTTAAAAAGCTCCCCATAAGCGTAATAAAAGTCCCGGAACGCCTTTTAATCACGTACCAGAGAAGCGCATACGAATATGCAAAGTCCCTTATCAATGGCAAACTCCTTGAATGGTGGATTTATGGAGAAAACCAGCCCTTCTGCGTGGGAAAATTTAACGATGTGGAAGTTGGGTTGGGACGTTTCTGGATTGGCGCCCCAGCCGCCGCAACAACATTAGAAGAGGTGATTGCTTGTGGTGCAAAGGAAATATTCGAGGTTGGGTTATCTGGGGGCTTGCAGCAGTTCCTAAAGCCAGGCGACATTATTGTGGTGACCGAGGCGATACGGGATGAAGGGACATCGCACCACTATTTTCCGCCCGAAGTGAAAGTTGAATCCTCCGAAGATTTGAGGAATAGGCTACTCAAGCAGCTAAACGCGGATGGTGTCAAACACTATTGTGGCAAGGTTTGGTCAACGGACGGTGTTTATAGGGAAACCCGCCGAAAATTCCTCAAATTTAAGAGGGCCGAAGTTTTAGCCGTAAACATGGAAACGTCAGCCATCTTTGCAGTTTCAAAATATCGAGGCGTTAGGGCAGCCTCTATGCAAGTCATATCGGATGTTTTATCCGAAACCGGCTGGCTTCCAGCCTTCGAACATGAAACAGTTAAGGAAGGCGTAAAAATTGCAATTAACACTGTTTTGAAGACATTTTCAAAAGGCTGGTTGAAAAGCTTAAAGGCTGCTCGACAGTTTAATGCTTAATTCTCAATGGTGGAAAAACTTGAAAGGGAAAGGTCACCCATATATTCCAAACTCTAACCCCAAAGTTAAGCAGGAAATAATGAAAGAGGTAGGCATAAAAAACATTGATGAACTCTATGCAGACATTCCAGAAAAACATTTTCTCAAAAAGCCGCTGGACCTTCCTGAAGCCCTATCGGAGTTTGAGGTTAAAAGGCGTGTTGAAGCCTTGCTATCAAAGAACAAGACATGCGAAGATATGCCAGTTTTCTTGGGTGCTGGATGCTGGCCCCATTATGTGCCAGCCGCGGTAAAAGAAATAGTCCAAAGAAGCGAGTTCCTAACTTCTTACACACCTTATCAGCCTGAAATTTCGCAGGGCATGCTTCAGGCTCTCTTTGAGTATCAGAGCATGATTTGCGAATTAACAGCCATGGATATTGCCAACTGCTCCATGTATGATTGGGCTTCAGCCCTAGGCGAAGCAGCCCGCATGGCTTCAAGAGTCACTAGACGAAATGAAATACTTGTTCCAAGAATTATCCATCCGGAGAGGAAAGCAACTCTTCAAACCTATATTGAACCAGCTGATATAAGCATAAAGGAGATAGCCTACAACCCCGAAACTGGACAGCTGGACCTAAAAGATTTAGAAAACAAAATCTCTGACAGAACAGCCGCCGTTTACATAGAAAACCCATCTTACTTGGGATTTATTGAAGAGCATGTTGACGAGATAGGCAGCCTAGCCCACAAGCATGGCGCCCTCTTCATAGTTGGTGTTGACCCAACATCCCTTGGAATCTTTAAGCCTCCAGGCGAATATGGCGCAGACATAGTGGTCGGCGAGGCTCAGCCCCTTGGAAACCTCATGAATTTCGGCGGCCCTCTTTTAGGTATTTTTGCTTGTCGTGATGACTTGAACCTTGTTAGGCAGATGCCCGGGCGCATCATAGGCTTAACAACGACCACTGATGGGGGCAAGCATGGGTTCTGTATGGTTTTGCAAACCCGTGAACAGCACATTAGAAGAGAGAAGGCCACCTCAAACATATGCTCCAATGAAGCCTTGTGTGCTGTAGCTTCAGCTGTTTACATGGCTCTGTTGGGTCCTCAAGGCTTGAGGGAGCTTGGCGAAACGATAATGTATAGAGCCAATTATGCCATACGCCTCCTTTCAAGTATAAAGGGCATAAGAGCTCCACTTTTCAAATCCCTGCACTTCAAGGAGTTCACCGTAAACTTTGATGATGCTGGCTTAAGCGTTAAAGACGTCAATCAGAAGCTTCTGAGCATGGGGGTCCACGGAGGCAAGGACATTTCAAAAGAGTTTCCAGAACTTGGCCAAACAGCCCTGTACTGCGTGACCGAAATTCATTCCAAAGAGGATATAGACCTTCTTGCAAAATCGCTTGAGAAAATCATCCAAAAGAGGTGAAAATAGATGTTTAGGCAAGCTCGATGGGATGAACCAATAATTTTTAATCTTGGAAAAGCTGGACGAGTAGGCTACACTTTGCCAAGGGTTGAGGAGGATGTTAAAAGGGCTGTCGGCGACTTGTACACGTTGATTCCCGAAAACTTACAAAGGAAAGATGCGCCTAGGCTTCCGGAGCTTTCGGAGCCTGAGGTTGTTCGCCATTTTATTCGGCTTTCGGAGATGAATTATGGTGTTGATTCTGGGCTTTATCCTCTTGGAAGCTGTACAATGAAGTATAACCCGAAAATAAACGAGTTTTTGGCTGGTTTGCCAAAATTGGGCATGCTCCATCCATATCAGGATGAGAGCACAGTGCAGGGCATCTTGGAAATCCTTTATGGGCTTGAGCGTTGGCTTGCTGAAATAACGGGAACAGCCGAAGTTTGTTTGCAGCCGTCCGCTGGCGCGCATGGAGAGTTTTTAGGAGTTTGCATAATGCGTGCCTATCATAAGCTGAATGGCGAACTTGAAAGGCGGAAAGACGTGCTTGTCCCTGATTCTGCTCATGGAACTAATCCGGCAAGTGCGGCTATGGCCGGCTTTAATGTTGTTGTAATTCCATCTGACGCGGATGGTTGCGTGGACATAGAAGCCTTGAAAGCGGCTGTTTCTGATAGGACTGCGGGTTTGATGCTGACGAACCCGAACACCCTTGGAATATTTGAGAAGAACATTGAGGAGATAGCCAAAATCGTCCACGAAGCTGGCGGACTCCTCTACTATGATGGGGCAAACCTAAACCCGATACTTTGTAAGGTTAGGCCAGGCGACATGGGTTTCGACATAGTCCACATAAACATCCACAAGACTTTTGGCACGCCTCATGGCGGCGGAGGCCCAGGCGCTGGTCCAGTAGGCGTTACTGAAGAGTTAGCCAAGTTCCTGCCGGTTCCAAGAATCGTTTTTGATGGTGAACGCTACCGCCTAGACTATGATAGGCCCTACAGCATTGGCAAAATTAGATGTTTTTATGGGAATGTTGCCGTTTTGTTGAAGGCTTACGCCTACATTCTCAGTCTTGGACGAGAAGGCTTAAAGGAGGTTGCAGAAATTTCTGTTTTAAATGCAAATTATGTTTTGCGAAAGTTTAAAGAAATTGAGGGCTTGGCGCTCCCCTACGACAGTGAGAAACCCAGAAAGCATGAGTGCGTTTTTAGTGCCAAGCCGTTGAAGAACAAGACTGGGGTTTCAGCTCTAAACATTGCTAAACGCCTACTAGATTACGGGCTTCATGCGCCAACAATCTATTTTCCACTAATTGTTGAGGAAGCCCTAATGATTGAACCGACAGAAACCGCTGAAAAGGAGGAGCTTGACCGCTTCATAGAGGCTGTGCGGGAAATCTGCAAGGAAGCCCATGAAAAACCAGAACAAGTCTTAAAAGCGCCGCACAACGCTGCCGTTCAAAGGCTTGACGAGGTTAAGGCTTCCCATCCCCAAACAATGACTTTAAGTTGGCGGATGTACCAGAAAAAACTAGCTGCCAAAAACCCATAACCTTTTATATGGTGTCCTCACTTTATTTCCGAGAAAATTTGGATGTGTCAGGTTTGAATGAGCTGGAAAGCAAAGTGTATGAAGCTGTTGGCAGGGTTGTCGATCCAGAAACTGGAATGACGTTTGCAGAGATGCACATGATTAAAAGCGTTAAGGAAGAAGAACCTGGCGTTGTTAAGGTCGAGTTTATCCCTTCCAGTCCCTTCTGCCCAATAGCCTTCAAACTAGCCATGGACATTAAGCGGGAAGCCCTAAAAGTTCCCGGCGTCAAAAGGGCGCTGGTTTATTGCCGCGGGCACATGATGGAGCAACAGATTAACGAGGCAACAAATAAGGAATAAGCGAACGTTCACCCTATTCTATTGTCCAGCGAGCGTTAGCATCATGTGTGTTAAAGGCGAGCATGAAATATACTGCTGCGGCGCCCGCGTACGCATCTCAGATAAAGGCGTAGAAGTTTTAAGCGAACCATTGATCGAGTATTGCCCCCTCCACGAGGCACTTTACGGCACGAAAAAGATTGATGTTGAGGCTGTGAGGAAAAGTGTTGAAATGAAGATTGTAGGCTTTGGCTTCTGCTGTGGAAACCGCATCTTCAACGACGAGCCGATTGTGGCTTATGGGGCTTCTGAAATGATGCGTGTCTGGCTGGAAAAGGGACTTATTGACTGTGCGGTTGTTGTCGGCGAGGGCGCTGGCACAGTGATATCTTCTAATGGGAGGCTTGTGCAAGCCATCGGCGCCCGCCTAACCGGAATAGTGAAGACCTCGCCAATACCCGAAATAATCCGGAAAATCAAAAGTGAAGGCGGGATAGTTCTTGACGAGGCAACCGCCTCCATCGACCAAGCGAATGGAGTGAAAAGGGCTTTAGATTTGGGGTTTAGGCGCATCGCCGTGAGCGTGGCTGGTTTCCAATCGAAGGTTATAAGCGAGATTAGGAAAATTGAGGCTGATGCAAAAGCCGACGTTTTAATTTTTTCAGTCTGCAACACATGTGTTGGCAAGGCATATGTGGAGCACATAGCTAGGGCTGATGTTGTTTGTGCTAGCGCTTCGAGAATACTTCGAGAGGAAATTGGCAAAAAGGCGATACTGCAGTTGGGCGTGACAATACCTGTTTACGCCTTGACGGATAAGGGGAAACGCCTCGTTCTGGCTTACCTAGCGGAGTTTAAAGATAGACTTGTCATTTTTAGAGCCGGTAAACTTCCCTACGAGGTAGAGGGGAAGGGACCGCGATTTAAATAACCAAAATGCTTAAGTGAAGAGTCGTCAATATGTTTCTGCAACAGATGTAAAGGTGTTGATTTAGGTTTGGCAGTTGAAGGCTTTTCGGGAGGCAGAAAACCAGTAGACGTGAAAGTAGGCGAACTAACCCCCGCCTCAAGGGCTGTAAACGTGAAGGCAAAAGTTGTCTCAAAAAGCGAAGTTAGAAATGTGGCTTCTGGAAGGGACGGGGCACCCCACAAGGTCTGCGACGCCCTAATAGGCGACGAGACGGGATGTATTTACCTAACCTTATGGGACGACAACATAGCCAAAGTCAGAGAAGGCGAAACAATAAGCATAGGAAACGGTTACGTAACCCTATTCAAGGGGAGCATGCGTTTAAACGTGGGCAGATATGGCACACTTGAGGTCGCAAAAGAAGCATTAACCGTTGAGGTGAACACACAAAACAATCTTTCATCGAAGGTTTACGAGCAGCAAAGACGACCATTCAGGGGAAGAGGCGGAAGAGACTTCGGCGGAAGGGAAAGAAGAGGCGGGTTCCGCCAAAGAAGATACTAACAACCGGAGCCGCATCAAGTAATTATCGTAAACCCTTTTGTTAGCCTCTATTTTCTCCGCAACACAGTAATCGGTCTGTTAAATCTTTCAGCCTTTTCGAGAGGCTGTTTTAAATCAAAATTGTTGAACCAGCCAACAAACTCAAATTTGCCATTCCTTTCAAGGAGTTCAATAAACTCTTGTGGAAAAATTAGCTTGCCAACCTTTTCGGTCACAAAAACCTTCGTTTTTCCCTTTTCAATAACTTCGAGGGTTATCTTCTCAACTATTTTCTGCTCCACATAACTTAGCGGTGCAACACTCCAAGCCACATTTATAATAAGCCCGTCTTTTATCACAGTCCAGCTTTCCCCTCCAAGCCTCGTCCAGTCGAATTGAATGCAACCATTTAAAAGGTATAAGCCGCCTTTTTCCAGGCATGCGGCCACAGAATCTAAATGTGTGAGAAGTTCCTTGTTGGTTTCAACGGTCAGGGAGCCGAGCATACAGAAGGCGAAATCAAAGCTTCCTTTAACCTTAAAGTTGCGCATGTCTGCATGAATAACCTCTATTTCAACGCCAGCCTTCTTCGCCTTCTCCAGGGAATATTTTAGCATAGGCTTGCTTATGTCCAAACCGGCAAAGGAGTAGCCTCGCTTAATAAGCTCTAACATGTAGGGGCTCGGGCCACATCCAACGTCGAGGACTCGTTTAACCTTAATTTTTGAAAATCTTCTAATACACTCTTCGAAGAAGTCAACCTCTCTGGCTATGTCCCGAAAGCCGAAGGCAACATCATAATAAAACGGATTTTCGTATACCTCTGGATAAGTTTCTCGCTTCGCCATAAGCTCTCAAAGAGGATAATTAGCCGGAACGCGGATTTAAAGACTTCAATTAGCCTTCTCCTCAAAGACTTTTCTAGCTTCATTCAAGTATTCCAAAAAGCCAAAATCTTTCTTTGCATGAAATTCCATTCCAAGCTTACTGTACAAGCTCTTAATAATCGCCTTTTCAATAACTTCCGCACCGGAGCCAAAAATGCTTCTAAGGCATTCTACAAAAATTTCTGGGCTGCCGGGGATATCTTCCTTCTCAAGGGCGTAAGACTGTTTTAGGCGAAAATATATGACTTCCCTCCCGTTTTCCCCCAGCATGAGTAACCCTTCATGGACAGCTTCCACTAAAGCCCTCCTAAAGGCTTCTGTTCTCTGGGTCACCATGCCCACCTCAAAACTCTTTGGCGTGAACGTAGAAAGCTATCAAAAAGAATAGATATGCGAGGTCAAAGAGGGCGTCAAGCATATGTCCACTATAATAAGTGCCTTGCGCGGTTGTCCAGCTGAACAATATGTCGGCGCAAGCGTTCATCAATATGGCTGCATTAATTAAAAGCCACGACTTTCCTAGTTTCCCCTTCCAGAAAATTATGAGACCCAAAAGTGCCAAAGAAAACAAAGTGAGGTCGAGGATTGGATAGGCAAAGTCCATAACCGCTGCTGTCGGGTTCTCTTCAGCTGTTAAAACTGGTGTTAGCAGCACACTCGTGACCAATATTGTTAGTGCAGCAGTTATACACATGGATAACGCAAGCATTTTCTTTGTTAATGTGCCGCCAAACAATTTAACGTAAAGATATAAAGCGGTGAAGAAGGGAATGTATCCGCCTATCCAAAAAATGTCGGCGATGGACGGATAGGGCAGCTCAACGCCAAGCACCAGCGTGTATCCAGCCCAAACTGCTTCTCCAACAAACCAGAGGAAAAGCCCGCACGTGAAATAAAGCCAAATAACAGAAAATCGTCCTTTTGCCTTTCTCCAATACCTCTCCAGAGACAAACCAGACACAACAACCGCTGCACCAGCTATAACGGGCGGAAAAGCGTTGGAAAAAACGCCGATAAAATCCGGATAAAACCCTTGAAGGGCATAAATTAGTATCAGCCCAACTGTTAGTAGTAGACCAGCCTTGTAAATCCCCAGCACTCATGTGTCCTCCTTGAAGGGGGCGTGATGCGTGGCTCGTTTGCACGCGGATTTCTCGGAAGTGCGATGCTTGTCTTTGAGGAATGATAAATACGGGGGTCCCCGCCCAAATATATAAGTTGTGAACAGCAAATCTGAATTGTAAAAGCTCATAATCTGAAGTTTAGGGCGTGGGTTTTTACCGCAACCCTTAAAGCTCTAGTGCACGAAACAAAACATCTCCATCGAAGAAAAGGAGAAGATTATAGTATGTGCTCAGCTGGAAAGGAGGAGAGAAAACCAACAGTTGAAGAACTTCTTGCAAAGGCGAAAAAGCCGTCACAGCTTGCACCACCCATGCACAAGTTTTATGAAGGAAAGGTTCAAGTTATGCCAAAATGCGCCATAACAAGCCCAGACGATTTCGCAATATGGTATACTCCTGGCGTTGCAGCTCCATGCAAAGAAATTCAGGCAAACCCGGAAAAAGTTTTTGAACTAACAAACCGTTGGAATTATGTGGCTGTTGTCTCCGACGGCACCCGTGTTTTGGGTTTGGGCGACATAGGTCCAGAGGCAGCCATGCCAGTCATGGAGGGAAAAGCCCTACTCTTCAAGTATCTGGGCGGTGTTGACGCTTTCCCCATATGCCTAAAAACCAAAGACCCTGAAGAAATTGTCCGCGCCTGCGAGCTCGTAGAACCTTCATTTGGCGGAATAAACCTGGAAGACATTGAAAAGCCCAAATGCTTCTACGTCCTAGAAGAAGCCCGAAAACGTCTGCAAATCCCGGTTTGGCACGACGACCAGCAGGGAACAGCCACAGTCATATTGGCTGGCTTAATCAACGCTTTCAAGATAGTCGGCAAAAAACCAAAAGAAAGCCTAATAACCCTAGTAGGCGCTGGAGCAGCCAACATCAGAACAGCCTACGTCCTAATAAGGTGGGGAGTAAAGCCTGGAAACATAATAATGGTGGACACAAAGGGCATAATCCACGCCGGAAGAAAAGACCTGTCAAAAGAGGAAGACCCATGGAAGTACGAGCTTGCCCAAATAACAAACGCTGAAGGCAGAACAGGCGACATAGCAGAAGCCTTCAAAGGCGTAGACGCCGTTGTGGCAGCATCAAAACCGGGACCAGGAACAATAAAGAAGGAGTGGGTTGCCACAATGGCGGACAACGCCATAATCTTCGCATGTGCAAACCCAATACCAGAAATATGGCCTTGGGAAGCAAAAGAGGCCGGGGCACGCATTGTGGCAACTGGAAGAAGCGACTTTCCAAATCAAGTAAACAACAGTTTGGGCTTTCCGGCAATTTTCCGAGGGGTCTTGGACGTGAAGGCAAAAACGGTTACTGATGACATGTGCATTGCGGCTGCAGAGGAGCTTGCCAAGTTCGCCGAGGAAAGAGGAATACATGAAGACGACATACTGCCAAGAATGGAGGAGTGGGAAGTCTTCCCACGCGAGGCAGTGGCATGCGCCCTAAAATCCATAGAGCAAGGCGTAGCCAGAGTAAAACTCAGCAGACAAGAACTCTACGAAAGGGCAGTCTCAATAATAAAGAATGCTAGAGAAAGCCTAAAAGTGCTAATGAGGGAAGGATTGATAAAGAAGCCGCCTCCAGAAGAAAAATTGCTAATGTAAACGGTTAAAACGCCCAAAAATCTACTTTCTTTTTGGATTCTGTAGAAAATTATTTAAACTATTCCATGAGACATAGATGGCTAGGGAGAAAGACGAAATGCGCTCAGATTACGCCTTATATACGGTAGCCATAATATTCTTCATAATAACCGGAATTGTGTTCGCCGTCCAAATAGATCAAACATACAAATCTCTTGGAATTATCGCAACCTCAGTGCTGGGGATTTTCTTCATCGGGCTAGGCTACACTCAAAGACCAAAAGCAAAAGTTCAAACAGTGGCTGCACCACCACTTCCGCCCCCGCCTCCAACCCAACCTGTTCAACCCGTACAGCCATCTCCAGCTCCAACACCAACGGTAGCGGTTGAGGAAAAGGTTGTGGAGGTAGCCCCTACTGGGACGCCATTAACTAAGGTTAAGGGTATAGGCGAAAAAAGGTCGGAGCAGCTTAAAGCCTTGGGCATAAACACTGTTGAGGAACTTGCCAAAGCATCAGCAAAAGAGCTAGCCTTAAAACTTAAGATTTCGCCGAAAATAACGCAGAGATGGATTGAAAACGCCAAAAGGCTGACTGAAAAATCCTGAGAAGACGAAGCCTCAAAGCAGTGTTTCATATTCTTAAGATTTTTACTATATTCCTTCTCTCCAGCCTTTTTATGGCATCTAAAAACTCGCTACGCTTCTTCCCAGACAACTTGAAACTTTGAAGCATATCCGTCAGGGGCGTCCCAGGCTTTCCAAGCCCAGCTTTTTCTTTATGGAGATGTTTAACTATTAGCCTCTCAAGTTTTCCACATCGCCAAGTAGTGTTGCGGATAAGCACAACAATTGCCCTTCTAAACCTTCCCCTATCCTTCTTCTGCTCTTCCTTCAAGTCCATCCTCACCTTAAAATTAGAGCGTTGATACTTTTAGAGTTTACGTTGCCGGCCAGAAACCCATATATCTTTAAGTGTTCAACGATGTTAGCCTAAACCGAGGCTGAATGCTATGCTGGAGGGAAAAATCGGAAGAGTAATTTTCTCACGAATACTTGAGGGGGAAGATTTGGCAGAAGCCATCAAACAAAGGGCTGAAAAAAGCGGAGTAAAAGCAGGCCTAATAGTTGCTATTGGAAGCCTAAAAACGGCTGTGCTTGGCTATTATAAAGAGGGCGAATACAAATATATTCGGTTAGGCGGCCCGTTGGAGATTGCCTCATGCATTGGAAACATTGCCATAGATGAGAAGAGCGAAACAATAATTCATGCACATATTGTTGTCACGGATGAGGGGGGCAAAGCTTTCGGCGGCCATTTAATGCAAGGCTCGGTTGTGGGCGCCACAGCAGAGTTAGCCATAATTGAGGGTTTAGGCTTAAACTTGCAGAGAGCTTTCGACGAGAAGACGAAGCTTAAGCTTTTAAGGTTGGACTAACGCCTTTTCCAAGAGTATTCCGTGGGCATCTCCATAATAGTAATGGAGCTTTCCAACTTTTTTATAACCGAGCTTTTGGTAAAGGCTTAATGCCGCGACGTTGTCCTCCCTAACCTCCAAACGGGAAACCTTCACTTGTTTATCCTTGAAAATTTTCTCCAATTCTTGTAGTAATTTGATTCCTACACCTTTGCGGCGGTGGCTTGGGGAAACATCTATGGTCAATATGTGCCCGGTTAAGATGTTGTCTTCAACATAGACCATTCCGATGATGAAGCCTATTATTTTGTCGTTCTCTTTCGCGATTAGGCTTATGCAGTTCTGGTTTTGGAGTAGTTGGGCTATCTGTTGTTTTGTGAAGGCTTCGCTTTTAAAGCATTCCATTTCAATTTCAAAAAGTCTGTCCAAATGCGTTATCGAGGCGTCTTCGATTTTTACCGTCGTCGACACCTTTAATTTAACAGAGGGATAGGCTGAATTTAGCCTTTATCAGTTTTAACAGTCTTAAGCGACGCCTTTATTGCTGATATTTCAATCCATTGTTGGATGGCAAATCCAACGAAGAACTTTAGCCAAAGCGACAAAATCCTAGTGAGGATTGTTGCTGTTGCACTCACATCGAAAGGTATGCCCAAAACCACGTAAAGTGTCGTCATAGTTATCTCTGGCACCCCGACCTCAAAAGGCACACCTATGGGAATAGATTTTATAGCCAATGTTATAGACTGTGTCACGAAAATTATGCCTATCATGTTTAAGAATGAGTTTTCAAAACCCAATGATAGAAAAACCAGGTAGCAGATAGTCAAGTAAGAGAGCCACGAAAGCGTGGTCAATAATATGGAGGTTAGAACAACTTTTGGCGCGTGGGCATATTCCTTCATTGAATCATGAAAAGTTCCAACAATTCTGAAGGCATCTTCCCTAGCCTTCGCCAACTTCGGTTTCCATCGACCTTTGCCAACGAATTCAAAAATTTTGATTAGGCGGTCTATGATTTTCAAGGTCCAATTTATTTTGACGCATAAAATGATAAGCAAAATGATGAAGAAGACGGTTGCCCCGGTGACGAAGACGCTTAAATTAAAAATTAGCGGGTTAATGGGCGCCATTAGAAGCATTATTGTTCCAATTCCGATTGTTGCGGCGCCAACCCCCATGCCTATTAGCCTATGAGTTACTAGGGATGCGGCAACCTTGCCGCTCACGTCGTTTCCTTGCTCGCGAATGATTAGGTATGCCCTTGAAATTTCCCCGCTTATGGATTCCGCTGGTATGATGATGTCTATAAAGTTTCCATACCATACGTAAAGGTAGGATTTCAGAATTGAAATTTTCAATGAAAGAAATTTTAGCAGAGTGTGCCAAGCCGTTGAGTAAAGAAGCATCTCGACGAAGATGAGTAAAGCAGCCAGCAAATAAAGGGGCATGTTTGCCCTCTGAATCTTTGCGATGATTTCTGGTATGTCCACACGGAAGATGAAAAGATATAGGATAAAGGCTATTATGCCAATAAAGAGCATGATTAGGGTTTTCCATGTAATCTTTGGTTTGGCGGAGGCCATTTGCCTTTACATCTCAATGACGCAGAAAAGCCTCTAGCCACATTATATATTTTACCCAACTTCGTGTTTGACAGGCTTCAGCAACTTCAAAATAGATCTTAAACCATAACATATGTTGTTGGTGTTTGCATGAATTTGAAGGGTGTCCACTTTCTCCTTACATATCGATGTGATGTTGAATGTGACCACTGCTTTGTTTGGGGAAGCCCAAACGCTAAGGGAACATTCACTTTCAAAAAGGTTAGCGAAATATTAGAAGAGGCCAGAAAAATCAGCTCGGTGAGCTATATCTCGATAGAGGGTGGCGAACCGTTCCTCTATTATCCAATAATGGTTAAAACTGTTAAAAGAAGTGTTGAGCTGGGCTTGCATGTTGAGGTTCTTTCGAACTGTTATTGGGCTACTTGCGTTGAAGACGCTGTTGAGTGGCTTCTGCCAATTGCAGAGGCAAAGGATGTAGAGTTAAGCCTAAGTAGCGACCCATATCATGGCGAGGGATGGATAACGGAAGAGGTTAAAAACGCTGTTAATGCCGCAAAAGCCCTAAACATGAAGGTTGGAATAATGGCTATTAAGTGCCCATATGCAGAGGCGCCATGTCCCACGGAGGTTGATGGAGTAAAAGTTGGCTTGTACGAGCTTATGTATCGTGGTAGGGCATGTTCCAAATTGGCGGATAAGGCGATAAGCGATGTTGGCGTGAATTTACAAAATGTCCCTATGAGGATTTTGTGAATCAGGAAAGGGTTCACATAGACCCCTTAGGGTATGTGCATGTTTGCCAAGGAATATCCATAGGGAATGCCTGGCAAAAACCATTATCAAAGATAGTTGGGGAATACGACCCTTACGCTAATCCTATACTTGAGCCGCTGATTCGTGGCGGTCCAGTGGCGCTTGTTGAAAAGTACAACTTGCCCCATGACGAGTTTTATGCGGATGCGTGCCACTTATGCTACACTGCGCGGCAAATGTTACGGGAAAAGTTTCCAGAGGTGCTGGCTCCAGACCAGATGTACGGGGAAGGCTTAAATGGCTAAAGCCTAAAATGCCTAGCCTAGTGATGTCCAGATGCTTAGGCGCGAGGAAGCCCTAAACCTTGTTAAACAACACATTTCTAAAAGGAACATCATTTACCACATGCTTGCTGTTGAAGCTATAATGCGAAGCCTTGCAAGACATTTTGGAGAAAATGAGGAAAAATGGGGTTTGGTTGGCTTAATCCACGACATCGATTATGAAAAAACAGAAGCCACGCCAGAGAAGCACAGCCTAATTGCCGAGCAACTGCTTAAAGACTTTTTGCCCGAAGAACTTTTGAGGGCGATAAAAGCCCACAACTTTAGGTATACCGGCGTAAAACCTGAAAGCCGAATGGAGAAAGCCCTAATCGCCAGCGACGCCCTTTCAGGCTTGCTGGTGGCTTGCGCCCTTGTAATGCCTTCCAAAAAGTTAGCAGAAGTGAAAGTGGAAACGGTTGCGAAAAAGTTTAAGGATAAGGACTTTGCCCGGGGCGCTGAAAGGGAAAGAATCCTGCTCTGCGAGGAGATTGGGCTTCAGAGGGAGCGGTTCTTTGAAATAGCCTTAAACGGGCTAAAGGAGATAGCCAAAGAAATAGGTCTGTAAATCCTAGAATTCGGGTTTGGTTTTTCCAAGCTTCTTGTCCAAGCAAGCCTTAACAAAGCCATAATATTCTGGGTCTGGCTTTCCCGGGCGGCTTTTGAATTCTCCATGGAATTGAGAGGCAAAAAAGAAGAAATGGTTTAGCAACTCTAGGATTTCCATCCTTCTCCCGTCGGGGCTTCTTCCAGAAAAAACTAAGCCATGCTTTTCCAGCTTCTCCGCATAATCCATGTTAACTTCGAATCTATGGCGGTGGCGTTCATAAATCTCTACGCTTTTGTAGAGCGCATACGCCATAGTGTTCGGTTTTATGACTATTTTGTGGGCGCCTAGGCGCATTGTTGCACCCTTGTACTCTATGCCTCTTTGTTCTGGCATTAGGTCTATCACTGGATGGGGCGTGTTGGGGTCTATTTCTGTGCTGTTTGCTTTTTCTAATCCGCAGACGTTTCTGGCGAACTCAACAACGGCTAACTGGAAGCCGTAACATATGCCTAGAAATGGAATGTCATTTTCTCTTGCAAATTTTATTGCCATGATTTTTCCTTCAGTTCCCCTTGGACCAAAACCGTAGGGAACAAAGATTCCGTCATAATCCTTTAACATTTGAACCTTGTTGGGATTTTTCTCGAAGGTTTCAGCCTCAATATAGTGGATGCCCACTTTTGTTTTACATGCTGCACCGCCATGACGCAGCGCCTCACTCATGCTTACATAGCTGTCAGCTAATCCGGCATATTTGCCAACCAAGGCTATTTTAACTTCATGTTCCGGGTTTAGCACAGCGTCAACAAATTCTTTCCAATCTTCAAAGTTTGGCTTGCGTTCTGGGAGCCCGAGCCTCTTGCATATGAAGTTGCCCATTCCCTGCTCGTCGAGGATTAGCGGAACTTGATATATGGATTCAACGTTGTATGAGCAGAAAACGGCGTTTTCTGGAATTGTGCCGAACAAGGCTATTTTTCTTAAAGCTTCTGAATCTATCATTTTGGAGCATCTTGCAACTATTATGTCGGGTTGTATGCCGATGCGCCGCAGCTCGTTGACGCTGTGCTGTAATGGTTTCGTCTTCATTTCTTTAGTAACGTCTAATATTGGGACTAGGGCGACATGCACATACAAAGTGTTTTCATAGCCCTCTTCAAGGCGCATCTGCCTTATAGCCTCAAGGAAGGGTAAGCCTTCAATGTCGCCAACTGTTCCGCCAACCTCTGTCAGAGCCACGTCAACCTTAGCATTCAAAGCCACACTTCTTATGCGGCTTTTTATCTCATTAGTCACGTGGGGCACTATTTGGACGCATCTTCCAAGGAAGTCGCCCCGCCTCTCCTTTTCAATAACAGCCTTGTAAACAATGCCAGTAGTGATATTATTCTCCCTTTTCAGGTCTAGGTCTAGGAAACGTTCATACCAGCCCAAGTCTAGGTCTGTTTCCCCACCGTCGTCCGTCACGTAGACCTCGCCGTGCATGTAAGGGTTCATGGTTCCAGCATCAACATTCACGTAAGGGTCAATTTTTATGGCTGTGACCCTAAACCCTCTGGCTTGAAGCATTTTTCCAATGGATGATGTTACAATACCTTTACCAACAGAGCTTAAGACGCCGCCTGTCACAAAAATGTATTTGACCATGCACTTTGCCCCTTGCAATAACAAAACCATAAGCCTCGCATCTGCTTTTAAATTTATTCTCGCATGTTCCGCCTAACCTTTTATTTCGTAAAAGTAATTAGTTAAGTGGAGAAAACGGGCGATGGCGGCTAAAAAGCGTCCCAGCGTTGTCTATTGGCTTGGAGAGAACCTATACCTAAACATAACAAACGAGTGCTCCAACAACTGTTACTTCTGTCTAAGGAATTTCCGCAACGGCGTGGGAGGCTTCAACCTAAAACTTGAAAAAGAGCCAGCTGTCAGCGAAATAATCGCAGAGCTTGAAAATGTCATAAATTGGCGGAATTGGCGTGAAATTGTTTTCTGCGGTTTCGGAGAGCCTCTAATGAGGCTTGACTGCGTTTTGGAAGTTAGCCGATGGATAAGGAGGCATTATGGAAAAATTGTGACATTGAGGGTGGACACGAACGGTCAAGCCCTCCTGCTTAATGAGGGGCGAGAGGTTGTTGAAGAGCTGAAGATGGCTGGCGTTGACAAGGTAAGCGTTAGCCTAAACGCCCACGACAGGGAAACCTACAACCAAGTCTGCAAACCAACATTCGAAAATGCATTTGAAAGCGTCATAGAATTCGTTAAGAAGGCAAAGAAGCTTCTAGACGTGGAAATAACAGCCGTTAGGATACCGGAAGTTGATATCCAAAAAGTGGAGGAAATCGCGAGGCAGATGGGTGTAAAATTTAGGGTTAGGGAATACATCCAACCCTTCTGGTAGCTTCACCCTTCAGCTTGTCTTATAATGGATTTTATCTGTTCCGCCTTAAGCGGCAGACTGTGAAGGGTTTTACCGCTAAGCCTCAAGTCTTTTATGAAAGTCTCTCTAACGGGTAGTGGTCTTTCAAATCTTACAATGTATTTGAATTCGAGGGCTTTACACCACCCGTATGTTTCGCATTCCCTCCGCTCTTCTTCTGAAAGCTCCTCTTTCTCGTAAACGTTTTCAATTACGCCATAGCCAATAAAGGAGTCGCCGAACTCCATTCTTCCAATAAACAATATTGTCTGTCCAGCCTTCCATTTTCTCCGCGCTCCAGTGTAGTACATGGCTGAGTCAAAAACCCTTTCAATCCACTCTTTTTTAGCTATCCTTAAAATGTAGCCTTCAGCCTCAACCATGCCCCAGTCACTGTTTGCAGCTTTATGGCTGTATGGCTATTTTTATTTCGTTTTTCGAAGTGGCCAGTATTTGAAAGGCTTCCACTATCTTATCTAAGGGCATTCTCCGCGTTATGAGGGGTGCCACGTTGATGGATTTTGAGGCTATAAGGTTTAAGGCTTTCCTAAAGTGCATAGGCGTCGCATGAAAAGTGCCCAGAACCGTGACTTCCCCATAATGAAGCTTTTCAGCGTTAAACCGCACCTCTGTTCCAGGTGGACATCCGCCAAATTCTAGGACTGTTCCGCCCTTCCTTACAAGCTTTAGGGCTTGCTCCCATGTGGCTGGTTGTCCGATAGCCTCAATAACGGCGTCTGCTCCATAACCGACCGTTGCCCTACGAACAGCCTCTTCAACATTTTCCTTTCCAGCGTTTATGATTTCGTCTGCTCCAAGCTTTTTGGCGAATTCTAGCCTCTCATCAACTAGGTCTATCATTATGACCTTTTCAGCTCCCATTTTCTTAACGGTTAGAAGGTGCAGAAGTCCAATGGGTCCAGCGCCGATGATTGCCACAGAGTCGCCGAGCTTAACTCTGGCTTCTTCCACCCCATGAAGCACGCATGCTAGCGGCTCTGTTATGGCAGCCTCTTCATAAGAAATGTTTGGTGGGATTTCTTGCATATTGACGCGAACCATGTGGGCTGGAACCTTAATGTATTCAGCGTAGGCTCCCCAAAGCCAAATCATGTTCTCACAAAGATTGTACTTGCCTTTGCCGCACATGAAACAGCGAAGGCACGGGGCACTGTTGCCAGCGCGAACCCTCATGCCCTTCCTAGGCCATTCCAACCCTTCGCCAACTTCAACGACTTCGCCAGCCCATTCATGCCCAAAAACTGTTGGAAGCTTTATCACCTTTTCAACGTAGCCCCGCTGGAAAATTTTTAGGTCTGTGCCGCATGTTGTCGCCGCCCTAACCCGCACAAGGACTTCGCCAACGCCTACCTTTGGAGTTTCCACATCCTCGACTCTTAGGTCTTTAACGCCGTAAAGCATGGCTGCCTTCATAATCTTCACCTGCCCAGCACGATGACCTTTAGGCTCTCTTTATCCTCCAAAGCTGTTTTAAAGGCTTTGGCAGTTTCCTCAAGCGGGAAGCGATGAGTTATCAAATCCTTCACACGTATCTTTCTAGACTTAATCAGCTCTAGGGCTTCCCTAGTTTCCACGTGGGAAGTCGAATAGGAGGGAATTATCCGCAATTCGCTAAAGAAAAGCTGTTTTGGACTTACCTCCAAAATTTTCCCAGGGTCCGTTGGGGCAAAAACGCAGAGTTTTCCGCCCTTTCTGCATATACTCAAACCAGTCTTATAGGCTTCTAGACTTGGAGCTGTGACAATTGTTAGGTCAACGCCCCTACCATCGGTTTCTTTTCTCACAACCGCAGCCAAATCTTCATTTAATGGATTAACAACAACGTCAGCTCCGAATCTTTCGGCAATTTTCAAGCGGAAGTCAACCAAGTCGCTTACAATTACCTTTCCAGCGCCATAAATCTTGGCTAAAGCTGTGTGGATTATGCCTGTGGTCCCCGCACCTATCACAGCGATGGTGTCGTCCTTCCGAATCCCACATTTTTTAATGGCTCTTATGCAACAGCCCACAGGTTCAATAAGGGTGGCTTCTTCAAAGGACAGGCTTTTGGGGATTTTAAGCGTATCCAATTGGAGGTTTGGGGCTGGAACCTTGAAGTATTCAGCGAATCCTCCGGGAACAATGTTTGTTTTGTGAAACTGCTCGCATAGGGTGTAGTCTCCATGCTGACAGTAGTGGCATTTTAAACATGCAACGTGATGATGAACAAAAACTCTGTCGCTCACATCAAAATTTTTAACATTTTTGCCCTTCTCAACAACAACGCCAGACGGCTCGTGTCCAAGAACCAATGGGGCGCGATTTTTCAGATACCAATCCATCAAATCTGAGCCGCAGATTCCACAAGCCCTCATCTCAACCAGAGCTTCATCATCGCCGATTTGGGGAATGGGCATTTCCTCGATTCTAATGTCTGATTGGCTATAATAAACGGCGGCTTTCATTTTGACTCAATGGTTTCACGGCTTCCAGAACACTTAAGACTTTTGCAAATCATTAGTAAGGCATCATATCGCTTTTATACCAGTGTTGAGAGTAGAATAGCCTTAAAGCGGATAAGTGGTGTATGAGAAATGAAAATTGAGAAGGCAGAGCTTGTGGCATACATTCTCATAACTGTAGGCTTGCTTTTACTTGTCATAACCTTCATAATGGCTTATCTGAAACTTGAATCCGTTGTAAGCATAATAACATCCGGAAACATTTCAGAAGCTCTTGGACAGATTTTCGGACCAATAGTTGAGGCAGTGATCAAAATCATGTTTCTAGGCATAATGGGCTGGGTGGGCTCGATAGCAACAATGAGGGGCATACAGCTCTATAAAGAGGCAAAAACGAAGGTTGTTCCTCCAGCTCCTCCAAAACCTCAGCTACCACCCCAACAACCAGCACCACCGCCACCCGCCCCTCAGCCAACCCAACAAGCCCAGCCAACTAAAGCCTAAAAGAAGGCTTAATCAAGCAGAGGAGTCCAAGATTGCGGCATACGGTTAAAGCCTTAAGATTAATAATTGTAGTTCTGTGGATAGCTGTTTTGCTTCTACCAGTCACCGTGGCTCTTTCATTATGGAAAATTTTTGAAGTAAGGGATAACGTACGCGTAGGAGAGCCTAGCCTCTCCGTGTCAAATGGAAACTTTTCCATTTCAGTGCCCTTCTACATGAATAATGTGGGCTTTTATGATATTTCAGAATTATGTGTAAACATACGCATATACGATGGGAGCAAGGAAATTTTAGAATTTTCAACATCACCGCTGAATATTCCAGCTGGAAGAATGCTGGAGTCTAATTTGAGCGCTTCCGCCAACTTAACGGATATGCTTTCAAGGGATAGGGAACTCCTAACAAATAGTAAAGACTTGGATGTTGCCATTGCCTTACACTTCCGAGTGGCTTACGTACTAGCCTTCAACGTAGCCAGAAACTTTACTTACAAGTGGGGTGCACCCTTCAGCAACTTAAACATATCCAATTTTAGTTTTGACGGAACGCGTGCATCTTTTCAGTTAAGCTTCTCTAACAATGCCTCCTTTCCGTTAAGTGGACCACTACGATTAGAGCTTTATAATCTTTCAAATAATCTGCTCAACTGGACAGTGCAGAATCTCATCGTACCCTCTAATGGACTTTATGAAAAACTGTTTGAGATACAATCTTCAGAATTACCCAGCACAATTCGCCTATACTTTGCGGATGTGCTAATCTGTGAAATGCCTTGGGGGTCTTCATGAACGAAGTTGAAGCCGAAGCCAAACCTGCCCGTCGGAAAACCCTTGTCAAAATTGTCAAAGCAGCGGTTATAACAGCCATTTACGGGGTAATCTGGCTTATTATTTGGCTTTTACTTTCACATTTCTTGGGACTGGTTTTCCAGCAGTTTTCAACATTGTATTGGATTTTGGCTTATGTTTCACTTTTCTTCTCCTTCGCTATACGAGTAAGCGAAGGCACCATTTGCAAATACATTCTTATTATCTTAAGGTCCTTCTTCATAATAGTCTATATTGCATATTCAACAAACTTTGGCGTCTTCACAATAAATCTTGAAGGCTTCACTTTCACTATAGAGTTTATCCCTTTGCTGGCAATAATGGTTGCAATAAACCTCCTATCAATTGCTAGTGAAGTTATCCAAGCCATAGAATTTGTAGCCCAAACCCCAGAAGATTAGCGCCTACGGACTCACATAATCTTATTTACTTCTTTAACGGTTTTTAGCAAGGAGAACATGGAAAAGCTGCTCAAGTCTCTAGAACTTGCTGCCCTCACAATTACTATTTTATCAGTTCTGTGCCTGTCAGCTATGGCAGAAAACATTGAATACGCTGTGACGGCACAAGATTTTAGCCTATTAAAATATGATGTGAAGGAGGTCTTTGTAGGCGAGCTTAAACATGTGATTAGAATCACAAACCCAACGAATAGGATGGCGACTGGCGTAAATCTTTACGTTCCCATCGTTAGGAATGAAACCGCACGCCACTATGCAATCTTATACAACGTTAAGCCGACAAGCGGATACAATCTTTTGGCGGATGATTCTGGAAACATTTACATATACTGGAAGAACTTTGCGATTCAACCAAGTCAAACTTTCACGGTGGAGCTTGATTATCGCGTTCTTTCTTTCAGCTTAACTTATACTGTTAACTCGAGTATGATAGGAAGCTATAACGAAAGTTCGGAGCTTTATATAAAATATACTCAGCCAGAAGAGCTCATAGAATCGGACCATGAGAAAATTGTTGGCAAGGCGCAGGAGATAACGCAAGGTATAGAAGACCCTTTTGTGAAGGCTCGTTTAATCTATAATTTTGTAGTTGGTTATCTGCGGTATGAAATACAGAACGAAGAAAGAGGCGCACTATGGGCTTTAGAAAATGGTATAGGAGACTGCTCTGAATACTCCTACTTGTTTGTTGCCTTATGTAGGGCCGCTGGAATTCCAGCAAGGATTCAAGCTGGTTTCGCCTTCCATTATGCTGGACAAGTTTTGGAAGATGGGCACATGTGGGCTGAATATTATCTTGAAAATTATGGTTGGATGCCCGCGGACGCCACATGGCAGCTCTTCAACACCATAGACAGCAAGCACTTTAGCTCTATTAGAAGCATGCCAGAAGTCATACCATACGCTAATTACTTTATTAATGGCACAGACGCTTCAAGGCTTATTGATGGGCAAACGGTTCAGTTGGCGTCTCTCCAGCTAAGCGCATTCAGTGACTACACTTTTGCTCAGAACGTTGCAACAGCCGTTCAAAGGATTAAAGAGGCGGAGATAGCCATTTCCATCGGGAGGTTTTCCGGAGTATCCATCATTTTCTCTTCTGAAATGCGAGAAATTGAGCAAAGGCTTCTAAACACGAAAATCGTTATTCAAAACGCCATAGACGCATGGGAGACATCCACCCAAATCGCGAATTCAAACGCCTTCCTAGCCCTTGAAAATGCCGAGAAAGCCTTACAAGATGCTTGGATGCTCGTCTTCAAAGCCTTCGCCCTATACATGGGTATCCTTGTCTTGTTAATGCTTATTTTACTAGCCTCTGTTAGACGCCCCAGAAAGGGTTTATCTGAAAGGGCTGACGCAAGCCATATAGCCGCAAACAGCCAGTAAACATTAGTGTAAGTGGGCTTGGATGCAGAAGTCTTATTCAAGATTGTTGGGGATTGTTGGAAAACCTAACACTGGAAAATCAACATTCTTCAGCGCTGCAACCCTCGCACCGGCTGAAATTGCAAACTACCCCTTCACAACAATAAAGCCCAACAGAGGCGTGGGTTACGTGAGAACACCATGCGTCTGCAAAGAGTTTGGGGTTAAAGACACGCCTGTTAACTCCCTATGCCTTGATGGTATTCGCCTAATTCCAGTCGAATTCATTGACTGTGCTGGGCTCGTTCCGGGCGCATGGCAAGGGAGAGGTTTGGGCAACCAGTTCCTGGATGAGATAAGGAAGGCTGACGTGCTAATCCACATCGTGGACGCTTCTGGCGGAACAGACTCTGAGGGAAGAATATGCAAACCCGGTGAACACGACCCCGTTGAGGATGTCAAGTTTCTCGAGCATGAAATAACCATGTGGATGGCCAACATCTTAAAAAGGGATTGGCCAAAAATTGCCAGAACAGCCGAATCCGGTTCAACAGACCTACTCTCAATTTTGGAGGAAAGACTCAGCGGCTTAGCCATCAGAAGAGCCCACATTTTCGAAGCCATCAGAAGGACCGGTTTAAATGCGGATAAGCCAACAAGCTGGAGCGAGGAGGACTATCTAAGGTTTATAGCCACTTTGAGGCAAATTGCAAAGCCGATGTTGATAGCGGCAAACAAGATAGACGTACCCACAGCCGAAGAAAACCTTGAAAGACTCAAAAAACTGAACTATATAGTTGTTCCATGCTGCGCCGAAGCCGAACTAGCATTGCGGAGGGCCACCGAGAAAAAACTCATAGATTATAGGCCAGGCGACTGCAGCTTCAAAATCAACAATCCAGAAAAGCTTACTGAAAGCCAGCTTAAAGCCCTAGAAACAATTAGGGAGAAGGTTTTGCTGAAATTCGGCTCAACGGGCGTTCAAGAAGCCATAAACATGGCATACTTCAAACTTCTAAACATGATTACAGTTTATCCAGTCGAGGATTTGGAGCACCTATCTGACCATCATGGTAGAGTTTTGCCAGACGCCTACCTAGTGCCTTATGGGACGACAGCCCGTGAACTCGCCTACCTAATCCACACAGAACTCGGCGAAAGCTTCATCTACGCCATAGAAGCCAGAGAAAGAAAACGCGTAGGGGAAGACTACATACTCAAGGATAGGGATGTCATTTCAATAGTCAGTGCCAAAAAAAGAGCATAATCACGTGCTAGGCGCCGAAACGCCTCTTCCGCTTCTGGAAAGTTCTAACAGCCCTTAAAAGGTCGATTAGGCGGAAGTCTGGCCAATACACATCTAGGAAGCATAGCTCGCTGTAGGCGGACTGCCACAACAAGAAACCGCTTAGTCTTTCCTCTCCAGATGTCCTTATAATCAAGTCTGGGTCTTGTTTTGGCAGGTGTGAAGTGTAAAGGTGCTGCTCGAACAGTTCTTCGTCGACTTCTTCTGGGGCTAACTCTTTTTTCTGAACTTTTTCAGCGATTTTCTTTGCGGCATCCACTATTTCGGCTCTCCCGCCATAGGCGAAGGCTATGTTCAGAAAATGCTTATCATAATTTTGGGTGGCTTTCTCCACGTCGGCTATAATTTTCTGCAGATTCTCTGGGAGCAAGTTTGTTCTTCCAATAACCTTAACCCGAACCTTGTTCTTGTGGATTCTTTCATCTGTTAGGATTTTTTGAAGTTTTTCGGAAGCAATGCGCATAATTTCCTCAACTTCTTTTCTCGGACGGCGGAAGTTCTCTGTTGAAAAAGCGTACAATGTTATGGACTTAACATTAAGTTTTAAACACCATTCGAGGAGACTCTCAACCTTTTCGGCTCCTTCCTTGTGGCCGTACCATGAGTCAAGGTCTTTCTCCGAAGCCCACCGCCTATTCCCGTCCAAGATTACGGCGATGTGTTCCGGCTTAACATCACTTTTAACTTGGTGCCAAAGCCACTTCTCATAAAGCTTATAGGCGCCAATAGCTGAAAGTAAAGACCTCAGCATCTATTTGAGCCTCGCATTTTTAAGCGCGTCCACGCATGGGCAACTTTTTCGCTCAACTGGTAAAGCCTTAACGGTCTCAATTAAAAGTTGCTCTATTTTAGGCTGAACCTTCCGTGAGATGTCAAAAACCTCTTTTGGTGTTAAGCGCTCCTGCATGCCCGCCGCCATATTAGAAACAAAACAGACGCATGCATAACAAATTTCAAGCTCCCGAGCAAGCACAGCCTCCGGCAAGCCAGTCATGCCAACAATATCGAAGCCCAAGCACCTAAACATTTCAATTTCAGCGGGAGTTTCAAAACGCGGCCCCTCAGTGCAAACAAGAACCGCTTTAGAACAAATAGTCAAACCAAGCTTTTCGGCGGTTTTAATCAGGGTTTCGCGAATTTCTGGGCAGTAGGGTTGAGAGGCATCAATGTGGGTAACTGGGGCTTCATCATAAAAAGTTGTTGGACGCGTCTTGGTAAAGTCTACAAAATCATGGGGAACAACAATGTCACCAGGCTTTAAGCTCTTGTTTACTGCGCCAACAGCGTTAACGGCTATGATTCTTTCCACACCCGCCTTATGTAACGCATAGATGTTTGCCCTATAATTCACCTTGTGCGGAGGAACTGAATGCTCAAGACCATGCCTAGGAAGAAAAGCTACGTCTTTGCCGCCAATTTCCCCAACAAATAACGGTGGAGGAACACCATAAGGAGTTCCAAGGATAACCTTTTCAAAGTTTGCGAAAAGATTCTCGAATCCCGTCCCGCCAATAACTGCAATTTCAGCTTTCTTCTTTAAGCTCTTCAACCTTTTCTTCAGACTCCTTGAAAAATCCTTTTGCAGACCTGTGAATTACAACAATAATAAGCAGTGAGGCAACACTCAACAAAATGCCAATAACAATTGAGAATATTAAAACTTCATAGCCAATCTTCGGATTTATCAGAATGTTGGAGGCGGATTCAAAGATTTGCCTAGTCCACCCAACAAGGACTATTAGGGCTGCATTGCGCAAAAGCCTCGCGTCCCTTTCAAAGTACCAGCGGATAGCCCTCCCAGCTAACGCTACACAAACCCCAATAATTACGAGGTCTTTTGAATCCATAATAAAGTAGCCTGCAATTTGCGGTGAAAAGATGTTCAACCAATTGGACAAATCTATGCCAAGAGATGCTATTGCCTCAGAAGCCGAAGTATATCCCAGATAAAAGCCTATAGCCATACACAATATGCCTGCAAGCATGGCGAACGCGGAAATCTGCACTGGGAGGGGTGGCGGAGAATACTCCTTCACCCAAATATAGGCTTTCTTAAGCATCTTGTCAACGCCGAAGCCCCTGACGAACATATATGTTCCCAGAACGATTATGAAAGTCATTAAGTAGTAGTGGACTAAGCCGAATATGGCTAGAATGCCCAAAATTAGGAATAAGAGTCCTGGCAAGCCCAAGGCTATGCGGGAGTATCTGGGGTTTTCCAAAATCATTTTGAAATATTTTGAAAATAGGGCTGCTGTTTCCTCTATGGATTCGCTGTGCTTAACAACTATTCTTCTCACGGACGAGACTGGAACCCTTGACTCTATTAGGGGTAGTACTGCCTCGTCCGAATAGCCGTCCGTTACGAGAATAACCTCATTTGCCGGGAAAGTCTTCAGAACTTCACCTAATTCGGCAACGATTTTTCTGTCGGCACTGATGCTTCCAAGCTCTGAGCCGGATACTGTTGCGACTTCAAAGACTTCGTTTGGGTTGTTCTCGCTGAGGAGGCGGTCATAAACGCGTATGGCTTCAAACATGGCGTTGGCATCGGGCTCTTCAGGGTCTTTTAGGGCTAGGGAAACAGCGGCATTAAGGTTTTTGTCCCTTCCAATTAGTGGTGTTTTTATTTCTGCTTTTGTCGTTAGGTCTCCGTCTCTGTCAACGCAGAGAATTAGAATTCTCTTTTGTGCCTGCTCCTGTTCAGTCATCTGTTCTCTTCCAATTCAATATTCATGTGAAGTTACTTTAAGTTTATGCTAATCCTTTTTCGGCTAAAACTTTAAATTCTTCCCAAGTCAGCTTTTCGCCACGCCTCAGCTTTTCAAGGGCTTGCTTTTCTACGCTTTCTAAGAGCTTTTCTTCGGCTTCCTTTCGCTTTTTCTCCTCTTCAGCGGAAAATTCCTCTTTAAAACTTCTAATTTCATCCATGATTTTCGTTATTTCCGTTTGAAGGGCTTTCATCTTCTCCCTTGTTTGAAGGTAGCACCTATGAAAATGGTCAGCCTCATCTTTGATTTTCTTGGCTTCTTCAACTTTTTTCAATATTTCCGCGTGGATTTGTTGGCTTTTCTCTGCATTTTCCATAATGGTTTTGTGGCAGAGCTCAACTCTCGCTTGAAGTGCCTTAACTTCAGCCTTTAATTCAATTCTTTTCTGGTTTAGCTGCTCGATTTTCTTGTGGATGCTGATTTGGCTTTCCAGCTCCTTAACCTGTTCAACTAATTTTTTCTCCTCCTGTAGGTTTAAGGACGTCGTTTGGATTTTCCATTCGAGGCTTTCAACATCCTTTTCTAAGGTTTTGAGGCTCCTTTTCGGCTTCTTTTTCGTGAGAGGCTCAAGTTCTCTCCTTAAACTTTTAAGCTCTGTGATTTTTTGGGCTATTTCCGCTCTGATTTGGCTTCTCTGCTTTTTTAACTCCTTAACCTTCTCGTTTATCTCGTCCCTTGTGTTTTTCAGTCTTAAAATTTCGCTGCGCAGGTTCTTTAACTCTTGGTTAAGCGTGTCTCTTTTTTCCGCATAATTCCTAGCTTCGGCTTCCAAAGCGCTTTTCTGCCCTTTTAAAACGGAGAGTTTTTCGTTTAATTCCTTAATTTTTTGTGTTTTTTCGCCTTGTGGCAATAGGGTTTCTCCTTTTCTGCCTCATCCATTCGAGGATCTGTCGGATTAATTTTGTTCCCTCTTCTGAAGAGAATAGTGGTAAATTCCAGTTTTCAGTTATCTCCCAGCGGGTGACGCCCTGTTTTGCGGTTCTTTTTTGATAAGGCTTTTTGTGTATTAATATGCCTCTTCTCTGCCACTGGGGAGTTTTAGCCAAATTTATTCCATGCTTAAAGAGGAGTTCGTGGAGTTCCTCTGTTTTCATGCCCTTCAATTTTTTGGCTGTTTCTGATGGCTTGTAGCCCATTTTTCTTAAAAGCCAGTAGGCATAAGCGTTATTGTGGTTTCTCCAAGCGTTTGTCTGCCTCCAAACCAAATACTCCGATATTTTTTCATCGTTAGGAGCGACAATTATGCGGGAGTCGAAGGCTGCAACAACCCTTTCGCCGAAAAACTCTTGCAGTTGGATGGAGAATGCCGCCGAGACAAGGCTTGGTATAACCGAGTCTATTTTTTCTATTCTGCCGTTAAATGGCACCTCACTATCAAAAAGTATGTTTAATTCGTCGCTGACAACATAAACCAGGGTTGGGCTAAACCCCTTTCCGAACAGGGCTTTGCCAGAATTAACAAGGCACTGTGCAAACCTTTCGTCGAAGGGTTTTTCTGCACCAATGGCGTCAGCGAGTGCTCGAAATTTCCATCCGTCAAGTCTTAGGAAAAAGGGTGTTTCCAGCGGAACAGTGGTTTTTGAGAAAATTTCGCTTTTAGACCAGCCTTTAAAACCTTCAGCCATCCCATTTAACCTTTGTAGGCGTTATTATTCTAGGATTATTCTTGCATCCACTGTTTTTGCTCCTTTCTCATAAACCATTATTGGGTTTAAGTCCAGCTCCTTAATTTCTGGATGTTCTGAAACAAGCCTAGAAGTTTTTAAGAGAATCTGCACTATGGCGTTTATATCTGCTGGCGGCATCCCCCTATAACCCTTCAAGAGCGGGTAAGTCTTAACCTCGCTAATCATTTCTTGAGCTTCTTCCTCTGTTATCGGCACAATTCTGAAGGTGACATCCTTCAAAACTTCCACGAAGACCCCTCCAAGCCCAAACATCAAGGCATGACCAAACTGGGGGTCTTTGATGGCTCCAACAATGACTTCTGTTGATGGGGGCGCCATCTCCTGCACGAGCACACCCAAAATCTTCGCGTCCTTCTTGTGCGCTTTCACGTTTTCCATTACTTGTTTGTAGGCTTTTCGCACTTCCCTAGCATTTTTAAGGTTAAGCATAACCCCTCCAACGTCAGACTTATGAAGGATGTCTGGCGAAACAATCTTTAAAACAACTGGATAACCTATCTCCTCTGCAAACTTGACGGCTTCAGCTTCGCTTTTTGCCAATCTAAACTGGGTAACTGGAATGCCATACTCCATGCAAACACTTTTAGCTTCCATCTCCAACAAGTGTTTCCTTCCGGATTTGCGAACCTCTTCGAATATGCTTTTCACTTTGCTCATGCTGTCTCAGCCCTTATGAATCGTACAGTTTAGTTGTTTTCCAAAATTAAATCCTTTGGTTCAACGTTTTCGCCATATGTTGTATGGACACTGGTTCCAACAGTAACGGCTACCCTTATACTCACAGTTTTTACACTCCGGCATGTCAAAAAGTCTAGGCTTTCTGCTTCCGCCAGAATCACCTTTAGACAAAGGTTTCTCCAAAAAACTATAGTTTTTGAAAGTTAAAAGTGTTGGTGGGGCTGCCCGGATTTGAACCGGGGTCCCGAGCGCCCGAGGCTCAGAGCCTAGACCAAGCTAGCCGACAGCCCCTTTGGTTTACGTTGCCCATTTTTAGTTTTGTATAGGTTTAATAAAGGTGTTTTCTTAACCTTTAAACCCTTATCCGGGCTATAACTATCCAAGTGTTAGGGGGAGGCGTGGAAGACTTTGTCTAGTCAGCATCAGCGCCTGCGGGGAATCCGCGTTTTGAAGGCAGTTTCTTCAACTGTTAGGCTTAACATCCTAAGCGCTCTTTTCGACCATGGTCCACTTTCCTATACCGAACTTATGAGCCTTTTAAAAATGAACCCAAGTAGGGATGCTGGGCGCTTCGCCTATCACCTCAAATTTTTGCTTAAGGCGGATTTGATTGAGGCTGATGTGGAGTCTAAAAAGTATCGCCTAACAGATTTGGGAAAGATGGTTATCGACGTGGCTGAGGAAATTGAGAAGCGAAGTTTAAGAGCCCAAAGAATCCTTGTGAGAACGTCCCGCTTCACCCTAGAAGAGTTCGATGCCACAAAAATTGCAAATTCTCTCATTAAGGAGGCTGGAATGCCCCCAGAACTCGCCCAGAAAATCGCGAAAGAGGCTGAAAAACGCCTTTTAAAGGCTAGGACCCGCTACTTAACGGCTCCGCTGATAAGAGAGGTTGTTAACGGAATCCTCATTGAAAGGGGGCTGGAGGAGCACCGCCACAAACTCACCCGTCTTGGGTTGCCAGTGCATGACGTTTCAGCCTACCTCATGAGGGGCAAAGCCACTGTCGATGCGTCTTCCATCTGCGAAGATTTTGGGAGAAATGTCCTTGAAGAGTACACGCTTTTAAGTGTGCTGCCAAGGGACATTGCAGACGCATACTTATCGGGTGAGATTCACCTTCACGGCTTAGGCTACTGGATTTTAAAGCCACACGAAATAATCCATGACTTAAGATTCTTCATGAAAAACGGCTTAAACCCAAACCCCGCAAACACTTTTCAACCATCCATAAAGCCACCGAAAAGTTTTGAATCCGCCCTAAACCTAACCCTCAACATTCTTCTGCAAACATCAAAGGAAACCGATGGAACACAAGTGCTTGAATACTTTAACATCTTTTTGGCCCCCTTACTGAAAGGCTTGGAAAAAGCTGCAGTCAAAGAGGCTTTGAGGCTCTTCATCATCAGCGCCAGCCACTACGTTGACGCCTCCATAAATCTCGAGTTGACAATTCCAGAGTTTTTGGCGGATAAGCCCGCCATAGGCTCGGCAGATGGCTGTTATGGCGACTATCTCAGCGAAAGCCAGCTTTTAGCCTCTCTGGTACTTGAAGTTTACGAGGAAGAAAGCGCTGAAAAGCCGCTTCTAAACCCAAAACTCATAGTTAAAATTCGCCCGGAAACTTTCAGTGACAGCGTGGCGGCGGACATTCTGTTAAGGGCACATCGCCTAGCCTCAGAGAGGGGCATCCCATACTTCGCAAACCTTTCGGGCAAAAATGGACAATACACGGTTTTCTCTCCTTCAGGAAGCGTTCTCAAAGCAGATTTCAAAGAAGACTGGGAACTTGATACACTGCGCACAGGCGTTTTGGGAATCGCAACCGTTAACTTGCCCAGAATAGTCCTCGAATGCGGCAAAGACGAAAGAAAACTTTTCACGCTTTTAAGAGAGAAGCTTGAAATGGCAGCACGAGCCCTAGAAATAAAGAACAGAGCCCTAAAACAGCGAGGAAGAAACTTTCTTCCCTTTTTGACACAATCAGCCAACGGCGACCAATACTTCAGAGTCGAAAATGCTGCACGCTTAATAAATATGGTTGGACTGAAAGAGGCTTCAGAAACCCCAAGCGGAAAAAGCTTATACGAAGACGAGAAAGCCCAAAGGTTCGCATCCGAAATAATAAAAAACGTTTTAGAATTCATGCCAAAAAGTGGAAAACGCGAAAGAAGACTTCTTCCATCCGCTTTGCCGTGCGCCGACGCCTCAGAAAGGTTGGCAAAACAAGACATTGAAAGATTCGGCATTGCAAAGGTTCGCTTCCAAGGAACAAGGGAAAAACCCCACTACTCATCATACAGTCGAATAAACCTCCAAAGCTGGGAGACGCAATCAAAAATTTTAGCTATTGAAAAAGGACTTTATAAGCCGCTTGTCGGCGGAAACCTAACAGTTTTGGAGCTTGGAGAGGCCGAATACGCTTCAGAAACGCTTCTCTCATTTACCAAAAAGCTTGTTGAAGAATATAAGCTAATATTTTTTACTTACAATCGCAACTTAACCTACTGCAGCCAATGCCGCAAAAGCTGGTTCAGAAAACTACAAAAATGTCCTATATGCGGTTCTATGAGCACGTTAACAACTTTACCGCGTTTCTAAAGCATTTTCTCCAAATACTCAATATTCCTCTGAATTTCGTCTTTTCCGCATATGTTTCCATGTCCGGGAACTATCTTCTTTATTTCTAGCTCTTGAAGTTTCTGTAGGCTTTTAATCCACTGCTTCCATTCCTTTGGACCGCCAAACCTTGTAGTCGGCGGCATTCCAGCATAAAGCGTGTCTCCTACAAATAATACTTTTGAAACTTTGTGGTATACTGAAATCTCTCCGGGAACATGCCCAGGTGTATATAGTAATTCAATTTCATCTTCCTCATCTAATTTCAGAGTGAAATCTTCATCAAAAATAATGTCAGGTAACGCTAACTTAACATTTCCGAGAGTTTCCTCGATTTGTTTTACATCTTGACCTTTTGTTTTAGCAATCTTTTTGACGATAAAGTCCTTATAGGTATCTATAACCCGCCTAAAGGTTGGCAATGTTCTGTGAAGTAAAAATTGACGCACCCATCTGTGTGCAATAACTTTCGCGCCAGCTCCTTTAATAGCACCCATTCCAAATAAGTGATCAGAATGATTATGTGTAAGAACGAGCCATATTTCTTTGGGCTTTTTTCCAAGCTTCTCTGTTGCAGCTCTTAAAAGATATTCGCCATCCATGGCTGTCATTCCTGCATCAATGTGAACTATGAAATTTTTTGTTGTTATAAAACCTGCATTTACGCTGGCAATGGGATGGTAAAGGTTAGTGACAGCGTAGACTCCTTTGTCAAGAGTATGAATCTCATTCATTCAATCACAAATAGCGAATTGTGCGTCCGCGTCAATTAAACTTTTTCATAGTACCTTTAATGTCTCTTAGTTTATGTAATGTTTGTGAAAACTAACTTATCTCACCGCCCCAAGTATCAGTGCTAGGAGTGCCATTCTTGTCACTATGCCGTTCCAGACCTGTTGGAAGTAGCGGGCGTGGGGCGTAGCATCAACCTCTGCGGCTATCTCGTCAACCCTTGGAAGAGGATGCATAATAATTAAGTCCTTCTTCGCTTTGCCTAAAGTTTCAAGGTCTATTTTGTATGAGCCCTTAACCTTAATGTATTCAGCTGGGTCTGGGAAACGCTCCTTTTGTATTCTAGTCACATATAAAACGTCTAAAAGCGGAACAACTTTCCTAATGTCTGTTTCCTCTGTTACTGGGATTTTCTCCCTAATCTCTTCAAGGACTTCCCGCCGCATCCTCAAAGACTCTGGAGAGACGAGATACAACTCCACATCATAGTAGGAAAGGGCATAAGCCAAAGAATGAACAGTCCGCCCATAACGCAAATCACCCACAAGAGCTATTTTCAAACCATCAATCCTACCCTTCTCCTTCATAATAGTATACAAGTCCAGCAGCGCTTGTGTCGGGTGTTCCTCAGCCCCGCTCCCACCGTTGATTATCGGCACTTTTGCAAACTCTGCTGCAAGCCTCGCAGCCCCCTCCAGCGGATGCCTAATAGCTATTACATCAGAATAATTTTCAACAGTTCGCACGGTGTCCGCCAAGTTTTCGCCCTTCCTCACAGAGGCTATTTCGGCTTCCGCAAAACCTATTGTTGAACCTCCAAGCTTGTGCATGGCAGCCTCGAAACTTAAGCGGGTGCGGGTGCTAGGCTCAAAAAATAGTGTTGCAAGGATTTTACCCCTAAGCATGTCGGAGCCTTTCTGAGCTAGAGGCTCCATTGCCTCCGCAACTTTTAAAATGTAGTCGATTTCATTCCGTGAAAAATCACGAATGGATATTATGTCTCTCCCTTCAAACTTCAATTTCACACCCTTTTAGACAAGCAACAGGTTCTGCTTAAATAACTTTTTATCCACGTTTCGCAAGACAGAAAACTAGAGGGGGCTATCAAATTTAATGGTTCACACACTGTTAAAATTAACTGAAAATGCCTTCTAAGCGATTAAAACCTTTTATCTCTGCGCCGACAATACCGTTTTAAGCGGTGGCTAAGCCTTATGAGCGAAAGCGAAACAATGCTTTATGTTTCAAAAATTAAGGATGGAACCGTTATAGACCACATCACTGGCGGTCACGCCTTAGACGTCATCAAGATTTTGGGGATAACGGGCAAGGAGAAGCGTATAATCACCATAGCCATCAACGTTCCAAGCAAACGGTTTAAAGTTAAGGACATAGTCAAAATTGAGGGAAGAGAACTAAAACCAGAAGAGGTCCATAAAATTGCCCTTCTGGCGCCCCATGCAACCATAAACATCATAAGAAACTATAACGTTGTCGAAAAACAGAGGGTTAAGCTTCCAAGCGTTATTGAAGGCATTGTCAAATGTGCAAACCCCGCTTGTATAAGCAACAGCAACGAACCAGTCCAATCCAAATTTTATGTTAGAAATGAGGAACCACTGATCCTGAAGTGCCATTATTGTGGCTATATCATGGAGAAAAACGATGTCTTAAAGCAGTTTTAGCCTTCTAGAACGAGTATCCGGTTTTTGAGATAATGCTTATATCGTAAGATGTGCTATTTCGAAAATAGATATGTCAATAAAAAGACATATTGAATATATGTCGAACACAAATACGCATGGGTAAGAAAATGATTGAAATATTTGCCATAACATTATGGATAAGCTTCGCAGCATACGCAACATGGTACTTCACATCAGCAAAACATTATGCGCCACTAACGCCAAACGAGGCAAGACTCCTATGGAAAATCCACAAACAAACAACCAAATGCAGCTCAAGAAGGTGGCGTGAAATCTGCCGAGGGAGAAAAATAGTGGGTTTCGCCTGTGAATGCGGATATAAGTACACGCAAAAACGCCCAATAGTGGCAAGCACACCACAGCAAGGTATAACGCAATCTCCAACAGCAATCTATCGAAAACTGCATAAGCATTAATCCTTCAATTTCCAGTTTACCTATTAAATATCAAATATAAGTTCATATCTCGGAGTTTGATTCCGAATTTTTATCCACATTCTTGACCAAAAATTTTTTCTTTAGTTTAAACAAACAAACGCTTCCATTTGAGGGATTAGAATGAGAAGAGTCATGAAATTCGTCTCAGCGCTTCTGGTTTTGATGTATGCGATGGCTTCTATAAACTGCTTTATATATACTGTTCAAGGAGCGCCAAATGAGATCGCTGGTCTAGGATTGCCAAGAAGCCTTCAAGACTTTCTTGGGGTCAAGTTGCCATATGTAGATCCAGAATTGATCGGCATTAAAGAGTTGACAAGAGTTATATTGGTGGTTAAAGACTCTGCAGATATTAGCCAAATTGCCGGCTTTATGAAATCGTGCAGGGTGGCTCCTTCGCTTAGTGGCATACGCCTCGTTCTAGGAGTGGTTGACCCAGAAAACATGGAGTCTTTAGCGATGAATGCCTATACTTTAGCAATTTTAAAGGACAGGGAGGTAAGCTTTGTAGGTTCTCCATATGATGCACTGCGGAGTGGAAGCTTTTTAAAGGATATGAAACCGCAGCCCAATGAAACGCCAAATGAACTACCTACGGGGGCGCCGTCTCAAAGTGGAAGTATGAGAGAAGTTGTTGAAATAATGAATGCCACAAGCGTTTGGAGTGAGTATGAAGTCACCGGCGATGGTGTGACAATAGCGATTGTCGACACAGGTGTTGATTATGGTTCTCTTGGTTTAGGTTATTGGGATGTAATGGCGAGAGACGCGTTTGGTTATCCAGCCACCTTTGACGCTGATGCCATGTGCCTCGTATACACAAATATAACGCTCACGGCGTTTACAAATGCCAGTGGAACGTTCATACCCACAGCAGGACTTGACCCCCTCGTTTACATAATCGGCTATGTCTATCCTTATGCGGTGCTTCCTTTTTCAGAGCTTTTTGGCGAAGCTTTTCCGTCAGATATGAATGTTACAGGAATCCTGGATGAAGGGGATGTGTGCCATTGGGGCGTAATGTTTCAGTGGCTTTTCGGTTTAGACCTATTCCCAGTATTAGTTGTGGACTCAAACACTGATAATATCTATGACACCGTGTATGTGGATATCTCCTTTGACTGGTGCTGGATACCACAATGGTACTATCTGTGGTACGGTGGAACTTGGCCATGGTGGTCAGCTTCGTGGCCCCCAGACTACAGTTTTGCAGATGAAACGCCAATAGATGTCACTAATTCGGTTGGGGCAAGAGACTTTACAGGAGACGGCATTTATGATGTTTCTGTGAGTTCTTTAGGCTATTTCCTCGATGTTTGGGGCGCATCTCCAAACAATGATGACAGAGGACTTGTTCTTAAACCAATAGACCCAAACGGCAACTATGTATGCTTCGTCTATGACTTCTATGGGCATGGGACATCATGCGCATCATGCGCCGCTGGAAGAGACCTAGGCCATCCATTTTTCGGCAATGGAATAGCCTACGACGCAAAAATCATGGGCGTCACTGCATTATACATTGGCGATGTGATAGAAGGCGAACTTTGGGCAGCAGGATTCGACCTTACTCCAGGAACAGAGGGATGGTATCCAATCCCCGGCTATGGCTACGCTTATGGCGTTTGGATGTACACAGGCAATCATAAGGCTGACATAATAAGTAACAGCTGGGGCTCATCCGCTTGGGCGCTGTACAGTTGGATGGAACAAGCGCCATGGTATGACGTCCTAACAATGCTTGAAGACGCCTTAACAATACCCGGATATCTAGATCTAGACTATCCTGGCACAATAGTAGTTCATGCCGGCGGGAATGGGGGTGCAGGCTATGGAACCTTCACGGAACCCGGATATTCAACACTTGTAATAAGCGTTGGGGCATCAACATCTATGAACTGGACTTATTACTCTTTTGGCTTTGCTGGGGGCTATTATGACGAAGTAATTCCTTGGAGCGCTAGGGGCCCAACCGCCTTGGGAACAGTCAAGCCAGACGTTCTTGGGATTGGTGCTTTCGGATTTGCACCAACAGCCGTATTTCTTGGACTTGGAGACGGATTATACGCCTTCGATCTTTTTGGCGGCACTAGCATGGCTACGCCAGTTGTAGCTGGGTCTGCAGCCCTTGTTGTACAAGGATTTAGAGAAAACATCGGCTACTCTCCCACGCATGATATTGTCAAGACCGTCTTAAAATCAACAGCGGTGGACTTGGGTTACGACCCCTTCCTTCAAGGTGCAGGACGCGTGGATTGTTATAGGGCTGTTTCACTGGTCATGGGAGAAGAAGGAATAACCGTATTCTCAGACGCCACGTGGCAGAACGTCCTAGAAGCAATAAAGCTTGCCGGATGGATAAACTCCTACTTAAGTGGTGGGCTTATACCATTGGCTACTCCGCCGCCTATAGCTGATACAAGCTGGTTTGCAGGAACCGTTAAACCGGGAGAAAATACAACTGCTGAATTTGGTGTTTATAACCCGACATCTGAAGATGTAAGCGTAAGCGTTGCTTCCGTTACCCACAAGCAAATTGGCTCCACCATAGTTTTAGAAGGTTTGACCGGAACAATGCCTGGTGATTGGGCATCTTATGGGTGGACTTGGGGGAACATCACAAAGTTAAGCAAAAGCATGATCCCCGAAGATGCAGACTTGATGACTGTATCGCTTGTATACTCCTACGACTATTTTGATCCGGATAGAAATTACGCTTGGAATCAGAGATTGGGCATAATGATTCAGGACTGGAATGACACCGACAATGATGGAGAAGTTGACATTGGCGAGGTTTGGCAGCTAAACTATGGATACAACTATGGAACAACCAACATAGTAACAGTTGGATTTCCATATTCCAAATTCAAAGATACACCAATAATCTTCGTCTACCAAAGATCAGCCGCAGAGTATAGTAGTATTCCATTTAAACTGTACATAAAATTCTATAAAAGAGTCCCATGGAACTGGATTCAGCTATCCCCAACAGAGTTTACAGTTCCAGCGGTTAATCAAACGATTTTCAATGCCATGTTAACCGTGCCGCCAGACACTCCGCAAGGAGTCTACGAAGGACAAATCCTCGTCAATTTTAACGGCAAAAGAATTGCTATACCTGTATCCGTTAATGTGCCAGAGGTTGTTCCCAGCCAGCAACTTGTCTATGAGATTACATCTCCTCAATATGATGGCCCATATAATCCTTTCACAGTTGAAGGCTACTTCGACTGGGGCTGGAGATACGAAGCTGGAGACTGGAAGAGCTGGCTTTTCACATTCAACGACCCATCCACATTAGCAGCCTTCGTCTGTGCCAGCTGGGAAGGGAACATAACGGACGTGGATATGTTCAGCATACACCCAATAGGCATAATTGTAGACGGCACTGGCAATTATTGGCTGAGGAACGGTATATTCCAGTGGCACACCAGAACAAACTCAACAGAAGAGCGCGTTTTCATGTACACTGGCCTGATTCCCGATGCTCCACCTATGCCAAACGTTTACACGGTTCTATTGCACAACGTCTTATTTGATGGCTCAACATTCCCAGAACAACTGAACTGCACCATCAGAATGATTAAGGTAAACCCAGCGCCAATGATAAAGCTCATAGTGCCGGCTGGCGAGTCAAAGCACATAACATTCACTTTGTCCACAGGAATCAAACTTACAAACGTGTTTTTCATGCCAGCAGGCCTAATAGAGGTTGAGCCAACCAGTGTGGAGGAAATTCCTGAAATGGGTTCTCAAACAATTAATGCCACAGTGGAAGTGCCTGCATACATGCCTCCAGATAGATATCTGACAGCCATTTATGTTATAGCATCAGAACTCCCAATGCCAATTCCAATATACATAGAAATCGACGTCCCAACCGTTGAAAGGCTAGATATACGCGTGGATGCCGGCGAAATTCATTTCTCAGGCGAGGTCGCTGACGTTTATGTACAAATTTCCCGTCAAGGAGTTCCATTTAATCTAACAGAATCAATCCAATTGAAATTATGGTGCAGAAACGCTGCCGGAACATACCAGCAAACAAGCATATACGCGCAATTGCTAGATTCGGGGCTGTATGTGGCTGAATTTGAGGTTCCAGTGGGAGCCACTTCATGTTGCCTAATAGTTTCCATCGACCAATATTTCGAGGACATAAACACCTTATATAGAGGAACATCCATGGACAGCTTCTCCCTAAGCCCCACATTAAACGGGTGGAACGCTTACCTACAAAGCATAAGCGGCGACATAGCTACCATAAGAACTGATATAGGAACAATAAATGTCAAGCTCAGCTCGATAAACGCTACTTTGACAGGGCTTATCATTAATAGTAAGGGAGAAATATTGGCCAACATAGCTACTGCTTTAGGCACCATTAGGACAGATTTGCAAGCAATTAACGCCACTTTAAGAAGCATCAACGGGACAACTGTTGAAATACAGACAACGCTTGGCAACGTTGCAACATCAATAAACAATATTGGTTTGAAGGCTCAACTCATCGAGGGCAATGTAACTATAATCAGAACCAGTCTAGGAGAAATAAAAGGCGTAATTGAAACAGTTGAGGATGGAGTAGCCACCATTAAAACCGACATTGGAACCCTTAAAGTCAGCGTAAACGAAATTGAAGGCTACACAGAAAACATCCCGCAAACAACCTCTCAAAATCTCATGGTAACATACATTGCGACAGTGTTGGCACTTATCGCAGCGGCATGTTCAGCAGCCATCCTAATCAAACTAAGAAAGAGAGCCTAAAATTTAACCGCTCCCCCACCCTCCCTTTTATTTTTCAGAAAACATTTATCCAAAAGAGCTTAAACATAACTGAGAGGACATATGTTGAGAATAAAATTTGAAACTTTGAAACTTTGTTTAGGCTTTTCGAAGAGAAGGCTTCTGAAAAGCATCCGGTTTTTCAAGCCGCAAAAATAGCAGAAGAAGTCGGAGAGGCAATAAACCTAGTTTTTAAGTTGGCGGGTTTCAGAAGGGAGAGCTACGATGTTGAAGAGATAAAGAGGAAGCTTGGTGACGAGTTAGCGGATGTTATGATAACCACCTATGTCTGTGCCAGGATATGCCAAGTTGATTTGTGGGAAGCCTTAGAAAGAAAATTGGATATGGAAATAGAAAGGTGGCAAATGTTCGAAGCCGCACCTAAATAATATTTTCTTTTTTATGCTTGTTTTCCTTTTCCAATATGGATTCAAGCTCCTTTCTCCTCCCTCCAAACGTTAGTCCGCTTTTGCTTAGTCTTTCCCAAGTGTCTAAAGCTTGTTTAGTGTAAATAGCCTCCTTTTCGTCATAGTGCTTTTGGCATGGAAACTCCCCGCATATAAAACAACACTCAACCTTTTTTGTTTGGACACATTCCCAGAATGTGCAACCCTTTCCGTCTTCTCTGCTTAACTTTAACATTTTGTTGGCCCAGTTACAGCCATGACACCGGTACTCTACGCGCTTGAAAACCTTGCAGAAACCGCAGCAAATTCCGCAAGCTCCAATTTCTTGGCTTATAACACTTGATTTCTCATCCATTGTTTTATGCCCAAACATCTTTTTAGTATAGCCAAAATTTAGTTTTGCCGCTTCTAGTTTGTGCGTCTCTTTCTGTCTGTGCAGTTCTTTTTCCATTTAATCCCTAGGCGTTTTTGAATGGGTCGCCCTATTGCAAACGCTCAAGAACGCTGCCCTTGCACTAGCATCAATTATAATTTTGTTCTCTTTGACAAACTGTTGCGGGCAGAGGTTGGCGGGCGGCACCTCTAATAAAGTGGTTTTGAATGTTGATGGCGATTTAGAGTTTGATGCGGTTCAAGATGCTTATTTTTGGCATCCACACAGTGCTGGCGGCAACGTAGCCCAAAAGATAGGTAGCGGATGGAATATCACTTTTGGCGACTGCGCCACCATGGTTTTGGAAGCTTCTGATGGGAAGTATGGGCATGTTGCGGCTGGAACATGGTGGCTTGATTGGGCTGGGGCTAACTTTTCGAAAGTTCCGCTGAGCCAGACAATAATAATTTCCGTGGATATACGTGTCAGAGCCGCCAACTACACTGGTAGGGCTTGGCTTAGAATAGCCATAGCCTCAGCCTTCCAAGACCCAAAAAGCATAGGCGGATATGGCGTTAAATATACAGAGCTTGACCTTTACGATAACCAGCAAGCCCTAAGTCACCCGCAAGGAAACACCAAAAACGGAGGCAACATAATCTTCCAAAGCGGAGACGTTGTAGAATTCAAATACGATTTTATCCCGCTTGGAGAGTGGAAACATTACGAGTTCAATCTGACAAAATGGCATGAAAAAGCATGGGGCGACATAGCCAAAACAGGACTTTTAGAATCCGTCTACATAGTCATAGAAGTGGACTGCAGAGAACCCACAGGCTATGCGGGAACAGCCTACGCAATTGTTGACGTGGACAACCTATGGGTCTACAAGCTAAAAGCCGCCACATGGCCTTTAGGTTCTGATAGTAGTGCAGGGGGTGGGATTTGAACCCACGAACCCCTACGGGACAGGCTCCTGAAGCCTGCGCCTTTGACCAGGCTCGGCAACCCCTGCTCTTCTTTTGCCATTAAAGGCTTTTTCATGAAAAGGTTTAAGAGTTGCGTTTCAATTAATGTTTCGGGAGGTTATCGGAATGCCGACTCACGGTTCGCTTTCGAAGGCTGGTAAGGTGCGTTCCCAGACGCCTAAGATTCAGCCTTTGGATAAGAAGAGGGCTGCGCCTAGGTTTAGGAATAGGCGGAATTATGAGAAGCGGGTTGTGCTTCAGCGGAAGCCCGGACAGAACTGGGTTTAATGGTTAAACCTTTTATTTGTTTTTGAGCTTTAGTTTAGGCTATGTGTTGTGCGGATATTGCCGTTTTGAATGCTAATGTTGTTACTTTGGATGCTGTGAAGCCTAGGGCTGAGGCCTTAGCCATTCGGGATGGCAGGATTGTGGCTGTTGGTTCTAATGTGGAAGTTCGCAAGTACGTTGGTAGTGGGACAAAAGTTATAGACGCTGGGGGCAAGACTGTTGTTCCTGGTTTTGTTGACTGTCATGTGCATATGACTGGTTTTGGGCAGCATTTGCAGACTTTGGACTTGCGGAATGTTAGTTCCATAGAGGAGATGAAGCTGAGAATCCGTGAATATGCGGATAAATATCCGGAAAAGAGCTGGATTCTTGGTGGAAGATGGGACCATGAGCGTTTCAGCGAGAAGCGTCTTCCCACGCGTTGGGATTTGGATGAGGCTGTTAGGGACAAGCCCGTCTTTCTCATAAGGGTTTGTGGCCACATTGGTGTCGTGAACACTAAGGCTTTGGAGTTGGCTGGCATAAGAAAGGAGACGGTTGTTAATGGTGGTGCGGTGGACTTGGACGCTGTTAGTGGCGAACCAAATGGGGTTTTGAGGGAGAATGCCCTAAACCTTGTTTGGAGGGTTGTTCCAAAGCCGAGCATGGCGGAGCTTGAAGAGGCTTGTATACAGGCTTGTCAAAGGACTGTTGAGAATGGCTTGACTGGAGTTCACTGGATTGTTGATTCAGCCGATGAGATACGCATTATTCAGAAGCTTTACAATGAGGGGAGGCTGCCGCTGCGGGTTTATTTGGGGATTCCAGTAAAGCTTCTTGACGAAGTTTTGGGGCTTGGCTTGGTTACTGGTTTTGGGAATGATATGGTTCGTCTCGGTTTTGTTAAGTTGTTTGCTGATGGTTCTCTTGGGGCGCGGACAGCCGCACTGAAGGAGCCTTATGCTGACAAACCGGAAACAAGTGGCATGCTCATTTATTCTCAGCGTAGGCTTAACCGGCTTGTTTTGAAGGCGCATAGGGCTGGTTGGCAGTTGGCTGTCCACGCCATAGGCGACAAAGCTATAGAATCCGTTTTGGAGGCGTTTTCTAAGGCTTTGAAGAGGTTTCCTCGGAAGGACCATAGGCATAGGATTGAGCATTGCTCGGTGGTTAATCCGAGGCTTATTAGGCGGATGAAGAGGCTTGGTTTAATTGCTTCTGTTCAGCCCCATTTTGTTGTTTCTGATTTTTGGGTTGTGGATCGTGTTGGCGTTGAAAGAGCCCGATGGGTTTACCCATTCAAGACGCTTTTGAGGACGGGTGTTGTTGTGGCTTCTGGCTCTGACTGTCCAGTTGAGCCTATAAGTCCGCTTCTTGGGGTTTGGGCTGCCGTCGCCAGAAAAAGCTTTTGCGAGGAGAGCCTAACTGTGGAGGAAGCCCTTAAAACTTACACTTTGAATGCTGCTTATGCCTCTTTTGAAGAGGTGGAAAAGGGAACTATTAGTGTTGGGAAGTTTGCTGATTTAACTGTGCTTTCAGATGACCCGTTTAAGGTGGCGCCCGACGAGATTAAGAACATTAGGGTTGAAATGACTATTGTTGGTGGTAAAATCGTTTATTCTCGTTGCTAGCGGCTTAAGCGTTTAGTTTGGTTTATTTGCCTCT
>JAVZLS010000009.1:0-53737 GCA_038883715.1 Bathyarchaeia archaeon
ATCAGCCATATTGAAAACGTCTATGTCGGTGTCCACAACAACGGCATGTTTGAGGCTTGGATGAGCTGCAAACGCGGCTAACAAGGCGTTTTTTCCGTCGCCGTCAAGTTGTTTTTCTATGGATATTGTTGCATGGAGCCATCCGCCACCACCAACCGAAAGGTTTACAGCCTTAACCTTTGGCACAACTTTTGAAACCGCCTCATAAATTGCTGCCTCGTGTGGGAGACCCATCAAAAGCCTATGCTCCGCTCCAGATGGTAAAAGCGCTTGATAAATGTAGTCTCTGCGGTGCATTACGTTGACAATTTCGACGACTGGCTGTTTACGCTCAATATCGTATGTTCCAGTAATGTCCACCAGTGGTCCTTCCGGCACCTCTTTTGAGGCGGAAATTCTACCCTCTAAAACGAGCTCCGCGTCCGCCGGTGCATAAGCGTCTACATACTTGCATTTCACCAGTTGAAGTTTTCCGCCTAACAGCGCGTTCGCAACCTCATATTCGTTTACTCCAAAGGGCACTGGTGAGGAGGCTGCCAACATGACTGCTGGATGAACACCGACAGAAATTGCCACGTCCAAGTCAACTTCTGCCTCCTTAGCCATCTGCCACAACTTATAAAGGTGTCTAGGGACCAGGCGTATTGCCAAATGCCTCTCGTCTAAAAGCTGCAAACGGTGGATGGACACGTTTTCAATGGTTCCGTCAAGGCTTTTCGCATGGACAACAGCCGAAGTTATATAAGGTCCAGCATCCCTCTCAAAATGGGTCAATATTGGAATTCGTAGCAAGTCTGGCTCTTCAACAACCTCTTTAACAGCGCCGTCTTCAATAATTTTTGGCTTTTGGGGACTGCGCCAAGCCTCCAAAAGTTTTTGATAAAGTCCTTCCGGCTCAACGCCTAATGCTTCACATATGCGCCTTCTTGTTCCGCAAACGTTAGCCACAATCTTGGTTTTGGCATCTTCAACATTTTCAAACATGAGAATTGGACCGTCAGCGTCGAAGGCTTTCATAATGTAGGAGATTTCAAAGTTTGTGGAAACCTCTTCTTTTATGTGGAGTACTTCGCCCTTCTCCTCCATCTGCGCCAGAAAAGTTCTAAGGCTCATGTTATGCTTCCCTCTCGGCTTTCCAAACCTTCAACTTTTGGTTCTGCAAGGGTGACTCTTTCAATTAGCCGCTTAAAGATGGCTTGTGCCTGCATTTCGTCCATTTTCTCAAGATAGACTGAAACTATAGCTATTTTGCCCTTTTTCGAAGCCAAATATTCGGCGAACATGCGAGCTGAAATAACGTTCCTGTTGCCAAGAATAACAGATGAGGATGGCAGTCCCGGCGTGTCTGGAGGTTTGGGTATGGCTATGGCTAGCGTTCCAAGCCTATCCTCGTTCTCGCTCAAAAGTATTAGGCAGGAGTTCTTCGTTTCAAGGTAAACGGCGAGAAAATGGATGTTCTGCTCAACCAACTCGTCCTTGATAACTTTGGCTCGCTCCATCTTCGGGGTTCTCCAACGTATTTATAGCTTTATGCATTCACTATTTATTACTTTCAAAAAGGAAAGCGAAAATGAACGATAAAAGAGCAGAAGAAATCCTTGAAATCCTAAGGGAAAACTTCACCTTGCCAAGATGGGTTTCAGCAGACCACAACCCCTTCGAAACTCTAATCATAACGATAATTTCCCAAAATACATCTGACAGAAATACAGAGAAAGCCTTCCAAAAACTCTCAAAAACCTTCCCAATAACCCCAGAAGCCTTGGCAAACGCCAAAACAAGCGAGATTGAGGAGTGCCTAAAAGTCGCTGGACTCTATCGAAACAAGGCGAAAATAATAAGGGAAGTTTCAAAAATAATTTTGGAAAAATTTGGCGGAAAACTCGAGACGATTTTAGCTTTGCCCTTTGAAAAGGCAAGAGAAACCCTTATGACGTTGCCGGGTGTTGGTCCAAAAACAGCTGATGTTTTACTGCTTTTCTCGGCGAACAAGCCAACAATCCCTGTGGACACGCATGTGAAACGCGTTTCAAAGAGGCTTGGACTTGCACCCGCTGATGGGGATTATGAATGTGTCCGCGAATCCCTCCAAAAATTGTACAAGCCCGAAGACTATCTTGAGGTTCACATACTCTTGATTTTGCTGGGGAGGAAATACTGCAAAGCCATAAAACCCCTCTGTAAGCCATGCCCACTTAAAAGATTATGCCCGTCTAAAACTGAATAGCTAGGGAGGTTTGACGCTCTCCTCAATTATTGGAGGCGTAACTTCTTTCAGATTTTCGTCCAACTTCACCTTTCCAAAGATGACCGTTGATATGCCGCTGGAAACTGGTGTGAAAATTTTTACGACTTTTCTTCTGTAGTCGATTTCCCTTAAAACGCCTATGCCGAGAAACTTTTTCTCGTCGTTGTATAGGGCTAAAAGCAAGCCCCTCTCATCACCCTTGAATGTAACCACAACCCTTTTGCCGAGGACTTCTTCGGTTCTTCTGATGTTTTCAGGGTTTATCCATCGGTTTCTGCCAATGACCACATAGACTCTGTCCTTAAGCTCAACCATGAATAGGGGTTTCATCCCCAGCAAGTCGTAAATTTCCCTTTCCCGTCTCTTGTCAAAAAAGTTCTTGCTTGGAACCAGAATTTCTTCGCTTTCAATTTTAAGCCAGCTCATCGGTATGGACTGAACCTTCGAATTTTTTAGGTATTTTATGTAGCCCAGCTCTCTGAGGCTTCTGCGCTTGTCTCTGCTCCGTTGTTTTATGGTTTGAGGTGAATCAATAATCACTGTTCGGAAGTCCTTAACAGCCTCTAATAGTGGTTTCAGCTTTTCATTTTGCTGTATGCAATAGATTATGCTTGGTTCAATTTTTTCTATAAGCTGAACTTTATAGCGTACCGCATCTTCTCCTTCTACCCAGCCATCAGTGTTTAAAATGATGAAATCCGGGTTATTATACAAGATTTCGCTTTTCAGCAACGTCAGTCCATGAATTACTTTTTCCACAGCTTTGCTTGGTGATGTTAAGCCAACGAAGAAGGCGTTTTTGGCTTCTAGGTTGAAGAGGTCTGTAACATGCCTTGACACGAGGGCATAAGCCAAAGTGCATGGAGGACCAATATCCGACTGTCCTAAATCGCCGTCCAGAATGACTACTTTGTGCTTTTCATTTAAAAGCCTATTCACTAAGTAAGTGCAGAAACTCGTCTTGCCAGAATCCACCGTTCCCAGCACTAGGGCTATGGCGGGTTTTGTCTGAACTGTTGACAGCTCTCTGTAGGCTTCATCCCATGAGGGGGGAATGGTGTTTCCATCAACCTCCTCAACGTTTGCGTTTTCGCCAAGTGCCACATTGAAGGTTGCTGGCTCTTTTACGAAGAAGGGCATTCTTTTCCCGTCTCTAATCACGACCTTCTCCATGTTCCGCAATGTATAGCCGAAAACCTCAGCCTTGCCGGAAACCAGTGTAACGGATGCTGGTCCATCGACTAGTAGGGTTTTTCCATCTGCAACGTTTATGTCCATTATTTTTCTCTCCTAGCGTAAACTTGTCCGTTTCTTCTGGCAATTTTTATGGCTGAAACTATGTCTCTTAAACCTCTCCTATGCTTTGAGTCGCTTATATATCGGTCTGTTCCAGCCTCGCTGACGCTTTCCAAAACTATGTTGGAGGGTAGTCTCTTATCAAGAGCTTGTAAAAGCCTTTTTTTGTATTCTGGTATGCCATCACCAACCTTAACGGTGATCATGGACGCCCTAATATCCTTAAAGCTGTTTATAATGTTCTCTATCTCGTTTAGCGTTTCATTTATGCCAAAACAGTTTCCAGTCCTAATAACTTTCCCGTCAGCTAGAACAGCCAAGCCCAAAACTTCGCCGGGATCAACACCTATAACTATTTGCTCGTAGGATTCTTTCCCCTCAATAAATTGCAGTGTCTGGTTCACTAAAGCTTGCAGGTCCATTCCATCTTTAAAAATTAGGACGTTTTCATGGTTTATGTGGGGGCGCTCCTTTTCAGTGGTTATCACGACTTTTATCTCTAAGGGTATGGGCTCGTAGGGTGTTAGGCTTATGAAGGGCACGTTGGCTTTCTTCAACTCATTAACTATTAGGTAATAGGCTTTCCCTGAAACAGTTGCCACCGCCACTTTCTCTCTCATACAACCTTCCTAGTAACGCTTTTCAACAACAAATTATTATCTCGAACCTTATATCTATTGATGTGCGTGCCATTGCTACAGAAAATACCAACAAGCATCAAAATGCTTGACAAAGCCCTCGAAGGAGGCTTCACCATAGGCGAAGTCAGCCTAATATATGGAGAGGCGGAAACAGCCAAAACAACCCTGGCAATACAATGTGCAGTCAGCTGTGCAAAGCAAGGATTCAAAACATTTTTTGTAGACTGTGATAGCACGTTCTCCGCCAGAAGACTTTCGCAGATTGCCTCCGAGGATGCTGAAAAGGTGGCGGAGCTCATAATACTTGCGAGACCGAAAAGCTTCAAGGAACAAGCCCTTGTCATAGACCAGCTAGCCAACTACATAACCAAAAACTTCGGACTCGTCGTAGTAGACACCGCAACCTCCTTGTACCGCATGGAAGTGGCAGAAAGACCAGACAAAACCTTTGAGCTAAACCGCGAACTGAACAGGCAGATGGCTTTGCTGGCGCAAACTGCAAAAACACAGAAATTGGCAGTTCTCGTCCTAAGCCAAGTTAGAAGCGTCTTTGACGAGGCTTATTTGGATATTGAACCGGTAGCCACGAGGGTGTTGAAGTTTTGGGCAAACACAATAGTTGCAATGAAACCAACGGAAAATCCAAAAGTTGTTAGGGTAATTGTGGAGAAAAAGGGAAAAATGGCTGAGCCATTCACATGTTACGCAGAAATAGGCGAAAAAGGACTATGCGAACACCCACAACAGCATGAAGGTTAAAAGATGAACACAATAGTGAAACTTATTGCCGAAGCCATAAAATTCATATTTCCAGCCTACTGCGCCAACGCTATACCCGTGCTCACCGGCGGAGGTCTACCCCTAGACCTTGGAAGAAAATTCTTCGATGGAAAACCAATCTTTGGGAAAAACAAAACCTTTAGAGGCTTTTTCTCCGGACTGGCCATTGGAACAATAGCTGGCTTCGCAGAAGCCACAGTTTTCCAAGAATACCAGAGCATAGGCTATTTTGGCTTCCTATTATCTCTAGGCGCTTTAATTGGCGATTTGGCTGGAGCCTTCTTAAAAAGGAGGCTGGGGATACCGCCAGGCGGGCTTTTGCCCATCGTGGACCAGGTGGACTTTGTTGTTGGAGCCTTGATATTCTCCATTCCGCTCAACATCTTATATCTTGAGCTTGTGTTGGCTGTGCTTATTTTAACGCCTCCACTGCATATGGCAACAAATTTTGTGGCTTACAAGCTTGGATTGAAAAGTAGTCCATGGTAAGGAAAGGCTACACCGTTCCACGTAGCTTCCAGTTTAGTATAGCCTCTAAACCAATAAACGCAATAAGAAAGAGGATGGCGCCTATCATCAACGTTAAGTATGCTTGTCTGGGCTTGTAGGCGTACTTCGTGCTCTGATAAATAAACATAACACCGGCAGTGCCCATGGCAAATAGGATCATGGCGACGAGGCTGTCTGAAACCCACTGCTCAGACAACTGCGGATAAACAAAGAGGAAACGTCCACCATAATAGACAGCTGGGAGAGGCCTCACGATAATTAGATGCAGCCCACCCCCGTATAAGAAAACGGCAACAGCCATGGCGATTATGGCTAGGGCTAATGTTGATGGTTTGGCTGTTGATATTTTTGTGTAGAGCTTCTGTAGGGAATAGGAAAGTGAAACTGCTGTTTTTTTGACTTTACGTGCCACCCTTTTCATCCCCAATTTTTATTAGGTGCTCTGCCACCTCTTTAGCCCATTCGCCGGTAAAAGGATTCTTAACAATCTCACTTAAATACTCTTTCCAAGAAATCTCCAAGGCTTTCTTCCAAACCTCGTACTTCTTCAGAATACTCTGATAGGCCCTGGCGTGTAGCTCGCAATATCCGTTTTCGACGGCGTCCCTACTGCATATTGCGCATTTCAACGTTTCTCCGCTCCATTTTTAACGGGCATTTAGGATTAAAACACAAGTTCCAAGGGCGCCTACCCTTAATACGAACCTGAACAGTTGGCCAACCACATCCACGACAATTTCTCCCAAGAGGGCGGGCTGTTCCCCTTTGAGGAAGCGGAAAAGCGGCATTACACTGCTTCTTGAAGAAGTTTGTGCATCCGATAAAGCGCTTTCCAGTCTTTCTCGAATAGAGTATCATTAGCATACCAGTGCCGCAGAGGGGACATTGTCCCACAATCCTTTCCTCAAGCCTTGCCCTTTTTATTGCGTTGCTTAGCTGTTCGCCTATGGTTTTCTCTTTTGCTTTGAGTCCTTCAACAACAGGCTTTAGGATTTTAATGGCGTCTAACAGGACGTTTTCGCGCTTTTCTTGGTTGGATTGAATCTTATCCATTCTCTCTTCAAGTTTTCTTGTCAGCCCTATTGAAACAATTGGGGGACAGTGCCGCTTTAGAACTTCGAGAACTTCGAAACCTAAATCTGTTACAACCATTCTCTCGTCTCGGACGTATTTGCGGTCATATAATGTTTGTATGATATCTGCGCGGGTTGCCTTAGTCCCTATGCCAACCTCCTCCATCTTCTTGAGCAAACTGCCCGGATTATACCTTGGAGGCGGCTTTGTGAACTTGTCTTCTAAGATAACCCTTCTAACCCTAAGCCTTTGTCCTTCTTCTAGTGGTGGCAGAAGAACCTCCTCTGATCTTACGTATGGCTCGTAGAAGCGTAGCCAACCTTCCTTTAATGTTTGTCTACCCCGTAAGAAGAATCTTTGTCCGTCAACGTTTATGCAAACTTTTAGGCTTTGTCTTATGGCTGGCTCTCCGAAAACGGCCATAAACCGTCTAACAACAAGGTCCCATATTCGCCTTTCAGGCTCTTCAAGCACCCTTTCAGGAAGGTTTCCAGTTGGGTATATGGCTGGGTGCGCTGGATCTTCCTTTTTCCCCTCGTTTGGTTTAAGCTCTCTTTTGGCTAGGAGTTCCGCTGCGAGCTTTCTGTATTCAGAGACTCCGCTTAGGCTTTTCAATATTGCCTCATAATTTATTGCTGGTGGGAGTTTTTGGCTACTTGTTCTGGGATATGAGATTAAGGCATCCAGGTACAGGCGCTGGGCAATGTCTAGAGTTCGTCGGGGCGTATAGCCAAAGAGGCTGTAGGCTTCGCTTTGCAATGCGCCAATGTCGAAGGGTGTTGGCGGCATCTGCTGGAACTGTTTAACCTCAATGTTTTCAACCACGCCGTCTTTTCCCTTACAAGCGTCCACTACCGCGTTGGCCTCTTTTTTAGTTTCAATTACGTCCTTCTCATATTCAGCCTCGAAAACTTGCCCGTCGATTTCGATTTCAGCCCTAATCTGCCAGTAAGGCGTTGGCACAAAACACCTTATCGCCTTTTCTCTGGCAACAAGAAATCTTAGGGTTGGACCTTGCACTCTGCCAGTGCTTAATGTGGCATATTTTCCACTCCAGTCCTTCGCGGCTATTGTTAACGCCCTAGAGAGGTTGACACCGTAAAGCCAGTCAATTTCATGTCTTGTTTTTCCAGCCTCTATAAGGGCGAAGTCAAGTTTTGGCAGTAGTTCCGCATAAGATTTTTCCAGCTCCTCCTTGGTTAACGTGGAATACTTCATTCTTTTGGCAACGCCTTCCTTGTTACCGCATGCATATTTTAGAATGCAGTAGCCGATTATGCTTCCCTCAATATCGTAGTCGCACGCATCAATGTATGTGTCGGCATCTCTGGCAAGCTTTGAGATTGTTTCAAGCCAGACACGAATTTGCTTTGCGCCCCTCTCCGCCACATAACGGGGAACCCAACGAAAACTGAAAACTGGATAATAATTTCTCCCACTTTTTTCCTCGGCAACCGTGTACAAGTGTCCGATAGCCGGAACAACGATTATCTGCCTATCTCTTTCCGCTATGTAGTAGGGGACGCCGTTTTCTTCCATTTTTTTGGCTTTACCCTTCAAGTCAAGAGCTGAAGCTATCCTTTGAGCAGCATCCGGCTTCTCCGTAATAATGAACGTGTATTTCCCCATGCCGGCACAGACCATGCCTTAGGATGTTGAATGTTCCAGAGATAAACCTTCAGTCAAAATTAAAAGTTTCTATCATCCAGTGCTAGTCCGCCGTGTTAAGTTTCAGCAACCGATAAATATGGCGTAGGCATTACACCCATTTTGTTGAGGAGATGAGGACTTGCCTCAAAGGGTTGTGTGCCACCAGTGTGGCTACGTCTTATATGAAGGAAGCGAACTTAAACCCCCAGACGAAATTTTACACAAACACAACGGTAAATGCCCCCAATGCGGCAGAAAACTGGCCCTCATACCATTAAACGTTGAAGTAAAACCCATAAAATAGCGTGCTCGTTTTAGGAGGCACATAAGTGCGGAAAACCCAGCTTTACGAAATACATAAGAAGACGGCGAAAATGACGGAGTTCGCCGGATTCGAGATGCCCCTATGGTATAAGGGGATAACAGAAGAGCATTTGGCGGTTCGAAACAGTGTAGGCATTTTCGACGTCTCCCATATGGGAAGAGTAATCATAACGGGAAAGGATGCCGCAAGCTTCCTAAATTATGTGATAACCAACGATGTGACAGTATTAACGCCGAACAGCGCCCTATACTCGGTTATGTGCAACGAAAACGGCGGAATAATCGACGACTTTGTTGTAAGCCGCCTCGAAGAGGAAAAGTTTCTGCTGGTCCCAAACGCCACAAACAGAGAAAAGGACTTCAACTGGCTGGTTAAGAAGGCTGAAGGCTTCAACGTCAAAATCGAGGACTTCTCAGACAAGGCGGCGATGTTCGCCGTTCAAGGACCAAACGCTGAAAAAACCCTACAGAAAATCTGCACGGCAGACTTAAGCAAAATTGAAAGATTCAAATGTGCACCAGCAAAATTGGCTGAAACAGACGTCTTCCTATCCAGAACTGGTTATACAGGTGAGGACGGCTTTGAAGTTTACGTGTGGAACGCACCTCTCGATAAACCAGACAACGCCATAAAAGTGTGGAACGCCATCCTTGAGGCTGGCAAACCCTTCGGGATAGAACCCTGCGGCTTAGGCGCCAGAGACACATTAAGACTTGAGGCTGGACTATGCCTATATGGAAACGACATAGACGAAAACACAACACCATTAGAGGCGAGACTAGGCTTCGTGGTAAAATTCCAAAAAGACAACTTCATAGGAAAAAACGCCCTTTTAAAACAAAAGGAAGAAGGAGTCAAAAGAAGACGAGTTGGACTGCAAATGATTGAGCATGGCATACCAAGACAAGGCTTCAAAATATACAGCGAAAAAAGCGAGAACATAGGACAAGTGACCAGCGGAACCTTCTCGCCACTGCTAAAATGCGGCATAGCAATGGCATACATACAAACACAACATGCTCAAGAAGGAAACGTTGTAAACATTGAAATTCGCGGAAAAATAGCTAAAGCAAAAATTGTGCCATTCCCATTTTACGACGCTGAAAAATATGGATACAAAAGGAAGACACTCGCATAAAACTATTTAACCAACCGTAAGGAAAATAAAACACCTTCATAACCTTTATTGAAGAGCTGGAGCCACAAATGGAAACAAAAAGCCTCTCCAAAAAAGAGCGAATAATCAACGCTTTCAAAAGCCTCGGAAAACTCCGCCCAAAAATAAGCCACACGTCAATAATGACCATTGCGACTTTAATACTTATAATTTTTATAGCCTTCGTGATACGGCTGTTTCCAATGCGATGGGAAATAGACCCAACAACAGGCAAAACAAACCTTCTCTTATCAGAGTTTGACCCATACTTCCAATACCGCTTCACAGAAAAAATAGTTAAAGACGGCTTCATTTCATGGGCCATAGAAAACAATGGAAAAGGATGGATCGATAAGCAAAGATGGCACCCCGATGGAATAAACGTTGCCAAAGCCGCTTTCCCAGGGCTTCCAATGACAGCAGCCTTCCTCTATAAAATAGTTTCAATGCTTGGTGTAGGCATAGACCTAATGAGCTTCTGCGCCCTCTTCCCAGCCATCATGGGGGCATTGGCATGCCTCGCCATATACTTCCTTGGAAAAGACTTCGGCGGCAAACCAGTAGGCCTACTGGCTGCGCTTTTCTTAGCTTTAGAACCATCCTACATCCAACGGACATCAGTAGGCTTCTTTGATGACGAAACTATTGGCATATTTTCCCTCATACTTTTCGCCTTCCTATTCCTAAGGGCTATTGAGGAAGACAGGCAAATCAGCTCAACTGTAAAATATGCCCTCGCCTCCGGAGCAGTTTTAGGCTACTTCTGCGCCGGGTGGGGCGCAGCCTATTACCCAATAGGCGTCATAACCCTATTCACATTGGTCTTACTAATTATGAAGAGGTATACACGGAAACTTTTCCTCGCCTACGGCGTAACTTTCGGGTTTGGTTTACTTATCGCCATAAATGTCCCAAAACTATCACCAAACTATCTACTTACAAGCGCCATCTTGCCAGTTGCCGCCGTCTTTGGACTGCTTTGCCTAGCTGAAGTTATCACAAACATGAAAACAGCTAAATGGAAAATTATATCTGTCATAGTTTTCCTAGCCCTCATTCTCGGCGGCGTCATAGCACTCTGGTATACGGGTCGCATGCAAGCAATATCCAGCAAATTCATTTCTGTTCTAAATCCATTCACTCGCGAAGCTTCCCCACTTATCGAGTCTGTGGCTGAACATAGGATATCTGCATGGGGCTCCATATACTACGAATTTGGCATCATGATAATCTTCTTCATAATTGGATTATTCTTTATTTTAGGAAACCTAAACAATAGAAACATATTCCTCCTCGTTTTCGGTTTAACATCTCTCTATTTTGCATGCTCAATGGTGCGGCTTTTTGTTCTTATGGCTCCAGCCTTCAGCCTCCTAGCCGCTGTTGGAATTAGCGGACTTCTGAAACCCTTTATGACATTGTTGAAAGAGCCGCCAAGAATAAGTGTTAAGAGAAAATTTGGACTGGAGCGTGTTGGAAGGGAGTTCAGCGGCATAGCAGTTTTCCTAATATTCCTAATATTAATGGTGAACTTGGCTTTCCCAATGCCGAGGGTTTATACGCAAGCTTACACACCAACCACAATATCTGCAGGAAGCCTCTCAACACTACCGCAACAACCTGTGCAAGAATGGATAAACATGTTTACATGGATGAGAAGCAATTTGAAAAGCTCAACCGTTGTATGTAGTTGGTGGGATTATGGATATTGGCTCACAGTTCTGGGAAACGTTACATCCTTGGCTGACAACGCCACCGTGAACACCACTCAGATAGAAAACATTGGCTTTATATTTATAGCCGATGAGGAACGGTCGATGGAAATGCTGAAACGCTATAAGGCTGAATACATACTTGTATACACAACTATAGACACTAATGGAAACTGGCTAAACGCAGGTGGAGATGAGGGTAAATGGACCTGGATGGCCGCTATATCTGGGAATGCACGTTATCCCAACGGCACATCAAGGTTTGTTATAGAAGGCTTAATTACAGAGGATGAGATGTGGACGTCAGATTTAAACAAAATCAGAGAAACCTTTGGGAACGTTACGCTGGGATGGAATAGTGCAAGCACAGGTGAGGTGGTACCCATCAACCCCTATATATTCGGCCGAAATCAACCAATATATGGAGAGCGGGTTAGCCGGGGGCAAAACTCAACAATTTATAAGCTGATGAACTATGCAAGGGAACGTTGGATCCAAGTGAACCGTCAACAAAGCTCAGCGCCGACAACACAGCTGATATACTTTGTCGAGGAGCGAATTGAAGGTTTAAACAACAAAAATGGGTATAACGGTGTTGTTCCACTTGTCTGCCTCTACAAAATAAACTGGGAAAAGTATTATAGCGAACATCCAAGCGGGTAAGGGTCAGCATTTGTTTCCAAAGGTTCCGGATCAGCATAAGCCTGGCAAGCCCTTGGTTCCAACTGGTTTAGGGGTAATATACGTCGTTGCGAGCGCTGCTTACCTTTTCTTTTTGCACGCTTTTGGATTTGATGTGGAATCTGCTGGTGGCGGTAATGTTTCTCCGGCTTTGACTTTGGCTGTTTGCATATTGTTTGGTGGTTTTATGGGTTTGCTGGATGACTGGATGGATTTGCGTTGGCGTTACAAGGCTTTCTTTCCGCTGGTGGCAGCTGTTCCCTTGATGACTTTGGCTTACAGAATGGGTATTGCTCGCACAGCTATTACGCTTCCACTGTTAGGAACCATTAATTTTGGCGTATACTATTTCTTTGTTTTGATCCCGCTGATTGTGATGGTGGTCACCAACACTGTTAATCAGCTGGGTGGCCTTAACGGTTTGGAAACTGTTTGTCCCGCCATTGTTTTGGTTGGGCTTATGGTGGCTTCTGGAAGAAATGCTATTTTGTTAACGCTTCCTTTGGCTGTTTGGCTTGTGCTTGCCTTTTTCAATTTTCAGGGGAAGATTTTTGTTGGAAATACTGGCTCTTTTGCTATTGGAATAACCTTGGCGGCTTTTGCCATAATTTCCGATGTGAAGTGGTGTTTGTTGATCTCACTTGTACCATACATAATTAATTCTTCCATGATTTTGTTGAATTATTTCTTTTTCCGGACCAAGGCAAATGTCTCTTTTGACGGAAAAAGGCTTTTCTCGGAGCATAGGAGAAGCTTAATAACGCTTATAACTTATAGGCGGCCTATGACTGAGAGGAAAGTGGTTGTCACTATAGCCTTTTTGGTTGCTGTTTCAACTTTTGTCGCTGTTGTTGCCCAGCTTTTCCTGTTTTAGAGACTGTGTGTAACAAAATGCTACACACAAAAGGCAAAAATTGGTTAGAGCCGAGCCTTAAATCGCGGAGGTTGTTAAGGAAAGCCGAATTCGGCATATAGGCTTGATGTGAGGAATCAGCTATTTGCCCCACACTTCATGTTCCAAATGTTTCGGTTAAGGTGGATGTTACCAGTATTGTAGGGGTTAAGCTGGACGTTAAAGGTGGGGCTGGAACCGTCAATTTTGATGTTAAGGCTAGGCTTGAAGAGAAGGAAAGAAGAAGCCAAACAGTGGTTGTCGGTTTCAACCTCCAACTGACAACGAAGCCGGGCATTGTCAAATTTGAGGTGGAGGGCACCGCAACGCTTACGGGAAAAGATACGGAGATAAATAAGATGTTGGAGGTTGACCCCGAAACAAAGGTTCCCTACGTTTTCCAGAAAGTTTATCAGCATACCTTTACGGCTATGTACCTGCTCTCGACCATTTTGAACACGCCTCCGCCGCCAATAGACCTTCTCCTTTTCAGAAGGGAAGAAGCGTCAGCTGAGGGCGTCTCTATCGAGCCTGAAGCAGCTGTAAAGGTTGAGGGCGAAGCTGCTGGAGAAGCGAAAAAAGAGGATTAAACAAAAGAATGTTTTTATAGTTGCCTTGCGGTATTGCTGTTTTGTTGGCGGGTGAGTGGGGCCTCCCACCCGTTCCGCCATACAAACCCCGGTGTAGGGAGGTGGAAAATTGAAGTTTGATAGCAAAGATTTAGCTTTGACAGCAATTTTTGCAGCACTTTATGCCGTAATTAACATCGTGCAAACAATGATGGGCGGCCCAATAACGTATGGGCCGGTTCAGTTACGTCTGGCTGACTGTCTGATAGCTTTGTCGGCGCTGTTTGGGTTGCCTGTGGTTCTAGGGGTTGCGATAGGCTGTTTCAGTAACGTGTATTATATGCTTGATCCAGCTGACATTATTATAGGGCCAGTTGTGAATTTTGCGGCAGCTTTTGTTGTCTTTGTTTCGCGAAGACGGAAACTTTTGGCGTGTGTTTCTGGCTCCATTGTTGTTGGTGTTCCGATTGGTTTGTACTTGTACTACCTCTACGTGCAAGGTAACCCGATTATCCAGCAGCAGACGCCGAATTTTGGAGTTTCACTTCCGTTATGGTCTGCGTTTGTCTTAAGCCTCCTAGTCAGCAGCCTGGTGGCCATAGCTGTTATAGGTTTTGCTCTGTTACAGGCACTGTCGAGGCAAGGCATTATTGACTCGTTGAAGGCACGGGGATTAAAAGTGCTTGAAGGGAAGTAACACTGCTGATTACATGAAGCGTTCCAGTTTCGTCAAACCTATTATTTCGTCGAAGTCTAAGCCTAATGCGTCTAAAACTTGGTCGAAGGTGGAGTGCAAATAAGCCACGTACTTGTCTACGTCTATCTCATTTTTTGTTGCCAGTTCCACTGGTTTTACGTGAGGCTCGTTCACTACTTTTACAAAGCTTATTAGGTCTCCGGCTTTGAGTTCCATTCCGCTTTCTTTTAGGATTTTTGCGGCTTTCACGTGTTGTGGCGTTGTTTTTGTGTAGCGTTCTGGTTCTTCGCCTAATACTACGTTGAAGGCTAGTTCGTTTAGGCTTTCCCATTCTCGTCTTTTTAGGCGTATGTAGCAGTCGCGGATTGTTTGTATGATGTCTTTTTTGGCGGCTTCGAAGTCTGCCGGCGTTTTGACCATGGCTAGGCGCTCTTTCATTTTGTCGAAAGCCTTCTTGATGAATAGGGGGATGTGACGTTTCTTGCCTGTCAAGCCCTTAACGTCAACGCTTCCATCTTCCAGAACGCCCAGATAGTTCTTTTTGCGGGAGCTGAAAACCGCGTAGCGGTAAACTTTGTCCACGTCTAAACCCATTTTCAGCTCGCGTTCAGTCCATTCTTCGAGTTCGTGTATCTGCTCTTTTGACGGGTTTTTTAGGAAGACGCTGTCTGTGTCGCCGTAAAGCACTTGGATGCCCAGCTCTTCAGCCCTCCTAATTATTTGGGTTATAGCGTGTCTTCCTATGGCTGCTGTTGCTTCGGCTACTGGTGGGCAGTATAAGTCGAAGGTTTCTGCTCCGAAAACGCCGTAGCTAGCGTTTAAAATAACTTTTAATGCACCTTGAATGATATTGTACCAGCTTCTAACCTCCGGTGGCAGAGCCTTATCCTTTGATTTTGGCTTATACCATTGGACTCGCAAGTCTCTAAGCGAGCCGATTAGGAGGCTTTCTAGGGCGCGTTTTTTGCGGCAGACCCAATGGGGTGTGTCTGGCACTAGGTTTGTTTGGCATTCCTTGTGCCCGCACAATATGGACTGGTAGCCTAAGTTCCAAACTTTTATTATTGATGGGTATAGGCTTGGGAAATCCATTACCGCGACGTTGAAGTGGACGCCCGGTACTGGTTCAACAACTATGGCGCCCTTGTATTTTTTGCCCTTTATTATGGCTTTTGTGGCCGTCTTTCCCTTTAGGGCTAGTATATCTTCAGCGTTTGGAATAAGCATGTTTTTTCTGCGGTGTTCGCGGTGCATAAAGTTCCTTATCCAACGGGAAACGCCTTGTCGGCTTACATCCTCCATCGGCATACTGCTTATTCTAGCCAAAACAAGAATCAGCTTCAAGACCAGCTCATCTTCGAAGCTTGTGAGTTTATAGGTGATTTCAGCGTCCCTGAAGCAGTATTTTGCGAGTTCCGTATATGTTAGTTCGCCTATTCCCTTTTCCAGCGTTATCTTGTCTAAGCCTACAAGTGCCTTGCCAACATCGCCCAAAGTTACGTCTCGGTAGCGGTTGTTGAAGGCGTAAATTTGTATGGAGCGGTTGAAGAAGAACTTGTATAGGTCTATGTGGACGCCATATTTTAGGAGGCAAACCCTCTTGCCAATTTCTATTGGAATTTCATCTCTCTTAAAGCCGTGGTTTTCTGCTCTATGCGCTAAATATCGTAGGTCAAAGTCGTCGCCGTTGAAGGTTATCACAAATGGGTAGTTCCATAAAACCTCAAAAACAGCCCTTATCAGCTTCTCTTCAGATTCAAAATATTCTATCTGCACGTCTGCTGGTAAACGTTCTGTGCCTTCGCGAACTCCCTCCCTTTTTAAGAGGAGAACCCGCTTTTGCCCGTCTGAACTGTATAGAGAGACGCAGACTATTGGGTATGCCGCCTCGCGCGGGTCTGGCATCCGGGTTGGTATGGGCGAGTAAACCTCGATGTCCATGGTGATATAACGGAACTTTGGAGCTGGATACTCGAGGAGCTTAGCCCACTGCTCAATATACTGGAGTTCTTCGTCGTCAGCCTCCTTGAAAGTGCCAACGATTTGCTGAACCATTTTCTCTGCTTCTTCTACGTGTTTTGGCACAAGATTGCCATTTTTAACTTCGTAAACCATGCCGGGCAAAAGTCCACGGTCATAAATGTAGGATTGGTAATACTTTATCTTGGACTCCCAAACCTTGATGGATTCTGCGGAGACCGGGACGTCTGCAATTTTTGGAAAGTCTTCTGGAATAATGTCTCTTATGCAGCCCCTTGGGCGCCCCCCAATTGCCAGCGGGTCTTTAGCAATAATCTTTGTCACTTTGACAGGTTTATCCAGAAGGGGATCAAACTTCTCCTCAATCTCGAAGTGGTCGAAGCCCGGATGCTTCATTAAACGGTCAATTTTTTCAAGCTCGAATGGCGAAAGGTTTGTGTAGCAGTAGGGCTTATGCCCAGTGTTATCATACCAGAAGTAGATTCGCCCAGAAACAGGCTCGTAAAGCTTGATTAGGGCTTTTCCAGCTTTGCCATCATAAGTGGCTGAAACAAAATATGAAGGAGGAAGGTTTTCCGGTGCCGTTGGCGGAAAACCCCTCTGTTTTCGCTCTTTTTCTATGGATTCTGTGAAGGGTAAGGCTTCCCCTTTGACTTCTTGAGGTTTAGCCACTGACATTGAAAACTCGTCTAAGCGCCTTTGAGCCATAACCGCTCTTAACCTAACTAAATATCACCAGCAACAGACTAAAAACCTTACTAAACGAAACCTTGAAACTTTCAAGGGCATATCGCATACTGCCCTTTATGGAAACTTTTAATCTTTTAAGCGCCTCTGTATTGCTGTTTAGCCGAGTGAAAAGGGAATGCTTAGAGAGGCTTGGTCTCTGGCTATTGAAGCCTTAAGCTGGATGGAGAAAGCGCAAATAAGCGAGCGTCTAGCCATAGCTAGAACAGCAAAACAGCTTGAAATAAGCGATATTGACGCCTTACGCTATGCTCATGGGCTTGTCTGTGAAACTGTCCGGCGCCGCAACCTTATAGACCGTTTTATAAACGAGGTTTTGAAGCCCAAATCTATAAGCGAGTTCACTTTGGGCGTCCAGTCTTTTTTGAGGCTTTACGTTTACCAGACAAGGGTTGCCAAAAACTGGGGGAAACTAGACATTGAAGAGGCAAAAAACATTGTGAAGCTTGCCCGTTCAATTTTGGGATGGAGAACCCTCCAATGCGTTGAGCCCTTTCTAGGCTTGCTTTTAACAGAAAGCCCAAACACCATTCTAAAAGGCATGGGCGACGAGGAAAGGGTTGGACTTTTAACTTTTCATCCAACATGGTTTGTGCGGTATTGCTTCAAACTTTTCGGTAGAAAAGAAGCCATAAACATTTTGGAGGCAAACTTGAAGGCGCCCCCAACCTATATTAGACTTAACACACTAAAAGGTAGCGAAAATGAAATTTTGGCGAGACTAGCCGAGGAAAAAGTAAGCGTTGAAAAAGTTGATGGGTTACGCTATGCCTACAAGGTGTTAGGCACAAAAACCCCGCTAACAAGAACCAAAAGCTTCAGCGAAGGCCTATTTTACATTCAAGATAAGGCTAGCTGTTATGCAGCTGAAGTGGCAAACCCACGGCCTGGAACCGTGCTTTTGGACGTGTGTGCGGCTCCGGGTGCCAAAACCACCTATCTGGCTCAGCTCATGCAGAACCGAGGCACAACCTATTCAATAGACTTTTCAAGACGAAGGATGGATGTTTGGAAAAGCGAGACAGCAAGAATGGGTGTGGATATCGCCGAGCCAATAATTGCTGACGCATGCAACCCGTTGCCAGTCTTCATAGAAGCGGACATGGTGGTTTTAGACCCGCCATGCACAAGCACAGGAGCCTTCGCAAAAATTCCATCAGCCAAGTGGAGGCTTACACAACGCTCTGTTGAGAAGATGGCTGAAATCCAGTGGCAAATGCTGGAAAACTCCGCTGAAAAAGTCAAACCCGGCGGTACACTAATCTATTCCACTTGCAGCATAACAGTTGAAGAAAACGAGATGCTTATTGAAAGATTCTTAAAGTGGCATCCTGAGTTCTCGCTGGCTGAAATAACACCAAAAATAGGGCTTCCCGGATTGAGAGGCATGGAAAAATGCCAGAGGCTTTATCCGCATATTCACAAGTGCAACGGCTTCTTCATAGCAAAACTGTTAAGGAGCAAAACATAACAATATTTGAGGTGACGTGATTTGAAAGGGTGCAAATTGATTGGAAGAATCGTAAAGGTTGAAGGTGAATGCTCAGCAGGTCACCACGTTGGAGAAGAATTCGACTTAACACTTTATTCCGGAGAGGAAAATAAAAGCTTTAGAGCCCCAAATATCTGCAGCTTCTTCTACAACTCCATCTTCCCCTATCTAGTGGCTTTACAGTTTGGCGGAGCCTTCCCATGGGAAAAAGACAAAGACACTTTCACTTCAGGCTGTCCAGACCGCCAAAAAGTTATAATAGAAATCAAAAGGGTCAAAAAGTGAAAAGTCTAACCCATTCTCGCCCTTTCTACACCGCATACCTCTTACTTTCCGAAAAAGCAAAAGAGCATTTCAAAATAATCCACATAAAAGATTATTTATTATAGCTCAGCATACCCGCGATTTTTCCATAATTGACAGAAGCTCAAAAATTATCTTTGCTGCTTGAATCGCCGTAACCCCAAAATCATAATTGGGGGCAACTTCCACAACATCCAATCCTACAACACGCTTATCGCAAACACCGCACAAAATGTCAAGTAAGGCATGGCTTTCGAGACCTTCTGGTTCTGGATTTTGCACAGCTGGCGCATAGGCTGGGTCCAGAACATCAATATCCACAGAAACATAAACACTTTTCACATCGGCGAGCCTCCGCTTCAAAAGCTTCAGCGTCCGCTCCACACCATCTCTTTTAATCTGCTGTGTTGTGATGAATTCTATTCCGGCTTTCTTCACATATTTTAGCTCCTCTTTGCAGACGGCTCTTATGCCAACTTCTAATATTTTTGCTGGTTTTAACTGCTCATTTAGTCTTCGCATGAAAGTTGCATGAGAAAGCTTTAAACCCATAAACTCGTCCCGCAAATCGAGATGGGCGTCAAAACTTAAAACAGCCGTCTCGGAAGTTTTGTTGCCGAAACCTTTCAAAACGCCAAGTGTAACTGTGTGCTCCCCACCAATGGTGATGGGTGTTTTTTCAGCCTCCAGTATTTCTTTGATGACTCTTGCGAGTCTTTCTAGGGTTTGCTCTGGGTCTGTGGAAACGTGCAAGTCGCCTAAATCATGAATTCGCAGTTCTTCAACGTCTATGCCGCTGCGGAAGCTGTAGGTTTCAACGTTTAGGGATGCCTCCCTTATTGCGTTTGGTCCAAACCTAGCCCCAGTCCGATAGGTGCTTGTAACATCGAAGGGCACGCCCAAAACCACGTAGTCAGCTTCCTCAAAATTTTTTTGGAAACCGCTAAAAACTGTGGAGTGGGAAACATACAAGTCGCGGTAACTCATTTTCTCTACGCTCTCTTTGGGAGTAAACGACTAAACAGTTTAGCCCATGAAGTTCTAAACTTTTTCGCTCATTTCTGAACTTTTATCTCTTTTTCCAAAATAGCTCCGAATTCCATTAAGCCCTTAAATTTTTGTCCCTTAAAAACTAAAGTCGGAGTCGTGTTTATTCTTGCAATCTTTGCCTTAAGGCGTGCAGGAGCGCCCGCTAAACTAAGATCAACAACTTTGAATGGGAGACCAGATCTTTCTAAGAGCTCAATAGCCTTCCTATCCTCCTCGGTTAAGGCAAAGTCTGTTTTTGTTACTCGGTACCCGGCGCTGCACCAATGACCCCAATTAGGCATCGTATATTCTACACGCTCAATTTTCTCGGATTTAACATAAAGAATTACTTCTTCTGACATTCTCGGCTCTAGAATAAGACTTGGTGAAACCGAAGATTTAAGTTTTGGCTGGCGATGGTGAACAAAGTAGGATTTGTTATAGGCTTGTTATGGCGAAATAGTTGGCGACTGCACCGCGCTTCCTTTTCTTAAAATAATAGGCTGTTGAAGCTAGAACAGCGAAGATGGCTAGAATTATTAGTACTAGCCAATACAATGGGAACCCTTCAGCGCCTGGGGTGACACCACCCTCGCCTGCCGCAGCCTTGACAATATAATAGCCTTCCACTGTTTTTGCTGTGTTTCCAGCCTTGTCAAAGCACTCCGCATAAAACGTAATTATGGCATCTTTAGGATAACCCGGAATTGTGCCAGCCCAGTTTCCATCCTCCAGAACCATTAATAGTTTTTGCCATTCGCCACCCAGGAATCTAAACCATAGGGTAACGTTTTTAATTCCGCTTCCATCGTCCACGATTTGAGCTGAGACTTTGACTGACTCATTTTCTGTTGGCTCTGTGGGCGTCCATGAGAATCCCGTCACTGTTGGAGCTGTGTTGTCAACGGTTACGGTTATGGTGGTTTCATCTTTGTTTCCAGCCTTGTCAAACGCTGTTAGGGTAATGTTGTAGACGCCGTCGTTATAGCCGCTTGTATCCCAAACGTAGGTTTGGTCTTCTATCTCCCAAACATGAATTTCTTCGCCTATTTCTAGCTCCATCCTATCAAAGTTTGAGTCTTCAGCATGAAGCTTAACAAGCACTATGCCACGTAGAAAACTTCCATTGGGTGGTGACAAAATTTCAGCCTTTGGTATTATATTGTCAACTGTTACGACAACTGTGTGTTTTGCTATGTTTCCAGCCTTGTCGATTGCTTCCAACGTTAAAATGTGAAGCCCATCATCCAGTATTGCCGCGTCCAATTGGAAGGCGTATTGTCCCGTCATGTTCCATTCAGCTAAAAGGGTTTCATCAATCATAAGCTTGGCGTCTAACAGGTTGTCGTCCTGCACATGAACTGTGATGTTTATGTTTCCGGCGACATAGCTTCCATCATTCGGTGTTAAAATGGTGGCTATCGGTGGGAAACGGTCGACAACCGTATATGAGTAAATGTCTAAGGTTGCAGTGTTTCCAGCGTTGTCAACCGCGGAAACACGATAACTTACTGCTGTCCCATACGGGAATGCTGGTATCTCCGCAATATATAATGTGCCATTGAAATCCATTTTTATAACATTCCAACCTGTTCCATTGTTATAAGATAGCAAAAGCTCTTTTACGCCGCTTGCAAGAGGCGGCTCCGTCGCATTCGCAATTATCAAAGTGGTTTCGTTATAGTTTGGTTGGGCTGGAACCCGCTCAACATATGTTATGACTGGTGGACGAAAGTCGCCAACCGTATATGTGTACTCTTTTGAGCATGCCTTGTTTCCAGCCCTGTCATAGGCGCAGACCACATAGGCGACTGTGGAGTTATAGCGTTTTGGCGGAATCTCTGCAAAAAACAAATTGCCAGTCCTATTCATTTTTAGCCTAACAACTTCTTGGCTGTCAACTCTGTAACATAGGGTGGCATTGGCTACCCCGCTTTTTGAATCCGTTATGTATGCTAAAATGAGCACACTGTCCTCGTATTCGGGTTTTGTAGGATATTGACAAACGTAATGAATCTTTGGAGGTTTTCGGTCTCCGCGGTGGCACGCTCCCGCAGTAAAAGTTTTGGCGAGGCTTAGCGTTAGGGCTAAAATTGTTAGGAATATGAGTATAGCCGCTTTTCTCTTCAGCATTCTCCTTTCTCCAACAAAGCATTGCCGCCTTCCTATAAAAAGGGTTGTTTCGAAATGGAAATATCCATGAGTTTATGATACGCTTGGAAGTAAAAGTGACCGTTCAAAGCATATGATTTATTAACCATATGTGTTTCAATTTAATGCATTAATTTCAGAAGGCAACTGCCATGAGCTTCAAGTCAAGGCTTAAAACCGAAAACATAGGTTTGCTCTTAGCCTCAATTTTCTATGCCGCCGCTGGCATCGTCTGCTTTATCGTATTAGCCACAGTAGATTATGAGCTGGTCCACATAGGTTTGATTGGCATAATAAGCCTAGCCACAGCCTACGGCTTGATTATGCGGAGACGCTGGGCTCTATGGAGCGTTTTCGTCCTTTTCTTCACAAACACAACCTTTGCCGTTTCAATGCTTTACTACACAGTGGGTAGCGACATCGTCAACGACACAGCTATGATTCTGTACCTAATCCTAACGTGGGTTGCTACAATTTATCTGGCTGCTAGAAGGAAGAAACTTGAATCTTAAACTCTGATGTTCTCCAAGCGTTGGAAAAGGTGAACCGTAACCTCCTCGCCAGCGTCGACGAACTGCTGGTTTTCGGGGATTTCTATGAATCCGTCAGCCCTTAATAGGGTTGTTATAGCTCCTGAAAGCCCAACTGGAACGGGTTCTGCTACGAGCCGTTGTTTCTCGTCTCTTTTGAGTTTCACCATGATGAACGTGCGTCTACCCCTTGCTGGAAACATCCGCGTCAAAGCCAGAGCCCTAACAGCAGTAGCCTCCGAAGCTTTTCTTCCAGCCATACATTCTATTATTGGGCGCACAAGCAGGTGAAAGATTAATAGTGCTGAGGTTGGGTGTCCAGGAAGGGCGAAAATGGGCTTGCCGTCTACAACAGCGACGGTTGTTGGCTTTCCCGGTTTTGTGGCTATCCCGCAAACAATTATGCCCGGCTTTCCAAGGAGACTAAGTGTTTTTGGAATGACATCTTTTGGTCCAACTGAAACTCCGCCTGAAGTCACAACAACATCCGCTGACGATAATGCTTTTTTCAATGCTTTTTCAATTTCATCCGGGTCGTCCGGAAAAACCCCCAGATAGACTGGTTTTCCGCCGCTTTCCACGACAGCTGTGCTTAGGCTGTAGGCGTTAATATCATAAATTTTTCCTGGAGCTAGTGGCTCGCCTGGTTCGGTTATTTCTGCGCCTGTGGATAAAACAGCCACTCGGGGGATTTTGTAAACCTTTACTTTTGAAAGTCCAACCGCCGCTATGGCGCCGATTTCCCTTGCGCCTAAAAGTTGTCCTTGCTTTGCAACGGTTTCGCCCCTTTTTATGTCTGCTCCAGCCCTCATTATGTTTTCATCTTTTGCCACTGCAGCATAAACGTAGACTTCACCGTTCCTTAGCTCGGTGTTTTCAGCCATAACAACAGCGTCCGCGCCTTCGGGAATTGGCGCACCAGTCATTATTTCTGCTGCTGTTCCATATTCCACTTTAATTTTTGGCATTTCCCCAACGTTTACTGTTCCGCAAAGCTTCAGCTTTACTGGTCTATTTTCGTCCGCACCAAAAGTGTCTTCGGCTTTAACGGCATAACCGTCAACTGTTGAGCGGTTGAAGGGTGGAATATCCAGCGGGGCGGTTACGTCTTCTGCTAAAACGCGGTTGTAAGCCTCCAAAAGCGGGACTTCTTCAACGCCTATTGGTTTAGCCTCAAAATGTTTTTCAATAGCCTTCTTTGCCTCTTCGAGGGTGAAGAGTTTTCTAAACATACTCGCCGAAAACCTCCAGCTTGTCAAAGAGGTGAACCTGAACAGTTTCGCCTTCTTCTAGTCCCTCGCGGTTTTCGGGCACGACAACATAGCCATTAGCCCTTGTTAATGTTGAGATTATGCCAGAACCCCTAGCACTTATGGGCTCAGCATAAAACTCTCCATACCTCTGGAAGACGCGGACGCGAACAAAGGTTTTTCTTCCAAGGGCTGTTGATGTCCGCCTCGTAAGCTTTGCCACCACAACAGGTCTGGTCTCGTTTTCTATGCCTAGCATTTTGAGGATTAAAGGTCTTGCGAAAACCTCAAAGCCGAAGAAAGCTGCCACCGGATTGCCTGAAAGCACTATTACTGGCTTATCATTTACAAGGGCTAGGGCTGTGGGCATGGCTGGGCGCATGGCAACTCCGTGAACAATAATGCCGGGCTTACCAAGCTTGTTTATGACTGTTGGAACAAGGTCTGATTCTCCAACACTTGTTCCGCCAGTGGTTATTACAACTTCCGCCTTCTCCAGCCCTTGTTTGAGCTTTTCTATGATCTCCTCAACATCGTCTTTTGCTATCCCAAAGTTTATGGGTTCGGCGCCCAGTTCATTGCACAAGGATACAAGCATAACCCTATTTGATTCATAAATCTGGTCTTCACGCGGCTTTTCTCCAACTTCGACAAGCTCGTTTCCAGTAGCCAAAATCGCCACCTTTGGCTTTTCAAAAACTTGTACTTTGCTCTTGCCAAGTGCCGATATTAAGGCTAGATGGTGAGGTTTTAGGCGTGTTCCAGCCTCAACTGCGACTTCGCCTTTTGCTACGTCTTCTCCCCGCTTCGAAACATTCTCGCCCGGCGTAACAGCCGTCCAAACCTCTATTTGGCTGCCACCAACAAGCCTAACATTTTCCAGCATCAAAACGGCATCTGCCCCTCTTGGAAGGGGATTTCCAGTCCAAACTTGTTTTGCTTCGCCCTTTTTCACTTCGCTTGCGTTTGTCAGTTTTAGGGTTTTGGGCTTAAACTGGAAAGCCCCAAACGTGTCTTCGGCTTTAACGGCATAACCGTCAACTGCGGAACGGTCAAATCTTGGAAGGTTTTCATCTGCTATGATATCTTCTGCCAAAACGCGGTTAAGCGCTTCCCAAACTGGAATCATTTCGGTTTTACGCCGTTCAAGTTTTAGGCTGTTGAAAAATAGTTTTTTCGCTTCCTCAATGGTTGCGAGTTTTTGGAAGCCCCTTAGCCTAACCAAAACCGAAGGCACCCATAAACAGCACACAAACTTTATAGAAAAAGGTATCGCACCAAGCCCCATTGCAGCCAGCTTATATTTTCAGCACTTTTCTGAGAATGTCCCGCATTTTTATGGCGTCCACATCCAACACTGGGCTCTCGCTAATTATGACTGGATTCAATCTAAAATCGGCTATAACCTTCGCAAGCATCTCAAAATCTGGTCCATAACCAGCCTCGTCCATCGTGTGGTGGCATTTCTCCCCCTTGTCAGTGAACTCGACCTTTGTGAAGTGGCAATGCATGTTTTTGACGGCTTCAGTTCCCAAACACCTCTCAATTTCCTCAACAATCCTACGGAAGTCATCAACAGTCTTGAAGCGCCCACGGTCTCTAGCGTGAAGGTGCGCCCAGTCTATTACGGGCTGAGTTTGCTCAACTTGCTCGCATAAAGTTAAAACCTCTTCTAAACTGCCAAACTGGGTCGGCTTCCCCATGGTTTCCGGACCAAGCCGCACATCCTTAATGCCAAAAGCCTTAAGCCTCTCAACAACATCTTTTAGGGCTTCGAGGCATGCTTTAAAAACATCTTTTGGAGATTTTCTTCCGTAAAACCCAGGATGAAAAACAACAATTTGGGAGCCCATCCACTGGGATGCAGTGGCACACGCAGCAAGGCGGTCTTTGCTAGCTTCGACGGTTTCTTTCTCGCCGCACAAGTTTATGAAGTAGGAGCCGTGAAGGCTTAAGAGGACATCGTTCTCTTTGGCTCTTAATCCAAGGCTTTCGGCATCCTCCCTTCGAATTTGGGGCTTTCCACCCCAACGCACAGCTTGATACTCAAAAGCGTCTAATCCCTCTTCCCGTAAAAGTCTCGGAATATCCGTCAAGGAGGCTTTCATAGCCCTAAAACTTGGCGGAACCCCTGCTGGACCAAATCTTGGACGGTCAGCCATTTCCGAAGCCTCTAACTTCTCTTTGCCTTCCTAAAGCGATAACCTTTTCGCGTTAAAAACCCGTAGGAGAACACCGCCAAAGCTGAAACCCAAGCCGCCACGTTCTGAAAAACAATGTATTTACCGACTGGAGGCAAATCCACAAGAGGCTTCACCAAGCCTCCAAGGGCTGAGGCAAAACCCCTCAAAGCTGGAGCTGCAGAAATTATGGCATTATTTACTGCTGAGCAAAGCCAACCGATGGGACCGAGAGCTTCAACAAAGCCCTTCAAAGCATTGTTAACAGACCTTACAAACTCGAGAAGCGAGGGGTTTCCACGATACATATTTGAAAAAGTTCCGTATATCAGCCCGGGATAGGCAACAACTGAAACCAGCAGAATTAGAGCTGAAAAAACCAGAATTGTTATTATGGCGCTTTTTATTGTTGCCCTTGCAAAGCTTACCTTGCTCCAAATGTAGGACACCCCCTTAATCCTTAAAAGTCCAGCCTTTATTCTTCCGAAAAAATTCTTTACGGCGTTGGCTATTCTAGACGTGAATTTTCTCTCCGCTTTTTGGATTTGACCCTTCTTTTGTGGCTTAGGTTTGGGTTTTCCTTCGGGCGGTTTTTGAGGCTGCATAGCCGCATATTTTGTCATACAAATCCAACTGAAAACAAGTGTGATAATAACTGACAACGGGACAAGATGAAAAAGCGGACTCACAGTAATCGTTATTGTCCAGTTTGTCCATGGAAACTGAAAACTTCCTTGCAGGGGGTTTTCATCTCTCACTCCGAGGGAAACGGCATAAACAACAACAGCATATTCGATTAGGGCGGCTATTATAAGGAATAGGATTATTGCCGCTAAACCCTTAAGGGACGCCCACCGAAGTATCAGACGCTTAGACAATCGACCACCATGCTTTGCTTATTGTAAATTTTGCTTTAGGGAATATGGAAATTCCAGTTAAAAAACGTGACTGTTAAAACCTTGTTTCGCCCGTGAAGTCTCAGCCTACCGTAACGGAAATTCATGTCCGCATTTTGGGCATTTTGCATAGCTACATTGAACTGTTGATGGGCATCCTGAACATGCAAACGCTCGCCCATAGGATATGTCAAATGTGAAGCCGCACTTGGGGCAGTTTACAAGCTTTTTAGCTTTTAAGCCCAAATTTTAGCACACCTTACAAAACGACAAGCACGGCAAACCTTTAAAACCTTTCGAGGAAAACGTGCCTTATGGAAAGTTTTAACAGCAACAAACCTTATATAATTAGGGTTGAGCCTTAAAATGCTAGCTTCATGGTTGTCGGCATGGGAAATTGATGCAAACTGAAAAACTTGAAAGGATGAGGCTGTATAAAGACCCAAATATCCAAGTTTTCTTAAGTAAATTTTTAAGTGGTGAAATAAGCGAGCTTAAACCCACCTTCGACCCGAAGTTTGGCTACAAATATGTTGAAATTGAGGCAATCTTGGGGGACTCTTCAAAAGTTGAGGATTTCTTGGATAGGCTTTATGAAGCGAAAGTCATAGAGCGGAAGCTTTATGACAAAATATTGTACTGCCCCAGTTGTGGTTCGCAGAACATTTCAACCCACTATTGTTGTCCATACTGCAAATCCTTCAACATACAGAAGGGTTCTCTGGTTGAACATGTTAAATGTGGTTATATGGATGTTGAAGAGAACTTCAGAAAGGGCGGGAAGCTTGTCTGTCCAAAATGCCGTGAAGAACTGAAGAAGCCTGAAGTAGACTATAGGAAGGCTGGAATATGGTGCACGTGCAAGGACTGCGGCAAAAGCTTTGACATACCCATTACAAGGCATTTTTGCCGGGAATGCCAAGCCGATTTCACTTTTGAGGATGTGGAAATTCGAGATGTCTACGCCTACACGTTGAATGAAGATGTTAGAGGTGAAATAACAGCTGGATGGATTTTTGTCGCGCCGATAAAGGAGTTTCTCGTCGAAAGTGGATTCGAAGTTGAGGCTCCAGCCTTTCTGAAGGGGAGGTCTGGCGCCAACCACATGTTTGACATAGCCGCCTACAGAAAGGAAATAACCAAAAAGGTGACGGTAATGGATGTGGCAACAGCAACAGAAGACGTGGTTTCAGAACAGCCAGTAATAGCCCTCTTCGCAAAAATATATGACGTGGCGCCAGACGCTGCCTTCCTCATAGCTATTCCAAAGTTAAATGACAACGCAAAGAAAATGGCTGAACTATACAACATTAAGGTTATCGAAGCTAGGGATTCAAAAGAGGTTATGAAGGCTCTTAAGGATAAGCTGGGCAAGAAGTAGGCTGAGCCTAAAAAGTGTCTATGTTACCCCGCTCGGTGACAATTTTAACAGTGAAATCGCTGGCTGGTGGAGGTATGTCCACCCTCATGTAGGTTGCGCTTTCTCCGGAGTTTATGAAGAAGTCTGCATCATAACGCATGTGATGGGTCGCGTTGATAACCCATATAGAGACTATGTGGGCTGTTGTGGCGCCGCTGTTTTTTATCTCCAAAATTAAGCCATTGAGGATTACGCGGACGCCTATGAAATCGATGTGGACGAATGTTTGGTTTTCACTTGTGCCCTCGTCACAGAACATTATTTGGACAGTGCCGTCGTCTCTTATGTAACACGTCCAATTCTCAGCTATGCTAATAGCATAATCGTTCCACCCGTTAGCCGTGGGCTGGTCCCCTTCGGTGTTGTTAAAGCCCACGTCGCTGAAGCTTCCAGAAGCCCAATCATACGCTTTCATAAACCAACGTTCACCAGCCTCTGAAACGTTGTATCTCACCATTATTTCAACGCCATAAACGTAGTTCAATGGGTAAGCTGACAAATCTATCGTGAAATTGTTAGTTACTTCGAGGCGGTAAATGTTTGACAAGGTTACCTTAAGCTCTATCCAGTCGACTTTAAGAATGAACGGCGCTTCTGCTTCTTTTGTTCCGGTTATTTTGATTTTCCAGTTGCCTTCAGCATCTTTAAAGGCCATGGGGTTAACGGATATTAATTGGGTTATATTGACCTCTTCTGTTCCAATTATGTGGTTTTCATATCCTTCCCCGCTTGTTGGATATTCGCCGGTCTGGTAATTGAAAAGCTGGAATGTTGCCGCTACATCGCCCACGCTGCAACATGCGTTGATGGCCCATGTTAGGTTCATCCAAAAATTCTGGTCTGACGCCCCACTGAATTCAACTTCAACTTTTTCTTCAGTGGCGGGTTTAAAAGCGCAATAAATACAATACTCCCTATTCTCATGATTAGGATTCGGCAACGGGTTCGGAAAACTTCCAGTGTAAGTTCTGCTTAAGTAGTGGCCTTGATTTTGCTGCCCAGGCCTATAGTACAAATATGCGAAACCGCTGCCGGACTGGGCCCAAGCAACAAGCAAGTATTCAGTATTGGCTCTGAGCACTGGTTTTGGCGCTGCAAAATTAAATGTCACCCATCCAATGGTGGGAGCTGGTACTGTTTTTTCTTCTGTCTGGGCTATTAAGCTTAGGGTGCTGTGTAGATAGATGGCGCATCTCATATTTTTTGAACTTGAGGTTACACTTACATATATCGTAATACTTTGCGCCTCACCATCTTTTGTAGGGGTGAAAACCGAACCGACAATATAATTTTCAGTATTGCGGGTTGATGCCCCGACGGCATTGTTTCCAAAGGTTTCAGTGGTGCTTGAAAACGCTGCTGGATAGCTTTGGAACTGCATGTAAACGCCATTATCTGTTTTAAGGTCGGCTATCTCGCCAGAGATAAGCCTTGTTGAGTTGCCTAACGTGTAGTCGGACGGATTATAATGGACTGAGGGAAGTTCCTCCCTAAAAGACTCGTAAAAACCGTCCACGGCTTTTGTGTCTGTATAGGAGCCGCCTGTTCTGGTTCCCGTTGTTATTGAGAATTCGTTTTGGGCTGTAAGCCATTGTGAGCGTGTTATGCGGCTGGCGTTTGTTATGCTTATTGATTCATGCATTCTTTCAATGTCCAGCTGGTTCATTTGATAGTTCCATAGCACCACATTTGCGACTATAACCGTTATTAGGATTAGGCTTAGCATTACGACTAGGACGTTGCTTACGCCGCGCTTTTCGCTTTTTAGCCTTTTAAGGCGCTTTGTAATAGCCTCCAGCATGGGTTCCCCTCATTGTTACAACATCTAAGTGATATAGACTGCCCGGCATCCAACTGTAAGTAACGTTAAACCACCCGTGATCACCTAATCCCAGCTCTAGGGTTGGCGATAGATATCTCGTGTGGTTTATGTAGACTGTGGATATGCGGATTGACGCTTTCCCAACATTGCGAAGGTAAATGCTTATTTGTCGTGTCCCAGCCGCGTCATTGAACCAGACGTCTTCTATGATTAGGCGTTCTCCCATGGTTTCGCGGAGGTTTGTTGTTATTATGTACGTGGTGGCGGCGGCTATTGACATGGTGGCAACAGCGACAACCATAAGCAACAGGTTGCTCAGCACTGGGGTTATAGCCCGCTTGTCCATGAAAAACCTCAAAAGCCTATGAGTGTTCACTGCGCAGTCACCTCATAGGAAGAGTTTTAGGGCTATGTAGCCGCACAGCATCATTACTAGGCTGTGCTTCAGCCCGGCGCTTATTGTGCCTTCGCCCATTTTTCCAGCCACCAAACCTCCGAAAAAGCCTTGAATGGCAGTCATGTGCAAAAACAAGCGTTTTATTTCTGCCGGAGCCATGATGGCTGCTCCGAGCATAGGTAAGCCTTGTATGTCAACGAAGAAGGATTTGAAAAGCAGTATAATAGTGAATAGAAAGACGAAGAAAGCCACATAGATTATGGCAATGTATGGTCTTGTTCGGTTTCGCCGTTCTTTGTGAAGTATAAGGGTTGACTGGACAAACTTGCCCATCGGGTCGAAAACCTTTTCCACACGTCCACCTGAACGATTAGCCTCAATTATGAGAGGTATGGTTCTATGCACAAGAATGGTGTTAACGCGCCTAGCAAATGCGATTAAGGCTTCTTCTAAAGTCATACCCCAAGAGATTTGGGCATTCATCTTCCGCAACTCAGCTGTCAACGGACCGAAATCCCTCTTCGCAGCCTCCTCTAAGGCTTTAGGCAGCGTCATGCCAGTTTCTTGCGCTTGCACAATGCTTCTAAAAAGGTCTGGCAAGTGCTCATCTATGGCCCTCTTCCACCTATAATCCACGTAATTTATGATTGTTGGCGGTGTAAAAGCCGCAATAACAGCGAAAAACACAAATTCGTCGAAAACTGTTGTGCCCCAAGCAGTGAAGAAGCCGTAAACTATTATGGATATGGCTAGAATAGCTGACGAAGCCCAAACGATTTTTTTGACTGTTTTCTCCACTTTTGGCATTTGCGCTCTACCACTTTGGGGAGATGGCATCCAGTATTAGGAGAAACATTATTGAGCCTACGGGAATCCCAATGTAGGTTAATATGTTTAGCAAAAGGTCTGGGCCTAGAAGCCCGAGGCCCCCGCCCATCATAGCCATAACAGCCAGCATAATTATGAGAAGCAGGGGTCCAGTGACAAGTATAGCCACATAAAACTCTGAAAGCATAGACAACGTGTCTGAGAATTTGCGGAGGCTTATCCTCTTCAACTTCATGTGCTGCTTTGACTTCTCCCTTAAATAGGCGGCAAGGTTGCTCCCAGAATGAATTGTTGATATGAAACCTTCAATCATTTCCCGAAACCTCTCAGAGGGCGTCCGCTTAGAGGCTTGCTCCAAAGCCGAAATTATGTCCAAGCCGAAGAGGTTTACATCCCTAATAACGTTCTTAGCCTCCGCGGAAACCGCCAACGGAATGGGGAGATTCGAAAGTGAATAGAAAATTTTCTCCGGTGGAACGCCAGCACTGGCCAAAATTGACATATAACCAGTCGTAAAAGCCAACTCATCCTCAAGTTCTCTTTTAAATTTGTCGGCTCGGTAAACCGGGTAAATGTAAAACCCGATAATTGAAAAGGCAACTGCGAAGAGGCTTCCGCCCAAAGCGAATAGGAAGGCTGGAAAAAGAGGTACGTCAAACATGAAAATTAATAGGCATGGAACAACCACAAAGGTGGCAAGTGCAATTGTAAGCGTAGAAAAGACTGTTAGGCTTATGTAAACCCTAAAACCAGTCTTAAGTCCAGCCCTCTGCAAGTGCAAACTCAAATCTTCAAAGAGGGGCAATATGCGGCTGATTTTGCCGCCCACCAGCCTATAAGCAACGGATTGGAAACTTCCAGTCTTAAATTTCTCGCTTTCGCTTTCCTTTTGGGCTTTTGTGGAGCGAATTTTTGAAAGAAACTTTTTGAAGGCTTCAGCAATTTTTGGGCTTTTCACTTCAGTCCCATCCTCGCTCTCTGATAAACACGCGACGGGTTAGCATAGTATTCGCGGATTACGTTGGCAACTTCCGTGTATCTGCGGATGCCCTTCTTAACCATCCATTCCAAAACTGTTTTTCTTCGTTGAAGCTCCCGCCTAACATCTTCCTCGCTGACGTCCATCTTCCTCATGTGTTCTTCAAGGAGGGAGCTATGCCCCAAAAACTCGAATTTGTCCTCGCTAGCCTTCCATCGGAAGACTTCCTCTATTATCAACTCCTTTGTTTTAGTGTCTAAACCGACAACCTCCGTTGCTGTGAAAGTTCTTCTCGCTGGCTTGCCCTCAATTTCGGTTCTTGCCATAACCATTATCACGTCAATCATGGCTATGAGGGACTTTGGAATATTCATCGGTTCTGATTCAAGGCGGTTTATCACGGCTTCAACGGATTCGGCGTGGATTGTGCACATGCCCAAGTGACCTGTCGCCATGGCTTGGAAAAGTGTGTAGGCTTCTTCCCCGCGAATTTCTCCAACAATTATGTAGTCTGGTCTTTGGCGCACAGCAGCCTTCAGAAGGTCGAACAACGTTATGCTTCCGCTTCCTTTGTCCTCGTGTCCAAAACCGAGCCGAACAACTGATGGAATCCAGTTTTCGTGGGGTAGGTTTAGCTCTTGAGTGTCTTCAACGCTTACTATTTTCATTTCAGGCTTTATGAACATGGATAGGCAGTTCAGCATTGTTGTTTTTCCAGCAGCTATGCCCCCGGCGACAAGCACCGAAGCCCTGTTCTCTATGATGTACCATAGGTATGCAGCCATATCCGACGAAAGGGTGTTGAAGGCAATTAAGTCGGAAATGGTTAGGGGGTCAACGCGGAAGCGGCGGATGGTGAACGTTGAACCTCTACGGGTGATTTCATTCCCATAGGTTAGTTGTATGCGACTCCCGTCTGGAAGCGAGGCATCCAAAATCGGTGAGGCAATCGAAATGTTTTTTCCAGCCAAGTATGCTAAGCGGATTATGAAGGAGTTTAGCTCCGCCTCATCCTTGAAAATTATGTTTGTTGGCAGCGACTCATACATGCGGTGCCAAACGTAGATGGGTATGTTTACACCGTCAGCCGATATATCCTCAATAAAGTGGTCCTTCATCAGAGGGTCTATCTTCCCATACCCAATAAAATCTCTTATAATGTAGTAGAGGAGCTTGTCAACGGATTCCGGCAGAACCTTGATGTGGTATTTCTTGATTATTTGGGTGGTTTTTTCCTTTAGGTATTTTTCCGCTTTTTCCTTGGTTTCGATTTCTTTTAGGTTTACGTCTATCTCTTCCATTAGGAGGCTTTTAATCTCTTTTAGGAGGTTTTCGTCTTCTTTTCGCAGTGTTGGTTCTATCACTTCGTATCGGGTTTTTTGGGTTCCTGGATCTTTTACTATGGCGGCGTAGATGTATGGCTCTTGTATTGGGTAGACTTCTCTGAAGACGGCTGGTTTTTTGGCTTTTCCTTCGATTATTATGCCTAGTTGTGTTTTTTCTTCGGTTTTTTGGGTTTTGGGCATCTGCTTCCCTTTTTGCTGATGGTTTAGGGTGGTGGCTGGTTTTCCAACTATTATAATATCGCAAGTCTTAATAAGCTATATGCACGCCTAATCCTTAACAAACTTAACAAAAAACACAAAATCGTTAAAAAGCGCACTACTTGTACCGGGCTCTCCGCTTCTGCCTCTTCTTCTTCTGCCGCCTCATCCTCTTCTTTTTCCATTTAGCTCGGATTTCCGGCACTCCCCATAATGCATAACCGCGCAAAGCCTATTCTATTGTGGCGTGCCTACGCCTTAAATCTTCTTCAGTTGTCCCCATGCGGTGCATAAGCTCCACAATCAAACCGTCCAGGAAAACCATGCAGTTGTTCTCGAAAATGCTTCCAAGAGGGGTTAGGGGCTCCCTCTCACCCATAAGCTGCCTAGCCAAATAATCCTCCTCTTTAGGCCAACCAGCCTTAGTCCTACCCTTAATCGTAACAACAAGGTCAGCTATACGCCCCAAGGGGGATTCTGGAAAAGATGTTATGGCAACCACTGTTGCTCCAATTTCTTTTGCTGCCGCACTCGCTGTTAAAACCATTTTTGTTGCGCCAGTTCCTGAAATGGCTATTAGGAGGTCTCCTTTCTCCGCTGCAGGTGTTATTGTTTCGCCCAAGAAGTAGACGTTGAAGCCTAAGTTCATTAAGCGGAGGGCGAAGGCTCTTCCCACGAAGCCGCTTCTTCCCATGCCTACAACGAATATTTTTTTGTTTTTTGCGCCCAGAAGTAGCTCTATGAAGCGTTCAACCTCTTTTGGGTTAAGCTCTTCAATGGAGCTTTTAATCCCTGAAATGATTTCCTCGGCTGCGGCTTTCAACCATTCCAAGTTTTCAAGCTCCGAGAAACCCTTTACACGAGAGTCTATGTTAAAAGTCTTGCGGTTAAGCCAAGCCTGTTAAGATTTCTTCTAAACGTGGAATTCGGAGGTATAGGCGGACTAGGATTGCGGCGGCTAAAATGCCGATGGTTAGAAATATGAAGATGTAGTCGCTTCTCCGCAGTTTCAAAACATAGAGGTTTGTACGCTTTTTCACTGCCCCCCAAGCGCGGGACTCCATGGCTTCAGCCAGTTCGAGGCTTCTGCGGATTGCACTAACAATAAGCGGTATGAGAATCGGAATGTAGTTTCTAATCCGCTTTAGGAAGTTGCCCTTTTCAAGCTCTAGGCCTCTTGCCTTTTGGGCGTCCATGATGGTTTGGGCTTCCTCGGCTAGGACTGGGACGAAGCGCACAGCTGTTGTGAAGGCGAAGCAGAACTCGTATGGCACGTGGGATTGCTCCAGGGCTAAGCCAAGATGGTCCGGCGACGTTGTTAAGAAGAATATGGAGAAGGATTCTACGAGAACCAAGAAACGCAGCGTCATGGACAGAGCGTGTTCTAATGCCGACAGTGTAACTACATAGCCGGAGCTTATGAAGGAGAATATGAAGTTGACGAAAAATATTATGGACGCCAAGAAGGCGGCGCCTCTCATGGAGCGTGCCCACTCCCGCTTGACACGAGCAACTATAACGAAGGGAATCTGCATCAGAAAAAGCACAATTAGTGGCAGTAGCTCCCAGAAAAGTATGGCGACAACAAAAATCACACATGCATAAACAAACTTTATTCTTGGGTCTAGATTGTGAATGGGAGAGCTGACCCTTCTGAAGCGTAGTCCGTCAAAAAAGCTCATGCTTGGTGCCTCCGGAAGGCTTTTAGTAGGATTTCTCTTGCTTCGTAAACGTCTATGACATCTTTTGGAAAGCCTAAATCCGCCAAGTTTATGAAGATTTGAGCTATTTGGGGCGGCACTATGGAGGCTTGTTCAAGTATTTCTGGGTCTGTTAGGATTTTTCTTGCTTCGCCATCCGCAACAATTTTTCCGCTCCGCATAAGCACAACTCTCGGGTTGCATTCAGCCACAAACTCCACGTCATGCGTCACAATAACAACGGTTTTTCCTTGAGCCTTCAATTGTAGAATGAATTGGCGAAGCTTCTCCTTCTGTTGGTAATCTTGCCCGATGGTGGGTTCGTCTAAAATCAAGATTTTGGGGTCCCATGCAAGTACTGAAGCCAGTGCCACCCGTTTTCTTTCGCCTCCGCTGAGCATGAAGGGTGAAGTTTTCCGGTACTGCGTCAAGCCTAGAAGGTTAAGCGCCCATGTCACCCGCTTTTCTATTACGTCTTGGTTGAAGCCGAAGTTTTTTAGGGCAAAGGCTATTTCCTCCTCAACGGTTTCGCTGAAAAGTTGATGGTCTGGGTTTTGGAAGACGAAGCCAACCTTTCTGGCTAGGGTTGCAACGCTCACCTTTGTTGTTTCCACGCCGTCCACAAGCACTTTACCGGATGTTGGCTTTAAAAGTCCATTAAAGTGTTTTACAAGGGTTGTTTTCCCAGCCCCATTTTCACCCATTATAGCTACAAATTCGCTGTCTTGAATTGTTAGGGAAACCCCCTTTAGCGCTTCCACCCCGCTTGGATATTTAAAGTAGATGTCTCGAACCTCAATCATAGGCGTTTAAGCGCCTCCTAACCATTTCAGCCATCTCATCAGAGGACAATGGCACTTTTCCGCCTAGCTTTATCCCATCACTTTTCAGTATTTGGTAGAGGCGCGTCGCCTTTGGAATTCCAACACCAATCAGGCGGGCTTCCTCAGAGCTTAGGATTTCATGGGGTTCCCCGTCCAAAACAACTTTGCCGTCATCCATTATTATGATGTGGTCTGCGTATTTTGCTGTCAAATCAAGCCTATGCTCAACAAGAACTATGGTTACTCCAAGCTTCCTATTAAGCTCATAAATAACCTCAAAAATCCTCTTGGCACCCAGCGGGTCAAGAAAGGAAGTTGGCTCGTCGAGGACTATGACTTCTGGCTGCATAGCTAAAACAGAGGCTATGGCAACCCGTTGCTGCTGTCCGCCAGAAAGCTCCGTTGGTGTACGTTCTCGCAGTTCGTATATTCCAGTAAGCCTAAGCGCCCAGTCCACTCTTTTGCGAATCTCTTCTCTTGGGATTCCAAGGTTTTCAAGTCCAAAGGCTACATCCTTCTCTACAGACAAGGCGAAAAGCTGGTTTTCCGGGTTTTGGAAGACCATGCCCACGTGAGTTGCCAACTCGTATATTTGATGTTCCGGAACCTTTAACCCAGCGACAGTTATTTCGCCTTTCAATTCGCCTTGGTAAAAGTGAGGAATCAAACCGTTAAAGCATCTGCATAAGGTTGTTTTTCCGCAGCCGCTTGGTCCGGTTATAAGAACGAATTCGCCCTTCTCAATTTTTATGGAAACATCTCTAATTGATGGTTTTGTGGCGCCCGGATACGTGTATGTTAGGTTTTTTGTCTCGATTATTGGCATGCTTGGTTTTTCCACCACATCCTAACCAAAAACTTTGCCATTTAAGAGTAACTACTTAATTTTGAGTTTTCTGCTGTGTTGCCCACTATCTTTTCCTTCAAAAGCCTCAAACAACGCTTAAGCCCAGCTTCAAGTTCTCCAAAGCCGTTGACACCAGCTGCTGTCGCGTGCCCCCCACCCATGCCGTTGAGGTATTCGCCTAAAGGCTTGGCTATGTCCCTTCCAAGGTGGATTCCCGTCTTTTCATGAAATTCCTTGGTGCAGCGGAGGCTTATCTCCAGACTTTCATTTTTCTGTCCAGCAACAACCGCCACATGCGCTCCGAGGTCTATTATGGCACGGGCTGCCGAAGCTTGAAAGGCACTAACATGCGACAAGGCGATTATCCACTCGCCTATTTTGAAGAGCTTAGCCCTCTTACAAGCCTTAAGCCTCGCAACCCTTTCTGAAAAATCCATTGGCAAGGATAAAATTGCCAGTGCCTCTTGGACGTTTACTCCAGCGTCTATCAGCTCTGCAATTGTTTTCAGTGTTGAGGAGTTTGCCAAAACAAAGTGGCGGGTGTCGAAGGCTATGCCCAAGAAAAGCGCTTTAGCTTCGTTCTCCTCGATTTTAGCGCCTGACTGCTTGTAAAAGCTGTAGATTATCTCGCATGTTGAGGAAACATTTTCATCTGTAATGCAAAGTTTTGCCATCTTCTCTGTTTCTGGATGAGCCGCATGATGGTCAATGACAATTAAGGGCGCCTTTGAAGCCTTCACCTTCTCTGCAAGGTTGTCCAACTGCTGAATAGTGTTTGTATCCAAAAGAATTAGCAAATCTGCACTTTCAACTTTGGGCTGGGCTTCCACATTTATCGGCAAATATTTTAAAATGTGTTTTGAAAGGCGGCTTATCCCCTGCGCCGCTCCAATTTCAACACTGACTTGTGGTCTACACTTTTTAAACAGACTTGCCAGAGCAAAAGCCGAGCATATGGCATCCGGATCAGCATTATGATGGCACAACAAGATTATATGCTGGGCATTTGCCTCATCCAATACGCGGGTTACTTCTGCAAATGACACTTAAGCTCCCTCAAGTATTTCTCAGCCGACTTGAACGCCTCTTTTACGGCTTCATCCGCAAGCCTTTGAACGTCATATTCCTGCATCAGCGGCGACAAGACTATCTCAACATCAACAGTCAATGTTAAGGGTTTCTCACCGTCTGTTTCAACACTTATGTTTAATGTTTCAACTTGTTTTGGCGGAACTTTAGACAGCACATACCCTCTTGCAGCCTCCTCGGCCTTTGAACAGAGTTCTTCAATCTGTTCTGGGGTTAACTCTGGCAAGCCTATATCTTCCAAGCTTCACCAAGCCTCTTAATGCTCTTTGCCTATGGCTGTGTCCCCGAAACTGGAGCCAAATCTTGCTGAAGCTTTGCCTGCAATTCCTTCATTTGGCTCCGGAGACGTTCTTCCTGCTTACCCAAAACTGAGGCTCGCATGTTAAGCAGTTCTTTGCGCTCATTTAGGTCGGCTGTCACCTTCACCTTGTCGGTCTTAACCAAAAGCGAGCCTATCGCCTTATAAATAACAGCCTCGTCTGCAACCTTTTGCAGCTCACTTAAAGCCTGCTCAATCTCTGTTAGCTCCAATTCCACCTGCTGCTTCTGAGCCAAAACAGACTGCAACGTCTGCTGCAACTGCTGAAGCCTTAAGAGGCGCTCCTGAACCTGTGGAGGAAGTTTAGCCAACTCTTCGCTCAAATTTATCCTTCCATCTGCACAGCTTTACATCAAACCAGTTAATTAAACATTTTCTAAAGCAAAACAGCTGCGAACATGAGGTAAAGCCTCTTTAAAAGGGAAAATCTAGAGGGGGGCTATCAATTTTGCAGTTTGCCGTCAACAACAAAATTGACATAAGATAAAAGAAAAGTGGGCGAGGTTTTAAGTTTAGCCGTTGTAAGATATGTAAACATTGGAAGCGCCGGCGCTGATGTCGAGATAGTACGTTCCAGAACTAGATGAAGAGTAAACCCGCAAGGTGTAGGTGCCAGTCGCCGTTATGGTTGTAGCGATAATCTCTTGTCGCGTGGTCCCGGTGGATGAGGCGATAAGGCTTCCGGAAGGATTGTAGAGGTATATGTTAAAGTTAGGTCTTGTCGCGCTGCTCCACGACGGCATTATTAATGTTATGGCAATCGGATAACTCGTCGTTGTCACTGTTATCTTCCAAAGATCATAGGCCCCCGTCCTGGCAAGTGTTTCAGTGAACGCGAAATGATTTGGCACTGCTATGCCCGTCCCAATGTAGCCCCCAGCCGCTTTAACGGCCTCATAACCATCAAGTCTTCCCCAGCCATAATCTATGTCCTTTCCAGAAGGACCAAAATCTATGGATGTTGTTGAAATTATACTTTTAATCTGCGATGAAGTTAACGAGGGGTTAGCGTCCAGCATCAACGCAACAGTGCCTGCCACGAAAGGCGTTGCCATGCTTGTGCCGCTGTATTCAACATAGCCGTTTGTTGTTCCCGCTTTAGCGGCCATTATTAAATATCCTGGTGCACATACATCTGGCTTGATCCTGCCATCCGCTGTAGGCCCTCTACTTGACCAGGAATTTAAAAAGAAGCCTTTCTGTCCAACATCAGCAATGGAGCCTACTGTTATGACTTTTTCAGCTGCGCCCGGAGAGCCTATAGTGTAAGTTTTTGGTCCACTGTTTCCAGCCGCAACTACAACTACTAAACCTTGGTCAACAGCGTTATTGCAAGCAACTGAAACAGCGTCGGTGCCGTCAGAGCTGCCTGAAGTACCTAAGCTTAAGGACAAGATTTCTATTCCATACACGTCTTTGTTAGCTACAGCCCAGTTTATGCCATCAGTCACCCCACTTAACGTTCCTGAACCTGCTGAGTCAAGCACTTTGACACCGACGAGCGCAGCCCCTGGCGCCACACCTTTATAGCTTGGATTTCCTTCACCTGTCCCAGCCGCTATTGATGCACAATGAGTCCCGTGTCCATTGTCATCGTAAGGTGTTGTTCGCCCATTTATAAAATCCTTCCATCCAATTATTTTCCCGCCGTCCAAGTCCACATGGTTTGGATCTATTCCGGTATCAATTATAGCTACGACAATATCATCTTTGGTGTAAGTTGCCGGTGAACCATCCCTATCTCCGTCCAAACCAAAATCCGCCCTGGCTTTTTGAATGCCATACCAATAAGTCGCCGTGTTCAAACATGCATAAACTGGCGCATCATGCTCTATTTGCACAACGTCATCAATAAGCGAGAGAGCCCTAACCTGACCAGGCGTAAGCGAAGCCGCAATGCCCGGAACAATAGTCCATTGAGACTTTATTCTAAACGAGCCTATTTTGCTTTGAAGATTCCTCAAAAATGGTTCTGAAGGCATCTTCTTAAATAAAACAATCACATCCACAAGACTGTCTTCCCTACAGCCAGCCATAACATGCTCCAAATCGTCGAAAATTTTGTTCCTGTTCGCATCCCTCAGAAAACTCGTCTTGACATCTGTTTTCAAGTAAGCATACGAGAGTGAAGCGATAAAAGCCATGCAAAGCAGCGAAACCACAAACGCCACTAGAATGGTTTTCCTCTTAAACACAAAGGTCACCGGATACGGGTGTGAGATTTTCATTTTTAAATTTTTCTAAATCCCACAACTTTTGTGCAGACCCATGTGAACTGAAAAATATAGAGGGGGTAGCCAATTTAGGCTTTTACCACAACCTAAATTGTTAGAAAATCTAGAATGGGTATCGTATTTGCCGCTTAATTTCCAACCACAAATATGACCACTCAAACGATTAAACAGTTAATTTTAAAGGCTTAAAGATAGAAGATTAACAACTACACGCGAGGTGGAATGGTGTGGTTAAAGTTGACGGATATGAGGTTCCAGAAGGACTATACTACTCAAAGGATTTTGAATGGCTCAAAATTGAAGGCGACAAAGTTCGCGTCGGCATAACAGACTACGCCCAAAAACAACTAAGAGAAATTGTTTACGCAGAGTTGCCAAGTCCAGGAACCACCACAAAACAGAACGAGCCATACGGCACTGTTGAATCTGTAAAAGCAGTTTCAGACCTTGTGGCGCCGGTAAGCGGAACAATAGAAGAGGTGAACACGGAAGTTCAGTCGAAACCAGAACTTTTGAACGAAGACCCTTATGGGAAGGGCTGGCTTCTCGTCATAAAGCCCTCAAACCTACAAGCGGAACTAAAAAACCTGATGGACTTCAACGCGGCTGTTGAGTGGCATAAAAGCCTAATTAAAGAAGGGAAGTAGCCCTTGCCGAGACGCATAGTCATAATTGGGGCGCACGCCGCCGGTGTAGATGCAGCCTCAGCCGCCAGAAAGACAGACCGCACAGCCGAAATAACCCTAATAACTGATGAGAAGTATGCCGGATACTCCCGTTGCGGTTTACCCTTCGTCATAGGTGGACACATACCAAGCTTCAGCAACCTCATAGTCTTCCCGCCGAGCTACTTCCAAATGATGAAACTAAACCTAAAAACAGAAACCAAAGTGACAAAAATAGACAAGGACAAAAAGACCGTACTAACAGTGGACAAGGCTGGAAACACCGAGGAAATCCCCTACGACAGCCTAATAATAGCCGCGGGAGCAAGCGCTTTCACACCACCAATAAAGGGAAGAGAAAAACAGGGGATAATCCCCTTAAGAACTATTGAAGATGGACAGCGAATAGATCAAGCAATCCGTGAAGGCGCAAAAACAGCTGTTGTCATGGGTGCTGGACTCATAGGCTTAGAAACCGCAGTAGCCCTGCAGGAAAGGGGCTTAAAAGTGACGGTTGTGGAAATGCTTCCCCAAGTTTTGCCAGCCATGCTTGACGCAGACATAGCAAAAATGGTTCAAGAAATGCTGGAGCAAAAAGGCATACGGATTCTAACCAACAAGCCAGTTGAAGAATTTCTCGGAACAGACAAAGTGACCGGCATAGTGGCTGGAGGAGAGCAAATAAACGCAGACCTCTTCGTCAGCGCCTTCGGCGTTAGGGCAAACACGCAGCTCGCCATAGATGCAGGAATAGACCTAGGAGAAACGAAAGCCATTAAAACAAATGCTAGAATGGAAGTTAGCGTCAAGAACGTTTATGCCAAAGACATTTACGCTGTTGGCGACTGCGCAGAATCCACGCACATTGTGACGCAGAGACCAGCACTACAGCAACTTGGAACGGTGGCTGTAAGACAAGGAAAAGTGGCGGGGATAAACGCCGCTGGCGGCTATGCACTATTTACTGGTGTTTTGGGTTCCGCTGTAACCCAGCTTTATGACACACAGGTGGGCGTAACAGGCTTAACAGAGGCGGCAGCCCAAAGAGCAAGAATAGAAACCGTCACAGGAACAATTTCGTCCAAGACCAAGGCGGACTACTATCCGGGCGCCCTACCAATAAAAGTTAAGCTTGTTGTCGAAAAGGAGTCACAACGCATCATTGGAGCCCAAATCATAGGCGGGGAGGAGGTAACTCAACGCATAAACGCCGTTTCATTCGCCATACAAAAACAGATGACTGTGCGGGAGCTAGCCAAAGCCGACACAGCCTATGCGCCGCCCCTCTGCGAGACATGGGAGCCTCTTGTTTTGGCTGCTGAAATGGTTCTGATGAAACTCCGCTAAAAACCATTCCTTTCTTTTTATTTCCTTCGGAAAATTAATTAAGAGAACCAGTTCCAAATAATACCGAAATTTAGCGTGAATGGTGATCTAAATGGCAATAAGGGTAGCCATAAACGGTTTTGGAAGAATTGGAAGGCTTCTATACAGAGCAGCCATCGAAAAAAAGGCAAAAATAGACTTTGTAGCCGTAAATGACATCGCCGACGCTAAAACACTAGCACACCTACTAAAATACGATTCAGTTCACGGACCATTCCAAGGCGACGTGCAAGTTGAAGACAACAGCATAATAGTGAACGGCAAAGAATTGAAAGTGCTATCTGTAAAGGACCCAGCGCAGCTGCCATGGAAAGACTTAGACGTTTATCTGGCAGTGGAGTCAACAGGCTTGTTCACGAAAAGGGAAGACGCGGCAAAACACCTTCAAGCAGGAGCCAAAAAGGTTTTGATATCCGCCCCAGCTGAAAACCCAGACATAACCATAGTTATAGGCGTGAACCATGACAAATACGACCATGACAAACATCATATCCTGTCAAACGCCTCATGCACAACGAACTGCGTAGTGCCATGTGTAAAGGTACTTCACGAAAACTTCGGCGTCAAAGCAGGGTTAATGACAACCGCACACGCCTACACAAACGACCAGCGCATAATGGACCTCGTCCACAGAGACTTGAGAAGGGCAAGGGCTGGAGCGATAAACATAATACCAACGACAACGGGTGCAGCGAGAGCTTCAGCATTGGTTTTCCCAGAGCTGAAGGGAAAAATTGATGGAATAGCCCTCCGAGTGCCGGTTCCAAACGTCTCAATAGTAGACTTGACCGCTGTTCTCGGAAAAGATGTAACAAAGGAAGAGGTAAACGCAGCCTTCAAGAAGGCAGCCGAAGGACCATTGAAGGGCATAATGGCTTACACTGAAGAGCCCATAGTCTCAACAGATGTCAACCACACGCCCTACTCCGCCGTGGTGGACGGATTATCAACAATGGTTGTCGCAGGAAATCTCGTCAAGGTGCTGGCTTGGTACGACAACGAGTGGGGCTTCTCCTGCAGAATGGTTGAACTCATAGAACTCATCGGAGAGAAAGCTGGCTTCTAACAAGGCGAATATAAAACTTAAAAGCGAACAACCCCTCTATTTTTCTGTTCTAAAACGAAGAGGGACACATATGGCTAAATATTTAACCCTAGACGACGTTGACGTGAAAAACAAAGTTGTTCTCGTAAGAGTTGATTTCAACTCTCCAGTAGACCCAGAAACAAAGAAAGTTCTAGACGACACAAGGATTAGGGCGCATGGCGAAACCACCATAAAAGAGCTAGCCCAAAAAGGGGCAAAGGTCGTAGTAATCGCCCACCAAGGGAGAAAAGGCGACCCAGACTTCATACCATTAAAAGAGCATGCTGAAATCCTAGGCAAAGTCTTGGGCAAACCGGTAAAATTTGTGGACGACGTCTTCGGAGAGAAAGCCCAAAAAGCGATTAAGGAGCTGAAAAGCGGCGAAATCCTAGTTCTGGACAACGTTAGAAACTTTGCCGGAGAAACAAAGGAGGGCACACCAGAAGAACACGCCAAAACAGAGCTTGTCAAGACGTTGGCGCCACTGGCAGACATATTCGTAAACGATGCCTTTGCGGCAGCCCACAGAGCCCACGTCTCAATGGTTGGCTTTACGGCTGTTCTGCCAAGCGTCGCCGGAAGAATAATGGAGAGGGAACTAAAATCCCTAAGCAGAGTGCTGGAAAACCCAGAAAAACCATGCGTATACGTGCTTGGCGGCGCTAAGGCAGACGACTCCCTTGAAATCTCAAAATACGTTTTGGACAACGGAATAGCAGACTACGTGTTAACCGGCGGTGTTGTCGGCCACGTTTTCCTAGTGGCAAAAGGATACGACCTAGGCAAGCCCAACATGAAATTCCTAGAAGAGAAAAAACTGATGGGCTTGGTTCCCGGGATAAAAGAGCTGATGAAAAAGTACCCAGACAAAATTAAGGTTCCAGCAGACGTGGCAGTAGAAGTGGAGAAAAAACGAAAGGAAATCCCCGTGGAAAAACTACCCACAGACTACCCAATATTCGACATCGGAGCAAAAACCGTTGAAAACTATGCAAAAATAATACGCAACGCCAAATCCATAGTGGTAAGCGGACCAATGGGAGTCTTCGAAAACAGCGAATTCATCTACGGAACAAGAAAAATCTTCGAAGAAATCGCAAGCTCGAAGGCCTTCTCTCTAGCCGGTGGAGGCCACACAATAGCAGCCCTACAAGAGCTAGGCCTATCCAACAAAATATCCTATGTGAGCACAGCTGGCGGAGCCCTAATAGAGTTTCTAATGGGCAAGAAACTTCCAGGCGTAGTAGCCCTAGAAAAGGCAGCGGCTCGCAAGCCCTAGCTTTGAAAACGCCACTTTCCATTTATTTTTGAGTTATCTTCTCCAGCAAGTCAACAACTCTTGCTTCTTCGTGTTCGGGCTTATGCTGAAGCATCTCATAGATCTGCAACGTTTGTTCAGCAGCCTTCCTCCAAGTGAAATACTGTAACACCCGTTTTCTGCCGTTTTCTCCCCACTTCTTAGCTCTTTCAGGGTCGCATAAAACCTCCTTTATCCCCCATGCTATGTCAGCTGGATTTCCACCATTCACATGAATCCCATTTTGGTCCGGACCGAAAGGTACAACCTGCTCTCTAAAGCCAACAACACCTTGGGCTCCAACAACAATCGGCTTTTCCATAGCCATGGCTTCCAGGCTCACTATGCCAAAGGGCTCATAGGTGGATGGGAAAACACAGACATCTGCCGCTGCATAATGTAGTATACGCTCTTTCTCCGGCACGAAGTCGAATCTGCAAATCAGCTTGTCGCTTATTCCAAGCCTAACAGCAGCCTCAACGATATCGTTTTGCTGTTCTCCCTTGCCCAAAATAACAAGCTTAGTTTTTGGATATTCCGCCAGAATCGTGGGCATGGCTTGAACAAGGTTTATTACTCCTTTAACCCAAGTCAGCCTCCCAAGAAAAAGGATCATCTTTTCATCGGATTTAATGCCGTACCGGCTTCGAATTGCCTCAACTTCTTCTGGCTTACACTTTTTAGGATTATAACGCTCAGGGTCAACACCGTTCCAAACAACACTAATTTTAGCTTTAGGCCAGCCGTGGCGGACTAAATCTTCCTGCATTGCGTGGCTAACAGTTATTATTCTGTCAGCCCTCTGCGTCATAGCTGACTCAAGATAGGAGACAACCTCCGAGCCTTGCCCTCCACTTCTTCCCCACTCCGTGCTGTGAACATGAAAAACAACCGGAACTTTTGTCTCATTTTTTATTATGATTCCAGCTATGCTGCTCAGCCAGTCGTGAACACAAACAACATCGTAAATGCATCCTTCCTTTTTCAGCATGCTGTTAATGAATTTGGTGGCGCTCAAAACATTGTAAATGAAAATGTCATTGAACAAGCGTATGTTTGTACCCCACTTCTTCAAATCGTCTATAACAAACATCGGAAAAACATTGCTCGCATCCGCAATCAACGGCCTATGAACCTCAACACCCTTTATAATCTCCCTAGTCTTTAGGTTACCAGGATTCAGCGTGAAAACCGTCACGTCGTTGCCCATAGCTACAAATTCACGGGTAATGTACTCAGCGTATGTACCCAAACCGCCCACAAGGGCCGGCGGATACTCCCAGACAAAAAAGCCTATCCTCAACTAAAACCATCCAACAGCATTTAACCTACAACTTCCAAACGACAAAGAATAAGTGGCGGCTTTAGAAGAGCTTCAGCTTTCTTTTTGGCGGCTCTTCTTCCTTTGGCTTTTCCGGCATCTTCGGAGGCGGCGGCATCTCCTTTACGGGCTCAGGTTTAGGAAGCTCAGGCTTAGGTTCAGGTTTTGGCTCCTCTTTCTTCTCCGGTACCGGCGGCTGTGGTGGCTGCTCCTCTGGCTCCTTTTTCTTCATCGGTTTCGGTTCACGCTTTTTCTCCGGAGGCTTCTCTTCTTTCGGCTTTTCGGCGGGTTTCCATGTAAAAATGGGTTGAAGGCGGAGACCCTTATGATCTCCGAGTTTTAGGTACTCCCACTCGTAGAGGTCTATGTGTATGCCCTTCATGCTTTCAACAGCCCTTCTAACAGCGTCTGAAAAACTCGGCGCAATAAGTATGAGCCTAGGCTTTTCCTTATCATCAATTTTGTGTTTGTTGTATGTGGCCTTTAGGAATGATTTGAACTTGTCAACATAGTCAAAGCTTTGAAGCCCTTGAAGAAGCATGGCGTCATCTTCCTCAACGTTCAACTGGAGAATGACAAGCTGACCGTTGCTGTCGTGACATAAGACGTCTAAAGTGGTTTTGTCATTTATTGGAACGTTGCTGCAAATCACAGTTAAACCTTTTTCAACCATGTTTATTTCTTTGACTATCATCTGCTCCAATTCTTGGCGACTCTCAATGCTAATTTTTTCAATCGACACACGATTTCACCTTTGTTTTAGAGAATGAAATCATGTAAGGGATAAATAAGTTATGAATCCAAAATCCGAATCCAATCTAAACTTAGTAAACCAGAAATAAGGCGTAAGCAAAACAATAACAAACGAAAGAGGCTAAAAGGTTGACGGACATAGTTTTCGTGTTTGAAGTGCACCAGCCCCACAGACTAAGGAAGAATTATTTCTGGGAAAACAAGCTCTTTAAACGCCTAAAAAAGGAGGACCTCTTCAACTACTATTTCAACAATGAACTTGGCAGAGAAATCTTTGAACGCGCATGCAAAAAATGCTACTTTCCATCAAACCAAATACTATTAGACCTAATAGACAAGCATAAGCGGGAGAAAAAACAAGTAAAAATTTCCTTCAGCATATCCGGGACTTTTCTCGAACAATGCGAAATGTTTAACAAAGATCTTCTAGAATCCTTCAAACAACTCGCAGAAACAGGCTGCGTTGAATTTCTGAACCAGACATATTACCATTCGCTATCGAGTCTCTACCCGGAAAAAGACGAATTCATTGAACAGATAAAAATGCATAGGCAAGCAGTAAGGGACTTGCTGGGTTACACGCCGCGAGTCTTTGAGAATACAGAACTAATCTACAACAATGCCATAGCAAAAACAGCAGAAGAGTTGGGCTTTGCTGGAATATTCACGGAAGGCACAGAAAAAATACTTCATGAAAAGTCGCCCAACTACATTTACAAGCCAAAAGGATGCAAGAAGATCAAGGTGCTCCTCAGAAACTATAAGCTAACAGACGACATAGGCTTTAGGTTTTCAGCAAGATGGTGGAGCGAGTGGCCCCTAACAGCCGACAAATACGCAAGCTGGTTGGCAGCCACACCTGGAAACTGTATAAACATATTTCCAGACTATGAAACCTTCGGCGAACACCACTGGCCAGAAACCGGCATCCACGAGTTTTTGAGGCATCTGCCAAGGGAGATTTTGAAGTGGTGGCACCTCCGCATGGCAACACCATCAGAGGCCATTGAAAAATATGAGGCTGTCGGGGAAATTGACGTGCCAGAGCTTGGCGGAACAGTTTCATGGGCTGATTTGGAAAGGGATGCAAGCTGCTGGCTTGGAAACACCTTCCAATGGGCTTACTACACGTCCGTTAGGAGACTTGAACCCCTCGTCAAGGAGTCAGAAGACAAAGATTTTCTAAGGATATGGCGCTACTTTCAAACAAGCGACCACCTCTACTACATGTTCACAGCCGGCGGAGCCCCAGGCGAAGTCCATTCTTACTTCAGTCCTTTCAACACTCCAGCAGACGCTTACGTAACGGCTCAAGCGGCAGTTCTTGACTTTGAGAACCGCCTTCGTCTGGCGACAATAACGGCCAACGAGCCATTCCTTTTCTATAAGGGCGTGGGAGAGGAAAATTTTACTGGAGTGATGGCCTGGAGCCTTAAAGGGTTCATAAAAGCCCTACAGAAAGCAGAAATAAAGTCCATAGAGTTCCATAACAGCCGCGGCGACTTTGAAAGGTGGGCTGAACATTCACTTCACGACAAAGTTTTGGCTGAAAAACTCATGGAAATTAGGCTTTCAAAGCTTAAGGGGCAAGCTTTACGAAAAGCCTTGATTTTGGCTGCAAAGGAAAGATTTGATGATTCGTCACGGCAACTAAGAGCTTTGACAGAATACTTTTAAGCATATGCAAGCCTTAATAGGAAACGCATTAGGCATGTTTTGGCTTAAAGGTGAGAAATGTTGAGGGAGGAACTTCCAATTTCTGAAAAAATTCTGCAAACGCTCCATAACCTATGCGCTACAGCCCCAGATTTAGCGAGGAAAAGCGAAGAACTTGCCCAAGTCTTACAGCTGGACATAACAGAAGTTGAAAGAATCCTAGACAGTTATGGATGTGAGGGTTACGTGGAGAGCTTCGCTGACAGCCAAGGGAAAAAATGGTACTATCTCACTGGAAGAGGAATAATCAAGGTATGTGCACTTTTCACTTAACCGGCGGTAACAAATGCGAGTAATAATTTTCTCATGGGAGTACCCGCCAAGAGTTGTTGGAAAACTCGCCGATTATGCGAAGGAGTTGGCGGTGCAACTAGCCAAAAACAAGGTTGAAACATATGTAGTCACCTATCATGATTATATGACCGGGGAGTTTGAAGGAAACGGCGTGAGAACTTATAGGGTGACAAACCCCGTTAAAACCCACATAAGCGTCCTCACATGGGTTTTGACCCTGAACCAGGAGGTGGAGCGGGTTGCTGCCAACATTTATTACAAGGCTGGTGGACACGTAGACCTCATAGATGTGCAAGATTGGCATTTTATTCCAGCGGCGGTCACCTTGAAAAAGGCATTTAACATTCCTTTTGTGTTTTCTGTTGAGAGTTTAGAGGACCATCGCTCTCACGGTTCGAACTCGCCGTTTAATATGGCTATTAAGAGCATTGAGTGGCTGGGCATGTATGAGGCAAGCAAGGTTTTTGTGAAATCCGAATGGATGGCAAGCGAAGTCATCAGAATCTACAAGGTGCCAGAAGCAAAAATAAAGGTTGTCAAGCCCGGCTCTGAGCGCTGGCTTAAAACAATTTTAGAAGCCTACAAAAGCCTCAAGGAGGGCTACAAAAATGCCTGACGAATTAAGGGTTATGATGCTTACATGGGAGTTCCCGCCAAGAATTATCGGTGGAATCTCGCCCCACGTATACTACTTGTCAAGAAACCTTGCAAAAAATGGCGTAAAAGTCTACATCGTTACATGCGATTTCCCGGGAGCCCCTCAACATGAGACACTGGACGGAGTTGAAGTCTATAGGATTGATTCTTACAAGAACCCCTCACCGGATTTTGCAAGCTGGGTTTATTTGATGAATATGAATATGCAGAAGGAGGCAGCCTCCATTGTTAGGGAGTTAGGCGGAGTTGACATTTTCCACGCCCACGACTGGCTTGTGGCAAACGCCGGGATAGGCTTAAAACATGTTTTTAGGAGACCTCTTCTGGCTACGATTCACTCAACGGAATATGGAAGGCGGAACGGCATTCACTCCGACTATGAGAGGATGATTCATGAAACAGAGGCTTGGCTTACCTATGAGGCTTGGAGAGTCATATGCTGCAGCAATTATATGGTTTCCCATGTAAAATGGGTTTTCGGACTCCCACAAGACAAACTGATAATGATTCCAAATGGCGTAGACGCAAAGGAATATGAAAAAAGCGGCGATGTTGATCTAAACCAGTTTAGGCGACGGTTCGCCTTGCCAGAAGAGAAAATTGTATTGTTTGTTGGGCGACTTGTCTATGAGAAGGGTATACATGTCCTCATCAATGCAGTGCCAAAGGTCTTGGAAAAGGTGAACGCAAAATTTGTCATCGTTGGAAACGGGTACATGCAACAATCCCTATCAGAATACATTAGAAGCATGGGATTAGCGTATAAAGTCATGTTTACAGGCTTTGTAGATGATAGAACATTGCGGAATCTTCAAAAATGTGCCGACGTTTCGGTTGTCCCATCCCTTTTTGAACCCTTTGGAATTGTGGCGCTTGAGGCGATGGCGGCTAAAAGCCCAGTTGTGGTTTCAGACACTGGCGGCTTGTCAGAAATTGTTGAGCATGAGGTAACTGGTGTTAAGGTTTATCCTAATAACCCGGACTCGCTGGCGTGGGGAATCACAAGGGTCTTGCTTGACGAAAAATTGGCGAACAAGTTGAGGGAAAACGCTTACCGAAAGGTCGTGGAAAATTATAACTGGGATAAGATAAGCCGGCAGACAAGAAAAGTATATGAAAGTGTTTTAAACGAGTACTCAAAGACTTTTTGGGCTTAGCAGCGGCTACGGGTACTTGAGCCTGATCGCCTTATGTGGACATGCATCAGAGCACTTCATGCAATAAATACATTCTGGGTCACTGAACTTTTCCCATGGCAGTTCTAAAATTGGAACCATCATGGGACAAGCCTTAACACATTCTCTACATTCGCCTTTAACACACTTCACAGGGTCCCTCCGCAAACCAAGAAAGCTGAACCTGTTTAGAAAAGCCATTATCGCACCATGGGGACATAGATACCTACACCATCCTCGCGGAACATAAGCTGCCAAAACAAGAACACCTACAAGGATAAACAGCTGAACCCAGAAAAGGGGAGGCAAATCCAAAACCCCAGATAAAACATCTACTACCTGCTTCTCCATAATCTCAATTGAAAAGCTTTGAATGCCTCTTGGCAGCGTGGAAAACAAGGTTTCAGCTGGGCTTATGGCAGTGAATGGGGCATAGGCGAATATGCCTAACGCCTTTTCATAGTCTCTATAGGCTCCCGTAACTTTAGCCGCTGAAAAAGTTAAGCTAATGAAAAGTACAATGCCCAAAACAAAATACTTCACTAACGCCATGTTTCTATGAGTTTTTGGAGAAACCTCTGTTTTCTTCACCTTGACAAAGCCTACCAGGTCTTGGATAAAACCGAAGGGGCAAACCCAACCGCAGAGGGATCTGCCAATCAGAACGCCTACTAATAGGAAGGATGCTACTGCAAGCCATGGAAAAACAACTGGTGACAACCATCCGCTGAACATTAACTGCAGTGCCGTGAAAGCATCCCCAACGGTGTTTGGCTGGTAACCCCAAGTCCACATGACCGGGAGCACTATGGGCAGTGAGCCTAAATTAAAGACCATTGCGCAGAGGAGTAGGAAAGATAGGAACTGAACAGTTCTGCGAAGCGTGTTAAATTTGAATAAGCGTTGTCGAATGTTCGCCTTCAACATTTCAGCCCCATTTTGAATGAAATAACTTCAGAGGTTAAGGTTATTTACTTTCCGATAACTTTAACGTTTTCCACAAGAACCCAAGGCGCAACAAGCGAGCCGATCTTTCTTTCATTATTTGCCAAATCCGAAACGTGCTTTAAGGCGTCGAAAACGTTACCGGCCAGCATAGCGCCCTTAACTGGGTGAACTATTCTGCCTCTCTCAATCTTCCACGCTGGAGTTGCCACAACAGAGAACTCCCCGCTCGCCGGATTACTGCTATGCGCCCCTTGTAAGGAATATACAAGAAGCCCCTCATCAACCTCGCCTATCAGCTCCTCCGGGGATTTTTCACCAGCTTCAAAGTGGAAATTTGTTGCTTCAACATTCGGCGTTGACAAATAGCCAGCCCTAAAAGCGTTTCCGGTACTTTCCCTCCCCTCCTTTTTGGCAGTGTAATTATCATAGATGAAGTTGCGCAATATGCCTTTCTCGATTATGATGGTTTTCTGCTGTGGAACTCCTTCGCCATCAAACTTCCACGTGCGGAGCCCGCCTTCAAGCAAGCCGTCATCATATATCGTCACGACTTCGGAGGCGACTTTTTTACCGATCTTCCCTTTAAGAGTTGACTGGTTTCGCTGCACATAATCCGCCCTAACCGCGTCCATCAAAGTATAATAAAGAAGTTGCTGTAGCGCAAAATGGGCGAAAATAACATTCATGTTTCTTGTTTCCACTCGTTTGGCTCTTAACGCCAAAGCCGCCAGACGCGCAGCCTCTCTGCCCACCCACTCGGGATCTATTTTGAAAATTCTCTCGGCGTTAAATTCGAAACACACGGGTGTTACTTCGCCACCTTCATGGGCCACTGTTGCCAAACTACACTCAATAATTGTTCCACAATCGAAACCATTCACACCGTTTGAGTTTACAACAGCTCGTGAAAGGTAGGAAGCCCCGATACCGCCTTCTATTGGAAAAACGCGCTCGTCAGTCTTTTCAGCGGCCTCTAACATTAGAGAAGAAAGTTTGACTAAATCTTCCGGGGATAATTCGCAAATGGTGCTGTCGAACGTGCCCTTTACATGAGCATAGGGTTTCTTATGCGGGAAGCCTTGCCAATCTTTATCTGGCTTACTCGCCCTTGCTGATTTCAAAGATTTTAAAATTACCTCCTCAATTGCCTCTTTGCTTCCAATAATGTTTGTGTATGAAAAGCCAACCGCCTTATCGACAACAGTTCTAACTCCAATTCCTTGATCAATAATCTTTGAACTTTTTGTAATTTGTCCCCTTTCAATGGCCACCGCTGTTGTGAAGCCTTGATATGCAAAGGCTTCAGCCTCGTCGGCTCCATGTTTAAGCGCGAATTTCACAGCATTTTCAGCTAAACTGACGGTTTCTTCTTCCTTAAGCGCCGCCACCAACAAGCACCTCTTTAACCCTTATATGGGAACCACCATCACAAACAAACGCCGTTTGGCCCTTTCCGCACCTTCCAGGCCAGAGTTCAAAGTCTTTTCCAACAGCATCCACTTTATGCAATGTTTCAAGAGTATTGCCACTTATTGATGCATTTCGCACCGGTTCGCCAATTTCACCCTTAACTATTTCATAGCCCTCTTGAATCCCAACCTGGAACGTGCCGTCCAAGTTTGCTTGCCCTCCTCTGAAGCTTTTGA
>JAVZLS010000010.1:0-50492 GCA_038883715.1 Bathyarchaeia archaeon
GAAAATGCCGAAAATGCGGAAAAATCCACCTGCCGCCGAGGCCATTATGCGACAAATGCCTATCAACAGAATTCGAATGGGCTGAAATGCCAAAAACTGGCAAACTCCTAACATATACGATAATCCATGTGGCGCCAACCCAATTCCAAAACGTGGCGCCATACGCTGTAGGTATAATCCAACTAGAAAACGGAGTAAAAATCCCAGGAATGATAAGAAACGTGCCACTGGACAAAATAAAGGTTGGAATGCCCCTAAAAATGGAATTCGAAGAACCCCAACAGACCCAACAATGGCCCCAATGGCCAAGATACCATTTTGAGCCGCTTTAACCGTCTATGCCTTACGAACTAGGATTTTCTTCCCCTTTTCAATAGCTTCTTGGATGACGATGCTTTTGTTTTTGAGTTTTTCAAATTCTTTTGGTGTGAATCCGAAGGCTTCGAGCATCACGTCGTGCTTCCAGCTCTTCTGCAATATTAGTATTCTTCTCTCGAAGGGCATTCCCTCAAAATCCTTTGAAACCACTATTAGGTCTATGTCGCTGTCTTTTAGTCTCTCGCCGTAAACTGTTGAGCCGAAGAGGATGGCGAAGTCTACTTTAATTGGCAAACTTCTTAGGTAGCGTCTCACTTCCTTTTCGATATAAGTTTCTGAAAGCAATCGAAAATCCTCCTAGTATTTGTTAGGCATTCTTTTGCAAACTTCTCAGTTATTATTTCGCTGGGCAATCCCATTGCAATGTCTGGGTAACGCGTGATGAAGTAGTAGGGCGATATAAGCGAGAGAAAATCCTTAAGCTCCTCGTCTATTGGAACGTGTTTCTCCAGCGGCTTGTAAAGGGTTGTAAGTTTATGAGTTTTAGCCGGTCTCTTTTTAAGAAGCTCAATTGACAAGCCCTTAAACAATTTTTCTAAGGCCTGTTGGCAGTTAAAAACACAGTCTTCGTAGAAGCCTAGTTCTAAATATTTTCCAGCCTTTGTTAGGCATCTTTTTGCATCCTCAATCCACCACGCGGATTCTTCCCTCATCAGCCTCTTTCTCCATAAATAATTCGCCGGGTTTTATTCTGAAATAGTCTCTGCTTTCTATTAAACACTTTTGGAAGTGTTAATTTGCTCTATTAGGGTTGGTATGTCCGTTATTGTTGTTATTATGTAGTTGGCTCCAGCGTCTGCCAATTCTTTTGGCGCTGACATGCCTGTTGGCAAGGCTACGGCTATTACGCCAAGCTCTTTAGCACATTTCATGTCTGCTGGGCTGTCTCCCACGACTAAAGCCTCTTTCGGGTTTACTCCCAGCGCTTTTAATGTGGCTTCCAAGTGCTCTGTGTTGGGTTTAACATTTCTAACATCGTCTCGCGTGGTCACAGCATCGAAAAACTCGCCTATCTTGAATTTTTTAAGGATGTAGTCTACTGATTTTTGGCTGTTGACGGTGCATATGCCAACCCTTAAGCCCATATCTTTTAAGGCTTTTAGAATTTCCTTCACGCCAGGTTGGAGGCTTGTGGTTTTTGCGGCTTCCAACTCGTGTTTTTCGGCTATTGCCAAGGCTTTTCTGCGGACTTCTTCTATTTTGGCCGTTGTTTTTCCGTTGTTTTTCATGAAAATTTCCATCTTCTTCAGCATTTCAAATATGCTTTCATTTATGGATAGGACTGATGCTGGCATACCTTCCTTTATTAGGATGCTTCTAACTTCGGCTCTCACCGCTCTGAAATCAATGTTGAATTTGACTATTGTTCCGTCTAGGTCGAAGACAACAGCCCTAATCATCGCTTTAGCCCTTTTGAATTTGTAGCCTAAAAGCTTCGCTGGAAATAAACTTTACCGAGAATTATTTAGGCAGATTTCAGCAAAACTTATCCTATATGCGCCCTATCTTTTCTCGGTGTGGCAGTTCCATGGGCATGGAAGTTTTTGAGGCTGTTCAGAAGAGGCGCTCAATAAGAGCCTATGAGTCAACACCCGTTCCAATGGATAAGCTTATGCGGGTTTTAGAGGCTGGTAGGCTTGCGCCTTCAGCCGGTAACATTCAGCCCTGGCACTTCGTAGTTGTTACTGATGCTGAGAAACGGGAGAGGCTTGCCCAAGGCATGTTTGCAAAGTTTCTCAAAGAGGCGCCTGTTGTCATTGTTGGTTGCGGCGACCAGAAGGCTTCTCCCAAATGGTTTATGGTGGATGTTGCCATAGCCATGCAAAACATGGTTTTAACAGCCACAAGCATGGGGCTTGGAACATGCTGGGTTGGAAGCTTCGATGAAAGCCAAGTGCGCGAATTACTGAAAATTCCGGAAAACTACCGTGTTGTGGCACTATTAGCATTGGGCTATCCAAGAGAGAAATTTGACTTAACGGGCAAAGTGCTTCACCTAGTTAGGCGCCGTAAACCCCTAGAAAAAGTTGTAAGCTTTGAGGAGTTTGGAAGAAAGCTCCAACACGTCGGGTGCTCTGGAGAGTAAACTGAATAACCAACCTTCGCGAATATTCCTTTATGATGGGTTATGAGTCTTGAAGAATACGCCAAAGAGAAGCTTTGGCCTATACTTGTGGAGACTGTTCACGCCATGGTCATGTATCCTCATCATAAAGCTTACACGAGGGATGTTCTGCTTCATGAAAAGCCGGATATTACGCCTACTGAGCTTGCATCTAGACTTGGCATCCCCCTAGGCGAAGCGTTGGTAATCCTATACGAGCTGAAAAATGAAAGGAAAGGTGTAAGGTCTTAAGGTTCTGTTACCATTCTGACGGTTGCCAAAATTAGGATTGTGCCGAGTAGCACTTTTAGGATTTCCTTTTCCACAACTCCAGCGTAGGATGCGCCTATGAAGGCTCCTAGCACTGAGCCTATGCCCATGGCTATAGCTATTATTGTGGCGTTTCTGTTCATGTGCCCCATGTTATGATGCTTAAAAAAGCCAGAAGCCACAGTCGGTATAGAAACTAGGAGACTGGCTGTTCCAGCTGCAACTATGTCTAGGCTGAAAACATATATGAGGGCTGGAATTCGGAATTCGCCGCCAGCAACCCCGAGGGTTCCGGAAACGATGCCTATCACCAAACCAATCAGAGCTGCTAATAGGACTTCTTCCAAAAAACCAAGAGCTATGGTGAACGTGAACGGGATTTGGATGAAGGGTTCAAGCCCAATTTTTAAGCCGACAATTATGAGGAAGGCTGCCAAAAGCCTCTTCAACGGTTTTTCTGGAATCTTGTCCGTTAAAATTGCTCCAACGTAGGCTCCGATAATTGATGTTATAGACATGGTTAGGGCTATGTTGACGCTGTGTCCATTTAACAAGCCCAGCTGGAAACGCCTAAGAAACGAGACCACCACTGTCAGTAAGCCGACGAGTAGGTTTACGGCTATGGCCGTCACCACCGGAAGTTCAATAACATAGAGCAGTATGGGTGTTCTGAACTCGCCTCCGCCTACGCCTATTAGTCCAGCCGCTGCGCCTAAAAGAATGCTAAATATAAAGGCTGCTGAAATTTTGCTTTTGGATAGTGGCGTTTCTTTGTTTATTGTGTTTCTCTCCTCGTTGTGTTTCAGTATTCATATCGAAATAAGCTTATAAACCTAACGTAGCAAATACCAAAACAAAATGCAAAACCAGAAAAAACACAAATTGTCCTTCAAAATATGGTTGGAACATCATGGAAAACCCCTCATAGGCAAGGGTGGCGCCCAAATCCTAGAACAAATAGAAAAGGAGCACTCCATATCAAAAGCCGCCAAAAAACTTGGCATGTCTTATCGTTACGTTTGGAGCTACATAAAAAGGGTTGAGAAAACGCTTAGCAAGCCCATACTGGAAACTTATAGGGGAGGCAGAAAGGGCGGAGGCGGCGCAAAACTCACAAGTTTTGGTAAGGCTCTTTTAGAAGAGTATAGACGTGTGGAAAACTTACTGGATAAGGTGCTTGCAGAAATTAGCCAATAAAAGCGCTTATGTGCATTATTCTACTACATATCTGTAGGCTATGTGTTCGCCGGCTGTTGGGCTTTTACGGATTATTCGTAGTATGTCGCCTGGTTTTGCGCCTATGGCTTTTGCTGCTGGGTCTGAAGCCTTTATTTGTGGCAGCTGGTACGGTTTTACCCTATATTGGGCTAGGACTTTTTCTCGTTCTTCTGGTGTTAGGATTTCGTGTTTTGGCACGAGCTTGTGCTCGAATATATCGAAGACCGGGAAGGTTTTTGGCAGAAGCTCTATGTGCTTTTTCTTTGCTGTTTGTTTTGCGGCGTTGGTGTAGCGGCCGCTTGCTATTAGGATTCCATGTTCCATTTCAGCTTCTTTCATGGCTTTTGCCATGCGGTTTATGGTTAGTATGCCAACGGTTTCGTCTGGAACACACCATATTAGGATTTTCTTTTTCTCCTCTTTTGGGGCTTCGACAACGTAGCTTGCTACTTCTTTGACTTTTTCCTTTTTGATGAGTTTGTAGCCCCTAAGCTTGATTAGAATTTTTGCCTTTCGTTCTTCTAGGGTTTCTTCCTCAACACTCAAACCGTTAAACCTCTCGTATCTGAACTGAGCATTCGAATCCTTAACGGGTTGAACCTTTAAACTTTGCGCTTCGCCAAAGCTTAAAACCAAGCCTTACATATTTAACTGTTCTAGGCTGGATGAGGGTGTCGGGAGATGGCTGTTGATTTTGGAAAGTTAGCCCTTGAAGAAGCTGCAAAGAGGGGTGCATCCTACGCTGACATTAGAATCAGCGAAATCTTAAACGAAAACTTGACTGTGAAGAATGGTGAACCAGAAACAATTTCCTATTCGCAGATGCGCGGTTTCGGTGTAAGAGTAATCGTTGACGGCGCTTGGGGTTTTGCCGGCTCGGTGGACATAACCAATGATGAAGTTAGGCGTTGTGTTGAGAAGGCTGTTAGCATAGCAAAAGCCAGTGCCATGCTTAAGAAGAGGGACGTAACCCTAGTGAAGGAGAAGGTTTACCGCGAGAAGTACGCCACAACTTTCAAGAAAGACCCGTTTAAAGTGCCATTGGAGGAAAAGCTGAAGGTTCTTGTTGAGGCTAGCCGCTTCTTGAAGGATTTTTCGCCTTTGGTGAATGTTTCCTACGCCCATTATAGGGGTTACCGCGAAAACAAGCTTTTCATGAGCAGCGAAGGCGCAGAAATAAACCAGCAGATTACATGGTGTGGCGGCGGAATATCAGCCATAGCCATCAAGGGCTCCGAAGTGCAGATAAGGTCTTATCCATCAGCTTTTAGGGGGGATTTCGCCACCTGCGGCTACGAGTTTTTCGAGTCTTTAGCCCTAATGGACCATGCAAAAACTGTTGGAGAGGAGCTTATCCAACTTTTTGAGGCTGAAATGTGTCCTTCTGGCGAGATGGACCTAATCTTGTGCGGTGACCAGTTGGCTTTGCAGATTCATGAGAGCTGTGGGCATCCCACAGAACTTGACCGTGTATTGGGAACAGAGGCGGACTATGCTGGAACTAGCTTCCTAACCCCTGAAAAGCTTGGAAAATTCCGCTATGGCTCTGAAAATGTGAATATTGTAGCTGACGCCACTGTGCCGCTGGGACTTGGAACCTTCGGCTTCGACGATGAAGGAACAAAGGCAAAAAAGGTTTACCTTGTAAGGAGGGGGATTTTTGTCGGCTATCAGAGTTCACGCGAGACAGCCGCCCAGCTTGGGCTTAAGGAGAGCAGCGGAGGCATGAGGGCTGACTCGCCCTTGGCTTTGCCCATAATCCGAATGACCAACATTAATTTGCTTCCGGGCGACTACAAGGCTAAAGAAATAGTTGAGGATACCAGCAAGGGTGTTTTGATGATGACGAACCGTTCATGGAGCATTGATGACAAGCGCATAAACTTCCAGTTCGGCACAGAGATAGGCTGGCTGATAAAAAATGGGAGCCGCGAGAAGATGGTTAAGAACCCAACTTATATGGGGGTGACGCCCCAGTTCTGGGGTTCCTGCGACGCCGTAAGCAGGGATGACTGGAAGATGTGGGGCACTCCAAACTGTGGCAAAGGCGTGCCAGGACAGGTCATGTATGTTGGGCATGGATGTGGCACCGCCCGCTTCAGAAAGGTCCGTGTTGGATTAATAAGGTAAGAGGAGAGGATGGAGAATGGATGTTGAAAGGTTGAGGGAAATAGCTGAAAAAACTGTTGAGTATGCGTTAAAACAGAAGGTTAGCCAAGCCCAAGCTGTGGCGTTTATGATTGACAATGCCTTAACACGCTTTGCAAACTCGCAGATTCACCAGAACGTTGCCCAAAAAATGGGCGGTGTATCCATCAAGGTTGTTTTAGATCAGCGGATAAGTACTGTTCAGGCTAATACGCTTGAGGAAAAGGGCATAAGGGAGGCTGTGGAGCAAGCCGTCAAAATTGCAAAGGCTTCATCGCCCAACAAGGAGTTTAAGAGTCTTCCAGAACCAGAAGCTTGGAAACCATTGCGAGGAGCCTTTGACAAGGATACTGCCGAGTGCACGCCAAAATATAGGGCTGAAAGGGTTAGGGAAGCCATAAACACAGCCCACGCCAAATCGCCAAAAGTAGCTGCCGTTGCTGGATACCTATCAACTGGTTCGTTGGGCTATGCCGTTGCAAACTCGCTGGGGGTTTCAGCATGGGCTCAGCTTTCATTGGCTTACATGAAGACTACGGTTATATCAAAAGATGGGGAATCCGAAGGCTTCGGCGCAGCCCAACAATATTCCAGAAGGGTTAAAGACATCAAGCCTTCAGCTTTGGCTGAAGACGCCGCCGATAAGTCTGTTCGTAGCCTACACCCGGTGAAGGTTGAGCCCGGCGAGTATGAAGTTGTTTTGTCGCCCTTGGCTGTGTCCGTTCTTTTGGATTATATGGGCTATGTTGGCTTTTCAGCCAAAGCTTACCAGGATGGGCAGTCCTTCGTCAAATATGTGGCAAACCAGCAAGTCTTTGGTAATAAGCTGAACGTTGTTGACGACGCCAGAAACCCGAAAACACTGTATGCCGTGCCAGTTGACGGCGAAGGAGTTCCCAAGAAACCCCTAGAACTCATAACCAACGGCGTAGTTTCAGAGAAAAGCATATGCTACAACTCTTTCACAGCGGGAAGAGAAGGAAAGAAAAGCACTGGGCATGCGCTTCCGCCATTAGGCGACTATTTCGGCGAGATGCCGCTGCCCTACAACATGATAATGAAGCCCGGAGACGCCACGTTGGAGGAGGCAATTGCGGAAACAAAGCACGGCATATTCGTCACAACCTTCCACTACGTCAACCCAGTCGAGCCAACGAAACTTGTATTGACTGGGCTGACTCGGGATGGAACCTTCCTAATAGAGAAGGGCGAGATAACAAAGCCCATTGTTAATTTGCGCTTCACAGACAGCATGCTTTCGGCTTTAAAGGAAATTCCAATGATTGGAAAAGAGCTTGTAACCCTTGAAACCTCAACAGTGCCGATGGTTAAGCTGAAAAAACTGCGCTTCGTAGGCGTATCAGCCTACTAGCCCGCTTCCTCATTTTTCTAAACGCGGAGAACAACATTCTCCACGTATTTTCTCAAGGTTTCGGCAAACCCAGCAATGACATCTGACGGGTATGGTTTTAGATTTTTGTATTCTTCGCTTAGTGTGTCGCCGGGTATAAACTGTTGAAGCGCGTAGGCTTTTGCGCCTTTCGCGGTTTCGCCCATGCGGATTACGTCTGCTTCTTCCACAATTTTTGGCACAACAGTGGTTCTGAACTCGTATTCTATTTTGCCGCTTCTCAATATTTCGATGGTTTTTAGGAGCGCCGCCGTGTCCTTTGCCCCTAGAAGGTGGTATTTTTCCGGCGATGTTTTAATGTCCAAAGCCACGTAATCCACGTAGGGGAGGCACTGCTCCAAAACTGTGGGGTTTAAGCCGTTAGTGTCAAGTTTTACTGCGAAGCCTCGTTCCTTCAGCTTTTTTAGGAAGCGGGGCAGCTCCTTATGGATGGTTGGCTCCCCACCGGTGACGACGACGGCGTCCACATATTTTCTGCGTTCATCCAGTATTTGGAGGGCTGTCTCCTCATTTAGGAATGGGGGTTTTGGGTCGACAACTATTCGCCAGTTGTAACAGTAGGGACAGCGCATGTTACAGCCAGGCGTAAAAAGCACAGAGGCTATTTTTTCGGGATAGTCTATTAGGCTTGTTTTTTGTATGCCGCTGAACTTCATGGGCGGATCACGCGCTGCCTGCTGACACTGTTGCTGGTGGCAAGACAGCGGCTTTCTCAAAGGTTTTTCTGATGGTGAATTCGGCTTGTTTGCCGTCGTTCCACTGGTCTACTGGGCGTAGGTAGCCAACAACTCTTGAGTAGACTTCGCAGTTAGCTCCGCATTTTGGACACTGCCTATGCTCGCCGCTCAAGTAGCCATGGGTTGGGCATATGCTGAAGGTGGGCGTTAATGTGAAGTAGGGTAGGCGGAAGTTCCAAGCCACTTTTCGAACCAGCTCGGCTGCAGCCTTCCATGAGTAGAGCCTCTCGCCAAGGTAGATGTGGAAGACTGTTCCGCCAGTGTAGAGCGTCTGAAGCCTATCCTGATGCTCCAAAGCCTCGAACAAGTCTGCCTCGTGGTCTACTGGAAGCTGGGAGGAATTCGTGTAGAAGGGTTCCGCGCCCTTATCCAAATACCTTTCATTAGCCGCCTTAATGTCCGGGTATTTGCGCTTGTCTATTCGTGCCAGCCTATAGCTGGCGCCTTCTGCGGGCGTTGCCTCTAAATTGTAAATGTTGCCCGTCTCTTCCTGAAAGTCTGCGAGTTTCTCTCTCATGAAGTTCAGCACTTTTACGGCGAACTCCAACCCGTCGGGCGTTGCGATGCCATAGCCAAACAGGTTCAGTATAGCCTCGTTCATGCCCACCAAGCCTATTGTTGAGAAGTGGTTCTTCCAGTACTTTCCAAAGGTTTCCTTAACGCCCCTAAGATAGCGTCTAGAATATGGGTACAAGCCCTTCTCTGTGAACTGTTCTAGGGCTTTACGCTTTATTTCCAGGCTGTCTTTGGCTAGCTCCATAAGCGCTTCTAGGCGTTCGAAGAATTCGTCCTCGTTTTTGGCTAGGTAGCCAATCCTTGGAAGGTTTAGGGTTACAACTCCTATACTGCCGGTCAGCGGGTTAGCCCCGAAGAAGCCTCCGCCCCGCTTTCTTAGTTCGCGGTTGTCTATGCGTAGGCGGCAGCACATGCTTCGGACGTCTTCCGGCTTCATGTCGCTGTTAACAAAGTTTGAGAAGTATGGCGCCCCGTACTTGGCTGCAACCTCAAAAATTTTCTGGGAAACCGGCGAATCCCAGTCAAAATCCTTCGTTATACAGTAAGTTGGTATTGGAAACGTGAAGACTCTTCCTTTGGCGTCGCCTTCGCCGAGAACCTTTGCGAAGGCAATGTTGAACATCTCCATCTCCTTTTCCATGTCGCCGTATGTGGCGTCCATGACCTTTCCGCCAATTACTACTGGCTCGTCCTTCATGAATTCTGGAACCTTCAAGTCCAATGTGACGTTTGTGAAGGGCGTCTGAAAGCCAACCCGTGTCGGCACGTTCATGTTGAAGAAGAACTCCTGAAACGACTGCTCCACCTCTTTCTGGCTAAGTCCGTCATAACGTATGAAGGGCGCCAAATAAGTGTCAAAGTTTGAGAAGGCTTGGGCTCCCGCAGCCTCGCCCTGCAATGTGTAGAAGAAGTTCACCACTTGTCCAAGGGCTGTTCTGAAATGTTTAGCTGGGACGCTCTCAATTTTCCCAGGGACTCCGCCGAAGCCTGTTAAAAGTAGGTCTTTGATGTCCCAGCCCACACAGTAGGGTCCAAGAACGCCTAGGTCGTGGATGTGGAAGTCTCCTGAAAAGTGGGCGTCTGCAATTCTTGGCGGATAAATCCGCGTAATCCAGTATTTGGCGATAACTGTGGATGATAGGTAGTTGTTTAAGCCCTGCAGCGAATAGCTCATGTTGGAGTTTTCCTTAACCCTCCAATCTTCCATGTCAAGGTATTGGTCCACAAGGTCTGCTTGGCTTAGGAGTCCAGCCAACTCCCTTATGTCCTGGTGCTGTTTACGATAGAGGATGTAGGCTTTGGCTGTTCTTGCATGTCCATTCTCTATGAGAATTTTTTCCACAACATCTTGGATTTCCTCAACCGTTGGGACGCCGTCTTCCCCGAAGCGCCTTTTAAGCTCAGCCACAACCTGATCGCTTAGCCGTTTTGCTAGTTCACGGTCTTTCCCGCCTACGGCTTTGGCTGCCTTCCAAATGGCATTTGTTATCCGCTCCTGGTCGAAGGGTTCTAACCTACCATCCCGCTTCCTAACAAACTTCATTTCAGTTCACCTAACCTCTTGAAGCACGCGACGGAAGTCCTCCGGCTCCTCAAATCTGCGGTAAACAGACGCGAAACGAACGTAAGCTACTCGGTCAAGGCTTTTCAAGTACCTCATCACCAAGTCGCCAATTTCTTGCGACGTGACTTCTTCCTTGCCCATAGCCATCAATTCCTGCCTAACCTTCTCGGCTAAGGCGTGGATTTGCTCCATTGAGACTGGTCTTTTTTCGCAAGCTTTTTGCAAGCCCCTAACGATTTTGTTTAGGTCGAAGCGTTCAAGTCTTCCGTCACGTTTCCGAACCATCAGCTCAATGGTTTCTATGTACTCGTATGTTGTGAAGCGCTTCCCACAGCTGACGCATTCTTTGCGCCTTCTTATGGTGTTGTCTGGCGAGTCCCTCGTCTCAAGGGTTTTTATGTTTTCCGAGCCGCAGTAGGGGCACTTCATGGCTTCACTCTGCGTCGCGTGCTTCAATATATAGTGTTTGACTTTTATTTTCAAGCACTAAATGTAGTGTGGCTTTTTAAACTTTATGCAACAAAAATGTAAACACAAGCCAAAACCAAAGCCACCAATAAACAAAATTCAGTGCTAATCAAAAAAGGATGGCGAGAATTTTCAAATATTTTAGAAGCGTTGGCAACCGAACAAAAACTATAACTTTAAAACACTCCATTTAAAGGCATTCCATCTTTAAAGGGGAGAAAACTTTCCCGTTAAAACGCGTAAAAGCTGAAAAATTTTAAATATGAAAGGCTTCATTGCCGAGCATCGGTAATGTTTATTTCTAGCCTTGCTCTTGTCAAGAACTGTTATGGATTTGAAAATTGCGACTTTCACACGTGAAGACATTGCCAGCCTGGTTAAGCTGCTTAATGAGGAGTATTCCAGCTCCTACGAGTTTATCCCATACACCGTTGAGAAACTTCTGAAAGAAATTGAGGAACGAAACCTAATGGTTCTCGTTGCAAAAGGGGACAGCGAAATCTTGGGATGCATAGCCCTCCACGCGGGACATCACGGCGAACACATTGAGTGGATGGCGTCTTCAAAAGGCCCCCACCAGCAAGTTGTTGAAGAAACGCTTGTCAGCGAAGTGGAAAAGCGTATTAGTGGCTCCAACATTTCCGTGAGGGTTGACGCCGACAGCCCCAAAATGCGTTTTTGGATTGAACGAGGCTACAAAGCCGAAGATGGATTCTACCACATGGTTGCAAGATTGGACGGCGTAAAACCCTTGCCGCCAGTTCCAGAAGGCACAATTATCAGAAGCTTAAAACCAGACGAGGAGAAAGCCCTCATCGAAACTGTAAACACGGGGTATGGCTGGGAAAGGCTTAGGGAAGGCTTCATAGCCGAATGGAAAGCCGAGCACCCGCCTTTTGATGAAAGCTGGATTCACGTAGCTGAAATAGACGGCAAAATAGTTTCAGCAGTGGCTTCCAGACCGGACACGGAATACAACAAGCTCTTTAAAGCCAGAAGAGGCTACCTTGGACCAGCCGTGACACTGTCAGAATATAGAGGGCGGAATTTGGCTTCGGCTCTAACCCGCCGCGCCATGAACTTCCTCTACGAAAAGGGAATGGACTCCGTAGCGCTTCACACAAATGAGCAGAACAAGCCTTCGGTTACGCTTCTGAAAAATTTGGGCTTCGAGGTCAAGCACGTCTGGAAATTTATGCACAAAAATGTAGTTAAATGAATACAATCCAGAAAGGGTAAGAATGAGAAATTTGGAAAATACCAGAAAATTTACGGGCGCTTCTCGACTGCCTTCTCAGCCTCCAACTCCTTCACTCTTGTTTCGATGAACTCCGCGACTTTTTCTTGGCTGTAGCGCTTCTCCTCCTCGTACTTTCGCAGCTGTTCCTTGATAGTTGCCAGAACCTTGTCCATGTCGAAGGGCTTCAGTATGTAGGCGTCTGCACCGCGGTTGACGGCTTCTATGGCGTTCTGCAGTGTCGGATAACCCGTTATAATTATTTTTCTCATCCTCGGCACAGTGTCCTTCATCCTTGTTAGGAGCTCTATGCCCTCCATGTCCGGCAAGCGTATGTCTATTAGGGCTAGGTTGTAGACTTTTCGCTTGGTCTTCTCTATGGCTTTCTTGGCGTTTTCAGCCTCGTCAACAATGTAGCCCTCCTCCTCTAGAATGGTTGTTAGGACTTTCCTTATGTTTTCGTCGTCGTCAACAACGAGGATTCTTGCGTTTTCAACCATATTTTTTCACCTCCTTCTTCTTTTATTTCGGGTTCTATGGGAAGGGTTACCGTGAAGGTTGAACCCCTACCTAAGGCGCTTTCAACCTTTATTGTGCCCCCGTGGGCTTCAACAAAACGTTTACAAATGGACAAGCCGAAACCCATACCCTTAGCCTTAGTCGTAAACAGCGGAGTCCAAAGCTTCTTCATTGTTATCTCCGACATGCCAACCCCCGTGTCCGCGACAACAAACTCAACTTTCGCGCCTCTCTTCCTACACCCTATTGTTAGGGTTCCACCCTTAGGCATGGCGTCAATAGCATTCCTGATTAGGTTTATGAGAACACGCTTAACCTTCTCAAAGTCAGCCCTTATCTTTGGCGAACTGCGAACAACTTTCACTACATGAATGTTGCTTGGAATCTCAACAGAAGCCAGAGCCTCTTCCACTAACGCCTTTGGACTCGCCTCTGTTATGTCAAGCTTAATTTCCCTAGAATAGTCCAGGAGATCGTTTATTATCTTATTCGAATAGCCAATATTTTTCTCTATAAGGTTAAGCATCTCCATAACCTTTCCATCTATGGTCTGGTTCAGCCTCCTCTTGAGGTAATATGTGGCGCCAGCAATGCTTGTCAACGGGTTGCGGAGGTCGTGTCCCACCATTCCAGCTAGTTCGCCTATGACAGCTAGCCTCTGGGCTTTAAGCAGCCTATCCTGTATTTCCCGCAGTTCCCTTGTTCGCTCCTCAACTTTCTGCTCAAGCTGGTCAGCATAAGCCTGAAGCTCCCTCCTAGCCTTTTCGAGGCTCTCCATAAGCTCAGCATTTTCAATGGTTATTGCTGCTTGGTGTAGGAAAAGCTCCAGTGGCATGAGGGACTCCCTCGTTGGCTTTTTTCCATCAACGGGGTCGTCCATGCTTAGAATGCCAACTATGCGGCCTTCAGGTGTGCGTAACGGTGCATAAAGCATGTCCTGCGGATGCCAGTCCACCATATTCTCCTCTGAAAGGCGACTCGGAACCGCTGTGGTTATGTGTTTTTCCGCTTCGTCCAGCGGGATTTCTGGCGGGATGCGGAAGAAGTGCTCCCTAATCCATGGGTCCCTCCAAGGTATGTAGAAGAACTCGCCAATCTTATACTTCTCAAACTTTGGACCTAGGCGCTCCTTCCAAACGTGTCCTGGGGCTTTCCTCTCCTTAAGAAGTTTAATCTCCTCCTTTGTTAAGCCTACTGTTATGACCTCTCTTCGTTCAAGGTTTTCATCTACACGCCCAATAACCACTCTTCTCCAGCCGAAGCGTTGTATAGCCCTTGCTATTTCCTTAAGCCTTTTACGGGCATCCTTAATCGTCATTATTTTTGTGGAGCTCCGCATCAAGTTTTCAAGCTTTTCCGAGAGGTTTTCGAGGCTTTCTCTTCTCTCTATGTTGCTTAATGCTATTGCAACGTGGGAAGCCAATATTTCAAGAAGCCGCTTATCCTCCTCGTCGAAGGCTGCCAGCTTCTCGCTTTCAACATTTAACACGCCCAAAACACGGTTTCCAATTTTTATCGGCACTGCAAGCTCAGATAATATTCCCTTTACCCCGGCTTCAACGTAGGCTTTCTCCCCTCTAACATCTGGAACATAAACCGTCTTACCAGTTTTTGCCGCCATGACAGTTATGCCCTTATCCCCATCCAGTGGAAGTGCAATTTTCGGCGTGAAGCTTAAGCCTCTCGTTTTAACTAGCCTAAGCTTTTTGCCGACAACGAGGAAGAAGTCAACATTTTTGAATCCAAGGATCCTCTGCATTGCATCTAAAGTTTTTATGCACACTTCGTCCACATTTCTTGCTCTGTTCAAGCTGCGTCCATAGGCGTTTAGCGCTGAAAGTTTTTCCCTTCTCCTGAGGTTGCTTATCGCTATAGCCACATGTGAAGCCAATATTTCTAAGAGCTTCTTATCCTGCTCTTTGAAGGCTGCTGGCTTCCTGCTCTCAACGTTTAATACGCCTAAAACTTTCCTTCCCATCTTCATGGGTGTTGCGAGTTCTGATAGGATTTCTTCGCCGCCCCTAACGTAGGCTTTTTCCTTTCTTACGTCTGGGACAATTATTGATTTTCCAGTTTTAGCTGCCTTTACGGTTACGCCCTTATCTCCGTCAAGGGGCAGTTTAAGGAAGAAGACTTTGGAGTATCCTCTGTAGGCAACAAGTTTCAGAAAGTTTTCCTCTGCCGTGAGGATTGAGGCATACTCAAAACCGAGGGTTTTCTCCATAGCGTCTAAAGCAAGTCGATGAATCTCTTTGATGGATTTGGCATCATTAAGCCTTTTAGCATAAACGTTAAGCTCTGAGAGCCTCTTTTCAAAAAGTTTTCTCTCCTCTTCAAGCCTAATGCGTTCAGTTATGTCCAGAACTTGGGCTATGGTGCGTATCCGACCTTTGGCATCCCTTAACGTTACAGCTCTAACCTCGATTTCCCTTTCCGTGCCATCCTTCCTAACGATTTTCAGCCTATACTCCGTAAGAACCTTCTCCTCATTTTTATGCTGTCTTGTCTGTACACAGAGCTTTTTGTTCGTGAAATATGCCTTATACTCATTTGTTAGAAACTTTCTGAAATCCTGCCCAACTATCTCCTCTTTCGGATATCCAAGAATGTTGGAGAGCTCATCATTAGCGTAAGTAATTTTGTAGTTGCCATTTATTATTGCTATGCCGTCATGGGAGTTTTCAACGATTGAGCGGAAGAGCTCCTCCCTCTCCATTAGTTTCGCTTCAATGAATTTGTGCTCTGTTATATCCCTGCTTACGCCAATTAAGCCGGCAATGTTCCCGTTTTTATCGTGGATTGGAACCTTAATTGTGTCGAAAAACCTCCTATTTCCTTTCTCGTCAACTGTATGTTCCTCCACACGGACTACAACACCCTTGCTGAGCACTTCCTCGTCGCTTTTACGGCATTGAGCAGCCAAATCCGGAGGGAAGAGCTCCTCATCCCGCTTTCCAATAATCTCCTCCTTTTTTAAGCCTACCAGCTTTTCGAAGGCGCTGTTCACTATTAGGTTTCGCCTCTCAGCATCCTTAAAATAAACAATGTCTGGAATTGCTTGAACCAAAGTGTGAAGGGTTGTTGTTATTCTTTGAAGGTTATCCTCGTAGGCTTTGCGGCTTGTCACGTCTCTGGCTATACCCAGCTCGCCAACAATCTTTCCATCCTCAATCAAAGGCACACTTATGAATTCGCCAACCAAATAGTCGCCTGACTTTGAGCGGACACGGAGCTCCACCATTTCAGGCTTGCCAGCGAGAGTTTTCTGGAAGGAATCCACAGCCTTTTCAAGGTCTTCTGGATGAATAAGCTCGGTAAATGGTTTTCCAATCCAGTCCTCACATTTCCAGCCGGTAACCTTCTCAAAAGCTGGATTAAGCGAAATAATCCTCCCATCAGATGAGATGCTGTAAATTACGTCTGGGGCGGCCTCAACAAGGGTGCGGTACCGCTTTTCACTTTCAGCTAAAGCCCTCTCCATTTTCTTGTGCGCAGTTACGTCTATGGCTATTTCAAATCGGACATACTTGTTTCCAGGCCAGATTATGGCTTTGTCTATGCACTTGTACCATTGATTTCTTTTCTTGCAGTGGTGCTCCCATACATGGGTTTTTCCAAGGTTTTCTCCGAAAATGTATTTGTTGGTGCAGAACGTGCATGGGCTTTTGGCGCCGTGGATAACCTCATAACATTTTCTGCCTACAACTTCCCCGCCGAGAACCTCTTTAAACTTGTCATTTGCAAAAAGTATCTCGTAGGTTTCGGGGTCTGCCACATAGACGAGGTCTTCTAAACCGTCAAATAATGAGTGAAGTTTTTCCAAAACATGGGCTACGTTTTCGTTCTTTTCCATGTTTTAGGCATCACCCGAGAAAATGCGCTTTTTTAGGCTTTCCACACTGTTTATTAGGTTTGGCTGGTTTTCTGGCTCCTCAAATTCCAGTTGAAACTTGTCGTAAAGCCTTTTCAGTATAAGCTTTTCCAGGTATGATGCTCCTGGTCCGAAGATTTTTTCTAGGGCTTTTTGGAATTCTGTTAGGTTTTTTGGGATTTCTTCCAGTTTTATTTTGAAGGTGTTCTCCAGGTGGTATAGAATAGCTTGTTTTGGCGTGTCGCCAAGGGTTGATAGTCCCTCTTCGATGGCTTCTAGGAATGTTTTTTGGAAGTCTTTTGGGGGCACTTCTGTTCGCCTTAATCAGTATATTAAATCTTAAGATGCATTAAACCTTTTCGAAAAACAAAATTAAAATCCTTATGAATCCAAAATCAATAAAACACCTAACGCCCAGCCTTAGCCTTACCCTTCTTAAAGCTCTCCCTAGCAGCCTCCACATAATTCACAAAAACGAACTCTTTCCGCTCATCCCATTCAAGGGGCTTACCAATGCGATCATAAAGCCTCTTCATTATCAAAATTTCGAGAAACCGCGCGCCAATTCCAAAAATTTTTTCGAGGCCTTCTGCAAAATCCCTTATGCGGTTTGGGATCTCTTTTCTCGGTATTTTGAACTTTTCTTCAAGGTGATAATAAATTGATTGTTTTGCGGATTCGCCCAGCGAGGCTAAAGCCTCGTCAATAGCCTCCAGCAATATTTCCTCGAAGCTTTTTCCCGTCAATTTTTGCTCCTCTTTTCCTCCCTAAATTGCCCATCCAGATTAGAGTAACGGTTTACCCTTTTTCTCGTTATAAAATTTGTGTGGCGCCTCAATTTTAAATTGCTGATTGGGCGGAATTCGAATCGGATTTAGGGTTTTGGGGCTTGTTTGCGGACGCGCTCCTTCATTAGGCTTAACTCCTTTGCATAGTCCATCAAAGCTATCCTTAAGGTTTCGCTTTCACTTGTGCCAAGTCTCTTCGAAAGTTCCTCTAATATTTCCTTTTGCTCGGCGCTTAGGACGACTTTCACTATGCGTTTTCTAGGCATCACTTTTGCCTTCAGTGTATTCTGTATATTTAGTATATCAGAAACACTTAAAAGACTTACTCCACAAAATATCAAAGGGGAGAAGCAATAAAATGAAAACGTTGCGCATATCAGACGACGTCCATCAGAAACTCACCGCTCTGCTCGGCGAGCTTATGGCTCAAACCAGCAAGATGCAAACATACCAAGACGCCATTGAGGCTATGCTATACCAGTCGGTTATATTGCCGCCAGAACTCCTAGGCGAGGTTGAACGCTTCATCCAAACCCACAAGGGAAGGGGCTACACAACTAAGGAGGAGTTTATCCGCCAGGCGGTGCGCTTCATGCTGAAGTGGGAATCCGGCGAATACGAGTATGTGGAAGTTCCAAGGGAAGACTATGAAAAGCTAAACAAAGCCTTAAAAGAGATGGACACGCCCTATGCCAATGCTGAAGACTTCATCTACAAGCAGATTCAAAAAGCCCTAGAACAGTACGAGGAATGGCTCAAAAACAAAGAAGGCGCGAGGAAACGACCATGAGCCGAGCAGTTCTAACCGCTATATTAGCCGAAATCGGCGTAATGCTAAACGAAACTGAAAAGGAAATGCTTTACCATGAACTTTTAGCCTATTTTGGGCTTGTCGGCGCGTTAAACGAGTGTCAAGCCCTAGAAAACGCTTGGCAAGACCCCTACAACAAACGCGAAATAGGGGAATTCATAAGGGCTTGGTTAAGGCGAAAACAAAGGCGAAGGGAGGAAATAATGACATGGGTGGTCTAGGCGTAATGGCTTTTGACGTTTCGCTTATCGCAAGCATCATCATAATCCTAATGCTTGTGCTTTTCCTCCTAATCTTCGCCTTCATGGCACTGTCCTTCCTAAAATGGATGAAAGCCTCAGCCTACTACGTGCGGCCGCAAGCCATAAAAGTGGAGGATTATGCATGTCCAAAATGCGGCTCAAAAGAGCTAGAGCTTGTTGGAAGACGCACAATGAGGTGCAAGAAATGCGGAACAATATTTACAATATGCACCCATGCTGCTGAGGAGTATTGGGTTTTCTGGCCCTTCTTCTGGTTCTTTCCCATAATATGGTGGAAAACAAAAGACTAGCCTTTTCCCATTCTGAAAATTTTGCCATTAGGCCAACGGGTTGGGCCGTGTTTGGGCCAATAGATTTGCCCTTGTGTGGTACAATTCGGCTTTTCATTTTCTTCCGCGTATTCTTCTGCTGCTGAAAAGCGCGTTAAAGGGGCTGGTGTCTGGTTGCCTTGGGAAGTAACCGCCAACTACATTCGCAGTGGCCATCGCAATCCTGACGAGTTTGAGCCTGAAAGCCTTCGCACTGTTGTGCTTTCTGATGTTGAGGGGATTAAAGCCATTGTTGGTAAGCCTAAGGGTGGCAAAGGCTCCACAGAAGTTGTTAGTTTTCTTTTTGATGTTTCTAAGGGCTGGACTTTGGAGAAGGCCAAAGAATGGTTTGAGAGGCATTCTAGGCGTAAAGAGCATTTCTTTGCTGTTTTGCCCTTCAAAGTGCTTGAAAAAATTGTTGATAAGCCGCTGCGTATCCGCGGTATAGCCTTAACTGCTGGCATGAGCCGAAACTTGAATGTTTACTTGCCAGAAGAGCTTGAAGCCTTTGCCAGTCGGCTTGTTTCCGCGCCTGTTTATGTGGAGCACGTGGCTGCCGCGAACGCTGTTGGAAAAGTGGTGGACGCCCACTGGGATGGGCAGAACCTCTGGTATGAGGCTGAAATCTACGATGACGAAGTTGCCGAAAAAATTCGTAAGGGGCTGATCCGCCATGTGAGCATAGGCGCCGACTACGAGCGTCTGGATTTTGTTGATGGCAAAATCCCCAAAGGCTTGCACAACGCCGAACTAAGCCTTGTGGCTGTTCCAGGCGTTCCGGAGGCGAACATCCAAATCTTGGAGAGGCTTCAGGAGCAGGGCTTCAGTCCAATAGCTTCAGGCGAGTACATTCTCGGATTCTACCAAGACGTGGAGGCTTTTCTGCCAGAGCATTTCGCCACTGTTTGGCTTGACCGTGAGAATGGCGTTTTAGCCATCATGGGGCGTCCCAGAGCGGAGCCGGACACCAGCCTTGTTCAGAGCATATTTTTTGCCAAGGAGAAGATGTGGGATGAGCGGAAAATTAGGGACTGGCTTAGCTTGCATCCAGCCTACATGGCGCCTGTTCCAACGGCTAAAACTTTGAAGGAGAGTGAGGCTGGTGGTGACAGCGGCGGTAAAGCTGGCTCTGGGGCTGAGGGCTTGTTTGTTAAAAGCGCCAAGCCAATGATTCCCATCGAGGATGTTGCGAGGATGATAAGGAATGTTTTGCCAAGCCCGATGGTGGAGCGTAGCTGGGGACTTGGTCCCCAAAGAATGTGCCAAGAGCTCCGCGGCGTGCTCTATAAACTAAGCAAGCTTGAAGGAGCTGTGAAACAGAATGTTTGTGGGCGTTGATGAAACTTTCGCGGTTGCCTATGCATGTTTGGGAGTAAGCCAGGATGAACTGGCTGAAACCGTAAAAAGCCTTTATGTATGGAGGGAGGGTGGCTTATGGCTGACAACACTGGTAAGCCTTGGATGGGTATCGGCGAAACAGACGACCCTAGGGCCGTTATTGAAACCTTTGAGGCTGCAGCAGCCATAACAAAGGGCGACCCAGTCTATTTAAGTGCTGATGACAAGGTTAGCCCAGCAGCTTCAGCGCAGGACTGTATTGGCATAGCCCTAAAGAGTGTGGCGGCAGGTGATCCTTGCCCAGTGCTGGTTCGTGGAAGAGTTAAGGTGAAGGTTGGCGGCGCTGTAACCCGTGGTAAAGCGGTTTACGGTGCTGATTCCAGTAGGCGGGTACTGCAGTTGACAGACCAAGCCGTGAACGAAGGTGGGACAGCAACCTACACCATATACTATAACCGCAAGCTTGGGTGGGCTTTGGAGTCTGCCTCTGCGGCTGAAGATCTCATCTTCATCTACGTGGAAAAGTAGGAGGGACATGTTGTGAAACCGAGGCTTTTTGAGAGTTTAATGGAGACGGACAGCGAGTTCCGCCAGCTCATGGAGAATCTGAGCCGAAGGGCTTCGTCGCACCCTTTTTTGAGGCGTTACTGTGAGGTAGCCCTTAAAGAGAGGCTTTTCAGCGACACCGTTGGCGCCATTGGGCATATGCATGATACGCTGGTTGAGGCTGCCTACCCAGAAATGATTGGAAGAGAAATCGTAATGGTGCGTCCCACAACTGAAGCCATGGAAAGATTCCCGTTAGATGAGAAGGCTGTGGCTTATCGTTATGCTGAGGGCGCCTACACGAGGCTTAGTGGCAAGAAGGTCAGCACCGTGGACGTTTACACAAACATTGTGGCTGAGGCTTCTGAAGTTTGGACTAGGGAGTTTTTGGAAGACGCCACATGGAATGTTATGGAAACCATGACTGAGAAGGTTGGAAGAGCCCTAGGCGAGGCTGAAACCAACAAGATTCTATCTATGTATGGGGCTATTGCCAATGTGGATTTGGCTGGCGGCGCCCCAATAGACAATAATGGGCAAGCCCTAAACTGGTCTGGTGTTGTTAAGCTTCATAACGCTGTTAGGGGCGAAAACTGGCGTCCAACAGTGCTAGCCCTAAACGAGGTTCAACTCCACCAACTGCTTAACGATGACAAGTTCATTCATGCGCAGTACCTGCCTTCCGAACATGTGGATTTGGAGCGGGGCGTTGTCGGCAGCGTTTTAGGCATGAAGGTTTTGGCGAGCACCCTAGTGCCTAACGGAGTGGCTTACGCTATAGACACCCGTGTGGCGGCGGTCATGCTGCTGCGCAGAGACATAACCGTAGAAGACTGGGAGGACCCAAAAACAGGCGAGTTCGGGGTTAGGGCGACAACCCGCTTTGGCTTAGGCGTGCTCCGCAGCAAGGCCGTGGCCAAAATGGTCAACATTAGCACTTCGCTGTAGCCAAACCGTCGTTGAAGAATCCTTGGAAAAGGGTGGCGGGTGCATCCTTTATGGAAACTCTTGTTGTAAAATGCCAGAAATGCGGCAGAACCCACCATCTGCGAAGCAGACAAGACGCCGTAGTCTGCGACTGCTGGCGCATCTGCCCAATATGCGGAGAGGAGATGGCGCCCTACACGCCTGACACTGCGCCGAAAACCTATGGGTTGGACGGCTTAAGGGAAATGCAAATCCTGATGGTTTGCACCCGCCACCACCCCAATTTTTATGGCACGCAAAAGCCAGTGGAGGTTAGGGCTGATGCGTAAGCTGGGCGATAGGCTCCACTTGGCGAAGATTGTACTTTCAGAGCTTAAAAAGCGTCCAATGGGCAGAACAGAGCTGGAGAAGAGGACTATCCGCCAGTTTGGAACCCACAGCGCCTTCGAGGGGATATTCCGATACCTTGTTCAAGGCGGCTACGTGGCGAAGAGCGAGAGGCGCCACCGTGCGCCATACATGATAACAGAGAAGGGTTTGAAGCTTCTGGAGGGTTTATAGGCTTATGGGCGGCGTTTTAAGAAGGCTCATTGAAGCTTTCACTTTGAAGAAGCATAGTGGCTACGCTTCCGTAGAGCCTCAAATGGTCTATGAGACGCCGAGCATTCCGTTGGCTGATGTTATGAGGCTTTATGAGCGGGACCCAGCATGCAAGGCAAGCGTAGATCTTTTGGCGGCTTCAGCCGTTGGAATGGGCTTTTACACAACGGTAAACGAGAACTATGCAAGGGCTGGGGAAGCCAAACGCCTCATAGACCAATTTAACGAAGAGGCTAATTTAGACATGCTCTTATGCGATATGGCAAGAGTTCTAATCGCCTGTGGAAACGATTTCTGGCTCAAAATAACACCTGAAAGGCTCACAAGCCTCCAGCGGTTGCCAGTGGACGCCGTAGAAAAAATCGAGTACAGCCTAATCCAAGATGGCGGACTGAAAATCCCATACAAGGTTGAGGGCTACAAGCTCCGCTTGGCTTATGGCGGCGAAACCCTAAATCCAGAGGCGGTTATCCACTGGCGAATAAACTGTTTAGGCTCTTCCGGTTTTGGAACAGGTGTTTTACAGGTTCTATTGCATACGCTTGCCTTCTTTTCTGACCGGCGACCAGCCTACGCCTGGATGAAAGCAAAAATTGAACGCATAATGCCAAAAATCTTTGAGAAGTATGCCGGACCAGACGTTTTGGCTCTTCTGGAGAGGGCTGACGCCGGCACTATCCAAAAGTTTGAAAAAGCCATTAAGAGCCGCCCAGAAGAGGGTGTCTGGCTATTCTATAGCGGGAGAGGCGACATAAAACCGCTCACAATAGACCCCAGAGCCAGATTTGAATATTACATCGACTACATTGTTAACCAGTTCTATCTTGGCTGTGAAACGCCACTGCCGAGGCTTTTCAGCACTCCGGGCTTCACAGAAGCCAGCGCCAAAGCCGCATTGGAGCTGCAGGATATGCTCATAAAACCCATTCAACGCTACATTAAGCGGCAAGTGGAGCACGCCATTTTCAAGCCCGTTCTTTTTCAGGCTGGACTGGACCCTGTTGAGGCTGGGGTTCGCCTAAACTGGGGTTCTCCTAAGACGCCCCAGATAAGCGTTGCAGACATGTTGAAAGCCGCCGAATTGGGGCTTATACGCCCAGAAGAGTTTCGCAAGAACGCCTTAAAGTGGGGTTGGGAGTTGTGGGAGCGCTCCGAAACCACTCCAGAAAGGCGGGAAGCCTAATGCTGTTTTTGCGGTTTTCTCCTTTCTCCCCTCGAAAATGGATGCGCTTCCCCATTTCTGGAGTGGCGGAACAGCCAATAAAAAGTATTAAGCATTAGAGGAGGTGGATGGATGAACCTTCTGCATGTTGGTTTAGGTGTGGGCGCCGCTTTAACCTATGCCTTCCTAGGATTTGCAGCCCAAGATAAGCCCTTCAACTGGCGAAAGTTCCTACGGACAGTGGCTATTGCGGCTTTCTCCTCGCTTGGCTTGGACTTGGCTGGAATGACCTTTGACGTTTACACAGCCCTTGTTGGACCAACAGCCATCACAGTTTGGCTTCAGAAGCTTGTGGACACTGCAAAACACTGAGAACATGGAGGAGTGCAGCGAAATGAGCCAGGAAGTGCCCTATTGGCGTTATGAAGAGGCTTTCAAGGCTGTTCACAGCGCCTTATGCGGGCTTATGGCGCCGCCGAGCGGTAAAAGGGTTACTAGGTTGGCGTTTACTTGGAACGCTGATGGCACTGTTAACACCATTAAGGCGTTTATGGGCGACGAGCTTCTTTTCTCCCTCACCTTTTCTTGGAATGATGATGGAACCCTGCGGGAGGTGGCTCGAACATAGGCGGCTTGCTGTCCGCTTATGCGAGAAACCCGGAACGGAGGATTGAAAATGGAGAAAATTGAAGTAGGCGCATTAGTGAGGTATCGTGTGATTAAAAGGCGTGTCTGCGAGCAGAAACCCTACAGCATAGAAGAAAGCAGCCACAACTGCTTCCTCATCGAAGGCATGAATGAAATGTGGAACCTGATACTGGGCATTGGCGGAACAGCCTACAACAGCGCAAACGCGTACATCGGCGTGGGCGACAGCACAACCGCTGAAAGCGAAAACCAAACAGGGCTAACAGGCACAAACAAGTATTATAAGGGCATGGCAAGCGGCTATCCGAAGGGTCCAAGCGAGGCTGGCGACAAAAAAGCCATTTTCAGAGCCATTTTCGCCAGCGGCGAGGCAGAATTCGCATGGAACGAGGTTACTGTGGCGAATGGCAACAGCGACGCCGCCAAAAACATGCTTCGCATAGTAGCGAGCAAGGGAACAAAGCCCTCCGGCGAAGAGTGGACAGCTGAAGTGGAAGTCCAATTCCAAAACCCGGCATAGTCTAAAGGTGAATAATTATGGCAACTGTTTCAAAGGATGTGCTTTTGGATAAGTTAAAGGCTGTCAAAAAAGGCGTAGACACCATCTTATTGAAGCAGTTAGAGGGTGGCTGTTACGTGGGCATAACAGCCAAAGACTTTGCAGAGATGCTTAACTGGATTATGAAGGGCAAAGTTGTCGAGGAAACCGTTGTGGACTATGCGGAGGACGGCTCGCCTATCATAGAGCGGAGAGAACGAGACCCAACACCAGAAGAGGTTAAACAGCGTTGGCGTGAAAGCGGTTACGTCGAAATTTTCGAGGATTGGCTTGCCAAAGGCAAAATTAACTCTAAAGATTTGAAAGTGTTGTTTGGAAGTGAAGCGCCATGGTTGTAGGTGATGTTAAAAGCGACCTGCAAAGCATCGCGGCAGGCAGTTTTTTGGCTATTCAGCCGCCTCAGGGCGAAGAATGGGTTGTCCACAACGTTTACCATGAAAGCGACGTTGAATTGCACTTTTATGACGGCACTAACAGCCTTGCCTTTGACACAGATGCAGGTGCAGGTGTCTACGCGAAATATGCTTTTCATTGCACTAACAGCCGATACATTCGAGTGAAAAACACGAACACTGCTGCTAAGCTTATAGGCTTTGACGGTGTGCAGACCAAATGACAAGACTGACGCCTCAACTAACAAATCTTAAAATTTTTGATATAACATATCCGAAACAGGAAACGCTTTTAGACACGCCTGAAATTCTGCCAACAAGTGAGCCTTCCACTCCGCAAATAGGATACACCGTTCAAGAAAGCGATTTGCCTGCCTTAAATTTTTACAAGAAGATTTGGGTTGCATTCGTTTTCGGCGCTGGGAAGTTTCCAACAGCAGGAACACTATATTGGCGGATGAAAAAGAACGGCTCCAGCGTCGCTACTAGTTCAGCTTCAGTTTCAACAAATTATTATTACACTGTGAACGCGTTTTTCTATGACGTTAAAGTTGGCGACGTTTTAGAGCTTGCTTTATGGTCAAGCGTTTCAGACAGCAATTGGGATTATAAAGCCCTCAGTGTGCTTGTTACCCGCATAATACCGATAAAAATTCGTTTGCTTAAGCCGTGCACAGTTGTTCTTACCACACGCCCCGTGCTATCGTTAGGCAATCCTAGCGTTTACAGCACTGACAGCTTAAGGATACACCACGACGACTTTACGCTCGAGTCAATTACTGCTTCAAAAACATATAATTCATTGTATTTTAGTGATACTGCGATATATGGTCTATGCAGAATATATAATGGTGACATGAACTATCCTAACAGTGCCGTTGTGAGGACGTCTGCCAGTTACCGCCCCTATTATCATCGTAATTATGTTCCTTCGCAAATAAAACTGCGAGGCGTTCGAATTGACTGAAATCAGCGAATACGGCGACATAATCATAAACGCTTATATGGACGAGTGGGGACGCAGGCAAATCGACAGCCTACTGGAAGATGGCGTCAAAATAGTGACTTTGGTCAGCGCGCCAATAATTAAAACATGGTTTAACTCGCTGGTGACGGTTCACAATTTTAGGCGTCCCCAGCGCGTCCTAAAGCTGGCACAGATTTTACGGACATTGCACATATGGACCGTTACAGTTCCAACGGCAATAATTAGGCAGTGGTTTGCAAGCCTCAGCTTGTTCCATGTCCTTCGTAGACCGGAAAGAAAAATGCTTTACATGCAAGCCTTAAAATCCACTCATGTCTTCGGCAAACCTTTAAGGGTTATAAGGATTCGAGTCTTTCTCAACCTAATTCACGCTTATAAGCGACCCCACCGTTTGATAAGAATTCTTCAACAATCTGGGCTGGTCCACACATATTATTTGTCTAAGCCGGGCGTGAAGAAAACGAAGCTTTTCCTAGTTATAGGCGAATTGGCTTTTCAACTGTCCGGAGATTAGGTTGAAGCTTTAGCCACCATTTTAAACTGATACCTTATGTTTTCGTCCATTATGTAAAATGTGTGCTCCTGACCCTCAGCCACATGCACTATCGGTTTCGCAAGAATCTCAGCAATTTTTGCCAGTTCGCTTAAATCCTTAACCGTTATGGTTGTCTGCGGCAAAGTTTTCGGCGCCTCCAAAGCCTCAACAACTAAGTCCTTGAAGGGCGCTATAATCTTCTCTAATGGCTTTTCAATTTTCGGCTTAGTTCTAATATAGAAGAGCGTTGAGAAGGCCAGTCCGGCAAAGGCTGTTGTAACTAAGATGTATGAGGCATAGCGTTGGCTGACAACTTCCTGATGGGTTATTGTTTCAGTCTCTGTCAGTGCGCCAGCCCTTGAATGATGCAGTGGCTCAATTACTGTTATTTCGCCTTTGTCGGTTCGTTGGAAGGAAACCGTTAGGGTCGGCGTAAACACTTGATATATCTTGCCAGCGGTGGTGTTGGCTCTAACCATAAAGGTTGGCCTAGCCTCCAAAGTGTATGTTGTAGTGCTAGCCCCTGTTTCCTTGTCGATCTCCTCCTTCAACTGGTCCAACAGCGTCTTATTCACTGTTGGAAGTGATATTTGGATCTGCGTCTGACTGGTGGTGAACGGCCCTATTCTTTCTATTTCATAGGTCCATGCTGAAGCTTTGAGGCTTCGTGTCACCGTGTAGGTTATTTGAACATCTGCCAGTGGCTGGTCTGTGTTGAATTCATATGTTAGGGTTATGTTTACGTGGCGAACAAGCCTCGTATAAAGCGTTTCATATTCCGGTCCTATAACACTTTCATTGTCATAAACCTTGTTTGGTGTTTTAACCAGAGCCAAATAGGTGTAGTCCGCCGTGCTTTCATATGTGCAAAGCGTTTCTGTTCTAGTCTCCTCCATCGGAGTTTGGTGCACCACGTAAAATGTTATAAGCGCAATAACTGTTAGAACTATGAATATTGCGAGAAGAACTTTTACCTTTTGGATTTTCAAGTTTCAACCCTCTATTGCCTTATACTTTTTAGCATGTGTCTTCAAAAATGTTTTGTTCCCGCCACGGAAGGCTGGAATTCACCCGTTATTATCATCAGGGCATAAGCCTAAAACAAAAACATTTAAAAGAAATAACTAAAAATTATGGTTTAAATAAAAAATTGTTCAGAAAAAGACTTTAAAAACGTGAAAATTGCTTAAATTTCGCCTTTCCAAGATTCTGTTGAGGTTGATGCTCCCTTGGTAAGCGTCTCTGTGGCGGATGTTCGGGATGTTCTAAACCTAGACAGCGAGGACATTTCAGACGACAAAATTGTTAAGATGATTAAGAGGGCTGAGGTGGCTTTAGAGCTTGAGCTTGGGAAAGAAATTGACTATGTAGACTGCACAGAACCCGAAAAGGAGGCTATAACGCTTCTCGCAGCCATATACGCCATCTGCTATTTGACGGGCGGCTCGGCTGTTGGCTTAAACTTCACCATAGGCGACAAAAGCATAAGCGTGCTGAGTAATGCTCCGCCGCTGAATGTTTTGCAGGGCGAGCTAGAACGGATTCTAGCCGTTTTGAAGCAGCCCTATGTTGGGAGGGCTTAAGCCTTTTGGGAAAAGTTCCAGAAGCCTACTACGCTTTTGTCACGGATTATGCGCCTTACGTTTATGTGGTTCCGCCTAGCACTCCAGACCAGGAGTGGGGAAGAGCAGCCTTTGCCGCCGCCTTCGCCATAGACTTCCTTTACGAGGCTTATGGGGCGGAACAGTTCAGCGACTACGAAACAGCCATATACAACAAAATTGTCAGCCTTGCGGATTGGATTTTAACCCAGCAGTGCACAGAACAGCAGAAAAGGGCTTACGGCGGCTTCAAATCGGCTGAAAACAGCACTTATTATTATGCAGTAGACGCCTGTCGTGTTATTCCAGCGCTTCTTAAAGCCTACGAGTTAACTGGCAACAACAACTATTTGAATGCCGCAAAGCTCGCCGCCACCTTCCTCAAAACCATGCAGGAGCAGCAGCCTTATGGCGGTTTTGCAAGAGCCGTTGACATTAATGGAAATTGGCTTTTACAGTTGGATGTGGAGTGCCTTTACGGGCTTTTGGGCTTAAAAATGCTGGCTGAAAAGTACGATGTGGCAAACGCCAGCCTATACCAAAACATGATGCGAAAGGCTGCTGATTTTCTCCGAGAAGGCTTTGATGGTTTATGGCTTTACTACGACCCTTCTGACGGCAAGTGGCATCGTGTTGGTTTGGCGGAAAACGAGGTTTACGACGACTGTTTCGCCTATGCGCTTTTAGGCTTGTACGTTTATGAGGGCTGGAGCCCCTCATGCCAAAAAGTTTACAACTTCCTCAACTCGATAGGGACTTCCGCCAGGTATCCGGCCTATAATCCGGCTGTTTGTTGGGCTGGCTACATAGACGTTGTTTCGCGTTTCCCAGCATGCGACTATTATGATGGTGTTACCGCTGGCATCTTGTGGCAAGTCCGCAAACACCATGACAAGCCAAGCCTCGCCTACAGCATGAAAATCATAGAAAAATACGCTGAAAATTTCATGTTTTGGGGCGTTAAGCATGCGGACTACAGCCCAGTGGAAGAAAAGTGGGCTATGGCTACGGTTTGCTGGCTCGCAAGGTTTTTCCTCAACTACGAAGAACCCTTAACACGTTTTATGCAAGTGCTTAGGGCTCATGGCAGACGGGTTACGCTTTATCCGCTTGTGGCTTCCGGCGAATCCGCTAATTATGGCGAAGGCGTGGAAATCCAAGCCTTTATCGCTCCAGCGCGGGTTGATGAGGTGTTTTTGGAGCCGGGCTACGTCATAAGCGACTACATTACGGTTTATACTTTCGTGCCGTTGCGTGTTCGGGATAAAATCCTGGTTGGCAGCATTGACTACGAGGTTTTAAGCGTTCAAGCCTTCGATTGGAGGGGCGAAACCGCCTATTTTAGGGCTAGTTGCAGGAGGCTAAATGCATGAGCGAAATTGGAAGCCCTGTGGACGTTGTCATTCAGCTGTTGAGCGAGAACATGCAAGTGGTTAAAGAGGATGGAAGCCTTGCCAAAATTCAGGTTAGCCGCGAATGGCTAAGCCAAGAAGCTTTACAGCAGATTGATGGGCATGTGACCGTTGGCTTGGCGGAGTGCCTCGACACAAAACTTGAGCTAGGCGGCAAGCTCCGAAGACGCGTGTACGCCATCCGCGTTAACGTTTGGAGCCGAGACCCGCTAGTCCGCCAGAAAATGGTTGAGGAGATTATGCGGGTTATCCGCCAAAACCGCATTAACCCGGGCGGCTCCTTGGCTTATTTAGATGTGGTTAGTTTTCGGGATGTTGACCATGTGGATGTTAAACCAGTCATTTACAGAACCGAGTTCGTCTTGAGGTCATGGGTATTCGAGAATTTGGGAGTGTGATGAGAAGTGGTTGACACATATGGGGCGCATGAGTGCCGCGTCTACTATGTGCAAGAATCCAATTATGGGCAGACACCATCCAACCCTTCTATGCTTGGAGTAAACGCCGAAAACATTGAGCCTTCTTTAAATCCAAGCCTCATTCAAGTGCGAGGCATAGGCAACAGAGACTTGGCGGCTCTAAAACGGGGACTGCTAAAACCAGCATTAAAGATTAGCCACATAATACCCAGCGACGCGCCTATAAGCTTTGTTCAGCATGTGCAAACCCTCAACAGCCTAAGCATACAAATCCTCTACTACAAGGGATTATTCGCTTCAGCTACAGACATTATCAGCCTCCTCTACAAGGGCATGCGAATAGACAAGCTAACTGTTGAATGCGGCATAAACGAGGTTGCTAAGGCAACCGTTGAGCTTATTGGGCAGGACGTTGCTGTTGGGACTGGCAAAATCACAGGCGCCACATACGCAGACTATGCCGGAGCAGTTCCATGCCATCAATGCTTTGTTCAGCGAGGCACGGCAGACGGTTCAGGGTTAGCGGAGGTTGAGCGAGTCACTGACTGGAAATTCACCATAGAAAACAATCTTAAACCAGTGCCGGTCATTCGCACAACAAGCGGACACCTGCTAAAATACTTGCCAGCCCGCCACCGCGAATTAAGCGGCGAGCTAACCTTCGAGTTTGAGGACAAAGGCGAGTTCGAAGACGTTGTAAACGACGGCGAGTTCAGCTTAAAATTTGGGCTTGGCGGCTCCAACTACGCCTTATTCAAGTACTGCAAATGGGAAAACGTGGCAACACCAACACGCATAGAAGACCTCGTCAGCCTAAAAGCCCGCTTCATAGCAAGGGATGTGGTGATAGCCTAATGCGAACAGAAACCGTTGTGATAGGCGAAGAGTACGGCAAGGAGTATGCTGGCAAATACGTTTTCCAAGAATTGACATGGGCGAGGCGGAGCCGCATAATCCAAAAATACACAAAATACCACCCATTAACAGGGCAAGTCATCAGCAGCGATTATATCGCTATCCAAGCAGAAACAATAATGGCTTCGCTTAAAGAGCAGCCACCCCACAAACCCATCAGCCTTGAAAAACTCCTCAGCGAAGACCCTGAAAAGGGCGTTCCAATAGCTCTCGGCGAGTTATTCAGCCAAATTGTCAACAGGCTTAACAGCGTCAGCTTTGAGGAAACAGCTTTTTTATCCGCTGCATCAGACGCCAAAAACCAAACCAAGCCTTAACGGAGTTTCGCTTATGCAAGGAGTTCGGCTGGACGCCACGCCAGCTCGCCCAACAACCAGCAAAAACCATCCAACAATTTATCATAATCCTAAACGAGTTGGACCGCCAAGCGGAAGAGGAAAAAGTCCGAATGGAGCGTGAAGCAAAATGGCGGTTGAAGTAAACATTGAAATAGACGGCGAAGGGGTTTTGCAAGCCCTTCAACGCCTAGACGGGGCTATGCTGCGACAGGTCCAAGAGCGACTTGAGCGTTGGGCTATGGAGGTCCGTGAATATGCCAGAAGCCTCGCTCCGGTTCGAACGGGCTATTTGAGAAGCACCATTTACGCGACTGTTAAAGATTGGGTTACAGAAATTGGAGCCACAGCTTCTTACGCCATGTTTATGGAGTTTGGCACCCGCCACATGAAAGCCCGCCCATATCTTTACCCAGCCATTCAAGAACGTCTTCCAAGACTTGAAGCAGTTATAGTTGAGGCTTTGGAGCACGCTGCCTCGGAGGCTGGATTATGAGTTTCCGTGAAATAGCCATAACCATCCGCGCCATAAACCGCGCAAGCCACGAGTTTGCCAGAATCCAATCAGACGCCGAAACCTTGAGCGTGCGGATTAAAAGCCTCGGCGCCACAATGGCTGGTTTAGGAGCCGCCGGCTCAGCAGTTGTCCATGTCGCCCACTCCTTCGGCTTACTGAACAGCGAGCAAACAAGAGCCTTAGCCAGCCTCACATACCTTGTCACCACCATGGGCGTGTTTATGCGCACCAGTTGGGGTGTAGCCGTAGCCCAGAAGGTTTACGCCGCAGCCTGCTGGATTGCCAACGCTGCCCAGCAAGCCCTAAACATAAGCTTCGCCACCTTCCTAGCTTTAACGGGTGTTGGAATAGTCGCCATCCTAGGGGCTGCTGCTGCCATATCCTATTTCGCCAGCCAAATGCGAAACGCCACAGAAAGCGTCCGCGAATACAACGAGGCGGCTAGTGAACTCAGCTTTGCTGGCAGAAGCATTCGTAGGGCTGGTGAAATGGAACTTTATAGGCGAGGCGTAGAATAGCATGAGCGTTAGCATTCCACGGATGCAGGCGGTTTTAGGCAGCTACACAATCGCTGAAAGCGACATTATAGAATGTAGAGTTCATTTAGGCTGCACAAAAGAAGTCAGCAGCTTCGAGCTTCTGCTTCAAAATTGGGATGGAAAATACAGCCCAAACGGCAGTTACCCGTTAAGCGTTGGATTACAAGGCTCCATTTCTATTGGAAGAGGCTCTAATGTTCCACAAGTTATTTCATGCCGTGTTGAACGTTTGGAATATATAAACACTCATGCTGAGCATTATTTGAAAGTTGGTGGACGCTGCCTCGGCGAACGTCTTTTCCGCAGAGTTTTCACTGGCACTTTTGAAGACATGAAAGGCGAGGATATAGTCAAATATTTGCTGGATAACCTTGTTGGTTTGAGCCACACGCGGGACAGCACAGAGCTTGTAGAGGCTACAACCACAACTTATGTTAAGCTGAATTATGAAAACACACCAGTCTTTGACATAATCCGTTATATTGCCGATTCAGCCGACTATTATGGCGTTATAGGCTACGATTTCCGCGTGGCTCCAGACGGAAAATTCGAGTTTTTCAGGCGGAACAGCAAAACTTCGCCTGTAAGCCTTTCCGAAATTATTGAAGAGTATGAATACCGCAAGGACATTAGCCGCATAAGAAACAGAATCCACGTTTACGGAGCAGCCGAAAGAAAACTGCCTTCAGACGCTAATGAAGATGGCTGGACGGAGTCCACCAGCGGCTGGCAATCCAACGGCGGAATAAGCACCTACTCAGACCATGTGACGCAGGATGGGCAAAAGAAGTATTCAGACGCTTACTGTGTTTACGCTTATGGCGGAGGCACTCAACTCTACTTGTACCGCAGCTTAAACAATCTGAAGTTTGGTGGTCCAGAAGGCTTCAAACAGATTAACACTTGGATTAGGTGGGGGAATTATCCAACTTACGGATTAGCAAACGCTTACTGCCGCCTATGGCAAAGCAGCAACAACCACTTTGACATGGACATTAAGCCTATGCTTCCGCCGGCAAACACTTGGGGCAAACTTGTTTTACGGACAGACCAGCCTTCATGGACCAAGGTTGGCAACGCTGACTGGCGTAACCCCTTCACGGGCATAGACTTCATCATTTATTTCAACGAGACATGTGAGGACATTTGGCTTTATCTTGACCACTTGTACCTGTCGGACAGCCGCTACTACGCCATGCAAGAAGACGCCGGCAGCCAATCATCCTACGGCTTAAGGGAGCTAACAGAAACTGATGAAGAGTTGAAAAGCGACAATGAATGCCTTTTAAGGGCTAAAGCCCTATTAGATTACTATAAAAATCCAACCGAACATTTAACCGTTAAAACCACAGTGTTAGACTATGGCGTTACGCCAATTCTTGCAGGGGACAGAGTTTATATGGAACTACCAAACGAGGGTGTGGGCGGCTATTTCCGCGTTGAAAGCGTGGAATACTATGTTGACGCCAAAACGCAGACGCTTGAGGTTACACTGGAGCTTGGAAGGGAAACGCCAATGCTGGCGGATTACCTGTATGTGCTTCGCAGCAGGACAGACCATTTGAGCCGTTATAAGGCGGGTGCGAGGGTTGTCTAGGGATTCTAGGCGGACAGTCGTGGAAGTTCGGGAGGACTTGCATCGGGAGGTTCGGAAGTTGGCATTGTTGAATGATTTGAGGATTTATCAGCTTGTAAACGCCATAATCGAGGATTACTTGAGGGACGGTGAGCGGGTGAAAGCCCTAATAAAGAGGCTTAGGCTTCAGTTTCCGCCTCCACCTTGACGGCTTCCAGTAGGCTTTTTATTTCGGCTTTTTCCACCTCGCCCAGGGGTAGGGTTGGCATGCGCGGGTAGCCTCCAGGCAATCCCAGCATCCGCATTGCTTCTTTTATGGCTGAGAGCTGGTTGAAGCGTCTGACTAGAACTTCGTTTATGTGGGTTATTGTCCTTTGAAGTTTTGCCGCTTTTCCGATATTGCCTTGCTTGTAGGCTTTGTATAGGTTTGCACAAAGCTTAGGGTAGGTGTTGGCTACGGCTATTACGGCGCCTTTTCCGCCTAGCATTAGTGTTGGCAGCACAACGTCGGCTGTTCCAGCCAAAACAGCCATTTTTTCGCCTACTAGGCGTATTGTCTCCGTTATTGTGGCTATGTTTCCGCCGCTGTCCTTCACGCCCACCACGTTCGAATATTCTTTGGCGAGTTCTGCTATTACGGCTGGTTCTAGGGCGTAGCCTGTAAACTTTGGAACGCTGTATAGGATTATTGGCAGGTCTACGGCCTCTAAAACAGCTTTGTAGTGGGCTGTTAGTTCTCGGTTTGAAAGCCTAAAATAGTAGGGTGTAACCACTACGGCGGCGTCAACGCCCAAGTCCTTGGCGTCTCTTGTTAGGCGTATGGTTTCCCATGTGCTGGGCGCCCCAGTGCCAGCAACAACCGTCACGCTGTTTTTAGCCTCTTCTAGGACTGTGGCGACTATCTTTTGGCGTTCCTCCCTCGCCAGGTAGGGGGCTTCGCCATTACTGCCACAAGGCATAAGGCCATCTATGTCATTTTCAATCCAGAACTGCACGCATGTGCGTAGTGCTTCAAAGTCTATTTCGCCTTTTTCCGTGAAAGGCGTAATGCATGGGACAAATATGCCTTCAAACTTTCTGGGTTTCATTTTCATCCAGCCGGTCTATGTTTGTGAAAGCTATTTATTGTTTCATGCTTTATTAAGGGTTGAGGAGTTGAGGCTTCTTGAAAAGTCTGGAGGGGCTTCCTTCGGAAGTGAAGTTTTTGATGGCTGTGGATATGACTGATTTCGCCCTGCAAGTTTGTGCCGCCGGCATTAAGGCTGAGAATCCGGACATCGGCGAGGCTGAGCTTTTGGAGAAGCTTCGGGAAAGGCTTGAATGGTGCAGGCGTGAACGCCAGCGGCGGCGTGGTGTATAGGTTTGACTTTTTTCCATGATTTTGTTGGGCGTGTTGTCAACTCTTTGGAGAAAGTTGGGATACATTATGCTTTTACTGGTGCTTTGGCTGCCAGCTTTTACGGAGTTCCCAGAACAACAGTGGACGTTGACGTAATTGTTTTTCTGCAGGGCGAATCGGATAAGGTTAAGCTTGTTTCGGCTCTTAGGGATGCGGGATTAGACGCCGACACGCAAAAGATTGAAAAAGCCTTAAGGTCCGGATATAGGATAGCCTCCTTTAAGGATGGGCGGACGCCTTACACCCTCGACGTAATCCTTTCAGAAAGGAAATTTAAGAGAAGGTCTGGGAGGTTGGACGAGTTTAAGGCACACTTCCAAACGCCTGAAGATCTTGTTTTGGCTAAGCTTCGCATGATTAGGGCAACCATGCCAAGGGAAAGAGCCCAAAAAGACATAGAAGACATAAAAGCCATACTAAAATTCACAAAAGTGGACATAGAAGCGGTTAGAAAACAAGCCAAAAAAGAAGACACTCTCCAAATTCTTGAAGACTTAGTGATTAAGTGAAGTGCAAAGTAATCCTCTGTTTTGTTGGGCATAAAAAGAAGGTTTACGAAGACCTGACAAAAATGTTTTAGGCTTTATTTCGGTTATGACCTTTTAACACATGGTTCGTTGGTTAAAAATTTGTATTTTGTATTTTTGTTTTTTAACGAAATATAATGTTTTATCCTCTTTCAACTTATTATGCTTTAAAATCGTCGAAAATTCAGAAATCGCCAATTTTTAACAATATTATCTATTCACAATTTACATATTTTTTCTTTGTGATTTTATTCGAGAAACGTTTATAAGCTACAATACACTGTTTGATTCTGCTGTGGGAAAGTGATGGAAGAACTGCGCAGAAAATTCATAGTTGAAGAAAAGCTTGATGAGAAAATGATAACCGAATACATAGAACGCTCCCTTAGATTTGGTAAAGTATCAATTGATGGAGGCGTTATTATCGAAAAAGAAGGAATGGCAACAAAAGATCAGATTGGTTTAGCTGTAGTCATGAGACTTTTGGCAAATCGCTTGGAAAAGGGAATTTCTGCAGAGGTGAACACCAAGGAACTTTCTCAGAACTTGGGTATTCCTGAAGATCAAGTAGCAGCAAGGCTTGCGGATTTAAGGGATGAGGGGGTTGTTATAAGGGTTGATAAGGGTGTTTACAGGGCAAACCCAACCCGAGTCGGAAGGTTTCTTGATTATTTAGAAGACAAATACTTGAAGGAGAGTGAGAAGAAATGACTGAAACAAGCTACAGGTTCAAGTATAAAAAGGGTGATTTTGAGATTGAAATTCAAGGCGACAAGGAATGGGTTGAGAAGAAATTCAAAGAAGTTATGGGAGAAAAAATCATTGAACCTGCGACTTTAATTGCAAAAGTAAAAGCGCTCCCTGATTCCTTGGTTGAATTCCTTAAAATTAAGGGTGACCCAAAAGAGCATATCGACAGAATAATTGTTTTTTCGTACTGGCTTTTTTACAAAGAGAATCTTAAATCTTACAATGTTGATGATATTGAGCGATGTTACGACGAGACTAGAATAGCAAAGCCTACCAACATTCATGCCTTTATGAACGATCTGCAAGCGAAAGGATACTTAAAACCCGCAGGAGAGAAGGACGGCAAAAAAGCGTGGGTAGTTACTAGAACTGGAGAAGAGTATGTCGAAAAAATGGGAGGATGAAAATATGGCATTAACGCTTGAAGATTTTGCTAAAAAATTAGTTGATTTAGGGATTGATAAAGAGGTAATTAATCGCCTAATTGAATATTACAAAGAAGTCAAGAAGGCACACCTTTCTAATAAATGCAAAGATGTTATTCGATATGCAGGACAATTTTCTGAGGTTATTCTTGCGCTGATTGAAAATAAAGTTTCTGAAAAGAGTGTTAACGTGGATAAGGTTGAATTTGAAAAACTATACAAGAAAATTTTGAACTATCCAAAATCAAATGCTAAGGATGAAATATTAACTCTGGCAATGCCAAGAGTTGCCCGGTCTGTTTACACTTTACGTAATAAAAAAGATGTTGTTCATGTTAAAACAGTGGACCCTGATTTTATTGATTCTGTGTACTGTGTAACAGCTTGCGACTGGATGTTATCTGAACTTGCCTTTTTATTGTTGAAAGCTGATGAAAGAGAAGTTTACGGACTAATAAACTCTGTTCTTAAGAAAAAGGTTCCATTAATAGAAGAATTCGAAGATGGAACCATCGTTGTTCTTAAGGAAGGTCTATCATGGGCTGACGAAATTTTACTGGCTTTATATCACTACTATCCACAAAGATTGAGAAGACAAGAATTAGAAAAAATCTTAAAGACATCATCAAACATCATATATACTTATCTCCAGCGTCTCGAAAACAAGAGACTAATTCATAGGACAGACGAAGGCAGTAAATTGACACAGCTTGGAATAAAATACGTTGAAGAAAATCTACTAATAAAACAAGAAAACTCTGAGGTATAACAGCGCATTATCTATGATAAACTATAGCTCTTCTGAGCTGGTGAATTTGTAAATTTCTGAATTTTGGGCTTCTTTATATTCGGTTTTTTCTCGTTTTTGTTTGATGATGGTGTATGAGGGAGGTTGTTAGGCGGGTTAGGGAGTTAAGTCTTGGTGATTTGGTTCGTGTTGAGTGGTTTGACGCTAGTATAGGCAAAAGCCTCAGCGGTGGTTTGAACGGCATAGACGTTCCTGTTGTCAGCTGGGGCATATTTCTAGGCGTTTTGGGTTCTAAGAACCGGCATATTATTTTGGCTCAGAACTGTTTTCGTTATGCTGATGGCTTCTACGACATTGATTATACGGCTGTGCCACTGGCTTGGACAAGCAACACCAATGTAATCGCCAAAGCCCATGTCCAACCCGAAGAAGCCAAACAGCTCCTAAACAGCTTCTTGGTGGGCGGAAAACGCGCCTCAATAAAGGGCAAGAAGTACCACCAACAGAGGGTTGAAAACCATGCCTGACTGGATTAAAAAGGCTTTAACAAGAAGAACCCGCAAAGGCGAAATCCCACCAGACCAAAGGCTTCTCATAGGCGTAAAATTCGCCATAGCCATGACAATATGCCTATCCGCCCTAGAAGTCGCCCATCTGGCTTTTCTTGGCAGATGGAACAGCGAAATCTTCGCCGCCATAACAGGCTTGACGGGCACTGTAAGCGGCATCCTCATAGCACAAAAAACCTAGAGGGGGTATCCAATTTATGCCTAAAAAAGCACGTAAATTGATGATAACCCGCCGAATAGCCGAACTCCGCCAAGAATTCCAGATAAACACGCAGCAACTGCGAACAAAAACCATCCAGAACCTCCAAGAGCTTTTCAACATTGCCATGTCCCTAGCGAAAGGCGAAGTAAAAACCCAAACAGCCAATGGAAAAACCGAGAAAATAACCCTAAAACAAAGGCAAATGTGGGCACGCATAGCCACATACATCGCCCAAACTATAAACAGCATCTCCAACACCTTCGACGAGCGCAAAATTGACGAAGACTTGGCTAAACTGGAGGAACTAATAAATGAAGCAGCGGCAAAAACAAAAACTCCGCCAACTGGAACAGGCGCTTGCTGAAGCCCTAACGCCGCCCATACCAGCAGACCCAATAGAATTCTGCACCCAAATCCTAGGCTTCCAACCAACCCAGTACCAAACAGACCTAATCCGCCAGTTCCAAACCAGCCAATTCACAGCCGCCAGATGGTGCCGCCAAAGCGGAAAAACCCAAACAGTATCCGCCCTGCTGCTACACTACGCACTAACAAACCCAAACACGCAGATAGGCATAGTTGGACCAAGCTGGCGCCAAACAAAACACGTTATTAGACGGATAAACGCGCTCCTAAAAAGGCTCCCAAAAGGCTTATACGAAAAACCCCAGCAAACGGCGGTACGCCTAAAAAACGGAAGCATAATAGAGGCTTATCCGAACAATCCGGAAACAATACGCGGACCAACACTAAACGTGGTCTACGCAGACGAATTCAATTTTATACCAAACGACAAAGAACTCTACGACGCCATACTCTTTACATTAAGCGCCACCAACGGAAAATTCATATGCACATCAACGCCATGGCACACAGACAGCATTTTTTGGCGGATTTGGCATGACCCAGCCTACAGCGATTATGCGAAAAGCCACGTCACCCACCAACAAGCCACAGAACCCAACGGACCATTAAAACGCGAAATCCTACAAAAGATTAGGCGCCAGCTGGAAAACGACCAGTGGCGATGGCAACGCGAAATGCAAGCAGAATGGGCAGAAGACCAAAACACATGGCTAACCCAAACCCTAATAGTAGCCTGTATAGACCCAACCCTAGAATACTCAGCCTACAACAAACCCGCCCAAGGACGGTTCTACGCAGGACTAGACCTAGGAAAACACCAAGACCCCAGCGTATTGGCAGTACTAAACCAAGAACAAGACAACACCCTAAGGCTAGTACACATGCATAGATTCCCACTAAAAACGCCATACGCCACAGTAATAGGCTATACAAAAACCCTATGCGAAAAATGGCAAACCACCCAAAAACTCCTAGTGGACATGACAGGAGTAGGCGAATACATAGTAGAAGACATGAAAAACACAGGCATGAACACCCAAATAGAGGGCATAAAATTCACCCAAGAAACAAAAGAGCAACTTGCCAACAACCTAAAACAACTCATGACTGAAAAGCGCCTAAAAATTCCCTACGACCCAGAACTAATAGCAGAACTAAACACAGAACGCTACCAACTAACAAAAGAAGGCAAAATACGCCTAACCCACCCAGAAGGCACCCACGACGACCGCTTCTGGAGCCTAGCACTAGCAGCATACGCCCCAAAAACCCAACCGCCAACACCCGCCCTATGGATAGTGCCAAAATGAAACGCCAAAGCGAAACCTTCCAAATCCAAAAAATAAAACGCCGATACGACCAAAAAACAGGCAAATTCATAATAAACATAGCCTACAAAACAGCCCCACCAAAACCAACAAAACGCGTCCAAGCCATAGCAGAAGCCTTCGGACTAGGCATAGACCAAACAACAAAATTCACCATATACGAAAACCTAGAACTAAAAATAGGAGTGGGCGACATAGTCTACATAACAGGCGAAAGCGGCTCAGGAAAAAGCATCCTTTTAAAGGCCCTAGAAAAAGACATCCGAAAACACACGCCCTACACATGCATAAATATCAAGCAAATAAAAACCCCACCCAAAAAGCCCATAATAGAAACAGTGGGCAAAACCTTCCAACAAGCCCTAGAACTCCTAAGCCTAGTAGGCCTAAACGACGCCTTCCTATTCCTCCGCACCTATCGGCAACTCAGCGAAGGACAAAAATACCGATACAAAATCGCCAAACTAATAGAAAGCCAAGCCCAATTCTGGATACTAGACGAGTTCGCAGCAACCCTAGACCGCGACACAGCAAAAATAGTGGCATACAACCTCCAAAAAACAGCAAGACGCATGGGAAAAACAGTTATAGCCGCCACAACCCACACAGACCTCCACGAAGACCTAAACCCATCAGTCCACATCCACAAAAAATTCGGCAAAGAAATAACAGTCCACCACCAACCAAACACACCAGCAAAAGAATGCAGCCTAACCCGAGAAATACACATAGAACAAGGCACAAAAGCCGACTACAAGGCTTTAAGCCAATTCCACTACCGCTCAAGCCACCTGCCACCGCCAAGAAAAATCTTCGCCATGAAACGCGAAGAAGAAACATGCGGAGTAATCGTCTACAGCCACCCGCCGCCAACAATGTTCGGCAGAAGCCAAGTCTGGAAAGGAAACCACCAACAACTCCAAGAACAAGTCAGCACAATAACCCGAGTAATAATACACCCAAAATACCGCGCAATAGGCTTAGGCACAAAACTCGTCAAAGAAACCCTACAATTAGCTGGAACACCCTACGTGGAAACACTGGCAGTTATGGCAAAATACAACCCCTTCTTTGAAAGGGCTGGAATGCAAAAAATAGCCGAAAGCAAACCCAACCCCCATCTGCAAAAAGCCACAGAAAAGCTGGAAGCCCTAGGATTCAAGCCCTACATGCTCCAAAACCAAAAATACAACATGGAAAAGATAAGCGAAATCGGCAGAAGCGAGATCATAAAAATCCTAACCGAACTTTCAGAGAAAGGCGTCATCCCAAGAAAAAGAATCATATCAGCAAGCAAAACCTACCCAAGCCACACGGAATTCAAAGAAAAAATAGAAAAGCTAAACAGTGAAGGGCTGGCAAAAGTGCTGAAAAGGCTAAGCTTCCTAATGCAAACAAAAGTTTACCTTTTCTGGGCTAAAGACTGGCTTAACGCCGGGAAGTAGCCCAATTTTGATGTATAACCTTCTCCACATACAACTTAGATATCAAATCAGCGTTAATCCCCGTATCCTCCTCAATTTTCCGGAAAACCTCACGCCCCAAAGCCTGCAAAGCCCGCAGCCGCCTCTTAAAATCCACCAGTGAAAGCTCGCCGGTCCTTAAAGCCTCCTTAATTAGCCTCCCGTAATTTTTCGGCAGCCACTTTAGGCTATATGAGTAGAAAAGCCTCCATTTGGGCGCGGGCAAAAACTCCCTGTTTAAAGCGAATATTAACCTAATCAGCAACTCAACCCCATAGTTTAGGCAGTAATGGGCGCTTTTTAAATCACCCCTTTTAATCCAAACCTCCGCCAAGGTGCCAGCGCCCTTCCTAACTGGACAGCAGTACCATTTCAAGTATTCAGCACAAACAACAATACGCTTTTTCCAAAAGTTTTCAGAAACCTTTAGCTTCTCATCTAAAACTTTTCTTACTTCCCTGTTTGGGTCGAAGACTACTTCGGCTTTTGAAAATTCCCATCTATCCGCATCATCCCAGCCATACGCCCTAAAATCCTCAATAAAATGAATTTCAAAGTCTATTTCAACGCGGTGGCAACGTTCCATATTCCGCCAAAGCCTAACTAGCTTCCTCTTCAAGTTTTCATTCCTATTTTTAAGGAGCACTACAACGTCCAAGTCTGAAAACTTGTCAACAAACCCTCTAACCAAACCACCTAGAAAAAGGATGCCAGCCACGCCTTCATGGGCTGCTATTTGAGAGGCAAAATCAGCCGCAACTTTTCTGAACTTTTTTATACGGTTTTTCCCTTTAAGCCTTAAAGCCATTTCCAAACCATCTAACTGTTTAGTTTCTATTTGAATTTTTAATTCATAAAGCCTTTTTGAAACTCAACCGTTTTTTAGCCTTGAAAGGCGACATGGTGCGTTATAATTGAAGGCGGAGTCAGCAATAGTTGTAGCAGTTGCAATCTGCCTCTTCCTAACTTTCTACTTTTCATATTTATCCCTACAAGCCTTTGACGACACCTTAAAAAAGCAGTTTATCTTACTCGCCTTAGCGTCCCTCCTAGCTGGAGCAGTAATATTCGGCTGTCTAACAATTTACCTTGGAATAAAAAAGATCTTCATTAAAACCGAGCTAAGCGGAATTCAAGAACTGCAAGAAAGCGAAGACTAATAGTCAATTCTAATGCCAAATTTTTTATTCTAAATCCTATGATTATGCTGATTGGTGGAAATTGTGGCTGTTGAAGTTTTTGAAGGAAAGCCTCAAAAAACACGTGGAAGGTTATGTGGAACTGCGATACCATAAAAGACAAGCCTTCAACATTTCCGTTAAGGATGGAAAAATCGACGTGTTGAACAGCGGAGCTGTGGAGGGTGTATGTGCAAGGGTTCTTATAGATGGAAGCTGGGGTTTCGCCTCTTCAACAACGCTTGAGAAGGAGAAAATTGCTAAAATGTTAAAGGATGCTTCTTCCCTTGCTAGGTCTTCAAAGCCAAAAAAGAAACGCGCCGTGAAACTTGCGAGCCTAAAACCATACGTGGACAAGTATGAAACTCCAATGAAGAAAGACCCCGAAAAAGCGGACAGAGAAGAGCTTGTAAGCCTAGTCATAGACGTGGACAAAGCCGTTAGGGACTTCTCCAAAACAATAGTTTCCGACACTGTAACCTTCAACATTGTTGACGACAACCTAGCCTTCCTAAACTCTGAGGGCTCCGAAATTCACCAGCGGATAGTGCGGTGCTTTGGAAGCGTAATGGTTGTCGCCAAAGAAAAAGGGAAACATCGCCTCTGCCTACGAAAGCATTGGTGAACAATCTGGATTAGAGGTTTTGGAGAAAACGCCGTTAATGAATGCTGGCTTAACAGCTGCTGAGAGAGCGAGTAAACTTGTTTCAGCAAAAGTGGCGCCCGCGGGATATCATCAAGTAATTCTCGAAAACCGCATTGTTGGATTATTAGCCCACGAGGCTGTTGGACACTGTGCAGAGGCAGATCTCGTTTTCGGCGGAAGCTTCCTAGCCAACAAGATAGGCGAAAAGGTTGCCTCTGAAAAGGTAACTCTGGTTGATGATGGAGTATATCCAAACGGTTTTGGAACAATGAAGTATGATGATGAGGGTGTGCCAACGCAGAAAACGGTCATAATAGAGAAAGGCGTCTGCAAAAGTTTTCTGCACTCCCGTGAAACAGCCCAACATTTCGGGGTCAGCCCAACCGGAAACGCCCGTGCATGGACCTTTGAATACGACCCAATCATAAGGATGAGGAACACCTACATCGAAAAAGGCGATTACACATTAGAGGAGCTTGCAGAAGACATAGAAGAGGGCTTCTTCCTAAAGGGCGGGCTTTCGGGGCAAGCTGACTTCAATGGAGAATTCATGTTCGGCACACAAGAAGCCATAAGAATAAAAAACGGCGAATTCGCCGAATCCCTTCGAGGCGTGACGATAAGCGGAAACGCCTTCGAAGTTCTAAAAAATGTGGACGCTATAGGAAAAGACTTCATAATGCGTGTAGGCTTATGCGGTAAAGAACAGATAAACTACGTTGGCATGGGCGGGGCAAGCCTAAGAACAAAAGTTTTGATAGGGGGAGCCAAATGAGCCTTCTAGATTTTGCAGAATTAGCCGTTAAAGTATGCCAGAAACTCGGAGCAGACGAGGCTGAAGCCTTCGTACAAAATCAGCAAATAGTAGAAGTTGTCCTTGAAAGGGCTGAAATCCAAAATGAACGCTTCAAAACCCAAAGCGGCATAGGCATACGCATAATAAAAGACAAGAAACTTGGCTTCGCCTTCGCATCAAAACTCTCAAAAGAAAGCATAGAGGAAACCTGCAAGGCCGCCATAAGCCTAGCAAAGTTTTCGGTGCCAAACCCTGAATGGGTTTCCCTTCCAACAAAAGAGAGGCTCCCAAAAACTCCAAAGGGCATATTCGACCCAGAAATCGCCAACATTAGCGCAGACAAAATGCTAAGTCTCGTCATCAACGCCTATGATGCAGCGAAAGGCTACGACAAACGCGTGGACATCGACGATGGAAAGTTCTCTGCAATCCTAAACGAAATAACAGTCGCCAATTCCCACGGAGTTGAAGTTCAAGAAAAAACAACCCGTATTGAGGGATATTTAGTCTGCGTGGCAAAGGAACGCGGCGAAACATCAAGCATGGCATATGAATATGATGCCTCCACAATGCTGGAGGAATTTTCACCAGAAAAAATTGGAAGAACAGCCGCAGAAAAAGCCCTATCCTCCCTCCATCCAAAGACAATTAAATCCTTCACCGGAAAAGTCATCTTTGACTCAGATCCAGCCTCCTTCATACTATTTTACCCGGTTATCAGCAGTGTGAACGCCGACAACGTGCAAAGGGGAAGAAGCCTATGGGCTGGAAAAGTCGGCGAAAAAGTGGCGGCGCCAAAACTTACGGTTTTTGATGATGGTTTAATGCCAAAGGGAATAGGCTCCCTAAACTTCGATTTTGAAGGCGTTCCAAGACAAAAAACGCCAATAATAACGCGTGGCAAGCTTGAAGGCTTCATACACAACTCCTACACAGCAAATAAGGAAGGAAGAAAATCAACCGGAAACGCCTATAGAGAAAGTTACACTATGCTTCCAACAGTGGCGCCTTCAAACCTCGTGGTCAAAGCCGGAAAAAGAAAGCTTGAAGATCTCATAGCCGAAGTTGACAAGGGCATAATTGTCCGACGCTTTAGCGGCAACGTCCGACCGGACAGCGGAGAATTCTCAGGAATAGCCAAACAAGCAAGCTACATAGAAAAAGGACAAATCAAACATGCACTAGGAGAGACTATGATTTCGGGCAACGCCTTCCAAGCACTACAAGACATAATCGAAATGGGATGCGAAATTCGCCCAACAGAAATACGCGCCTATACGCCGCCAATACTCGTGGACAACATCCACATAATCTCAAAACAATAACTGCCCTAAAGCCATGTCCCAGATAAAAATCTTCAATTTCACCGAAGAGCAAATACAAGAACTCAGAACTTTAAAGAAACTTTGTGATACAGAGTTAGGCTGGGAACCTCCACAAGAGTATTTAGATGAGTGGGCTAAGGCGGTTTTAGGAATAAGCCACCACGACAAAAATCTCGTTAAAACTGCATGTATTAACGGTAAAATTATTGGCTATTGTGTTGCTGTTAAAAAATTGCATAATTACGAAGGGGTAGTAATGGATATCACGTGGAAAACAGCGTACATATGGGACCTTTATGTCGCTAAGGAATACAGAAATATAGGCGTGGGAACAGCCCTTCTCGAAAATACAATAGCCTATTTAAAGTCTATAGGGGTTGAAAAGGTTGGCCTCCTTGTCAACTATTGGAACGAAAACGCCAAGAAACTTTTTGAAAAACTTGGTTTTAAGCTTTGGAGCTATTTCATGGTGAAAAGACTCTAAAATGACAGGAGCCAAGGCGCAAAAGCCTTTGCCAAAACAAGTATTAGGAACGAGGAAAGGGGCACAGTAACATTATCATCTATCGGATTTGACTCAAAATGCTCAATGAAGGAGGCCACAGCTCCCGCTATAATTCCAGCCCCGCCTAAAACTGCGCCTACCGGTATGGAGAAGGAAGCCATAGCCAAGTTTCCCCACCAAGACTTTGTCCTCCTCTTATAAAGAATGTTCCTAACAATTCCAGTTATGGCGTCCCCAACAGACATAAAAATAACTGGTAAAACTCCAAACCAGAAGCTTTCCCCACCAGAAACAAGCCAGCCGAGGGTTATCACAACACCCCACATAATACAGAAGGAAACCTCGTAAGCGTTCTCCTCAGTCTGGAACCAGTACATAAGCTTGCCGCGCCTATGCGGCACATAGAGAAAAACAGCCAGAAGCATCGCCATGGCGAATGGAAAAATGGGCGTCTTAAAAATAAAAGGCACAAGAAAAGCCACAACTCCACCGGTCAAGATATGAATAATCTTCCGGTTATAATAGACTGCAACATAATGCCCCACACCCCGCCTAGTCAAAAAGCTGTAAAGCCTCCTAGTTAGAACTTCAGCTACAAAAATAACCCAAACAAAAAGCACAACGGTAGCAACCACTTCCTCAACAGACGTCATACAAAAACAGTTTCTCATAGGCAGTATAAAAAATTGATGCCAAAACGCTGAAAATGGGCCGGGCCGGATTTGAACCGGCGACCTTTCGGTTATCAGCCGAACGCTCCAACCAAGCTGAGCTACCGGCCCACCCACAACACTAAACAGTAATAACAAACCAACATTTTTAAGGTTTTCAGAACCCTTTTAACCCATTTAAAACATTATCTTCACAGGGAAAAGGGGCCCGTGGCCAAGAACGGATTAAGGCGCCGGCCTTCGGAGCCGGAGAACGTGGGTTCAAATCCCACCGGGCCCGCCACCTTTTGGATTCAGAATAAAGGTGTTAACCTGTCAAATTTTCTCGTTTGTGAACTATTTTTCTGGCAGCTTCAAGGATTTCCAAAGCTTGTTCTTTCTTTAGTTTATATCTTTTTTCGCCTAACTCTTTTATGGCTGATTCTATGTCGGAAACTTCAATGTAACCCATGCTTAGGCTTTCCAATAAGATAGTCCAAGTGTTCCATGCTTTAAGCCCAAACATCCTTGCAAGATTTGAAAGAGCCTTCTCATCAACCAAGACTTGGGCTTTTCTATCCCTTGCAAACAATAGCGTCTCCGCATCTGCCAGCGATATGTTTTCATCCATAGCCAGCCTTTTGGAAGCCTTAGCTAAACGTTTTGGGACTTCTTCAACCTTAATCCATCCTTCTTCTATGGCTTTTCCAATTATCCTGGCATCGGAGTGACCGAGTTTGATGCCTTCGTCAACGGCTTCCCGCTTCACATTTGGAGTTATTATTACTTGGTTGAAAAGCTTCTTGAGAAGGTATAGCTTGTTTATTTGGGCTAAATGAATGAGCGGACCAGCGTCAGAAATCACGGCTGACAAAGGGGTTAATCTCCATACTTCGCCTTCAAATATTCACGAATACCCTCAGAATCCCAGTTTACTGGAACGCCTTCCCGCTCCAAAATTTCAAGAAACTCCCGCAATGAAACTCCCAAAATTTCAGCCGCCCGCCCGGCCGTCACCTTGCCCTTCCGATAAAGGTCAACAACTCTTCTGCGCAATCCATCCTCAATAAACTCCTTGATAAGCGTTGAACGGTCAACATCCTCAATAACTCTCAAGGCTTCAACCCTTTCCAAATCACGCTTTGACAAGCGAACAGTAACCACGGCGCTTTTCTCCGTCACACGTTATCCCAGAATATAGAGAATACAATGTAATACATAAGGCTTATGCGTAAACCACCCAAAATTGAGAAAGACACAATGAAACCCTAAGATTTGATGGTTTGCTTCCAAAGAACTCATTTGCGGTATTATCAAGAATATAATTTTAGTTTTCAAATGTTTCATAAAATTGAAATAATATATAAGCACCTCAATCAAATGAAATTCTATTAAAAAGTGAGTGAAGGAATATCGGCTTTAGGCTGGGCTTTCTAATATTAGCTTTAGTTTTTCAGCTATGTCTTTTGATATTGGGAGTATGGCGTTTTGGGATGCCTTCCATATTTCTATGCCAACAAGGTTTCCGTCCTTGTCAAGGTCTATGTAAGCATCTTCGCTTAACATTCTCGTATCTACTATTTTGGCTTCTTTGAATTTTATGTAGAGTATATCCGACTCTCTATCGTATTCAACTTTCACCTAACTTTCACCCATGTTTTGCCCAGTTTTCTACCAATTATGCTTTGAGCATCTGATGTTATAAATGTTGTTACAACTTTGATCTCACTGTCTTCTTTAGAGTACGCCACCAATAGATGCTTCTTATTCAGTTTCTTAAAGACTATTGTTGTTCCAGTGCTTAGATCATAATAGGTTTGGGAAGGTTGCAATATCGCCTCCAAAATCATCGTTTCCGTTATACCCCTTTCAGCAACCCTCGACTTTGCATGTTTTGTAAATTTCATGCAACTACAACCTTTCTATTGGTTTGAAATTCTGCCTGGTTAGTTTATTATTGTTGTGGTTGCATTTGCCTTCCCTTTTAGAGACGGCCCTTTTGTAAATGTAAATTTTGAAATCTCTTTGTCTTCTACAACCGTCAGAACTCATGCACATGCCTGCGAATTTAGGACTTGTACCCTTTTGGGTTTAAATCCCACCGGGCCCGCCAAAATAAGGGCTCCAGAAGCGATGTAAGCCGAATTGGCTTAAAATTATTATATGTGATGTTTGAAATTTTGTTTTTGTGGTTTGTATGGAGAAGTTTAAGTTTCCAAGCGAGGAGTGGATTAAAGCCTACAGAGAAGAGCTTAATAAGAACGAGGCTTATGCTGAGGCTGCCAAAGACTGGGAGGGCGACTTCCTCTTCATTGTGACTCCCGACGAGGGCTTGGATAAGGAGATGGTTTTTTATGTGGATCTTTGGCATGGGAAGTGTCGGGACGCTTACATGGTGCCCAGCAGAGAGGCTAAGACTGCCGAGTTTGTTTATGAGGGGCCGTATTCCAATTGGAAGAAGTTGATAATGGGGCAGTTGGACCCAATTCAGAGTTTGCTTATGCGGAAGTTTAAGTTGAAGGGTAACATGGCCAAAATTATGCGTTATACCAAGGCGGCTTCTGAGCTTGTAAAAACTGCTAGCAAGGTTCCAACAGAGTTTATTTAGAGGTCTAACATTCATGTGGGAGTTTGCATCCCCAAAGTCCATAGTTTTTGGAGAAGGCGCGCTAGAATTTTTGAGGGAGATTGAAGGCAAAAAAGCGCTAATAGTCACGGACAAGGTGATTCGCGGATTAGGTTTCGCCGAAAAGGCCGTGGGCTACCTTAAAGAGGCAGGATTGGGCGTAGAAATTTTTGATGATGTTGAGGCTGAGCCTTCTAAAGAGACTGTGGTTAAATGTGCAAAGTGTGCTAGCCTTTTTGAGCCCGATTGGATTGTTGGATTGGGTGGTGGAAGCTGTATTGACGCGGCTAAGGCTTCATGGGCGCTTTATGAGAGGCCAGACATCCAAGTTGACGAGATAAGTCCGTTGCTGAAGCTTGGTTTGAGAAAGAAAGCGAGGCTTATAGCGATACCAACTACAAGCGGGACGGGTTCTGAGGCTACATGGGCGATAGTTATTACTGATGCTAGGGAGAGGAGGAAGATGGAGCTTGCCTCGAAGGAGCTGGTTGCCGAAATAGTGATTCTTGATCCTCAGCTTCCTATGACTATGCCTAAGAGGCTTGTGGCTGATACCGGTGTTGATGCGCTTGTGAACGCGTTGGAGGCTTACCTCTCCCAGTGGCGAAACCATTTTTCAGATGCTCTGGCCATAAATGCCATACAAGCAGTTTTCAAGTATCTTCCAAGGTCTTACAGCAACAGCCAAGACAGGGAGGCGAAAGAGAATATGCATTATGCGGCCACTATGGCTGGTCTTGCCTTCAGCAACTCTCAAATATGTGTGGCTCATGCTATGGGTCACGCTTTAGGCGCTTTATTCAAAATCCCCCACGGCAAGAGTGTGGCGGCAGTGCTAACCTTTGCGGTTGAGTATATGGCCAAGGAAGCGATGGAAAGGTTCAGCGCCCTTGCTGAAGCTGCTGGAATTAAGGCGGAAACGGACAAGGAAGCCTTTGAAAAGTTTATCCAAGCCTTAAAGCGGCTTTTAAGAGATATTGACGAGCCAGCTTCCATAAAAGAGTTGGGAATTAGCTGGGAAAACTTCCAAAGCGAACTTGATAACCTCGTGGAAAGGGCTATTGGGTCAACTGGCACTATAGCAAGCCCAAGAGTTCCAACAGCAGAGGATTATAGGAAGCTTTTTGTGTATGCGTTTGAAGGTAAGGCTGTAGATTTCTAATTTAATGCCCATCATCCCCTTTTCTATGTCTGATGTGAAAAATGGGGAGGCTTTGTAATGGCTAGAGTTGCACGATTTTGGCTGCTTCTTTGACTGCTTCCCTCTCCTCTTCCGGTAGTTCACAACCTTCAAGCCATATTGACGCAAGAACAGCGAAGTCTGGGGGTATAACCTCTCTATCGATTCTGACGTCTAGGACAGCTGGTT
>JAVZLS010000011.1:0-50112 GCA_038883715.1 Bathyarchaeia archaeon
AAGAGCCAAGTAGCTTAAATCGCAGTTTTCTTGATTTAGGGCTTTAGCAAAAAGGTAGCAGCATGTAGATCCGGAAAAATCTGTTTCGCCTTTAAAGCCAAAATTTTCTAGGTTTAAATCCAAAACTCTAGGATCTTTGGACACTTTTGGGTCGTGATGGTCTAGTATTATGGTTAGGTTTCGCCCCATGTTATACTTAGATATTAGATCCGCGTGTGAAGAGCCTATATCTACATAAAAAATTGTTTGCCCAGTCTTCGAATGTATATCTTTAATCACTTCTTCGTAGACTTTCTCCAGACAGAAAGTTTCCGCCTTTACTCCTTCCCGTTCCAAAGCCTTCCAGGTTATTGTCGCTGAACATAAGCCATCTGCATCATCATGATGGATAATGATAACCTCTTTTGACATTTCCCTCTTTAAGATTGAAATAACATTTGTAACGTAACGGTCAAAATCCTGCAAAGACATTTCTAAACCTCTAAGCAATCGTCTTCAATAGATCTGAACGGGTTATTATTCCAATAACCTTTTTGCCTCTCGCCACCAGAACCCCCTGCCGTCGCTCGAGCGACGGTCGAATGGCACTTATGCTTGTTTCTTCCGAGACTATTGGCAGTGGAGGGTCCATAACGTTCTTGACTTTCTCATCTGCAATGTTTGATCCCAATTTTCTAATTATGCTTTCCTCGGTTATTGTTCCAATAACTTTGCGTCCATTAATAACTGGCATCTGAGAAATTGCATGTCTAACCATTATCTCGCTAACCTTCAATACACTATCTTCAGGTCTCGCAAAAAGTACACCTCTCGTCATCAAATCTCTACACTTTACCTCTCTCCCCTCGGTTAAGACCTTTAAGATCTTGTTAACCGTTGACAGTCTAGGGTCAACCTTTCCTTGTTCGATTTTCGCAATATGTGCCTGTGAAACCCCGACAAGTTCCGCCAGCTTTTTCTGAGTTAACCTGGCTTCTATTCGCAGTTTTCTAAGCATGGAACCCGTTATTATCAATAATAACCACCAGTTATTCTAAATGCAAATTTAATACAGCAAAATATATATTTTCGTTTTGTACATAAACCGAAACCTCACGAGTAATGGAGGATCAATTTGCGAAACATAATAGTTGAAAGGTTGAGGCAGACTCCCCTTGAGAAGCAAAGACTAGAGATAGTGGAGAGGAAAGGTTTAGGGCATCCGGACTACATTTGCGACGCGGTAATGGAGCAAATATCTCTACGCCTTAGCGAAAAATACTTGGAGAAAACTGGCACAATACTCCATCACAATGTAGATAAATCCCTTCTTGTGGCCGGACAGGCTGAACTTAGATTTGGAGGGGGAGTTGTAAAACAACCGATGCTTTTCGTTTTCGGCGACAGAGCAACCACAGAATTTGACGGCATAAAAATAGATGTGGAAGAAATAGCCGTAAACGTTGCCAAAGAATGGTTCAAGAAAAACATGCGCTTCGTAGACCCAGACAAACACGTAAAATACCAGGTGGAACTTAAACCAGGTTCAGCAGGACTTGTAGACATTTTTAAGCGAAAAGGAAAAGTTTTAGGAGCTAACGACACATCCGCCGCTGTTGGCTATGCGCCAATGACAAGAACAGAGAAGATAGTACTGAAAACAGAGCAATTCCTAAACTCAAAAGAGTTTAAGAAACGCCATCCAGAGTCTGGCGAAGACATAAAAGTTATGGGTTCACGGAACAACAATAGCCTAAACTTGACGATATCAATGGCCTTTGTAGACCGCTTCATAAGCAGCGAAGAGGATTACTTCGAGAAAAAAGCGAAAATCCTCGAGGAAATAAACAAATTCGTTAGAGCAAACACAGATTTTGAAAGGATAAGCGTCCAATTGAACACGTTGGATGTACGCGGCAGAGGAATCGATGGCGTATACCTAACCGTCTTAGGAACAAGCGCGGACAGCGGAGACTCTGGGCAAGTGGGCAGAGGAAATCGCGTAAACGGTTTAATATCCCTAAACAGACCCTTCTGTTCAGAAGCCGCTGCCGGTAAAAACCCAGTAAGCCACGTTGGAAAGATATATAACGTTCTCACATTTAGAGTGGCGCAACACGTCTACGAGCAGGTGCCAGAACTTGAGGAAGTTTACATATGGCTCTTAAGCGAAATTGGACGCCCAATAGATCAGCCAGCAATTGCCGCAGCCCAGGTTGTTATGGCAGAAAACAGCTCGCTTGACAAAGTTAAAAGCAAGATAGAGGCTGTGCTGGAATACGAGCTTGAGAACATTGACAAGTTCTGCATGGAGCTAGCCCAAGGTAAAATTCCAATATGCTGACAATATTCAAATTTTAGCGCTTACATTTTCCTGTTTAAAACGCTTAAATCATAGCCTATCCGAAACTATAGAGAACAGGAGAGCAAATATCATGGCAGAATCCAGCGAAAAGCTGCCTATCTCCGAATTTTATAAAGTAATAGATTATATCACAATCTTTAAAAGTGAAAAATGGTGGGAAGCCATAGTAATCTTTGAATCTTTTGGAAGACGCTCTATTGGACTGTATCTTTGGCAAAAGAGAGATGGCGCTTGGAAAAGAAAGCATAAGTTTAATGTGAGGAACATGGAGGAATGGAATAGGCTTAAGGACGCCATAGAAAAGCTTGCCCCAAAATTATTGCAAAGGTAAACCTAATTTGGGATTCTTATTCTAAATACGAATCCAAAATTGAATAATTTTATTAATTCACACGTCCAAATCTCAAAGAGGCGATTGGCATGGAAGTTGAAGAAACACAAACAGAAGTCCAGTTTGGCGAAGGTCCAAACCAGCAAGAACTTGAACAAGTACCAGAAGAGCCCATAAAAGAAGAGCAAACATCAGAACAAGAAATTGAACAAAAAGAACAGAGTAAGCCAAACGCAAATAATCAAGATAGAAGCAGCTTTATACACGGGCTTTCCGTAGGCTTAGGGTTGGGATGCATCTCAACTTTTGTAATAATGTGGGTTGTGGTGTTTTTCACCCCGCAGATACCGCCGACATTAACCTATGAATCCATGCTATCAATGTTTATCTATCCAATGCTATACCTGTTGGCAGTGGGGCTTATCGCATTAACAGCTGGCATAGTAAGAGAATATTATGTCAGAAGATAATAACACAATGTAACCTCGTTAATTCGTATTTCAACTCCTTTTCAGTTAAGGATAATTTTATACCTTTAAAACTGAAATTTTAACTGTGAGAAAATGCCGAGCAGGATTAAAAATGTTTTAGAGAAGATTGTTGGCAAAAAAGTGATAGGCCCAGTTCCTACGTTTTCTGTTTTGCATGTTCTCCGCATCATGGAGCTAATTTCTGAAAAACCATTGGGGCGGGGTAAACTTGCTGAGGAACTGAGGGTTGGGGAAGGTGTCGTGCGCACTATTATCAATCGATTAAAAAGAGCTGGGCTTATCTCGACATCGAGGGCGGGCTGTCAGTTAACCGTTAAAGGATTTAAACTTTTTGATGAATACAGAAAAACTCTTGGGAAACGAGCTAAATTAGAAGAAGCCAAACTTATGCCGGCGCTCTTCAACTCTGCCATACTAGCTAAAAATTGCGGAGACAGAGTTAAATCAGGCATAGAACAGCGAGACGCAGCGGTTAAAGTTGGCGCAAAAGGCGCCACCACTATAATTTTTAAGAATGGACGATTAGTTATTCCTTCTGTCTGCGACGATCTTTCAAGGGATTATCCAAAGACTGCTGAAAAGCTAATTGCGCTTTTGCAGCCGGAGGAAAACGATGTTATTGTAGTTGCAGGTGCTGACAGTTTAGAATTGGCGGAGTATGGCGCCACAGCTGCAGCATGGACACTTTTTGACGATTGTTAGTATGTGTATTTATCTCCTCCTGCAAGTATGCGTTCCAAAGCCATGTTAAAGTTGACCATCCCCTCATTTGTTTTCGCTGAAACTGGAATAAGAAGGAACTTTAAACCAAGCTGATAAATAGCCTTCATCATGTTTCTGCTTAAGAGACGCTTTGTACCTTCAAGCTTTTGTTCAATGGCTGCTTCCAATGCTTTTGGATTTGCCGACCAGTCTACAATTTTGTTAACGTCTCCTTCTGAAAGCAAGTCGCATTTTGAAAGTACATGCACTTGAGGTAGCAGAAAGCGATTATAAACGGCTGCTGAAAGGAACAAATTTGAAACATAATTAAGCGGATTTAGCGAAAATACAGCGTCGAAAAGGTAGACTATGGCTTTTGGCTCTTTGGTTAATTCGCTAGCTATGTAGGGTCCGCTTGCCCTAAAGGCAAATAATTCCATCTGCCCTGGAGTATCAACCAAAACAATGTCTGATTTTAAATCTTCTACGTCCTTTGAAATATTTTCAATTTCCTCGGCTAAAAGGTCTGCAGCCATTATTAGGGCGCCATTGGGTCCCAAACCGTACTCTTCCATGATTTTGTCCACGCTTATGTAGTCACGAGCGTCCACGTCAGGCGTGTACGGCAGTGTTAAGGCTCCCGGATCTAAATTCACTATTGCAACGTCTTGCTTCGAAAGTCTTAACCATTCGCTAAAGGCTGCTGTGAGCAGAGACTTTCCAGAGCCAGCTGTTCCAATGATAAACACAATAAACATTTCAGTTCACTTATAAGATGATTTTAATTCAATAAACCAATATTCGATGGTAAAAGCTTTTCCTATCACGTTGATATTTCGGGAAGTTTCAGCTCTTCTATTTCTCGATATTTTTGTCTTGACAGTATAAATATGGTTACGCTTACACAAATCAAAACTGCAACAATTATTATAAGCATAATAAAGTAAGCGGGTAGTATGGTTACGGTTATAATTGGGCTGTCTGTTCCACCGTAATCACCGTTTCCAGACCAGCTTGCACGAATTAAACATGTGCCTGCTTCATTAAGGTTAAGAGTGCATACAAATTGACCAGCAGGATCTGTGGTTGTTATGTTTGCTGCAATCCATTGGGCACCTCCCATTTTAACGTAGATAGTTATTTTTTCGTTTGACAATTTTGGTATAAGTTGTCCAGAAAGGGTTATTGCGCTTCCTTGTATAACAAGAGTTGATGAAACAGTTAGAGATAATGTTGAAGATGCCAATGTCGTGTAACTTGCCGCTACCTGTCCTGGTGACCACTGCTCGCAATTTTCAAGCGTGACAATTATGGGGTTTTCATCAATTAAGTCCGGCGGACATTCTCCAACTCTCCATCCATCTCTCCAATTTCCGCCAGTGCATTCTGCGATATAATATTTGACGCCATTATAATTCACATAATAGGCTTGTGTTCTTGCGTAGCGTGGTGGATTCGGAAGACCAACACCAACATTCATGTGTGCCTTATTCTCATAATACAGAAGAACAACATCGAGACCTCCAGCCTTCATTATCGAGGCTGCCACGTAACTAAACAAGTCACAATCACCTTTGTTTTCCACAATTGTTTCAATTGGATATTTAGCGGACACTGTTACTTCGTAAGGTATTTGGTGAACAATCATTAAAACCCCGTTTGCAAAATTTTCACAGTCACCTTGATAAATTTCCCAAAGTTTTTCTGCAATTGGCAGTAGCGTGTATGGTGTAACAAATTTTGGAAAATCTGCTTCTGAAACTTGCCTATGACTCTGTCCAACATAATATTCGTAGAGTGCTCGCGTGACAACAACGTTTAACCTATACAGCCTCGCGCCATTTGGTCGATCTAAAAGATTGTAAGTGCGAGTATAATTTTCCGAAAAGCATGATGAAAGCATGTAGAAAAATGCGGAAAGAACGAGAAGCATTGTTAAAGTTTTGGTGATTTTCGGCTTCATCTTCTCGAATCGTTATTTAAGGCTATTTATGGCTTTTATGAAACCGTAATCAATAAGGTTAAAACATATGGTTGCTTTGGTGAACCCGGATTTTCAATCATCTAGCAAAAATGTTATCAGCATCTAGCCTGCTCATCATCGCAACCATATGTTTTTATTTTATTCCTTAAGTTTAACTTTTCCGCCCCTTTCTTTTATCAGTTCTGAAAGTTGGATTATGGCTCTTCCAATACGATCTTTTGCAGTTTTAGAATTCTTGGCCGTTGTTGACAAATGGATTTCTATGTGTGGTTTTTTCTCCACGCCTTTTGGATGAGATTTTATGTAAACATAAGGGTTGTCACGCATTGCGATGTCAATAAGTGGGGCTAGGGCTGACTCCATTATATTATCTGCGTATATACTGGCTTCAAAGAATGTCATGTCACCCGTTTCTTTCTTGAGCATATCGACTACATGCTCATCAAAAATTGCTTCCATTTCGGATGGAACGCCAGGCAAAGCAATCAGATCGGTGCCGCCTATTCTCACTAGAACTCCTGGTGCTGTACCAACGGGATTCGGCAATGGTTCAGCGCCTTCCGGAAGTTTTGCCATTTTAATTCTATGAGCCGTCATCTCAATAGCGTTGATTTTTCTAGCTTTGGCATACTCCTCATACTTTTTTCTAACCATTTCAAGGGCTTTTTCGTTGAGTTCTAACTTGCGGTTTATGGCTTTTGCTATTCCCTCCAATGTTTTGTCGTCAAAAGTTGGTCCCAATCCGCCCGTCGTGATTATGAAGCGAGGTTTTCGATCTAGTGCTTCGCGCACGGCGCAAGCAATTTCGTCAACGTCATCGCCGACAACTGTTATCCTTTTAAGGGTAACCCCCAATGATGTGGCACGTTTGGCAAGCCATTGGGCATTTGTGTTTAGAGTTTTCCCGGTTAATAGCTCGTTGCCGACGCAAATAATTTCCATCTGCACACTCATATTTGCACCTCATACAAGCATAATTTAGGATAAGTTTCATTCTTTTATGCTGTTTGCTAACAAACATTAAAACAAGGGATTTTCGGAGCTCTATTTCTTTTTGCTACTTAGCCACCATTTCAAGTATTCCTTTCTCCGCCTTTCCTTTTCATCCTCCTCGCTCTCAACTGGAGGTCTCAATTTTTCTCTAAGCTCTATGAGTTCTTGCTGTGTCACTGAAAGCCCACAGCTTTGACAGACATAGTGTTTGGTGGCTATTATGTAGCGCATTTCGCCACCGCATTCTGGACAATATGGCATCTTAACCACTTTCCACGATAAGAAGGGGTGGGCTTTAAGAAATAGCTTTCGATGAACGTGGCAGCTCACGTTATAAAGTTCACTAACCCAGCTTCTTTCGCGAGCTTAATAGCTCTATCCATTTCGTCCTCTGTCAGTCTTCGCCGAAGTTCTGGGATTTCATATGCCCGCCATTCTGGTCTGTACTGAAACATGACATTTACTCTGGTTTCTTTACCAAGGTTTTCAGCTATCCAGTTCAGTATGGGCTTTGTACAACATTCAAGATGACCAGGCAAAACTAAAACACGTATTATAAGTACGCCATATTCTCTAGCAACTAAATGGTTTTGGGTGCATGCTTCCCAATAGTTTGGAGCTTCCGAAATTCTCTCAGCGCAGCCTCCTGGTCCATACTTAAAGTCGAGTAGGTAAACGTCCGCAAAGCCAGCTAGAAGCTGGGCTGTTTCTTTGCTGTAATAGGTGTTTGAGTTCCAAACAACGGGTATGTTAACATTCACGTGTTTGAATGTTTCAAGCCACTGTTCTAGCCACGGTGTTGGTTCTCCACCAACAAGGTTTGCGTTTCTGCATCCACCTCTGCGCAATTCTTTAACCTCGTCTGCTAGTCTTTCCGGCTTGTACGGTTCCCCGCTTTCAATCCACTGGGATATCGTCCAGTTTTGACAGTGCTTACAGCGCATGGTGCATCCCATAGTGAATATGGTTCCGGAAGGCACAAGTTCTGGTTCCTCACCCATGTGCTCAAAAATGCTTGAAACAGTTATCACGTTTCCACATTTGCAAAAGCCTCGCTCATCCGCAAGCCTGTTCACTCTGCACCTTCGAACGCAGAAATGGCATTTTTCGAGTATACGCCTAGCAATTGCGATTTTTAAGTCTAGGTAGGATTTTTCAGGCTTTGGCATTTCGTCCAAGCTTTTCTTTTTGGTATCAATTTCTTTTTCGAATTCACAGAATAGTCTTGTGAGTTCTCTATGGATCTGCCAAAGTTCCTCTAGGGTAGCATTTTCTTTGAAGTCGGCCGGAAGCATTTTGGCTATCAGAAACTTTGCTGGTTTTTCATTTTGCATTACAGCAAAATACCTAGCTAGGCTTTTCCTCGCCATCTTGTCGTTCAGTACAGCCACAGCGTCTGGACGAATAATCCTCCACATCGCTGTTCAACCAGAATTCAAGGCGCAAAAATCATTTAAAAAAGTGCATATGGATAAGCATAGCCACTAGCATGGAGTTTCCCTTTTATTGGAATTTCCCGACCGCACACCGGACAACGCATATCCTTGGTTAAATTCCACTTTGTAATCTCAAAACTGAAGCGCTTAATTAAAAGTTCATTGCAGCCTGGGCAATAAGTGTTCTCAGCTGGATGCCCCGGAACATTCCCGATATAAACGTAGTTTAAGCCAGCACTCTTAGCGGCAGCGTAAGCCTTCTCCAAAGTCGCGATAGGCGTTGATGGAATATTGGTAAGTTGATAGTCTGGGTGGAAACGCAACAAGTGAAAAGGTGTGTCTTCCCCAAGATTTTCTTTTATCCAAGTTGCCAGCTCCTTTATCCTTTCAATGGAATCTCCCATTTTCGGCACAACCAAATTCGTAATTTCAATATGAATGCCGTTCCTTTTCATCTCCTTTAAGGACTCGTAGATGGGTTCAACTGATGGAACAGCCGAAAAAACTCTATAAAAGTCAGGGTCACCCCCGCCTTTAAAATCTACAGTTGCAGCGTCTAGATATGGCGCTATGGTCTTGACAGCCTCTGGCGTCATATATCCATTCGTAACAAAAGTGTTGAAGAAGCCAACTTGATGCGCAAGTTTAGCCGTCTCGTATGCGTATTCAAAAAATATTGTTGGCTCAGTATATGTGTAACTTATTCCTTGACAACCATTGTCTCTAGTAGCTTTAACAACCTCTTCTGGTGGGAAATCTCTTCCAGTAATCTTCTTTTCTTGGCTTATCATCCAATTGTCGCAAAATTGACAACGGAAGTTACAGCCGATGGTGGCGATGGACATGACAGACGCCCCCGGATGGAAATGCGAAAGAGGTTTCTTGCCAATAGGGTCTATACATGCGGATATGGCTTTTCCGTGAACAAGTGAGTAAAGGGTGCCTTCATTGTTCTTTCTTACGAGACAGAAGCCTGTTCCGCCGTTATTTATTGTGCATCTCCTGCCACATAAATTACATTTAACCTTTTTATCCTCAATCTTTTCGTAAAGCATGGCTTCCCTCATTCTCGTTTTTCCTCCACATGAAACCCATTATTGTTAAAGCCTATTTTCAAGGCTTTGTAGGCGGCTCTAAACCCCTTTTTATGTCCGTTGGTCACTATTAACCCGGCCTCGCGAAGCTTTTTTAGGTGGAAAGATATTGTTGTGGCTGAAACTGGTCTGGGGAGAATTTTCTCTATTTCATTAATTGTTTTTGCTTTTGGATATGCCTGCAGAAGGTATCTGAGTATCTTTGTCCTTGTGGGGTCACTTAAAGCATCGCATATTTTGTGGCCATTAATGTGTTCTTTCAAGTTTTTCCACATATTTTAATATAAAAATGCAACAATTTAAACTTTCCCGGCTTAATGAGAAATACAATCAGAGTTTTATTGCTTAATTTCAAAAACAAAAGGTGGGGTGAACGTTTTTATATCTAATTCTACGCCCAGCAAACCCTCTAAAAATCCAGCCCAGATTTCAGACTCGCTTATAAACGGAGCTTTTATCAAAAGGTACTTGTCTTTTAGGTAGAAGTCTCCAAAGCCTTGAACCCTCAAGCGTTTAAAGACATCCTGCCACTTTTCTGGGTTTGATGTTTGTATGCCTAATGTGGCTTCCAGGGAAACTTTTGTTGCTTCGCCCATTTTCCGTCCAATTTCTCTCCACTTCTCTCTCGGGATGTTTTGGATTAGTATGTTTACAAGTTCTATGTTTAGGAAGGCTATGCGACTTATTCCGCAATAATATTCGCCTGGGAAACGCCAATCGCAGATCATCATGCTTCTATAAACGTCAAGCATCTTAGAGATGAGAGGCTTTATGCCTGGCTCCTTTCCCTCTTTGATTAGCTTGTCAATAAACTCGCGTTCCTCTTTTTCAAGGATTATTGTTGTTCTTTTAGCAGCACCTTTATCCTTTTCAAGCATCTTGTCTATGTGTTCCTCTTTTTCACCTTGCATAACTAGTATATCTTTAAGCATACTTTATATGTTTTGTTCCGTAACGAAAAATAACTACAACCGAACCGCTTTTTAACTACTTACACGCATAATTTATTGCCGATGACGAGTTCTGGAACACTGAAGAGATGATGCTCCCTGGGGTATCTGAGGCGTAAACCCTTAAGAAATCACTTTTTTCCTTATCAAGAACAGCATGAGCGCCAAGCCAGCTAGAAACACTATGAAACCAGAAACAACCGATACAACATAGTTTAAATCTAAAGCTTTGAAAACTACTAGAACCAAGTAGGGTCCGCCAAACGTTAAAAGTGCAGAAAGTAATGTGAGCAAAACTCGCCAGAACCTTGAATTCCAATCAAACCGCGCGGTTTTTCTTCCTCCACGTTTTCCTTTATCTTCACTCATGGTTTTCAATCCTCAGCTTTTTGGGGGTCAGCAAGCATTTAATAAATAAATTGCTTATAACCCTTCCTTAACTTCGTTCCCTAGGGCTTTCATTAGGAATTTGAAAACTGAAAATCCGGCTCCGCGGTCAGCCTTAAAACCCGTTGTTGCCCCTAAAAGGCATATACCGTCTAAGCCTTGTTCTTTTGCCATTCCGAGCATGAGACCGGTGGCTCCCGCTATTCTCCCCTTGCTGTATAGTATGGCGCCCTTCTCCATAAAATCCATTGCAAGCCTAGGCGATGTGGCAGCAACGTAAACTTGTGAGGTGTTTTCTGCTGTTGGTATTCCGCCCATCGTTATTATTAGGCTGCAGTTGTGTTTGATGGCAAAATTTAATATTTCGCCGCATAACTCGTAGTGGGCGACAACATCTTCGAAGGATGGTTGCGTATCTCCAGTTAGTATTATGAAGTCGTTTTTTTCCATGGGTGCAGCGTAAAACTCGTATTTTGGCAAGCGGCAAACACCACTCGAGTCCACAGATACGTAGTCTGGAAAGTATGGTGCATACAGTTCCGCAAATGGCCTAGCTCCGCAAAACTTTATCAGAAGATGGGCTGCAATCTTTCCAACATTACCAAACCCGGGCAATCCCTGAACGAAAATAGGATTTTCCAACACTGGAGTGAAAATTTGGTGGAAGTATGGTTTGTCCATGTGCAGTTGACCACGCTCGGATAGTGTTGGCTGCAATAATAAAGTTTCTGGTTTCCTAAAAGGATTTAAGAGAGTTTGTTTCAGCATAGATGTAGCGGGGTGGGGTAGCCAGGATTAACCCGCTGGGCTCATAACCCAGAGATCGGTCGTTCAAATCGACCCCCCGCTACCACTTTTAAGAAATGTAAAACGCTGCTGATAGCCAATAAAAAAAGGGGATGAGAGGTTAGGCGATTTTTAAATCGCACAAGCTCCCTTGCAGCCTCTGGGCATTTTGGCAAGGTTTGCGAATCCGCCAATATACCATACGCCAAAGTCGGCGTCGTATAGCCAGACAACAGCTACTCCATATTTTGGCGATTGGACGGTTGCCATATATTTTAGGCTTATTAGTGGTGAAGACCATACGGGTGTTGTGTCGGCAAAGTATACGATTTCTAGGTAGTAGTATTCTGTTTTGTCAAAGTATACTTGGTATCCGTCTACGAGGATTGTATATTCTCCGGGTCCGGCTGTTAACATGGTTACTTCTGGCGATGCCAGTGTTGCTCCATCTATGTTCCATGAACCGTCTGGGTTGATTATTATTAGGTCTAGGTCGCTTGTCGCCCATTTTGTCCAGTCTCTGTACCAGTATAGGAACACAAAGGCGAATCCATTTGCGTCCTTTATCTTGAACGTGTATACGTCTGTTTCGCCTTGTTTGACTGCTCCAGAGTATCCCTCAATTCTTCCCGGATAAACTTCCACTAGAGCGGTTGTTGGGATTCCGTTGTTGTAAAGGACTACTTTCTTGTCCATGCCTGTAACCCATACCTCTGTCACCTCTATTGTCACCTCACCAACAATCACTTGGTTGTAGCTTGAGAAGTCGCCTGCAAGTGCAAGCCTAATAACACCTGCAGATATTGGTACATCAAATGTTACGAGGAGTTCGCCGTCTCCATAAAAGTACAAGCCCCAAGCATAGTAGCCGTATTCGTCGTCAACCCCGCCCCTTCCTGCTGTGCTTAAGTATATTACTCCGGCGTCACCCCATAATGGGTTCTGTTGTGCCGGATCAGCTAAAACAACATTTGATAGTGTGATTTTGATTGAATCAACTTCGCTTGAAGCCCAGAAGGAGAAGTATTGGTATTTAGCAGGTTCAAGCACTAGATTGTTGAATGTTGCTTTCCCTTTGCATAGGCATGTTACTTCTATTGGCGGGAACCATAAGTCACCGATGTGATGTGGCCATGTTGTTGGAAGGGTTCCAAATGTGCCTGACTTGATGACGTTTAGCGCGTTTACTGCATTGACATAGCCTGCGCCTTGTTCTTCTGCTGTAAAGCCTGGAATTGGAACAGCGCCATCTATTATGGCTTGCTTAATTTCTTTTGGTCCGTAGGGTAGCCCATTTGTTTCTATGTAAGAGTTAAGCAGTGCAGCGACTCCGGCAACTTGGGGTGTTGAGAAGGAAGTGCCTCCACCTAACCTTATGCGTCCGTCTGGGAATAATCCGAGGAAGCACCATGATCCGGTGGCAACAACTTCCGGCTTTAGTCTTCCGTCTGCTGATGGCCCTCTGCTGCTGAAGTCAACAATAGCCATGTAATCATGTGGATACCAAAGGTCATCGCCTAATCCGTTTCCAGCAGGCTGTCCATAGTAAGCCCAGAAGTATATGTCGCCGAATACCCATTCGTGAATCGGGTCCATTGCCGCGCCTACTGTTATCGCCGTTTTTGCGCTTCCAGGCGAAGCCACTCTTAGCAAGGCTGGGCCTTCATTGCCAGCTGCTGCTACAACTGTTATGCCTACTTCGGTAGCAGCATCAACAAGCAAGTCTTCAGGGTCTTCGCCGTCGGCGCCTATCCCGCCGCCAAGGCTCATGCTAATAACATCCACGTCTAATGTTCCGCTGATCTTCATTTGTATTGCTATGTCGATCGCCTGCATTATGATCGAAGATGGTACCCCAGCACCAGTGTGCGGAAACACTTTTATGGCATAGATTGAGGCGGCAGGCGCAATTCCAAAGCAGTATGTGTAGATATATCCAGCGGCGTCTTTCCATGTTCCTACGGGGTCATAGTTGTAAATTGCTTCTCCCCATGGGTGTCCAGGCCTAAATCTCAAAATGGCGTGGGCTGCCAATAGATGGGCACATGCTGTTCCGTGGTAGTGGTTTGTTGTGGCGTTCCATCCTTCATAAGGTGTTCCAACATCTGGGCTTATGTCAATTCCGCCAATTACATTTCCAACAAGCAAAGGGGATGCAGACCAAACACCAGTATCTATAATGACAACCACGCTGCCTGCACCATTGGTTTCGCTCCAAACAGCGCTTGCTCCTGTCAATTCAGTGTTTGTATATATTCCTGGCTCGACTGAAGCTATATCTTCTATAGCGATGGGTTCAACCTCAACCCCTTCAAGCTCGCCTGCAAGGACAGGTTCGCCTGTAACAGGGTCACGTGGAATAGTGTATTTTAAATTCTCGGTTATCGCGCCTTTGTAGCATAACTCCCTAATTGAATCTTTGTATATTCTAACTACACGATCATTTGAGGCAAGTTTCAAGAGACTACGGGCAGGAATAGATGCTGCCAACGCATCAACACTCTCATAAACCCTTGAGACTTGCCCACCCAACTCCTCAACCGCCGCCGCCACCTCATCCTTATTAGTCACTTGAACAATGATATCTACTTGTCCACCCGTATCTTTTACTGCTTCAACTAAATTCTTTGAGATTTTCTGAACAACGTTTGGCGATACTCCACTTAAAGCATTAGACGCTGCAGGTACGACTACAGCAAAGATCGAAACGGCCAGAATCGCTGAAAGCAGAATCCCCTGCAGATTTGTAGCACGTCTATAGTCGTAGGTTATACTCAACATTAAAATCTCCTCTCCTATTTCCCTTTTCGCAAAAATAAAATTGGCAAAAATGCTATAAGAATCTTATGGAAGCATTTTCTATGCAATTTTACAGGTCGGTTTTTGCATTAACAGCATCTAACGCGTTTTCCTCAGAAAACACCACTTGTCCATTTATCGTTAATGTTTCACATTGAAGAAAAGCGTTCCACAATTTGGTTTCAACAGCACTCTGCCGCAATGCTTGCCTAATTTTCTCTAAAACGTTGGTTCTTTCAGATTCCGGTACTTCTAAAAGGTTTAGTTTCTTTTTGCTGTTATTTCTTTTCGCACCCATTGAATTTTCACCGGAAAGATGTTATAGTGTATCTTAATAAATCAGTTCTTTCGCCGCTTGAAATGTTTCATAAACCGATATAAACTTGTAAAGCTATGAAAGCTGGGGAAAAATTATAAGCGGCATGTCCCTGGAATACATAGCTTAAAGTGAAAGGCTATGCAAATTGACGCCATTGAAAACGCCTTATTCTCAATTACCGTAAACCCTCTGCTTAAAGAGTTTATCAGCCGCTTTGACATAACATGTCCAGCAGATGGAAACCTCCTCCTAAACTCCCTCAAAGAGTTTCTAGGCGAACCCGTTTCTCTTTGCCCTACATGTCAACACATAAGCCGCCACATCGCCAAACCCTTTTATGAAATTGGAAGCCGCCTCCTAAAAGCCGATAAAAACTTCATGAGAAAACAGTTTGTCAAGGACAAATATGGAGGCGCATGGTTCAAAGGCTTCGGCCTGATGATGAGAGGCATAAGAAAATATGGTATACGCGTGCCCTTCGTGCCAGCCGGACCCTTCGAAATAGTCTGGAACTTCACATACAAATGCAATTTACGATGTAAACACTGTTATGAAGACGCGGGCGCCGGCAAGCTCCCAGAACTATCTACGGACGAGGCAAAACAGGTCATAGACATACTTTCAAAAATCGCTGGTATTGGATTGCCAGCCTTATCTTTTAGCGGTGGAGAACCCCTCGCAAGAAAAGACTTTTTCGAACTGGCAGCTTACGCTAAAAAGCGCATACCCTACATCAGCATCGCTTCAAACGGAACACTGCTCACAAAAGATAATGCCAAAAAAGTCAAGGACGCCGGGGTGGACTATGTGGAAATAAGCATAGACGGCGCATCACCACTCGTACACGACGAGTTTAGGGGCATACCAGGAGCCTTTGAAAAGGCAATACAAGGCGTAAAAAACTGCATTGAAGAGGGCATAGACACATGCATCGCAACAGTCCTTCATAGAGATAACATAGCCGAAACAGAGAAAATTCTACAGCTAGCCAAAGAACTGGGCGTACGCTTCATGCACTTCAACTACATCCCGACAGGAAGAGCAAAAGAACACATAGAACTAGATCTGACACCCGACCAGCGTCTTCACGTTTTACATGCCATAGGCAAGGAAATAATCACCTTATACCTGCAAGCGAAGGAGGAGGAGATGAAAACTGGAAAATCAAATATTAAGGTTGACAGATTTTTCAGCACATGCCCCCAGTACGCAAGTGTTACTAAAGAGTTATCCCAACAGATGGGGCACAAATTCATGGTTGAAGCCCATTATGCCGCAAAAAAAGGTGTGGAAAATGTTGCCAACTTCCTAGGCGGATGCGGAGCCGGACGACTATACTGTGCTATCGAGCCGAATGGAGACATAAAACCATGCGTATTCTTCCCAACAAATAAAAACACTGTTTTAGGGAACATATTGAAAGACAATTTTGAGGAGATCTGGGATAACGACCCACTGCTATGGCAACTGAGAACCAGAGAAAACCTTGAAACCTACATTGTAGATGGAAAAGAGGTAGGTTGCGGTGTCTGCCCGGACAAATACATTTGCGGGGGTTGTAGAGCAAGAGCCTACAGCTATTTCAACGGAAACGTGAAGGCGCCGGACATTGGATGTATCCATAACAAGGCTTTATGGGAAAAAATAGTCGCATTAAAGCGGTAGAGCTAGGCTTTGCCCTTTTCTTCCTTGCCAAAGTATGTTGTCCACTTAAGCTTACGAGCATCTCTCTTGAGCTTCAGAGAGCTTTTCCTACATTTGCTTGAACAGAACCAGAAAATTGTCCCATCATTTTTAACGTACATCATTCCCGTACCGGGCGGGAATTCATTGCCGCAAAATGAACATTTCCTAATTTTTGGCAAGGGAGCGCCTCCAAAGGTTTAGCTTGCCTATCTTGTTATCTTCTTTGCTTCCCTCTCAGTTTCCCTTAGCATTAGAATATCTTGCACTCGCACAGGTCCTTTCACATTCCGCGTTATTATCCGGCCTTTATCCTTTCCTTCTAAAATTCGGACTCTAACTTGAGTGATTTCGCCAGTCACGCCTGTTCTTCCAATTATCTGAATGACTTCTGCTGGTGTAAGTTCCTCTTCAGCTGCTTCTTTCTCCTTGCTCATTACTTGGCTCCTTTCCTGATCTGTTCAATTCTTTTAATTATCTCTTTAACGAGGCCCCCAGCGTCTCCCTCGTTGATTATGCATGCAGATGCTGCCGAAACATCTATCCCAACGGCATCTCCCAGTTTTTCCTTGCTTGGAACATAAACATATGGAATTTTCCTCTCTTCACAGAGAAGCGGCAGATGAGCTACAACCTCTGGCGGATCAACATCTTCAGCTATAACCACAAGCTTTGCCTGCCCCCTTTCAACAGCCTTAGTCGTCTCGTTTGTTCCCTTTCTCACAGTTCCAGTTTTTGCGGCTATTTGTAGGGCTTCATAGGCCGCATCTGCAACTTCCTTCGGAACCTCAAATTTTACATAGAACGGTTTTGACATAAGCCTCACCCTTCAAATGCACAGTTTAATCAACAACACCCATTTATGAATGTTTCGACTAAACCAGGCGAAAACTCTCTATACGCAAGGTAACGTAGAAAGGTTTAAATAACATGCCACGTTTGAACCTTTTTGTTTTTCGAGGGGAATATAAAAGGTTGATTAGGCTAGGTCGAGCACTCCATATAAGTCCAAACAAGAATGTTATAGTTAAGGTCGAAAACACTCCAAAAATAGGTGAAACGGTGGTTGATGAAGATTTAAGGCATGTTGGCGAAGTTTTTGATGTTTTTGGTCCGGTTTCCTCGCCATACGCGTCCGTTAAACCAAAAATCGCCAAGCCCGAAGTTTTGGTCAATAAGATGTTGTATGTTCTCCCCTCGAAAAAGGGAAAGGAGAGAAAATAGATGGATGATGCGGATGTTGGGGATGCAAGCCCAACATCAACTACTCAGCAGGCCAAAGTGCAGTCGTGCCCTGAATGTGGCAGCACAAGATTAATGCGCGATTATGAGTGCGCAGAACTAGTTTGCATGGACTGCGGCTACGTCATAGCCGCAAAAATAGCCGATAGAGGACCGGAATGGCGAGCATTTGACGACGAGCAAAGAGCCAAAAGAACAAGAGTTGGCGCACCACTAACATATACCATCCATGATAAAGGCTTGTCGACCATGATTGACTGGCACGACAGAGACATTTATGGGAAAGGCTTGTCTCCAGGGCAAAAGGCCCAAGTTTATCGCCTTAGAAAATGGCAAAGACGGATAAGGGTTTCAGATGCCACCGAACGAAACCTTGCCTTTGCACTGTCTGAGATCACAAAGATCGCCAACAATTTGAATCTTCCAAAGAACATTTTGGAAACAGCATCCCTAATCTACAGAAAGGCAGTTAAAGAGAGGCTCATAAGAGGCAGGTCGATTCAAGGGGTTACTTCAGCAGCGATTTATTTGGCTTGTAGGCAGTGTGGCCTGCCTAGAACATTGGAAGAAATAGCCCAAGCATCAAATGTGAACAAGAAAGAGGTGGGGCGCAGTTACCGCTTCTTGATAAAGGAGTTAAACTATTTTATTCCACCTTTAAAACCAAGCCAATACATAACTAAGTTCTCAAATCAGCTAACAATGCAAGGCAAAGTTGAGGAGATAGCTCACAAAATCTTGGCGGCTGCAAAGGAGCTAAAACTGACGTCTGGAAGAGGCCCAACGGGAATTGCGGCGGCAGCAAGCTACATAGCCTCGGTGCTTACCGGAGAAAGGAAGACCCAGAGAGAGATTGCTGAAATAGCTCAAGTAACAGAGGTTACAATTAGGAACCGCTATAAAGAGCTTGTAGAACGATTAATGTTCCAGATGAGCCTCTAACGCTAAAGGGGAGAGCCTTCAGAAGAGCTCCTCTTCCTCTTCTTTTTGGCAGCATTCCTCCACTTCCTCTTTTTCCCCCTCGCCGCTTAAAATTTTGGGAACAGTTCTGCTCAGCTCTTCCAGAATATCTTCGGGGATTTTATTCCTTAAACCTTTAATTTCTTCTTTAAGCTTGTTAACTTCCGCCTCTAAAGTTTTGGCTTTTTCGCTTAACTCTAAAACTTCCTTAAGCTTGTCTCTCTCCTCTAAAAGTGTTCGCCTCTCTTCCTCCAGCGCCCTAATCTTCTCCTCCAATTTCGCTTTCATTTCGGCAACCCTCATTTTATACCACCAATTTAATGTATTGGTGTCTCTGTGAATTAATAATTTGCTACAAAACACATTTTAGTCTCTTAGAGACAAATTTATAGTAGGGTTGTAGTTTGGTTAAATGTCCTAAATGCGGAGGGGAAGTGGCTGCCCCCGTTAAGACATGGTCTATTTCTCCACGAAAACCAGAGGAAGGTGCACCGAAACTCATGGGAATTTTCGAATGTCCCAGCTGCAAAGCGAGGTTCAGAGCGGCTGTCGAATCTGAAGCGAGGGTTGAAGAGACAGTAAGTATTAAAAACATGGTTGAAAGAATTAAAGTCATTAAGGGTGAACTTATGCAAACCTTGAAGAACTTGCGGGAGAAAATAAAAACTCTAGAAACGGAACGCACAAACCTCATGATAGAAATTGAAAAATTGAAGAAGGCGGCGGAATCAAGGGTCAGCGCGCTTGAAAGCGAAGTGAATATGCTCAGAGAGGAAGTGAAATCTCTAAGAGAGCTTCTGGGTTACACAGAAGAGAAATAGAAATAAAAGTGAATTAAAGATAGCACTCCGAGTTCAGTTTAAGACTGCAAAAACTTTTTGTAATATTCTTGAGCCTTAGCTACAGCCCTCTCCGGATTTTTCAGAATAGGATAACTTGTTCCAGGAGAAAGTTTTTCGCATTTGCCAAAGTATTCGACAACTTTTTTGACGTTGCCTTCATAGATCGCCAGTCCTCCGGCAATCTGGTACCAAAGCCTCGCCCTAGTGAAATCTTTTTCCTTCTCGAATTTTTTGGCATTTTCTGCTGCTTCTTCCATGGAGACGCCGATTTTTCTGGGGTCGAGGAACATCACGTTAACCAGAGCCTCATAAGCTTCCTTATCGTCGGCGCAAAGTTGTTCAAGTTCTGTCATTTGTTTAGTTTCGACTATTATTTTTGCTTCCTCTTTCTTTTTTCTCCTTAAGATATCTAGTAAACCCATAATTTTCCTCCATTAGCCATTTGCCCATTAAGGTTCAACGTGATTATTCATTTATGCAATGATTAGCTTTAAAGGTTTGTCTGTGTATTTGTGTTTTATGCCATATAAATTCACGTTTGACCTCTCAAAAGTTCCGCGCCTTTTCTTTGCAGAGGTAGCAAGAATTGTTTACGAAAAAAGAGTGCATAAAAAGGTTGGCGGTGCTCTGCAAGATATCATCAGAAAGTTCAGGATTCAGGAGGCGACTGGTTTAAACTTTTCCGATGCTGTTCAGCTTTTGGAAGACTTTATTGATATGGAGGTCAAAAACCTTCTCGAGAAGGAAAAGTTTAGAAAGGCTAAGAAAAGGGCGTTGTTCTTGCCCCACTGTTCCAGAAAGTATATGGATAATAGATGCAAGGCAAAATTTGAGCCAAGCATCCCCTCATACATTTGCGTCCACTGCTCCTCCGATTGTCTGATTAACAGGGCGGTTTCAATAGCTAAGAAAAAGGGATATGATGTGTACGTTATACCGGGCGGTTCGTGCATTTACAAGATTTTGAAGGTTAGACGTTATAATGGCATTGTAGGGGTTGCCTGTGGCGAGGAGGTGAAGCTGGCTGGAGAGGCGCTATCAAAGATGAATGTTGCTGGGCAAGCTGTCCCTTTGCTTAGAAATGGCTGTGCAAACACGTTCTTTAACATTGAAACCTTAATGCAAATCCTTTAAAGAGAAAAAATTGTGGGTTATTTTAGGCGGGCAATGTCCTTTTACTTCTTTTCTTCCTTAGCCTTCTTCTTAGTTGTCTTCTTCTTGCAAGCCAACAATTTGCACCTCAAAACCAGCAAGAAAATTAAAGAGTGAAATGGAATTATATAATTTTTACCATTTTTCGTGTAAATTGGGGATGAAATTTGCTGGAGAATTTTAAATTAATGTTACTTGATTATTTCCCGTTTCTTCCATCTGAGGTTTTTGCTGCGGCATTTTCGACATTTAACCGCTGTCGTGGCGTTTCGAGCACCACATTCTCTGCAGATTTTAACGTAAAGCCTACGCTGTTGAGCCAAAGTTTTTTTAAACGGGTCCATTATTGGCATTTTACTTCAACCCATGATGTTGTTACAACAAAGGAAACCGTCTAAATATACTTTTTGCCATTTGCTCAAGCTACGCTGAGTTAACAGAAAACCTAACGTTTTATCAGCTTTTCAAGTAGTGTGGCAACTTCGCTGGGTTTTTCAGCCACTTCAACGCCAGCCTTTCTAAAAGCCTCTATTTTGCTTTCAGCTGTTCCAGCTTTGCCCATTATTATTGCGCCGGCGTGTCCCATGCGTTTTCCAGGCGGGGCTGAGCGCCCAGCTATGAAAGCTACAACTGGTTTTGGGTATTTCTTTTTGGCTATGTATTCTGCGGCGAGTTCTTCGAGGTTTCCGCCTATTTCTCCTATAAGGGCTATGCCTCCTGTTTGGGGGTCTTTTTCAAAAAGTTTCAGGACGTCTATGAAGTTTAAGCCGACAATTGGGTCTCCGCCCAAGCCTATGCATGTTGATTGCCCCAACTGTTTTTTGGTTAGGCTGGCGGCTATCTCGTATGTTAATGTTCCGCTTCTTGAAATCATGCCTATGCTTCCAGGTTTGAAGATGTGGGCTGGCATTATCCCAAGTTTACATTCGCCAGGCGTTATTATTCCCGGAGTGTTTGGCCCTATTATTGTTGCGTTGACTTGTTTAGCGTAAGCCATGACATTTATGGCGTCCTTTATTGGGATGTGCTCGGTGATTATGACAACTGTTTTTATCCCGTTTTCTAGGGCTTCTAATGCAGCGTCCGCCGCAAAAGGTGCTGGAACAAATATTATTGAAGCGTTAGCTTGATGATGCTCCAGAGCCTCTTCAACAGTGTCGTATACAGGGACTTCGTGGACTTTTGTTCCACCCTTTCCTGGTGTTACACCCGCAACTATTTGTGTTCCGTATTCCAGCATGAGTTTTGTGTGGAAGCTTCCCTGTGCCCCGGTTATGCCTTGAACTATAGCCCTAGTATTTTTGTCGACTATTATTCCCAATTTTTCACGCCCCGCTTTTGACTATTTCTACTACGCGCTGGGCTGCTTCCTCCATGCTTTCCAGCACGTGTATTCCCGCCTCGGTTAGTATTCGCTTTCCTTCTTCTTCGTTTGTTCCCACAAGCCGTATGACCAAGGGTTTTTCTATGCCCAGTTTTTCTTTTGCGGCTAAAACTCCTCTTGCGACCTCGTCGCAGCGGGTTATCCCGCCTAAAATGTTTATAAATAAAGCTTTGACGTTTGGGTCTGAAAGCACAATTTTTAGTGCTGCTGCAATTTTTTCTGAGGGGGCTCCGCCGCCTACGTCTAGGAAGTTTGCCGGTTTTCCGCCGTAAAGTTGTATGGTGTCTAGTGTTGCCATCACTAAGCCGGCGCCGTTGCCTATTACGCCTATGTCTCCGTCAAGTTTTACATAGGCTAGATCGTTTTTCGCTGCTTCAATTTCTTGCGGGGATAGTTCGCCTTCCAAGATTCTTTCTTTGAATTCTGGGTGGCGGAAAAGGGCATTGTCATCAATTATTATGCGGGTGTCAACAGCAACAAAGTTTCCATCCGGAGTTTCGACTATGGGGTTCATTTCAATGAGTTCAGCGTCATAGTCCATGCCGGCCCTGTATAGACTGTGGAAGATGTTTCCAAGCATTGAAAGCTGATTTCCACAATACCCCATGCGTTTTGCAATCTGCCTAGCGTGGTATGGTCTAAAACCATACAGGGGGTTTATGGGTAACTTTATGACTTTTTCTGGCGTTTTTGCGGCAACCTCCTCTATTTCCATTCCGCCTTCTGATGACGCAATAGCGACATAGCTTTTGGAGAATCTGTCAACGGTCATGCCGAAATAAAGCTCTTTTTTGGCTTGTATTTTCTCCTCAATCCAAACGCTCCGGACAGGTACACCTTTAATTTGCATTCCCAGCAGTTTTCTCACAGCCCCTTCCACTTCAGCTATGGAGTCTGCGAAAAGTATTCCTCCGGCTTTTCCTCTTCCTGCAACGGGAACTTGCGCCTTTATAACTAAGGGCTTGTTAAGCTTTGAGGCTATTTCTCGAGCTTGGGCTTCGTTTGTGGCTAATTCACCTTTTGGTGTTGGAATGTTATATTTTGCAAGTATCTTTTTCGCCTCAAATTCGAGAAGCTTCATTTCTAAAATACCTCACGTTTCATTTTATGGATTCTATCGCGACGTAGGATTTTGTATCTTTTATGCCTTCAATTGCGGACAGCTTCCTTAAAACTTCGTGGAGTTTATCCCTTTCAACTATTAGTACGGCGTCAACGTCGCCTGCAACTCTAAAAGCTTTTTGCACGACTGTTTCCCTAATTTTTTCGTAGACTTCGCTTCTTTTAGGCGGGTAAACCTTAATGAATATGAAGGCTGGTGCTGATGATATTCCTAAGGCGTTTAATCCTTTTTCAGTTACGTCTATGAATCCTCTTCCTGTTCTTATGTAGTTTAGGTCTCTGAGCTTTTTCAGGTGGAGGTTTAGTGCTTGTCTGCTTATGCCTAATTCTTTTGCTAGGTCGCTTTGTCTGGCGTGTAGGGTGTATGTGCTTGTTGATTTTCCCTTTTCATATAACATCCGGAGCAGTTGGATTGAACGTCTTGTTAATGTTTCCAAGTTTTAACACTTCTTAAATACCGTTGGAGCGTTAGAGAGTGTTTACAATAGTATGGATTATTTAAGCATTTAGCAAGTTCTAATCTTGTTTAGCTTTCGAACGCGGGCGTTTTAAGGCTACGGCAGAAGTTAAAACCGTAATGTATTTATTTATGGATAAAAATGGTTATGAAGCCATAGAAAAAGTGGAAACAAGGAGTGAGGCGGTCCAAAATGTCTGAAAGCAACTCAGTGTTGATCGGGAAGAAGCCAGTAATGAACTATGTACTGGCTTGCATAACCCTCTTCCACGGCGGAGCAAAAGAGGTAAATATTAAGGCAAGAGGGAGAGCCATAAGCCGAGCTGTTGACGTCGTTGAGGTCGTTAGGCGCCGATTCCTACCAGACGTTAAAGTTAAGAAAGTAGGTATCGGAACTGAGCAGGTGGCACCCAGAGAAGAGGGTGGCACGCCTACAAACGTCAGCACCATCGAGATAACGCTGGAACGCTGAAACGCTGCGGCTGAACTTTCCAAAGCTCCGCCGCCCCTCCTTTATTTGTGGAGGGCATTCCCTTAGTGAAGACAGTGTTGTGTAGTTTCTGCTTAAAGAGTGGAATCTTATGCCAAAAGTGTTCAGAGAAGGTTAAGTCTGGCGAAGTGTCGGAGCTTGATTTGAAAATTGCCCGCTTACTTCTTTCGTTAGAGGAAACTTATCCTTCCCTCCAGAATGTTTATTTTTATAAGGCTGTGGATGCTGGAAAAACTTTAGCCATTCTTGTTGGTAAGGGGGATGTCCCCCGCCTTCTCGGGTATGGTGGGAAAATAATTAAGGCTTTGGGGGAGAAGACTGGAAAGTCCGTAAGGGTTTTGGAGTATGGAGTTGACGATAGAAAGTTTTTGGAGGACTTGTTTGCACCTTTAAGCATAGTCACCATAAACACTATTTGGCTTCCGGATGGAACAACTGAAACTCGTGTTATTTTGAGGAAGAGGGGTGGAAGGCAACCGCCCTTCGATGTAAAGGCTTTAAAGGAGATTGCCCGTAAAGTTCGCAACATAACGTTGCGTGTTGAGTTTACGGACTAGCGGGCGTGAAGCAATGAAACTTGACCCTATTGGGAACTGGCGGAGAACTCACTACTCTGTTGAGGTACGACCTGAACTTGATGGGCAAGAGGTCACTCTTTTTGGCTGGGTTCAAGAAATTAGGGATTTGGGCGGAATCCGCTTCATAATATTGCAGGACCGCGAAGGCACCGTGCAGATAACCATTCCAAGGAAGAAGGTGAGTGGCGAAGTTTTATCGAAGTCTGATGTTTTGCAGAGAAGATATAGCATAGGCGTGAAGGGGATTGTAAATAAAACCGAGATTACACCTAGAGGAGTCGAAGTTATACCGAAGGAGATTAGAATTTTCAGCACTGCAGCAGCGCAGTTGCCGATTGACATTACAGGGAAAGTGCCCGCCCAGTTGGAGGTTCGGCTTGACGCCCGCGCACTAGACCTTTGCCGTGAAGAAAACATAGCCATCTTTAAGATTCAGCACACAGCTGTCGAGGCAATACGCAGCTTCCTCTTCGAAAGAGGGTTCATAGAAGTTCACACTCCACGTATAATTGCCTCGGCCACGGAAGGTGGCGCAGCACTTTTCCCAGTGGACTATTTCGAAAAGAAGGCTTTTCTCGCGCAAAGCCCCCAACTTTACAAGGAACAGTTGGTCATGAGCCTCGAAAAGGTCTTTGAAATAGGCCCCTTTTTCAGAGCTGAGGAGTCCCATACGAGACGGCACTTAAGCGAATTTGTTTCAATAGACATTGAGCAAGCTTTTGCCTCGGCTGAGGATGTTATGCAGTTGTTGGAGCAGCTTATGCAGCACACATGCAAAGTTGTCCGCGAAAAATGTCAAAGGGAGTTGGCAACTTTAAATCATCAAGTGGATGTACCTGAAGTCCCATTTAAACGCTTGACCTATGACCAAGTGCTTGAAGACTTGAAGAAGGAAGGCATAAAGATTCCTTGGGGTGAGGACATACCAACACCAGCCTTCAGAACACTGGGCAAAATTCATCCATACTTCTACTTTATTACAGACTGGCCGACAAGGTCTAAGGCTTTCTACATAAAGCCTAGGGATGATAATCCCGAGATCTGTGAGGGATTTGACCTTATGTGGCGTTGGATTGAGCTTTCTTCTGGCGGAACCAGAATCGCCTCAAAAGAGCTTTTGATGAAACGGTTGAGGGAGAAGGGGTTAAACCCAGAATCCTTCAAGTATCATTTGCAGGCTTTTGATTATGGCATGCCACCTCATGCTGGTTGGGCTATTGGTTTGGAGAGGCTTACTATGATGTTGACGGGGAAGAAAAACATCCGCGAGGTCACGCTTTATCCTAGGGACAAGTTTAGGCTCACGCCATGACAATTTAGGTTGTTGGGAAAGCCTAAATTGGCTACCCCCTCTAGTGATTTCGAAGAGCGGTCTATGTGAAATTTGGTTGTGTTCTTACCCTTATTTTGCCCTCCCCTCCTCTAGGATTTTGTCCCTTTTTAGGGATTTTCTAACGATGATTCGGCTTTCAATGATTTGATTTAAACTTGTTCTAAAAGTTGATAAAGAGGCTTTTCTCTATCCCCGCACATGGGAGAAAACCTAAAAATAGCGTGCGGGGTCTTCGGCGCAATAAACTTTGAACAACAACCCATATTCCCATATGTATATTGGGGTTTGAGGGCCCAAAACCATAGGGGACACCAGTCCCACGGTTTTCTCACATATGCTGATGGAAAATTCTACGTTCATAGAAGCTTGGACCTCGTGCCGAAGATTAAGACAAGCGCTATTCAAGAGTGGTTTGGGCGTCTGCCGGGACATATCGGAATAGGTAATGTTAGGTATACAACTTCTGGGAAGACTGATGATAAGTCTTTGATAAGGGGCACTCAGCCCGTAACTGCTTCTAAAAATGGTTTGAGGGTGGCTATCTCCTTTAATGGTAATGTTGTAAATACTTTTCAGCTTAAAAGAGAGATTTCCAAGGAATTCCATAATTTTTCTTATGAGTGCGACGCCGACCTTATCTGCCACAAACTGATGATAGAACTTGCTAAAAGCAAAGACCTCGCCGCCGCTGTGAAAAATTGCATGCAAGAAATTGAAGGCGCCTTTTCGGTTGCGGGAATAACTGGGGAAGGCGAGTTTTTTGCTTTTAAGGACCCTCATGGTATAAGGCCTCTTTGCGCTGGTCACAGCGATGATGAGAAGACGTATGCTTTTTCTTCTGAAACTGTTGGTTTAGACATAAACGGTTTATGCCGAGATTTTGAGGTTGAGCCCGGTGAGTTCATAACTGTCTCTGAAAACGGGTTTAAACGTGAAAGGCTTATGCGTTCTGAACGGAAAGCCTTCTGCGCCTTTGAGTTTGCCTATTTTGCCAGACCAGACTCCATTTTTGACAAGAAGTATGTTTATGAAATCCGCGAGGAGTTTGGGAGAAACCTTGTGAGGGAAAACCCGGACATTGTTAAGGATGCGGACATGGTTATCTCTATGCCGGAGACCGGCGATGATGCGGCGCTGGGAGTTCATGAAGAGTCTGGTTTAAGGTGGGAGAGGGCGACCCGCAGGCATCGCTATGTGACCGAACGCGCGTTTATACTGCTTAATAAGGAGCGCTACGCCACCATAGACAAGAAAATTAACATTTTAGCCTCAAAGGTGAAGGGTAAAAGGGTTATAGTGGTGGATGACAGCATTGTTCGAGGCGACACAACGCGGATTACTGTGGAAAAGCTTCGCAGAATGGGCGCCAAAAAGGTTTACTTGTTTGTGACTTTTCCACGAATAATTGGTCCATGCTTTTACGGGATAGACATGGCAACCTATGGGCAGCTGATAGGCGCAAAGCACACACCGGAAGAAATAGCTAAAATTATAGGAGCTGATGCTGTTTGCTACCAGTCGATAGAGGGGCTTGTTAGAGCCACCGGTTTTAGAAGAGAAGAGTTATGCTTGGGTTGTTTGACCGGCGAGTATCCAACGCCGCTAGCTCAAAAAATTGCGGACGAAATGAAGAAGAGGTTTTTAGAAGGAGTTGAGGAGACAGGAAGGCTTTACGAAATTCCAGAACTAGTTGATGCAGTTAGTGACAAAATAGATTAGAGTCCTCCGCGTTTAGCATTTTAGCATAGAAAGGTGGCATGTCTTGGTCGAAAGAGTCGGCATACTGGTTGTTTCTTATGGTGCTCGCGAGGTGGCGATGGTTGACGCTTTCTTGCGGAGCACAAACTGCAAAGTTGAGGTTTACGTTGCCGACAAGCAGCGAAACCCATTTAACGTGAAAAACGCAGTTGCACACGCTGTTATACCAGACTTGAATGTTGATGCAATATGCAAATTCGCCGAAGCCCACAAAGACCGCGTAGACTTTGGTATAGTGGGTCCGGAAAAACCCATAATTGAGGGTGTCCGCGACCTTGTTGAGAAACGTGTTGGCATACCAATGATTTGCCCGACAAAAGAGTACGCCATAGAAGCTAGCAAAGTCCAACAGCGCCTACTCTTCCAGGAGACTGTTCCAGAAGTGAATCCCCGATTCAAAATCTTCCGCCCAGAAGAATACAAAACACTGGAAGATGTCCGTAAAGCCCTTTACAAGTGGCTTGACGAACTTGGAAATATGGCTGTTGTTAAGCCAGACAAGCCAGCAGCTGGCAAAGGTGTAGGCGTATGGGGAGACCACTTCACCACTCGCGAACAGCTTTTTGAACATTTTTGGGAAAACCTAAGGCACGGCGCTGTTATCGTTGAAGAGAAGATTGAAGGCGAGGAATCCAGCTTCCAAGCTTTCTGCGACGGAAAACACCTGGTTCCACTTCCAGAAACGAGGGATTATAAGCGTGCCTTCGACGATGATAAAGGTCCAAACACTGGCGGCATGGGCTCCTATAAGGACGCTGGCGAAGTGTTGCCCTTCATGACCGCCGCGGACAGAGAAAAAGAACTGGAAATAGTTAACAAAATTTTTAGCAAATGGCGAGCTTCAGACAACAACGCCTTAAGAGGCATCCCATTCTACGTGGCTTTTATGCACACCGGCAAGGAGCCAAAAATCCTTGAGAACAACAGCCGCCCCGGCGACCCGGAAATAATCAACATTCTGCCAATTTTGAAGGATGATTTTGTGGATGTATGCTTCAAAATTCTTGATGGAAACTTAACCCGTGTAGAGGTTGAAAAGGCTGCAACTGTGGTAACCTATAAGGTGCCGCCTAGCTATGGCGGTTATGCAGAAGCTTTCCCAGACCGCGTGGAAAAGGCGGAAATAGATAAGCCAGTAGACCTAACAAAAGCCTATGAGCTTAGCAAAAAGTATGGCGATAGGATTCGTGTTTATCCGGCTTCTATGGAGCTCCGCAACGGTGAGACCTACGCTTTGAAGTCAAGGGCTGTTTGTGTTGTTGGCGTAGGCGAAACCATAGAGGACGCTAGAAACATTTCTTTAGAGGGAATCAAAGCCATAAAAGGTGGAGCCTTGTGGCATAGAACAGACATAGCCTCAAAACGGCACATAGAAAAAAGCATACACCACATGGAGGCGCTTAGAAAACGCAAATGAAAAAAGTTTTCATATCAGACTGTGAAGGACCAATTTCAAAAAATGATAATGCCTTCGAACTGACAGCCCATTACGTGCCCAACGGCGAGCACATTTTCACCGTCATAAGTAGATATGACGACGTGCTTGCCGATGTCATTAAAAAGCCCGGTTACAAGGCTGGAGATACGCTGAAGCTTATACTGCCCTTCCTGAGGGCTTATGGCGTCACAGACCACAAAATGCGGAGTTTTTCGGCTAACAACCTTGTGCTAATCTCAAATGTAAAAGAGAGTTTAGCGTTCATCCAAGGGGTTGCTCACGCGTTTATTGTAAGCACAAGCTACGAGCATTATGTTAGGGCGCTGTGCAAAGCCATAGACTTTCCATTTAAGAACGCCTACTGCACGAGGGTGAAAGTTGACAAATACTCGCTCAGCCAGAAGGAACAGGATAAGCTTAGAGAACTGGCGGCGGAAATTGCCAAAATGCCAGTTGTTGAAATTCCGAAGGGGGCAAGCTCCATCAGAGACTTTCCAAAACAGCACCAGCAAGTCATAAAAAGGCTTGATGAAATCTTCTGGGAAGAAATTGCCAAAATGGAAATAGGTAAAATTTTCGAAGAGGTCAATCCAATCGGCGGGCGGGAAAAAGCCGAGGCGGTTAGGCGAATAGCCGAAAAGTTGGGCATGAGCATGTCAGAAGTGGTTTATGTTGGCGACAGCATAACAGACAACGAAGCCTTCAAAACAGTGCGTAACGGGGGCGGCTTAACAATATCCTTTAATGGCAATGAGTACGCCATAAGAGAGGCTGAAATAGCCGTAATGTCTGAAAAAGCGCTTGTAACAGCACTGATAATAGCAGTCTTCTGCAAGTATGGCAAAAAGGGGGTAATGGAGCTTGCTAACAAATGGAGCTTTCAAAGGATTAAGGAGCTTGACATTGAAGGAGAACTAAAAAACAGGTTTTTGGAAGTTTATGGCGATAAACTTCCAAAAGTCGAAATTGTTACAGAAGCGAGTATGGAAAGACTAGCGAAAGAAAGCACGACTTTCCGCAAAACTGTCCGTGGCGAGGCTATAGGAAGATTAGGTTAGGCTGGACTAAGCCGCTTAAACTTTTGCAGCCACTCATTTATCTGCTGGTCGAGTCTCCTACTTTTTGCTTTTCGCCTTTTGCCAGTCAACATTCTGTAGCCGCCCACAGCTTCGTAGGCTTTTAGGGCTAAAGCGTCAGCCTCCCCTTTTTGGAAGTCCCGCCACGCAAGGTTATGCCTAAAGCTTGATGGTTGAATCCATTCAGGGGAGAAACTGTCAACCTCGTCTGGTTTTAGGCAGACACATACAACGTCAAGTTGGCGGTGGAGACTTAAGGGGCACGTGAAAACTCTGCCGGCATCCATTCTATTCTCAACTTTTACATTTTCAACCCTTAGACTTTCGATTATTTTCGGCATCGCCTTGGTATTTATGTATTCCACAATAGCATACGCAAAGTCCAACGGGTGCGCTTTGTTAAGCACCGCCTCTGATACGGCATCCTCATGAATATGAATGTGGCAGCCGTTCCCAGACCACTTAACATAAATAGACTTTTCCACACCCTCATTTTTCAAGACGGAGAGAATTTCTCTTGCGACGGCAATAGTTTCCCGCCAGTTCTGCAACGACCCGTCAATATCCCATGTTGGAGTGCAACGATAAACCCTCGAAAAGTCAACGTCTTCTATGCGCTCAACTGCGGGATACTTGTTGGCAGTGGCGTAAAAGGCTCTAGCCGTGTTCCTCAACCTTTTCAAAAGCGTTGCGAATTCTTCTTCGCTTTTGATTGCCATTGGTTTGCCGCCTAAATAACGTCTAAAAACAAGCCTTCCAGACTCGTCAATGTAGTGGGCCGCCATCCACCTTTCTTTACAGAATTCGGCTATTTCCTTCTGCACCTCGGCCCTTGAATAGTGCTCAATCGCTAGGCTTTGGTAGTTCGACATCCCGCCTCTCCACTGCCCTTTGTATTCTCTCCATAACTTTTCTTGGAAGGGCTATGTCTTCTCTCCGCTCTTCGACCGGTCCAAGGATTACAAGTCCCTTTCCATGCTCTATGGTGATTTCGTGCATTTGGAGGCTATGGGGTGTCTGCCTCATCTTTTCCACAAGCACATAACGCCTCAAAACGCCGTTTCTAACAAAACGCCTAAACCTTATTATGCCGTCGGCTATGTGCTCGACTCCCCAGCCGAAAGCCTCGGAAGTGGTTATGGCATACTGTGAAGTCGCCAATATTGTGAAGTCCCATTTCGCCAGAACCTTCTTAACAAAGTATGAGTGGCGCCTCGCCATGGCCGGCTTGTCAAGCCAAAAAGCCGAAAGCGAATCAATAACTAGGCGAGCTCTCCCATAGCCCAAAGCCTTCTTAGCCTCAATAACCTTGTTCACAAGCTCCTCAACACTTAACGCCTTAATCGTCCACTGGTCCTCAGTTCCCATCAACGCGTCAATCAATATTAATTTGCCATCCTTTATAGCTGAAGAAAAATCAAAGCCGAACTGGCTGGCTTGAGTTATTATAGACTCACGGCTTTCCTCGGTTGTAACATAAATACACTTGTCACCATCGACTATGCCTTGCGCAATAAAATGAATGCAGAGGATAGTCTTGCCAGTGCCAGGCTCGCCAGTAACAGCCACACAAAAACCCCTAGGAATCCCGCCAGCAAGCATTTTATCGAGGGCTGGCACTCCGGTGGAAAGCCTTTCCACAGTCAAACTCAGACCCTAATTATTCTATTCACATGCATTCTCTATAAATTATCCGTTTTAAGCCAGCTCAAGCGCTTTAGTTAAGCGAAAGTCTGAAAAGCTGAACTCTCAAAATATAGAAATGAGGGGGCAACACTGTGAGTTTATCTCCTGTTAAAAGGCTTATTCTTGAAACCACATGGATGCTAAACAAGCCTGTAAAACCTATGGAAGTGGCGGAGGAGGTTGGGCTAGGCTTTCCAACGGTTATGATGCATATGCTTGGTCTAGCAAAAATAGGTTATGTTAAGGCTGTAGAGAAAGGATACTACATCGTAACCGAAAAGGGACGGGAAGCCCTAGGCTTGCCAACAATTAATAGTGAAAAAGCCAGGCAGATTTTAGAATATGTCCCGTTAGACAAAGCCTTCTACTTTTACGCAGACATAGGCAAGCCCCTAGGCGTTTATGCCACAAGCCTAGGAGACTTCTGTGAGAAAATACAGAAAATTGACATAAGCTCAATAGAGTTCCATCTAAACCGAGGAGACTTCGAAGCTTGGTTTTCCGGGTTGGGCGACATAGAACTTGCCAAGAAAACGGCCCTCATAAGGGAACGCAAAATGTCTGGGGAGGAGTTGCGGAGTAAGCTCTACGAGGTCGTGAGAAGCCGCTACGAGGAGTTAGCTAAAATAAGACAGCAGTGAGCCGCGTCGCTAAATTGGCGTAAACCTTTCCTTCAACTTCTCAATGATCTGCGGCAACGTCGTATACTCCATAGACTCGGCACTTAGGCGGGCTGGTTCAAATTCACCCATACGCCGAAGCATGGTGGCATATTTCAATGCCTCCTTTCTCGCAAGGGCAAATGCTGGGTCAGCGAAAAAGTCTGTTATCATGGGCTTGCCATCATCATCGCTTGCTATTGCACCATCCGCAACTTGAAAGCCTAAAGCCACCATTCGCGGCGGTCCATCAAAAAGCGTGCACCGAGCATCTTTCAAACCAACAGGCATCAGCGGTCCCCAGTGGCTTCCCCTCATCCAACCAGCCACCAAATAACTGTGCATGAAGGGCGCTAGAACCTCTCCAACGGCTGGCAAACCGTGCTGTGTTCGAACAATCATCACCGGATCATCTTTTCCAACATATTTTCCAGCGATCAGCGAAAGCTTCGTCACACTGCCAGAAGCGCATATTAAATCGTCTCTGCGGCGCCAAACCCGAGAAACTATGTAACGCTCAACAGTCCCAATTAGGGCGACAAGCTCATACATTTCCTCTGGACATTCAAGCACAACTTTCTTACCCTTTTGGGCATCAACAACCTCAAACTTGAAACCGCCAGCCATGTTTGGATCTATCACAAGTCCAGCAGTATTCATAGGATCGGCAAAAATCCTGAAAAGAGGCAGATTAAAGCTTCCAGCCGAAGTCTTATCAGCTGCAAAAACAACTATTGGTTCGGATTTCCGCTCCTCAATCTCCATTTCAGCCACTCCGGGGCCAAGTCCACGGACCGTCCCGCTGAAAGCGTTCTTCAACAAGTCTTGTCCAGCACCATAAAGCTTCAGTTCCAAGGCTTTGTTGGCAGCCTCCTGGAAAGTGTTCCATGCAAGCCTATGAATTTCAGGACTGGATTCGCCCCGCTCATGCACCATTAATAGCTCTAAGTCGTCGCCAACGTTGAAAACATAATAACTGTTGATTAGGCCCTCTTCCTTGGCTTTTTTTAGGTTTCTCTCTCCAATGTTTAGTAGGGGTTTTGGGACCACATGATGTCCCGCCAGAGAGCCAACATCACATTTTATAAGGGAAATTGTGGTTTTTCTAGACATGACATACCACTTTGAATCGGAACTCGGTCTAGAGTTTACCCTCTAGCTTTTAAAAGATTTCCGAAAGAAATAGAGAACAGCCAACATGAAAGGGCGTATAAGCATATGAGCGAGTTAAGAGTAATTTCAGTAAAGATACCCGACGAAGTTTACAAGGAGCTTCTTTTACGAGTCCCAGAAGGCGAAAGAAGCAACTTCATAAGAGACGCCATAATAGAAAAGCTTCAAAAAACACCCAAACCCGACAAAATCCTCGAATTAGAGAAGCGGCTGGAAAAACTTGAGGCTGAATTCTCCCAAATAAGAAAATACCTAGCAGACTTGGAACTGCTCACCTACGAGAGAGGCAAAACAAACCCGCATACTTTTTGCATAGACGAACTGGACCACAAAATAGTCGACTACCTCATACACTATAAGGGCGCGACAACACCAGAACTAGCCGAATACACAAAAACAAATAGGTGGCTAATCCTAAACCGCCTAAGAAGAATAGAAAAAGCCTCAAAAAAGCAGCTGGGCAAACCCATAATCGAATATTATCCGGGAGAAAAAGGCGGAAAGAAAAAGGCATGGTGGATAAACGAAGAACTAATAGAAATCTAGCAGTACAACAACAAATAATTCTAGCGAAGTGCTAACTTATCCCTCGGAGGGCCCGTAGCCCAGTATGGATTAAGGCGCCGAATATGCATGCATAAACATGCATGTGCGCAAGCCTCCGGAGCCGGAGAACCGGGGTTCAAATCCCCGCGGGCCCGCCAAAATTCTGCAAACTAGCCTTTCCCATGATTGCTTAACTCCACATATAGACAATTTTCAGGATTGTTTAGGCGTTAGCCTTAACAAGGACTGCTTTGATTTTTCATCGGCAAAGAACCTAACTTCTCCGCATTTTGGGCACACATAGAGCTCAAAGGACAATAACTCTTCGCCAAGCTCGGCTAGTTCCCCAAAGAAAAGTTTCCACACGCCAGAGGTGCCCTTAATCCGGAAAGGCACCTTCTGCGCAAACTGCAGCTCAACATTGCAGAGAGGACATTTCCGTACGCGGTGTTCGCTCATGGCTGGTCATCTTTTATGGTGCGGCCGCCGGGATTCGAACCCGGGATCGCAGGCTTGGAAGGCTTCCACACGCCGTTAACCGCCTTTACAGCGTCTGTGTCCTAACCAGACTAGACGACGGCCGCACAACACTTTTCCTAAATTCAAAACGGATAAATAAAAATTCTTACCAGTTTTCTATTTGAAGCTGCCTCTAAGCTTTTTGGGAGCAGTCTTCTGCCTCTCCAAGTTTTTAAGCCTAGCGTAAAGCTTTGCAATCTTTGTTTTTGAAGGCCTCTTGCGTCGCATAATCCTTGAGGGCGGCGGTATAAACGGCTTTTTCGGCTCCTCAGTCTCCCTTTTCTTTGGAAGATCCACACATGGAATTTTCTTCACTTTTCGGAAGATTACATAACCTTCTTTCAAGTTCACTTCGCTGGTTTCCCATTCGGCATCAAGCCAAGACCGCGCATGCACAGTGTCAGGAGAATTTGCCCACCAGCTTTCAGAGCGGTAAGCCTCCATTGGAAGATTATCCCCGATAATCCCGTCTATTTGGGCAAAAGACAGCTTAACGGAATCTGTGAATGCTGCCCTAAACTTCAAATATCCCTTAAGAGGCTCGTATTTGGCTTTAGACTTTGGAGAAACAATCTTCCTTGCACAGTTAAGGCAAAGCAGTCTTGAAGCGTCTCCGGTTGATACTTCTGGAACCATACAGTCTATGCAGAAGAGCTTGCCGCATCTCCAACACCGCCTAAGATAATGGTAGGGAAGAACCCTTCCACAAAGTTGACACTCATCTTTGAAAGGCATCAAACCACTTTACCTGTTGTGCAAACGACTTAACAGTAACTGTGCATATAGGCTTTTCTAAGCCCCAACTGGGCAATCGTCACCATCAAAAAGCGTTCTGGAATTCGGAATCCAAAATAACATTTATAGCTATCCACCCCACGCCACAAATCGTGAACTAAATGCTTTTTAGCGAATACCTTCATGAAAAGGCCGAAGAATCAAGACACAACGAAACAATAGGATACCTAATAACCATAATAGGCTCAATATTCTTCGTCGGAGGCCTCCTAGAAACCGTCATAACAGTAGAAAACCCAGAATGGTTCCTAATAATACCGTATCATCTGACATCACATCCCTACAGCCTTTTGGGCTTATCCCTAACACTCGCGGGCTTAGTCCTCCTAATTGTAGGCATAGCCCTAAGCATCCACTACGCAAAGGAAAGAGCATGGTACATGAAACAACTCCAAAAGGCACACACAGTCGAAGAACTAAAACTAAGGGAGAAAGAAGAAAAGGATAAGAGGAAAGCAAATTAATACAGCCACATACTGAATATTATTCGGCTAAAGGCTCCGGTAGTATAGTCCGGTCAAGTATAGCGGCCTCTCGAGCCGCGGACCCGGGTTCAAATCCCGGCCGGAGCACCATGCAACATTTTACATAAACGTCGGTAAATATCCGACATAATTTTGAAATATAATCGGTAAGAATTGCCTAAGTCGACATATAATCCGACAGATTTAAATAACCCTTCGACAGAAATACTTCTCTGGAGAGGCATAGCAAATGTCGGAAAGGGACTTTAAGAAGCCTGAAACTCGTGAAGAGTTCGTAAGGATTTTGACGGATGCCGCTAGGAAAGAGGTGGAAGCACGCACTCTTTTGTCGGGTAAGCCTGCAAAGCCGACGGTTTCCGGTACGGCTAAGATTTTAGGGATTCATAGGGATACCCTCTATTCTTGGCTTAGGGAGTTTAATGTCGATTTCGATGAGGTTGTTGCTGGTATTTCTACGGTTGAGGTGTCGGGTGTTCGACAGCCTCCTAAGGGGTATACTTTTCTAATAGGGGAGGCTTTTGTCGGAGAGGGAAATGAGGTTGCTCATATAGATCTTTTGATAGGCGACAAGGATGGGCCTGTTGGGGAGGCTTTTGCAAATGGTTTGGCTCATCTTTCTATGGGGCACACGCCGCTTTTGGCGGTTATTAGGCCTAATCTTCCGCCTAAACCGCACACTTTGCTGGTGCCTAAAGTGACTGTGAAGGATCTTGAGGATGCTAACAAGGTTTTTGGTCCTGCTCAGGCGGCGGTTGCTAAGGCTATTGCTGATGCTGTTGAGGAGGGCATAATCCCAAAAGATAAGGTTGACGACTGGGTTGTGGTTTGCAGCGTCTTTGTCCATCCGAAGGCTAGTGACCACCGTAAAATATATCATTATAATTATAGTGCAACGAAGTTGGCTTTGAAGAGGGCTATGGCGAGGTATCCTTCGCTGGAGAAGGTTTTCTACGACAAGGATAGGGCTAAGCATCCAATGCTGGGTTACAGGGTGCCACGCCTATGGAGACCGCCGTACCTGCAGATTTCCCTTGACATACCTGACTTAGAGCGGACTAAGAAGATTATTATGCAGATTCCGAGAAGCGACAGGATAATTTTGGAGGCTGGTACGCCGCTCATAAAGCGTTACGGCACCAAAGTGATAAGCGAGCTTAGAGAAGTCGCAAGAGACATATTCTTTATGGCAGATTTGAAAACCCTTGACGTTGGGAAGGTGGAGGTGGATATAGCCTATGAGGAGACAGCCGACGGCGTTATAGCAGCGGGTTTGGCGCCCACTGAAACCCTAGACGCCTTCATTTATGAGGCGAAAAGGCTTGGGATTTATGCGGCTATTGACATGCTTAACGTTGAAGACCCGATAAAGAAGCTTAAAACTCTCAGAGACTTTCCAGATATTGTCATTATTCATAGGGGCATAGACGAGGAGACCGGCAGAACCATTGGACTGGAGCTTATCCAAGAGCTTAGGCAAACATTCAAGGACAAGAAGTTCCTTATTGCTGTGGCCGGTGGGATAATCCCAGAGACCGCGAAAGAAGCGTTGGAGAAGGGCGCCGACATAGTTGTTGTTGGACGCTATGTAACGCAGTCAAGGGATATCGAAAGGTCTGTCAGGGAGTTCTTAGAGTTAACACCAGAAATGAGAGAAGACATAGATGTCTATAGAGTCCACGTAGAATAGGCGGTACCTTTTGCTTCAGGAGTACAGCTTAAAAGATGCATAAGCAAGTAGAAAAGCTGCTCCCGCGAATAAAAACGCATAAGTGAAACCCAAAGTTTGGGCAACAAACGGACCAGTGAAAGCGCCGATGGCGCCACCTACACTCACAAGGACATCAAAGACGCCCGCTTTCCCAGCGGGTATAAGCTCCATTGACAGAGAGAGCACGGAAACATGGTATAAAGCGTAGACGAAACCCATCAACGTTAGGATTAATGTGGCAAAAATTGCTGTGCCAAAGCTTAAAACGGTAAAACCCGCCAAGAGAATGGCAAGGAGGCTCCTCATCCAAACTATCTTTTGCAAACGTGCCCTCTCCTCATATTGTTCGAGCCTTTTTCTTGCTAAGAAATAGCCGACGGTGCTTGCCGCGGAGTTTGAAACGTATATGGCGTAAACCATGTAGGTTGGCAAGTTCAAATCTTTGGAGAAGAAGACTGGTAGAGGCGTGAATAGAATGTTTGCGGCAAAAGAGAAAAGCATTAATCCCCCGCAAAAAGCGTAAACATTCTCCACTTTAAGGTGTATATGAACGGGTAAACCTTCCAAAATTTTCGAGGCCAAAGTCGCACCTTTATGTACAAAACTAACGCTTTTTTCTATGTTTACCAAACCTCTTTCAACAACTATGATTGGATCAGCAACCAAAAACAAGGAGAGCAAGAAGGCCAAAAAGTTTGAGCCGCTACAAATCAGCAATGTTGTCTTTGCATCAAAACTCGCTGAGGAGAATATGAAAATTCCAATGCACAGTCCGGTTAGCCAGCCTATTTCAGTCAGCCCTTCATAAAGGGCGTAGGCTTTCTCCCATTCATCTCTTGTATAGAATTCGGCTATGAGCACATTTTTGGGTGGTTCATGGGCAGCGTGGAAAACAGAAATAATCACATATAAAGCTATGAGTACATTCACGTTAGTTGGGTGAGTGAAAAAGTATAGCAGAATAGAGGTGGATAAAAACGAAAGTAGGATGTAGCGTTTGTAATGTTGTGTTTTGTCGCACAAGTAACCCCAAAAGAAGAAGGCCGGAATGGACGCGAGTGAAGCGGTGAAAGTCATCACTCCTATGTCGAGCAACGACCCACCAATGCTCATGATGTAAAGGGGGAGGAAAACTGAAAGTAGACCAAAAGCCATTTCATGGAACAGGAATCCCAAACGCCACATAAACGGTGAACAACATTATGGCAAAATTAAAACTTTTGCCTTGGTAAAACTGGAAGCTATATACACAGTCGATGTTTTCACACAATCCTTAATAATTAGAGATTTAACTTCATAATCTCCGCTGGAGAGAAACGCCAATGGCTAAATTTAAGGTTATAGTGTCGGATCCCGAGGATGGGACTTCGAAGACTGTAGAGTTGGAAGATGCGCGAGCGGTTCCGTTAATCGGGAAGAAGATAGGCGACATAATAGACGGTTCAGTTATTGGCTTACCAGGTTTTAAGGTTCAGATTACCGGCGGTTCCGATAAGGATGGCTTTCCAATGAGACCTAATGTGCATGGTGGAGTGCGAAGAAGCGTCGTGTTAAGCGGCGGGGTTGGCTTTAACCCGCAGAATGAGGGGGAGCGAAGACGAAAAAGGGTCCGTGGAAACATCATCACAGATGAAATTGTTCAGGTGAACATGAAAGTAGTTGAGAAGCCGAAGGGCAAAAAGGGTGGAGAAACAAAGGAGAAGTCTCCGTTAACTCGGGAAGAGAAAGCCTAAACGCGGAATGTATTTTGCTTAATATTTATTAACCTGCACGGCAACATCCTTCAATAATCATAGTTGTAAAGGGAAAATAGAGAAATGAGCGAAGAAAAGACTGTTGCTTTGCCGCGGCAGCCGGAAATAAACATTGGCACGATAGGGCATGTTGACCATGGCAAAACAACCTTGGTGCAGGCTTTAACTGGCATCTGGGCTGCTAGACACAGCGAGGAGCTCAAGCGGGGCATAACAATAAAGTTGGGCTATGCGGACATGCCCGTATACAAGTGCCCAAAATGCGAGCCGCCAAAAAACTATTCAAAAGAGACCTTCTGCCCTCATTGCGGTTCTGAAACAACCTTCATAAGAGCCGTAAGCTTTGTTGATGCTCCTGGACATGAGGCTTTGATGGCTACGATGCTTTCCGGAGCAGCAATAATGGATGGGGCAATACTTGTTATTGCTGCTGACGAACCTTGCCCTCAGCCACAAACTAGAGAGCACTTGGCTGCGGCTGAAATTATCGGCATCAAGAATATCATTATAGTGCAAAACAAAATCGACATCGTAACCGAGGAAAGGGCTCGGAAAAGCTATGAGGAGATTAAAAATTTTGTTAAGGGAACAATCGCCGAAAACGCCCCGATAATTCCAGTTTCAGCCCAACGGAGCGTGAACATAGACGCTTTAATCCAAGCCATGGAAGAGTTTATACCAACACCTAAAAGGGATGAGACAAAACAGCCTTTAATGTATGTTGTACGCTCTTTTGATGTGAATAAGCCGGGCACTCCGATAGAGAAGCTTAGGGGCGGAGTTATAGGCGGAACAATTTTGCAGGGAAAGTTTGCTATTGATGATGATATAGAGCTTCGCCCGGGAATAAGCGTTGAGGAAGAGGGCAAAACTGTCTACAAGCCTCTTTTCAGCGAAATCACAAGTTTGCACGCTGGAGGAAGGAACGTTAAGGAAGCCCACTGTGGCGGTCTGGTTGGCGTCGGAACACTTCTAGACCCTTCGCTTTCTAAGGCTGATGGTTTAACTGGAAATATTGTTGGAAAGGCCGGAATGCTTCCGCAAGTTCTCACAGAGCTCAATTTGGAAACGTACATTCTTGAAAGAGCTGTGGGGACCAAGGAGCTTGCGAAAGTTGAAAGCATAAGCAAGGATGAAACACTATTGCTTCATGTGGGCGCCGCAATAACTGTTGGAAAAGTTGTGGCGGTTAAGGGCGAAATGACCACGCTTAAGCTAACAAGGCCGGTGTGCGCACTTACCGGTTCGAGGGTTGCCATAAGTAGGAAGATTGCCGGAAGATGGCGATTAATAGGGTATGGAATGATAAAGTGACAAGCCACCAAAACCCCGAAGCTCAAAAGGAAAAATTGAAGGTTATTCTTGACTCAAATGCACTTTTTGTCCCCTTAAAGTTTAAAATTGACATATTTGAGGAGCTGGGGAACCTTTTGAAGAGGAACATTGAGTTTGTGTTGCTTTCGCCGGTTATGAGGGAGTTGGAAACTCTTGCCGCTAAAGGTTCGCCGAAGACACGAAAAGAGGCAGCCTACGCTTTGAGGCTTGCCGACAAATGTAAAATTGTAGATTTAGACGAAACTTGTGCGGGTTCTCCGGACGACGCCATTGTGAAAGTGGCGGGTGAATGGAAAAGTCCCGTTTTCACCAATGATAGAGCGCTTCGGAAGAGGTTAAGAGATATAAATGTGCCAGTTATTTATGTGAGGCAAAAGTCCCGGCTTGAAATTGAGGGAGGATACAGCCTTGTTTAAGCTCATAACCATGGAGGACACAATTCGCATTCCCCCAGAAACCTTTGGCAACCCACTGGATGAGGTGGGTTACCAGCAAGTTAAAGCAAAGTATGAGGGGGTTGTGGACGAAGTTCTAGGCTATGTTATCGCCGCAACGGATGTCAAAGTAAGCCCTATAGGGAAAATAATTCCGGGTGACGGGGCAACCTATCATAAGGTAACCTTTTCATTGTTAACGTTTTATCCGGTTCTCCAAGAGGTTGTTGAGGGAGAAGTTGTTGAAATTGCGGATTTTGGAGCTTTTGTCCGTATAGGACCAGTTGACGCTCTGCTTCATGTTTCACAGTTGATGGATGATTTTATCTCCTACGACGAGAAACAAGGCGTTCTGATTGGAAAACAGACCAACAGGAGACTGGCGGCGGGTGACAGAGTTCGCGTCCGCATAACAGCCGTCTCTCTCGGCAGGGTAGGCGGCTCGGCGAAGATAGGTGTAACAGCAAGACAGCCATTCCTTGGGAAGCTGGAGTGGATAGAGCAAGACTTGCAAAAGTTGAAAGAAGCTTCTGAAAAGAAGAAGGAGAAGGCTAAAGAATGAGCGAAAAAGCCTGCACAACATGTCACACAATAACAACCAGCAACGTCTGCCCAAAATGTAAGACCTCAACTCTCAGCGACGATTACAGCGGACTCGTAATAATATTTGACCCAGAGGGTTCAGCTATTGCAAAGGCGATGAATATTAAGGAGAAGGGGCGCTACGCCTTAAAGGTTAGATAAATGAGCATAGCCTATGTGTTGCCGTTAGCGCTTCGGAGAAAACTTAAAAAGCCCCTTGGCACGCTCATCAGAGGCTCTTTTGAAGAAACCGTCAAAAGGTTTAAGCAGATTGTGGATGGAGAAAAGCCGCCAAGCATAATTTCAGTCGGAGACACTGTTTCAAAGAATCTTGTTGGAAATGGGATTTTTCCAAACCTTATAATTATTGATAACCGAGTTATGCGCAGGGATATAGCTCCAGCGCCACTAAAGACAGATGTGGAAAAGCATGTTAAAAACCCTCCGGGAACTATAACTTTTGAAGCCTTAAGCGCCATCAAAGAAGCCTTGGAGGCTAATCGGAGGACGAAAATTGTTGTTGATGGGGAAGAAGACCTCTTGGCATTGTGTGCCATCTTGTATGCGCCTGAAAACTCTTTTGTGGTTTATGGTCAGCCCCGTGAGGGCATGGTGGTCGTTAAAGCTACAAGGCAGAAGAAGGAAGAGGTTGCCAGAATATTAAAGGCTATGGAGGTTGCGAAAGGCTAAATAAAGGGAAAAGGGTATCAAGTCAGACACCACAAGGGAAAAGCTATGGAAGTCAAAATCTTGTCTGAAAATGTGAACCCGCTTCTGAAACGTAAGGAAGTCATTTTCCAAGTGGACCACAACCAGACTGGTAGCACTCCTCCGAGGTTGGAGGTAAAAAATGCCATTGCAAAGCTGCTGAAAATTGACGCAAACCTTGTCTTCATCAAAAAGTTGGAGACAAAGACTGGTACACATAAAGCCATCGGATTGGCTAACGTTTATGACTCCACTGAACACGCAAAGCTTATTGAGCCCGAATACATTGTAAAGAGAAACATACCGCCAGAAAAACCAAAAGAAGAAGGGAAAGAGTAAAATGGCTGAAAAAAACGAGGAAGCCCCAGCAGAAGAAGCAGCACCAAAGGCGGCACCGAAAAAGGGTAAGAGAGAAAAAAGAAAACGGGAAGAGAAAGGAATCCACTCCATCTATAAAATTGAAGGAGGAAAAATTGTCAGACTTCGTCCCACATGTGAACGCTGTGGACCTGGATATTTCATGGCTGACCACGGGGACCGATACGCATGCGGGCACTGCGGCTTCACGAGATATAAACACACTTAAATTGTGCGATTACCATAGTGTATGATGGTCAGAATGATTAGGGTAAATGTCCTAATAACAAATGTTTCTGGGGAGCGGTTCTGGGATATTAGGAAGCCCATTCCACCAATCCAGATAAACACAAACCTTAACCTTGTTGAGGTGGAGAAAAAGTCGGATGACACGCTGGAAGTACCCTTCGTCTTAACGGTTAACTATAACCCGTCAATAGCCCAAATAAGTCTCAAGGGAAGAGCCTATGTGGCTGGTAGCAAAGATGAGATAACAAAGATTTACGAGGATTATAAAGATAAGAAGCCGCCGCCACCAGTTCTTGTGCAATCCATCTCGAACGTGGTTTTTGTGGAGAGTGTAATCATTTCGAGAACTCTGAATATTCCGCCGCCAATACCGTTACCACAGATTCCGCCGGCGAAAGAGGCGGAGAAAAAGCCTTCTGGTGTGGATTATACAGCCTAAAAGCGCCGCTCAAACTGGCGGAAGGCTATTTCTATTTTAGCGGAACATACATTGAAGAGCGAGATGCACCTATGCCGGGCGTTCCATGCTTGACAGGCTTGTTGGTTATTGCAAACTCGCCGAGGTAATGCCCAATCATATCTGGTTTTATCTCAACTGGGACGAATTCTTTGCCGTTGTGAACGTGAATTGTCAATCCAACCATCTCTGGCAGTATTATCATGTCGCGGCAGTGGGTTTTTATGGTCACGTTTCCGCCTTTCCGCACGGCTTCCTTCGCCTTCCTTACGTTTTCCAGTAGGATTCGCTGCTCTGGAGACAAGCCTCTATGGAGACTTCTCCTCTGCCGTGACGGAAGCAGCATTATAAACTCGTCCATTGACATACCTTGCAGTTGCTCAAGCGTGTATCCGCGATATGTGAATTCCTTGGGCATGGCTTATCACCATTAAATTTTGATTGTGACGCTATAAACCTTCTGATTACTCGCCTTCCTTCACCCTCTTCTTTCTCCGCCCAGTGCCTCTAGCCGCTATAAGCCCAACTTTCTTTCCAGGCGGGGCATTCCGCGAAACAGTTGTGACTTTCCTTGCGCTTCTTTTGCTGCTTCCATATGGGTGAACCGCCGCAACCATTGCTTTTCCACGGGTCCTCGGATATTTCCTTCCTCTAGCTCTCATTAAGTGGAATTTTGCTCCAGCCCTTAGGAACGGCTTTTCCGTCCTTCCAGCGCCCGCAACAACGCCTATTGTGGCTCTGCAGTAATCGCTAATGTACTTGGTTTTGCCAGAGGGCAGCTTTATTAGGGTTCCCTGAGCCGTGTGCGCCACAATGGTGGCGTATGCGCCTGAAGATTTTGCGATTTTTCCGCCGTCTCCGGGTTTAAGCTCTATGTTGCAGACCATAGTGCCTTCTGGGATTTTACCAATTGGCAAGATGTTGCCAACCTCGATGCTTGCTTTCCCGCCCATCTGTATCTGCTGTACAGTGTACACGCCTTCAGGAGCCACTGTGTAGCATTCTTCCCCATTTTCAAATCTTATTAGGGCTAGGGGGGTACCTCTTCCCGGGTCGTGGAGGAGTTCCTCAACAATCCCCCTCGTTACAGTGTCGAAGATTTCTTTTGTTGCTGGTGGGTAGCATGCCGGAGCTACTCTCTTGTGGGTTGCGGCTCTGAAGGTGGGTCCGCCGCGCCCACGTCTTTGGACACGAATCCTCTTCCCCATAACTTTCACCACACAAACTATAGTATTCCAAGCTTTATGGCGACGTCCGTAGCCTTATAATCTGGATGGAGCTTAACAAAGGCTTTCTTTTGCCCTTTAGGCGTTATAACAATGTTTACTTTTTCAACCTTAACTTCGTAAAGCTCTTCAACAGCCCTTTTCACATCTTCCTTTGTGGCTTTTAGGTTGACTATGAAGACCAGTTTATTTTCCCTCTCAACCATTAAGCTGGCGGATTCCGTCATCAGCGGGTAAAGTATAACCTCATAAGGGTCCATTAGGCTTCTCACCTCTGCAATAAAGCTTGTCAAGAGTTTCTATGGCGCTGGCTGTCCAAATTGTCAATCTTCCGGGATGTGTTCCGGGTGCAAGAACCTCAGCATTCAAACTCTTAACTGGAACAACGTCTACGCCGGGTATGTTTCTAGCAGCTTCGCCCACACCCTTGTCTTCAGCCACAACTATTAAGGGTCCAACAGCCTGTTTTATTCTACGCCCCCGCATCTTTCCCTTTCCAGCCCTGACTTTCACGCTTTCCTTAACCCTGTACAAGTCGGCTAAAACGCCGAGCTTTATGAGGGCTTCTTCAACATCCTTGGTCCTTTTCAAGCTTTCAAGCTCATCTGTGACAACAAGAGGGATTTGTGGTACTCCTTCAACGGCGTGTCCTCTCGAAACCACCATTCCTTTAGAGGCGGTGGCGGCTATGGCGGAGAAAAGAGCTAAACGCTTCTCCTTTTTTGGAATCCGTTTAACAATTCTTTTCTCTGGAGTTGGTGGATGCGCCAGTCTACCGCCGACGGTTCCTGGTGCAAAGGCGCCTCTCCCAATAGGTCCTTTAGTTCTTGGTATTCTCGCTATGCCTAAGCCTACACCTCTGGATTCCGCCGAGGTTCTTTTCCCAGCCATTGGGTCTCTGCCTTGCGGCTGAAATCTTGTGGACTGTATGGCTAAGACTGCCCGTTTTATGACATCTGGCCTTATGGGTGTTTCAAAGATTGGGGGAAGCTTGATTTTTCCAACGGGTTTTCCGTTGAGGTCGAAGACTTTTACTGTTTTAGCCATAAGACTTTCACCGTTCCTACTTGCCTTGTGGAGACTCCAGGGATAGGTACGTTATCTGCGGGGGCTCTTCTGGGGCTTCTTTTGGCGGACGAGCCGGATAGCGCAGTTTTATGGGACGCTTTTCGGGTCCGGGTATGCTTCCTTCTATGAGCATGTAGGGTCCGCGGACAATGCCGTAGCGTATGAAGCCGCCTTTAGGTGTAGCTTCTTTGCCATCCTTGCCTATTTTCAAAATCCTCTTATTATATTCTGTTCTTTGGTGGAAGCCCATCTGTCCGGCGCGTGGAACAGTGTACAGCACACGGTGGGGGTTCCATGGACCGAGAGTAGCGACTCCCCGCTTTGTTTTCCTACCCTTGTGTTGGAGGATGGCCACTCCCCAACGTTTTACTGGTCCTTGGAAGCCTTTTCCAGTTGTGACGGCTATTACGTCTACATGTTGCCCTTCCTTGAAAACGTCAGAAGGGTTCACAGTTTTTCCTAACAGACTTTTTGCATATTCAAATTGTTGCTGAATTGTTCCTCCGCCTATCTCTATTTCGGCTACATCTGGCTTTTTCTTCGGCACGCTTGTTTGCTTGGGTTGGGTTATGGCTATTACGCGAATGTTTGAGATTTTGTCTAAATTAGCCTCAATTTTTTTCAGATTCTCTTCGGTGTTAAATTTTTCAGGAAGGGTTAAAACCCTATCAAGCCCTTCGGGCGGTTTTTCCATCCAAGCTTCACAAAAAGTTTGCAGTCCATAAGGCGTTTTCTTATAGGCTCTTATGGCACAAATAAGAATGGGCGGAGTTTCCAAAACAGTGACTGGGCGGATTACCTCCTTCCCAAAGTTTGGGGAACGCTTCCGATCTTCAATCACCATGGCGTAGGTCATGCCAGCCTTATAACCAACAAAACCAAGAAGCCGTGGCGTTTCAGCCTCAATTTTTGGCCAATAGCATATTCTAGCCAAAAGGCTTTTAGCCCGTTTCCTAGGCAAATAGGCAAGCGAACCGCGTTTTGGACCATGCTGTTTCCGGTGACCCATTGTTTCCCCGCTTCGCGTCTTCTAGGAATGAGATATTTAGGTTATAAACATTACCATTTCTATTCACACTATAAACGTGGATACGCCCATGTCAATTTTGCTCAGCGCCGACTACTGCAAAATTGATAGCCCCCCCTCTATACTTTTAGGCGTACCACTTGCCAATAATAACCTCAAGTATTTTATGGGCTGCTTGCTCCGGCGTGCACTCGGCGGTATTCACTGTTATTTCCGGGTTCAGTGGGGGCTCGTAGGGTTGTCCAACACCGGGTACTGTGGGCGCCTCGCCTTTCAAGGCTCTTTCGTAGATTTTTCTTGGTGCTTGGCGAGTATCAGCCCTCAGGGACTCCCGTTCAATGCAGACTTCAAGCGGGCATTCTAGGTAGGCTTCCATGAACTTTTGGATTTGGTTTCGGGCATTATCCCTATAACGCCTCAAATTGCCAGTGGCATCAATAACAACGTTCACACCATTCTGTGTTAGCAATTTGGCAATGTAGACAAGGGTTGCATAGACTATGTCGCGTTCCTCAAGCGAGTATGTGGGCTTAGGAGTTAAAACCCTGCGTAACGCGTCAGAAGACAAAAGTTGGGCACGAATGCCCCTCTGAAGCAAAAACTTGATTAGCGTCTCCGCTACAACAGACTTGCCGCTTCCTGGTAGACCAGTAACCCAAACGCACCAACCCTCAACCATAATGAGTTGCCAACCTAGTCAATATTGCCAGTCTACTTGTTAAACTCAAGTCTCAAGGCTATAGAAAAGTTTTGATTTAACTATTTTACATTGTTTTTCTTCTTTACTTTCCAAGCTGTTATTGTAATTAATGAGGAAGATAAGAGTGTTAGCAGGATTGTAGCCGATGGGAATTCCGGGATTATTATTACTTCATGTTTTGTGTGGTTGTAAGTGAAGTATAGGTAGGCGTGGGTGCTGTTTGAAGCGCCAAGTTGATATACAGGCACCATTGCCCAGTCAACCAACACTATGTATGGATCGTTAAGCAAAGCTCTAGGAATGGTTATCCTGCAAAATCCGCTGGTATCAATTTCGCCTTCTACAAAAAATAGTAAAAATTCTTGCCCAGGCTGTAAATATTCGTTCGGTGAGTTAAGCCATTGGAATAAATTAAGCTCAGAAACTGTAGAGTTGCTAATAACTTGAACATGATACATTTTGCTGTCTAATCCAATAACCTCAAAATCATAAAACTTGCCCATTAAAGGGTACCTATCTTGGTTATTATCGTCGATGCGATATGAAAAATCGGCTATACCGTCACTTCCAGTTTCATTTTGATAAGGACCACTATACCAGTCAACACCTCTGTAATTACTCCAATAATTTCCGCCAGAAGGATAACCAGCGTCCCAAACATTTCTTGAATACACAGTGGATTGAGGCAGCTGAAATGGTGATAAGTAGTTAGAAATCACGTTTATAGCGTTGTCAATGAAATTATTATGGTGGAAAACATTTCCATTCGATTGATAGGCGCACACGCCTACAGTATTGTTGCTGATTATGCTATAAGTTATCATGTTGTTAGTTGAGTTGAAAAGGGTTAAACCTCCATGAAGCAGTGGACCGCGATTTCCTCTTATAGTCATATTTTCTAAATTGCAGTATGTTGACTTCGCTAACAACAAGCCATCCCGGTTGAAGGAAAGGTCTATGTCCTTTACTGTCACACGTGTACAGTTTACAAAGGCTAAATATCCAATATCCGGAAGGCTTGATGAATTAACAAGAAGCCCGGAATAGTTTACGAAGTAATAGATTTTCCGTCTATTTACAATATTTGTTGTGTCAATGTCGTGTAGAAAGGCGTTAATTCCAGCACCCCAAACTATTAGGTTGTACCAGTCGCTTGTCATGTTATTTTCTCTTAAAGTGTTTAACTCGTTACATTGGTTGAGCACCATGCTAACGTTATTATGCAAAAGCTGGTTTCGTGTAATAAGATTCTTCCCGGATTTTTCAATCTCTATTCCTTCAAGAGTATTCATCACAGTATTTTCAATTATGTTACAGTTCATGCAGTTGCCATCCAAATGGATTCCCATCATCCCGCAACTGTTTACGAGGTTTTTCTGCACCACAATATTTGATGAAGCATACGTGATAATTCCAGCAACTGTTCCATTATAAGCAACATTACTGCTAATTTCTATGAAGGAGGAGGAAGAAAACCATACGCATACAGCCGCATCTGTCAAAATGTTGTCTTTAACTTCAATGTATCTAACGCTGTTGCCGCTTACGCAGCTTGGCGGATAACCTACGCCATCCCACATTTTCCCCGCATTTCTAATTGTAAAATTGACGATACTTACATTGTTAGCGCTTACTTTAACCACAATTCCACTACCGCTGCCATCGATAACTGTGGTTGCCTTGTCTTCTCCCACCAGCTGAATTGACTTGTTTATGTTTATGCTCTCGTTATATACTCCCGCCCTAACGTACACCGTGTCACCTTCGGTGGCGTTGTTTATGGCTTCTTGTATAGTTGCATAATCATCAGGAACTATGATCATCTCGGGTTTCGCCTTTATTGATCTTGTACTAAATGCTGGTGTCAACATGCCAGCCAACAACAGCGTTAAAAGCAATCTAGAAACTGTTTGCACATTCTTTCCCTATAAAACGCTATATAGTTCCGCTTTTAAAAGTTACGAGAAGATAACCTAAACTTCACTTCCACAACATTTATTTTAGTTGCTGTTCTGCATGGTTTAAAAGGTGAAATCTTGTGCTGGTTGTCCAGATTTCGGATGTTCACTGTAGACCGATGTTTAATTATGGGATTTTCCGCACAGCCATGGACGAAATTAACGCTTTGTCGCCTGATGCCGTGGTGATAACAGGCGACATAACAGAAAACGGCATATTATCCGAGTTCAAGATGGCTGCAGACGAGTTTAAGCGTTTGAAAGCCAAAAATGTCATCTACATAAGTGGCAATCACGATTACCGTTCCACGGGCTATTTGCTCTTCAAACAGTTCTTCCCCTTCAACCAAATAACAGAAGTCGACGACGCCGTAATAATTGTGCTGAGCAGCGCCCGCCCCGACAGAGACGACGGCGAAGTTGGACACAGGCAAAACCTTTGGTTAGAGAACACCCTAGAAAATTATAAGGACCGAGTGAAAATTGTGGCAATACACCACCACATAATCCCAGTTCCAGACACAGGTGCAGACCAAATCACAATAGTGGATGCTG
>JAVZLS010000012.1:0-48497 GCA_038883715.1 Bathyarchaeia archaeon
GCCTTTTCCGGGCTTTTCCTCAATTTTTTCCCAATTCCGAAAAAAACGCCTCCGAGAAGCCTGTTTAAGCGAAAAAGAAACGTGAACCATTTCGCCCTTGCTCTATTGAGTAGGCTTTGCTTTGTTGCCTTCTTTTCCTCTTCTTCTGTAGCTTCCTTTTTAGCCCAAAATATTGCTTTTCCTTTGAGAAATTTCCTTTTCTTAATCTCTTCCTGGGTTGTTTCCCCCTTTTTCTCGAACTCAAAAACTTTCTTGAGGTTGGCCGTGAAGACCTCTCTAATCTCTTCTGGTGATGCGGGTTCTAGGAATCCCCCCTCCCTTGTTCTGTGGCTTAGGGCAAGCTCAGCAGCCACCAAAACATCATTCATCGTTACCTCTGTCCTATTTTCAAAGGCTGCCAAGGCAGCGGCTGCTTTTGCAATAACGATGTCTGGGCGTAAACCGTCAACTTTAAGTTCCAAGCATGCCTTGCATATTCCCTCTAAAACCTTGTCTGGGATGACAACCTTTTCAAGGATTTTTCTAGCTTGAAGTATCCTCTCACGAAGTTCCTCTTGTGATGGCTTGTATTTTTCATAAAACTTTTCCGGGTCTGCCTCAAATTCCAAATTTCTTTTAACTATTTCCATCCGGTCTTCAACAGAAGTTATTCTCTCAACGGTTACGGATAATGGAAACCTATCCAAAAGTTGTGGTCTCAACTCTCCCTCTTCAGGATTCATAGTTCCCACAAATATGAATCGGGATGGATGTTGAACAGATATCCCTTCCCTTTCAACAACATTCCACCCTGTGGCAGCGGCATCAAGCAGATCGTCAGCTATGTGATCCGGTAGTAGGTTCACCTCATCCACGTAGAGGATGTTCTGGTTTGCCTCCGCAAGGATTCCGGGTTCAAGCGCTTCTATGCCGTACTTTATAGCTTTTTCCACGTCTAAACTTCCAACAACCCTATCCTCTGTTGAGCCGAGGGGCAAGTCGACAACAACCATGTCCCGCTCTTCCACTGGCAGATTTTCACCATTTCTCCATCTTTCACTACATTTTGGACACATGTTAGAGGGATCATAAGGATTACAGTTGAATGGGCAGTCCTTAACAACACTTATTTTTGGAAGAATGTCAGCCAAAGCCCTCACAATAGTGCTTTTCCCGGAACCCTTCGGCCCCCTAATCAGCAATCCACCAATCTTAGGGTTTATTGCATTAAGCAATATCGCCAGTTTAAGCTTGTCTAAGCCCACAATGGCCGAGAAGGGGAAAACAAGTCTCTTCCTTTCCACACTAGTGCACAGCCCACTGTGAAATATAAAATTCTGTTCTAACCTATTAGTTTTAACCAGTAGGCCGATTGTGCAGAGTTCAAGTTGACCAGCGGTGCACTAAAACTTTTACAAAATGGAAGGATTCAAAAGGAAATTCCCGTCGCTGAGCTGCAATGTCCATACTGCGGTTCTAAGCAAGATTAGCTTACAGCATTTTTGGCGGCGGATACCAACAAGATTTTAGCGATTAGAGAGTGGTGGAAAGAAGAGGTAAGGTTGAAAAGTTGTTTAACTAGCCTTCTTCGCTGTTTTCCTCTTCCCGCACGGGTTTTGTTGAAATCTCCCGTATGAGAGGCTCTTGTCTTCCGCCTTCGATTTCTATTTGCGCTCCCGGATACTGCTGTTGAAGCCTTCTTTTTAAGGCGTTTACGTCAACATCCTTTCCAACCTTAGCTTTGACTTTTATGCCTTCCGGCGTTTGGGTCACACTTATCGAGTAACCGCTGGTGATTTCGTCTTCCGGAAATTCTTTGAATATTTCATCCATTTCGTCGAATATGGAGCCTCCGAAAAGCTCGTCTATGATGCTTCTTCTCCGCCTTTTCTTAGACTGCATGAAGTCTCACCCTCAAATTTTAAGCGTGAAAGGGGCTGCTTAAAAATTTAATTAGCCTCCGCGGGCTATTTATGGACAACGAAGCGTGTGGATAGAATTGGCGGGAAAAGTTGTTGTAATCATGGGTTCTGAGCGGGACTTGGAATTCGCCAAGGAAATAGCCAAACACTTGAAGGCTTTTGGTTTAGATTTTAGGCTTCGGGTGGCTTCAGCCCATAAAACCCCTGAAAAAGTCCTCGAAATTTTAAAGGAGTATGAAAGCGAAAATGTTGTTTACATAGCAGTGGCGGGTAGGTCTAACGCCCTAAGCGCCTTCGTGGACGCCCACACCACAAAACCCGTCATTGCTTGTCCGCCCTACTCTGAAAAGTTTGCCGGTGCAGACATTTACTCTTCCCTGCGGGTACCGAGTGGCATAGGCTCTGTTGTAACCATTGAGGCTGAAGGTGCAGCCATAGCGGCGGCAAAAATCTTAGCCTTAGAAGATAAGAAGCTTGAAGAACGCATAAGAGCCTACCAAAAAGAGAAAAGGGGAGAGATTGAAAGGGCAGATGATTCTATTAAAAAATTGAAGATATAGGCGTGTAAGGGGCGTGCGCTGTTATGGGCAGCGTTAAAGACCTTGAGGTGGTGAAAAAGCCGACGAAAACGCGGATGGGGATTGGCAGATTCCACTTTTCAGACCGCTACTCAGTTTTTGATTGGGGTGAAATGCCAGACCACATTGACGGAAAGGGCGCAGCCCTATGCTTGATGGGAGCTTACTGTTTTGAAAGGCTTGAAGAAAAGGGCATAAGAACCCATTATCGTGGACTCGTGGACGAAAAGGGCAAGGTTGTGCATTTTGACGAGTTGGAAAAGCCAACAAACGTTATGGAATTTCACCTAGTGAACGTTTATAAGCCGAAAGCCTACGTGGAAGGCGGCAAACTAAAATACGATTACAGCATTTACACGCCTAGGCTCCGGAACTTCCTAATCCCATTAGAGATTATTTATCGAAACGGCTTGCCGGAAGGCTCATCGGTTTTTAAAAGGCTTGAGCAGGGCTTAGTGACGCTTGAAGATTTGGGATTGGACCACTATCCAGAACCGGGCAAGAGGCTACCCAAGCCTATCTTTGATGTTAGCACAAAGTTTGAGGAGAGCGACCGCTACCTAACATGGCGGGAAGCCCAACAACTGACAAGCTTAACAGACAGCGAACTAGAGGAGGTTAAGGCTATACTCCTAAAAGTTGACGAGACAATTACGGAGATTGCCGCCAAAGCCAACCTAGTAAACGAAGATGGAAAAATAGAGTTAGCCTTCGACGAGGAAAGGAGGCTTATGGTGGCAGACGTGGTTGGCACGTTGGACGAGTGTAGATTCACATATCAAGGATTGCATGTCAGTAAGGAAATAGCCCGCATATATTATAGACAGACGGAATGGGCAAAAGAAGTGGAACAAGCAAAACAGAAAGCCAAAGAGCAAGGCGTACAAGACTGGAGAACACTGGTGAAAAACCAACCGCCAAAACTGGAACAAAAACTGAAAACGCTAATAAGCCAGATGTATATGGCGGCGGCAAACGAAATAACGGGTAAAAAATTGTTTGATATACCAAGCCTCGCTGAAATAATGAAAAATTTTATGAAAGCTTAAGCCTTCTATGTTACTATTTCGTGGAGTTGTTTTGTTTTCCATGCCCGCCTTATTTCTAGGGCTATGCGGTCTCCTGTGCTCATGGGCTTCTTGTATTTGGCATTAGCGTATTGGGAGCCTAAGCCCATGTGGATGTTTGTTCCTCCGCCATGGCGTAGCGCCACATCTTGCGTTACTGGTATGTGCATGTATGGGTCTCGTTCTTCTGGAACATCGTATAAGCCGTAGTCTGCGGCTGTTTTGGCTTCTATGCCGCTTGTGTAGTCCAGCTTAACCATTGGTTTAAGCTCGTATCTTGATACGCGGTCCCATGTGATAAGCGTCTGAAGGCACCATGCGCCGATTATGCCTGGCGGTTCGTGTTCTCTACACGCTAACAGAAAGCGGTCTGCATAGCGTTGCACATCCTTTAGGAGGGACTCTCTCAAGCTTAGCATGGCATGAGCCGTAACCTCAAAGGATGGAACACGTTTAAGCTTCTGCTGAACTTCCAATGGAAGTCTTTTCACGCCGTCTAGGATTGTTTCTCTGCGCTCGTCTATGGATAGGAACTGGTTGGCTAGGCATATTCTAGCCTCTTCAATTGCTACGTTGTAGAGTTTGGAGAACCAGTCGTCAACGTCGCCCCAGTCGCTTTTTGCATCTAGTGGCGAGAAGAAGAAGTTGAAGTTGGCGTGGGGACCAAGAACAATCTGCTCAACGCGTGCGTTGCGCAAAGACTCTTCGTTTAAGTTTCCAGCCTTAACCTCCTTTTCGACCTTCTCCTCCAAATCTTTTGAGTCTGCGGCGAATATGAATTCCCTTTCAAATTTTCTGTGGGCGTGCTCAGCCTTCAAAAGCATGGGCTCGTCAATAAACTCTTTGAACCGTAATCCGCCCCTTCTAACCTCAAACTTGTAGGACTTTGGATAGGGGATGCCAGCCTGCTCCGCAAACCAGTAATAGTCCTTCTCAATTTCGCCACGGTTCTCAATTTTTAGGAGAGCCCTTGAGCCAACTATTGGGACTGCAAACTGGTTTTCGATTACACTGCAATATTCGTCTCCGCCAACATAAACGGAGAAAGCCCTATTCGGAATTTGCAAACACTCCAAATCCACAAGCTCATCCACATACTTAACAATGTCAGAGTAGCGGTCAAGAATTAGGATTACGCTTTTCCAGTCGCCATTTTTCTTAATGTCCTTCGGATCGTTTACAACGCGAATATCCCGCCTGACAAGGCTTGGCAAATCTTCCACAGGTTCGTCTGGCTTCCCAACCATCGGGTTCTGAAGGTATATGCGTGCCCTTCCAGGCGTAGTATAAATTATGCTTCTTAGGCCGTAGTTGCGCTGTCCCTGCCAAGCATCTAAAGCCGAATGTGAACCCAAATTTAGCCCTATAGGTTCTTTGTATTTTTTGGCTATTTCTTGCATCTCTTCTCTGCTTATAACCATTTGAACACCGTGGCTAAAATCCAGAAAAGCCAGTTTTAAACCTTTTCAACAAGACCATTAAAATTGTACATGCGCTCTTTTCTTCTAGAAGATTTTTCCATACATGGTTATAAAATGGTCAGCCTCTCTTTCAATTGGGGATGGGGAGAAGGGAGAGAAACATTTGGCTGAGGCTTACGGCTGGCTTTTCGTTGACTTTGTTCCGCTTCTTTACGAGAAGCGACGGGTTGCCCGACAGCTCCAAGTGGAGACTTGGCTGGATTTAACCCAGCTTCTGAACGAGTTAAAACTTGAATTGATAAATGATGGAGGAAGAATCGAGCAAAACGCAAATGCCAAATCTAAGGTTGACTACATCGCCTAGAGACCGCAAACCGACAAAAGTGCCTCAAAATTTTGGCGGCTTCCGTCAGCTTTATAACGCCTTAAAGCCTCAATAATGGCTTTTTTATCCTTTTCATCAAGTTTTCGGCTTATTTTCTCCGCTACAACACCGCTTATGAAGAGGAACTGCGCAATCGAGGTGACGTTTGATGGTTTACGGTTTAGGCTGGCGGTTTCAAAGTCCACTATGAAGGGCTTGTCTTGGCCGTCCACAATTATGTGTTTTGGGGCGTGGCTTAACTCGCCATGATCCAATCCAGCACGGTCAAGGCGCCAACACTGCTCCAAAATGTCTCTCAAAACATTTTTTAGGCGTTTTTTGCTTAAGCGTTTTTCCAGCCATTCTGGAAGCAGTAAGCCCTCCACAAACTGCATCAGCAGAAAGTTTTTGCTCACACCTAAAAGCCTCGGTCCAACATTAACAGAGTTTGCTATTCCAATCATTTCAGCCTCATGCAACATTGTAGCGCGGTCAGCATCCACCCTCCGAATTTTTAAGGCTACCGCCTCATTGCCCCTATAGGCTTTCACAACTATGCCAACGCATCCCTTACCCAAAACTTTCAAGTTTGAAACTTGTTTTTCTCCGCAAAATTCCAGTGCTGTCACTCCCAATTTTTCTAGCTCTTTTATACGTTTTTCTAGCTCGGCTTTAGCTGGTTTTGGATAGCACAATATTGAGGCGAACGGCTCTTCATGAAGGCGTATTAAAGAAACCTTTAGGCTTCCAGCTTCCATTTCACCCTTAAATGCTATGCGGAACGCTTAAAAGGCTATGCCAAAAATTTGGAAGAGAAATAAGAAGCGCTTTACTCTTCTTCGCAGAACTCTTCTGGTCTTGGCGGTGTTGGCGGCAAGCCTTTACGTTCTCTTATTTGCCTTATGACCTCTGCCTGCATCGATTCAGGCACTGGTGCCCATCGGCTGAACTGAGTTGCCCAGAAAGCTCTTCCCTGCGTTGAGGAGCGGAGTTCATCGGCTATTCCGAAGGACTCTGCCACTGGCAGCTCCGCCTTCACAATGACCATATCCTCTTCGTTGACCATGTCCAAGATTTTGCCCCGACGCTTCTGCAAAAGCGTAATGACAGGGCTTACGAAGTCGTTGGGGACCTTGCATTCGAAGCTTAGGATGGGCTCTAGAAGTTTTGGTTCGCTTAAGAGGAAGGAGCCCCAAATTGGACGCCAGGTCATGGGCAGAATCTGGGCTGGTCCGCGGTGAACTGGATCCTCATGGATGAGGATGTCTTCAAGGTTTACTTTTAGCCCGTACATGGGTTCCTTCGCCAAGACACCGGTGGCAACGGCATCTCTAAAGCCAGACCGCACATGGTCTAGCACTTCTTCCACATACTGCCTACCCTTAATCCTGTTAACCAATATGTTTGTGCCTTCTATGGCAATTACGTTGCGGGCGTCTTCAGTCGACCAGCCGAACTCCTTCATTAAAATTTTCTGGCGTTCATCACGGGTTTGCATCTCATTAATCTTGCCCGTCTTAATAGCCTCTATAACTTCTGGCTGAAGCCTCTCAACCGTCACCCAAAGCCTATTATGCTTGTTGGGGCTTTTGCCCATAACTGGCGGACCCTTATAATCGCGGCTTATAGTTTCACGGTAAATCACTATGGGCTTACTCATCCTAACCTTTAGGCCGGCCTCCTGCATGCGGTAGGCTGTAACCTCCAAGTGGAGTTCTCCCATGCCGCTGAGCAAGTACTGCCCACTTTCCTTGTCTATCTTAAAGTGCAAGTTTGGATCTTCAAGCGTAAGCTTATGAATGACTTTATCGAATAATGGAAGATCTTTAACGTCTTCCGGCTCAACAGCCACTGTGACAACTGGGTCTGAAACATACTTTAGGGCTTCGAAGGGTGCTGTTTCAACGCCCTCTTCAGCTATTGTTTCGCCCACGTGGATGGATGGCAAACCAGAAAGAGCTGCAATGTTTCCAGCTGGAATTCTCTCAACTATGACTCTGTCTGTTGCCATGCTCATGTAAACCTGTTGTATGCTTCCTTTCTGGCGGCTTGTCACGAGGCGGACAGTTTTACCCTTCTCAACAGTGCCGCTGAAAACCCTACCGATGGCAACAACACCACTGTGAGGGTCAACCTCAATGAAGGTTATACACATCAAAAGCGGCCCGTTCGGATCAACCTTAGCCATAGCCTTGCCAACAGGGCTGTTTATGTCGCCGGGCCATATTTGGCTCTGCCTGTAGGGTTGCGCCTCGATGGGGCTTGGGAGGTGCTCGCAGAACATGTCCAAAACTGGCTCGTAGACGGGTATGCGTTTGCTTAGGGCTTCCACCTTTCGCCCGATTTCTTCAGGCTCGCCGGTATAAGCGTCAATAATGTCTTTAAAGGTTATGCCCTTAGCCTTCATGTGGGGTAGGTTTAAGCCCCACTTGTGGAGGGCGGAGCCAAAAGCGACACGTCCGTCTTCAACCTTAACTTGCCAGTCCTTCTTATGTTCTGGCGGCGCATACTTTTCAATTATGCTGTTAATTCTCGTGATTATTCTCGCAAATTTCTTCTGAATCTCTTCTGGGGTTAGCTTCAACTCCCGGATTAGACGGTCAACCTTATTAATGAATAGTATTGGCTTCACACGTTCACGGAGGGCTTGCATCAAAACAGTTTCAGTCTGGGTCATGGGACCTTCAACAGCATCCACAACAACCAAAGCGCCGTCAACAGCCCTTAGGCTTCTTGTCACGTTTCCGCTGAAGTCTATGTGCCCCGGCGTGTCTATGAGGTTTATGAGGTAGTCAACGCCCTTAAAAGTGTGGACTAGGCTTATGTTAGAGGCGAAAACCGTCATCTGCCTCTTCTGTTCAAGCTCCCAAGAGTCAAGGAAAAGCTTCTGTCCAGCCACTTGCTCGCTTATTATGCCAGCAGCCGCCAAGAGACTATCTGAAAGTGTCGTCTTGCCATGGTCAACATGCGCAATTATGCTCGTGTTCCTTATCCTCTCAGTGTTATTCATAAGTTTAACTATATCTTCTATCTGCCTATAACGACCCATAGCTAAACATACCCCACACTAACCAAAAGCTTGAAAACTGGATGTTGCCTGCATAGTTTCCAGCAAACATTACTGTCCACTGCCAGAGTTAGGCTACATGCAAATGAAAACTGAACCATATTAACTTTTTGCATGAAATCCACAAGACTTTTAAGACCACGAGAAACCCTTGTTTCTTGAAACTTGTAAGTTATTTGAAAGTCCAGCGTCCGGGGATTCTGTCTTGCCAAGGTTTAGGCAAACCAGCGAAATTCTCAAGCTTATGCATAGAAAGGAGGATATCCGCAACATTGGCATAATAGCCCACATAGACCATGGAAAAACAACTATGACGGATTCTCTTTTGGCTGAGGCTGGCTTACTTTCGCCCAGAATAGCCGGAGAGGCCCGGGCTTTGGACTATTTGGAGGAGGAACAGAAGCGTGGAATTACAATTAAGACGGCTAATATTTCGCTTTTGCATGAGATTGGCGGACGCCCATACGTCATAAACTTGGTTGATACGCCGGGGCATGTGGACTTTACTGGTAAGGTTACGAGGGCTTTGAGGGCCATTGACGGTGCAGTGGTTGTCGTGGATGCTGTGGAGGAGGTTATGGTTCAAACAGAGACCGTGACGAGGCAAGCCTTAGAAGAGAGGGTTCGCCCAGTTCTATTCATTAACAAGGTTGACCGCTTAGTAAAGGAGTTAAGGCTTACCCAAAGCGAGATTCAGGACAAGTTTACGCGGATTATCAGAGACTTCAACAACCTAATAGAGCTTTATGGAGAGCCAGACTTCAAGGAAAAGTGGAAGGTTGACCCTCAAAAGGAGACGGTGGCTTTTGGTTCTGCGTTGCACCGTTGGGGCTTTACACTAAAAATTGCACAGGAGAAGAACATCAAAATCAGCGACGTAATGGAGGCTTACATGCGAGGCGAACACCAAAAACTTGCACAGCTGATTCCGCTTCATAACGCCATTCTAGACATGGTGGTGAAAAACATTCCAAACCCCATAGAAGCCCAAAGGTATAGGCTGCCCAAAATATGGAAAGGCGACTTAACGTCTGAAATTGGGCAAGCCATGCTGAACTGCGACGACAACGGACCAACAGTCATGTGCATAACAATGGCGCAAATGGACCCCCACGCTGGTTTGGTGGCAACTGGAAGGCTTTTCTCAGGTTCTGTTAAGGAGGGGGACCAGGTTTATCTGGTGGGTGCGCGCAAAGACTACCGCGTTCAGCAGGTTTCCATGTATATGGGCGCCTTCAGAGAAGTCGTTGACAAGATAGCGGCTGGGAATATTGCGGCGCTTTTGGGATTGGATTTGGCTAGGGCTGGGGAAACCCTTGTGGATTTAGCCCACAAAGACGTCATGGTTTCCTTTGAACGTATAAAGTATGTTTCAGAACCCGTCATAACAATTGCCATTGAACCAAAACACCCAAAGGATTTGCCGCGTCTAGTGGACGCCATGAACAGACTCTCCATTGAAGACCCAAACCTTATAACCACCATAAACAGGGAAACGGGCGAGTATTTGCTGAGCGGAATGGGCGAGCTTCACCTCGAAATTGCCGTGAAATTCCTTCGGGATTATGGCGGCGGACTGGAAATCATAACCTCAACGCCAATAGTGGTTTACCGGGAAAGCGTTGTCGGCAGAGGCGTAGTAGCCATGGCCAAAAGCCCCAACAAACACAACAGGTTCTGGGTTCAAGTTGAACCGCTGGAGGAGAGGGTTATAAACCTAATAGAGGCTGGTGAAATAGCCGAAGAAATGGGGAGAAAACAGATTGGAAACATACTCTTCAAGGAGGCTGGATGGCCAGCCGAGGAGGCGCGAAACATTCTGGCTATAGACGAGCACCGTAACATACTCATAGACGCGACAAAAGGCGTCCAATACCTAGGAGAAGCTAGAGAAATGATTATTGCCGGTTTTAGGTGGGCTTGCAGGGCTGGACCACTGTGCGAGGAACCCATCCGAGGAGTGAAAGTCAAGCTTATGGACGCCCAACTCCACGAGGATCCAGTTCACCGCGGACCAGCACAAATTATGCCAGCCATTCGCCGTGCAATCTTAGGCTCTTTTTTGACGGCTAAACCAGTGCTTCTGGAACCCGTTTATAAGATTGGAGTTTCTGTTCCAGCTCAATGGGTTGGGGATTGCATAAGCATAATAACCCGGAAAAGGGGGAAAATACTGGCTTCGGAGCAGAGGGGCATCCTAACGATGATTGCTGGTTATATTCCAGTGGCTGAAACCTTTGGATTGTCGGCTGAGATGCGCTCAGCCACTTCTGGGCATGCTTTTTGGCAATGCACTTTCGACCATTGGGAAAGGGTTCCAGAAAACATAGCCTCAGAAGTTGTTAGGCGAATACGCGAAAGAAAGGGGCTATCACCAGAAAAGCCGACGCCGGACATGTTCATAGACGAAGAATAATGCGCTTATGTGAAGTGAAAGCTTATGGAGATTGTTTTGAAGCCTTGGCAGCCTTTCAATTTAGATTTGACACTGTGTTGTGGTCAAGCCTTTAGATGGGAAAAGGTCGGCGAGTGGTGGTATGGCATGATTAAAGACGCCCCATTAAAGGTTAGGCAAACTGGCAATACGCTTAAGTTTGAAGGCGCTAACTCCAGCCTTGTCAAAACCTATTTTGGGCTTGACGACGATTTGCCCCTAATTTTATCAGAAGTAGCAAAAGACAAGCACATCGGAGAAGCTGTTAAGGCTCTTAAAGGCTTGCGGATTTTGCGCCAAGACCCTTGGGAGTGCCTTATCTCTTACATATGCGCCACCTACAAGAACATACCAGCCATAAAAAGGATGCTTGACAATCTCTCCAAACGTTTCGGAGAAAAAACGTGGCTGAATGGCTGCACCATGTATGCTTTCCCAACAGCAGAAAAACTTGCAAAAGCAAGTCCCACGCAGCTAGCCGAGTGCGGTTTAGGCTACAGAGCCAAGTACGTCCATGAAGCCGCCAAAAAAGTTGCCGACGGCGAACTTGAAATCGAAGAGCTTAAAAAAGAAGACTATGAAAGCGCCAGAGAAAGGTTGCTGGCTTTGAAGGGCGTAGGCTTAAAAGTGGCGGACTGCGTGGCGCTTTTCTCCCTAGAAAAGCTTGAGGCTTTTCCAGTGGACGTTTGGATGAAACGTGTAATGGTAAGGCATTACGCAAACCACTTTGAAAAAGAGTTCATTGAGAAAATTTCACTTAAAAAGTCATTGACAAGGGCGGATTATGAAAGGCTTAGCCTTTTTGGACGGAGATATTTCGGAGCTTATGCTGGCTACGCCCAAGAATATCTATTCCATTTTGAAAGAATAACGGCGAGGCAGACCATAAGCTAGCTAGATAAGGTTTTTCTCTTTGAGGGTTTGCGCTGCCCAGCTTCCATGAGTCGTCGCCATGGATATGGCTTCTGAAATAAACCTCTGAACAACTGTGTAGTTGTGCTGCCTCACTTGTTCGGCGGCTTTTTGAAGTTTTGAAGCTATATCCCTAAAACCCTCCACTTGGGAGGCATTAGCCGCAATGTTAACCTCAACAATTAAGGCGTTAAGATAAGCTGCCAATAGTTTTTCAGCGCCGGTGGCTTCCGCTTCATCCTTTATTCCGCCTAAAAGCTCTAGTAGGCTTGAAGCCATGATAAGGCTTGTTTTAATCTTCTCCACATAATTGAAGACCGTTAAAGCCTTTTTAGCATCCTCCAAAGTCTTCATCTCTTTATTTCCGAAAAGGCTCTGGCACGCCACTTCTCCAGTCTTTTACGGACTTCATCCTCAAGTCTCTCCTTAGAGATGAGGTGCCCAATTACTATGACTTCGTCGCCCAAAACTATGCTCGGAGTGCTCATGATTTGGTAGGCGAGCCCCTCAGCTAAGCCTTCTTGGGTGTTCATATCCACTTCACGATACGGTAAGCCAAGCTTTTGGGCAACTTCAATAGCTATTTGCCTTGCCACTGAACAACTTGAGCATGTTGGCATCGTGAAAACTTTAAGTTCTGGAGCCTTAACACCAAAGCCTTCCATAATTCTAAATTAGCGGTGCAGCATCCTTAAAATTGTTTTGACGCTCTTGCCATAAACACGTTAAAAGGATTCCCGCCTAAGGCATAGTTTTAACCGTAAAACTTTCATAATGGCAAAACAAATTCTATTTTCAACCGAAAAGCAAGGGGCCCGTAGCTCAGCTAGGTTAGAGCGACAGGCTCATAACCTGTTGGTCGCCGGTTCAAATCCGGCCGGGCCCACTACACCACACAAAATTTTAAGCCTTTAGCTTCTTGACCAGAGTGGCTGTTCTTTTTCCAAGTTCGCGGCAATACTCAAGCTCTTCTTTGCCGGGTTTTTCCACCGCCGCCGCGCCATAGTGTTTGTCGTTTGCTCTTCCTTGAACGATCATCCCATGAATTAGCATGGCATTTATTATGGACAAGAGTGTTGTTTCGGCGCCTGTGGCTGTTCCTCCAGAACTTGTGAAGGCTGCGCCAACTTTTCCTTCAAGTTTTCCATGAATTTTCACGGACTCGTCTATCAGCGCCTTGAGCTTGGCTGACATCTGCCCATAATATGTTGGAGAGCCCATTATTATGCCGTCCGCTGCCAACAAGTCTTCAAGGCTTGTTTGGTCAACCTTCTTGACATTAACCTTAACGTCTTCAACCCGTCTTGCGCCCTCAGCTACGGCATAAGCCATTTTCTCAGTATTCCCAGTTTTAGAATCGTAAACAATAAGGATTTTCGCCATACCAACACCACCAGCCTTTTAGGGACAAACTCTCATTTGAAAAGGCTTCAGCTTTAAATTTTGCCCTTTCTCCAATGCTTTTGGCGGCTGACGCGCGAATAGAAGATTCTTCCATAAGCTATAAGAGGCTAAAATGTGCTAAATTTCTGGGGAGAATGGTGGAGCCTTTTTAGAGGGGAGAAAGGAGAGAAGGGAGAAAATCCGAACACCACCATTCTCCCCATCATCCTTCCATGCGTATCTCTAATGTTGCTTTTAAACTTTTCCTTCCATTTCTAATTAAACCCAACCCAATTAAGGTGTCCCATATGCCGCCTGCCTAATTTCAGCCTTAAACATTTCTGTGTCTATGAAGAAGGTGTGGATTGGCTTGGCGTTCACAATAAGCCACCAGTTTCCCCGCTTTATTGATTCCTCAGGCTTTTCCCACTCGTTTATCATCTCAATTCTTATGTTAGGCAATATCTCCCTAATCATCGCCTCTATCTTTTTCGCAAATGGATAGGAAAACTGACACTTTTGATCATAAAATATTATTGCTTTACTGGTATCCTCCAGCGGCTCATATTTCGCTTTTGGAACTGGTTCGTATTCGCCCTCTATGGGAAGATACATCATGCTTCCTTGGGCACCCGTTGCCATAAAAGCATATTCACCCGTCGCGATAAAACCATATTTCATGTAAAAATCGGGCATGGGGAGGAGCTCGCAGTGTTGAAGGCGTTTGCCAAAATAAACTCGCATGGTTTATTGCCAAGACATGATTTTCTCTCCTTGACATCCTTAATAACGCCTTGCAACAACATCCTGCCCAGTCCTAGCCTCTGCGCTTCCAATGTTGGGTTGTAAATGCAGTTTATGACGAGGACGCCTTCACGCCTAAACGCCTTTGCTTTATCAGCCACTTCTGGATAGTAGAGGATTTGGGCTGCCGATTTATCGTTGTAGTAGGCGACTTTTGCACAAGAACCATAATTGTCAAGCATTTCCTTAAGCCAAAGCCCTCTTAAGCCCAACACCTTCTTGATGGACAGGGTCGCCGAGCCTCTGAGAAGAGCAGACATGGATTACGTCGTCCATGTTTGAGTCTTGAAGGTTTTCAATTTTCAGTTTATTTTGCATGGCCTTTACCTTGTTTTCGGCTTTTCGCCCATCTCCCCTATAATCTCGTCAACGGTCATTATTTTCGCATTATAAACGTACTCCAAGTACTTTAAACCCTGTTCGTGGTCCTCTTGCGTGAAGGATTCCACGCCATCCCTTGCCACAATTATTTTGTAGCCTCTGAAGAATGCGTCCGCAGCCGTGTGCCGCACGCAAATGTGAGTATGCAAACCGCCCAAAACAACGGTTCTCACGCCCTCGCCGTTGTATAGGCTTCTTAAAAGCGGGTCCAAGCCAGTCTCGTAAAAACCGCTGTAGGTTCGCTTCTCCACAACAAAATCCTTGTCGGTAGGCTTAAGCTCTGGAATAACCTCGGCGCCCCTGGTGCCTTTTATAGCATGTTTGCCCCAGCGGTGGACAACCTCAAAATCGTTAGGATAATGCGCATCATTACTGTAGATTACGGGAACACCATATTTGCGGGCAGCCTCAACAAGCCTCTTAAGATTTGGAATTATGCGCTGAGCCCTTTCACACTTTAAATCGCCAGTGACAAAGTCATTGAGCATGTCAATTATTATTACACACATCCTTTCTTGCATGATTCAATATTTTTGGCTTTATGAATTTATCACTTACGTTTCAACAAATCTAGCATAAAAAATGGAAAGGGTTCAAGACCTAGGTTGGCAATGATGGTGGCGGGGCGTTCGGCGCCGTTGGAGTTTTCCTTCTACACATTATTATAAGGGCGACAACGGCAACAACAATCATAATAGCCAAAATGATTATTATAAAAGGCAGCCAATCTAAACCGAGAATAAACATATTTGTATTAGTCGCCTTTATATTAACTGTGGCATATCCAGTTTCATATGAAGCTGAACCTTTCATTTCTAAGAGTACTCCGGTGGCTTGGTCCCAATAAACTTCCAAATTCATATACTTGGACTTCAAGGCTCTTCTGCCATGCCAATCTACTGTCTCTTGCACGGTCATGTCTGTTTCTGGAATAGATTTCCCAGCATCCAAATTCGATGGAATCAGTAAGGAGAAAAACATGCCGGAACTTGTCCAAGATGGAATGTGAATGGAAAAGGATTTTAAGCCCGGAGAAATCGGCGGGGTGTCGGGAGGGGAGCCAGAAGTTGTGCCGACAACTTCTATGACTCCTGAAATGCTCACGCTGGTGACTTCTTGAATTGTCATATTTATTGTACCCTTAAAAGAATACGTTGAAGATTGATATGAAAATGAAACATCAGCGTCGTATTTTATCCAGTCTCCGCTTTTAACACCTGTTGTGTATTGTGCCATTGCCGGGAACATCACAGTAAAAGCAAGGCAAACCGACAAAATTAGCGGCACCAATCGTTCCAACATTTCCAAATTTTCCCCTTCTCTTGGCGCATTTTCCTTTTCATCCACTTTTAAGGTTTATTATGTAAGTTGAATTGTTTAGCACATAACCATGATATCAGATTTGTTTTATACCTTTAAGTTTTCTAGCATAAGAAACAAAAAAGGGAGTGGATAAAAGGCGTTTAAGGATTGTTATGTTGGCGGTGGAGGAGGCGGAGGCGCTGGTTGAACTGGAGACGGTGGCGCTGCCGGAGGTTTCTTTCTCCGCAGTAATATAACAGCTACAACGGCAACAACAGCCACGACAACCACAATGATAATCACCCAGAGAAACCAGCCCAAACCGAGACTAAACATGTTAGTGTCAGTTGCCTTTATACTCATTGTAGCAGACCCATAAGGAGTAGACATTGAACCTTTTAATTCTAGAAGCACTCCGGTAGCTTGATCCCAGTAAACTTCCACCGGAAAACCGGTAAAACCGGTATTTGCCTTGTATGCTTTTCTACCTTGCCAATCCGCTATTGCTTGTACAGTTGCACCTACTCCTGGAATATAATCTCCAACGTTCAAATTTGTGGGAACTATAAAGAAGCTTCCACCACTCCACGTTGCGATATCGATATAAAATGACGTACCAGGTGGAGTCCCTGGAAAATTGCCTGTCAATTCTACGGTTCCAGAAATAGTTGTGCTAGTAACGGATTGTATTGTGATCTTTATTGTTCCTTTATAGGACATACCCATATATGAAATGTCAAAGTCGTATTTTATCCAGTCTCCGCTTTTAACTCCAGTGGTATATTGCGCCATTGCTGGAAGCGCCATGGAAGCAAGGCAACCCAACAAGATAAGTAGTGACAATTGCTTTAACATTTTCAAATTTTCTCCTTTCTTAGCGCAGATACTTTCTGCACATTTGTTTTTAAAGTTTGTGTCACATTGAATTATTTCGGGTGGTTATGATTGATAGCGAAATCTTAAGTTTCAGAAAACGTTTATCTCTAAATTTTGCTGTTTGCTTCTAGGGTGTACCATCTGTCTGTTAATTTCTCCATGCCGTGGTCTTTAACGTGTACTGTGTCCTCTATTCGGATGCCACCGAAGCCCACAATATATATACCTGGCTCAACTGTTACAACGTTGCCGACCATTAGCTTATCTTTGCTGTGTTGTCCAAGGACTGGTGGTTCATGCACTTCTAAACCTACGCCATGGCCTAGGCTGTGGACAAAGTATTCGCCGTATCCGGCTTCTTCAATGACTTTTCTTGCCACTGTGTCTATGTCTTTTGCTTTTGCCTTCGCTTTTATGGTTTGAACCGCTTTTTGCTGGGCTGTTTTTACAATTTCGTAGAGGCGTTTCTGTTTTTCTGAAGGTTTTCCAGCCACAAGTGTTCTTGTCATGTCTGAGCGATAATAGCGATAAGAAGCGCCAATATCCACCACAACCAAGTCGCCTTCGCGGATTATCTTGTCTGTGCAGCCTCCGTGGGGGTAGGCTGAGCGTACGCCGGAAGCCACTATGGTTTCGAAGGCTGTTCCCCATGAGCCTTTCTTTCTCATGGCGTATTCTATTTCGGCTGCAGCCTCATACTCGCGGATGCCAGGCCTTATAACCTCATAGGCTGTCTTCATCCCTTCACATGTGAGTTCTCCTGCTTTGCGCATCAGCTCAAGCTCTTCTGGAGTTTTCACTTTTCGGAGTTCCCAGACAAGTTTGCCTTGGGGCTTAAGCTTGGCCTTGCCTCGCAGAAACTTTGTTAATCCCCGATATGTTTCATAGGTTAATGTGTCGAAAACTAGCTTTTTTATGCCTAAATCCTTTATTTTTGCGGCAACCTTCGCCGCTAAGTTTTCGTCGCGTTTAACAAGTTCAACAGTAAAGCTTTTACCTTCGGCCTTTGCCTGCTCATAGTTGACGCCGTAAACATAGAGCATATTTTCACCATTTTTGGGAAATAGTAGGCATGTGGCTCCGGGAAAGCCGGCAAAATAGAGCATGTTAGCCTCGTTTGTTATTAGGAAGCCGTCAAAATCCTTCTCTTCAAAAGCCTTCCTCTTTAGGGCTTCTATCCTCTTCAAGGCATTTCACCTTTCAGAAAGGAGATGTGCTGCGTGTTTGGCTTATAAAATTGTTCTACAATTTTGAGGGAAAAGGATTTTTAGCCGCCGCTGACAATGGACATTAAAATTACGTGGTCTCCATGTTTGAGTTTTGTTTCCACGCCGCTGCTAAGCTGGTTTAGCAAGTAGCCGTTAACCGTTATTATGAAGCTTTGTTTCACATCTGAGCCGCCGGGTTCGTAGACGGCTTTGCGGAAGGGCTCGCCATATTTCTCTGCAAGCATGGAAAGTAAATCTGCAAGGGAGGCGCCCTCAGAGATTTCTAGCTCTTCTTCTCTCCCGCTGCGGATTATCTCCTTAATGTGGCCAATGTATTCAACTTTAACCCTCAATCTTTGTCGGCCCTCTCTATAAAATATACAGATACGGATTTTCTTATATCTTTAGTCCTTAAAACCGCTAGATTCCCGTTTATTTTATGCAATTTTAGGGTGGAACTACAAATTTTATGGCTTTGTTCGGGCATTCTTCAACGCAGATACCGCATTTTATGCACTCGGTTGATTTTTTGAGTTTTATTATTTCGATTTGCATGGGGCATATTTTTTCGCACATGCCACATCCATTACATTTTTCTTGATTTACTTCAACGTGCATTAGGCTAACTTTGTTGAAGACCGCCAACCAAGCTCCAAATGGACATAGGTATCTGCACCAAAATCTTGTTATCGCAATCATTAATAAAATTAAGAATCCGAATATCAATATTCTTGTTGCGAAAAGTGTTGTAAATGTTGTTTCATGCTGGAGGTGGTAGGGTATGGCTGCTTCTATTGTTGCTGCTGGGCATATTTTGCAGAAAAGAACGTCTGAAACCATCCAAGCAAGTAAAAGAGTGAGGGAAAGAACTACAAACTTTACGAGTATAGCCTTTTTATGAGCTCTTTTGCTAATAGTCACTTTCCTTTTAGTAATTTTGTCCAGTAAATCTTGAAGCAATCCGAATGGACATGCCCAGCCGCAGAATAACCTTCCAAGCGTGATCCCATACAATGCTATTGAGCCAAGTGGATACCATGGAATTTCGCCGAGGGCGATGAAGCGTTGCATTATGCCTATGGGACATGCGGCTGTGGCGAGGGGGCAAGCATAACAGTGCAAGAATGGGTAGATTATGTGCATTGCTGTTATTCCTAGGAAGCCTCCACAGGCTAAGGTTAAGGAAATGAGTTGTGAGATTCTGCGTAGTTTTCCCAGATTCATTTTACTTCCTCGAAAATTCTATGATTGTGCTGATTAATTCGTCGCGGATGGCTTTTAATCCCTCTAATTTTTTGTCTCCAACAACAACTGTTGGAACATATCTGATACCATAATATTCAACCATGGACTGGTTTTCTAAAACATCTATTTCAGAATAAGAAACCTTTCCACTTGATGCCCCACAAACTGATTCGATATAGTCGTGAGCCTCGTAACAATCTATGCATCCCTTCATTGTGAAGAGGAGGACGTGGACGGGCTTCTCAACTTTGGTCAGTTCAGCTTTTTCACGGAAAGTTAACTCGGGTGCTATTTCCTCGATACCCAAACATGAAGTGCATATAACCGATGAGTAAACACGTGTAACGTCAAGCTGACCTTTTATAAGGATACCATAGCATATCAAAAGAACCGCAATGGAGGCGCCTGATAATGACAAAATTCTTGTATTCATTCATTAACCCCTCATGAGAATAGATTATTAAAATTTATATCACCTAAAAAGGATTTAGATTAATAGGAGGCTACTTTACGCTAAAGAAATCATCTTTAACGTTTTCAACATCATTAATCTTAGCGGCTAATTTGCTGGTTCTTGTATTAATTCCTAACGTAAAAGGTGTTTTGAACGTGGGCGTACCCGCACCCAATTTTACGTTGGTCGACGCTATAAGTGGTAACCCAATTAGTTTGTCTGGCTGTGCTGGCAAAATAGTGGTTATCGACTTTTTTGCAACCTGGTGCATGCCATGTAGACAAGCGATTGATTCTGAGCTTGTACCATTGTACAACCAATATTATGCCAATAACCCAAATGTTGTTTTCCTATCTATAGACATTTGGGAACCATCTATCACTCGCCAACAACTCATACAGTTTGCCGATGAACATAACATTGGCTGGCCTATTCTCATGGGGTCAAATTCAAATATAGACCGTGACTATAACATTGAGGGAGTGCCAACATTATACGTTGTAGATGGCAATGGAATAATTAGATGGTGTCATGTAGGGGCAACTCCAGGACTGGGTGAGGCTTTAAGAAGTCAAATCGAAAGTCTATTAGGGTCTTCAACGGGCGGCGATAGAGGTGGTGGTGTTGATTGGCGAATTTTAACAGTCGTTATTGTTATCATCGTGATTGTGGTTGTTGCAACTCTAATAGTGCTGCGTAAAAGAGTAAAGGCGCCCGCTCCAGCTCAGCTTCCGCCGCCTCCACCCCCTCCTCCGCCACCCTAACGAAAGCAAATTAAAAATCTGCCAGCTTCTTAACAACCATTTATATGCCCTTTTTGTAATGATGTAGTTTTGGTGTATCCGCTTGTTTGACATGGAAATACTGGAAAGGGTTAGGCGTGAAAAGGAGCGCTGGGAAAGGGAGACTGTGGCTAAAAGCCTTGAGAGACTTCCGGAGCGGGGCGAATTTTTAACAAGCTCTGACATACCAGTAAGCCGCCTCTACACACCAGCAGACATCGCCAATCTAGACTATTTTGGGGATTTAGGTTTTCCTGGCGAGTATCCCTTCACTCGTGGCGTTTATCCAACCATGTACCGTGCTCGTTTTTGGACTATGAGGCAGTATGCTGGCTTTGGCACCGCTGAGCAGACAAACCAGCGTTTCAAATACTTGTTAAGCCAAGGTCAGACAGGGTTAAGCGTGGCTTTTGACTTTCCAACGCAGGTGGGTTATGATTGCGACCATCCCATGGCAAGGGGCGAAGTTGGCAAGGCTGGCGTGAGCGTTAGCACTTTGCGGGATATGGAAATAGTTTTTGAAGGCATACCCTTGGACAAAATTACAACTTCTATGACTATTAATGCGCCGGCGGCGGTTCTGCTCGCCATGTATATTGTTGTGGGCGAGAAGCATGGCGTTCCGCAGAGCGTGCTTGATGGCACTGTGCAGAATGACATTTTGAAGGAGTATGTTGCCAGAGGCATGTATATCTTTCCACCTAAGCCTTCCATGCGCCTAGTCACAGACATTTTCGAATATTGTGCCAAAAACGTGCCAAAGTGGAACACCATAAGCATAAGCGGCTACCACATCCGAGAGGCTGGAGCCACGGCGGTTCAAGAAATAGCCTTCACATTCGCCAATGCCATAGCCTATGTGCAAGCCGCCATAGACAGAGGTTTAGACGTTGACAAATTCGCTGGTAGGCTCTCGTTTTTCTTTGCGGCGCACAACAACTTGTTTGAGGAGGTTGCCAAGTTTAGGGCTGCTAGGCGTTTGTGGGCTAAAATAATGAGGGAACGTTTCGGTGCCAAAAACCCGACCTCTTGGATGCTGCGCTTTCACACGCAGACTTCTGGGGTTTCGCTTACAGCCCAGCAGCCTCTAAACAATATTATCCGCGTAACCATTCAAGCCTTGGCAGCAGTTTTAGGTGGAACCCAGTCGCTGCATACAAACTCTTTTGATGAGGCTTATGCTTTGCCCAGCGAGCAAGCCGTAACCATAGCGCTTAGAACCCAGCAGATAATAGCCTATGAGAGCGGTGTTGCAGACACTATAGACCCGCTTGGCGGCTCCTATTACGTGGAGTACTTGACAAACCAGATTGAGGAGAAAGCCACAAAATACATTGAGCAGATAGATGAGATGGGAGGGGCTGTTGCCGCCATAGAGAAGGGCTTCATGCAGAGGGAAATAATGGAAAGCGCCTACCACTACCAGAAGGAGGTGGAAAGCAAAAAGCGCATAGTGGTCGGCATCAACGAGTTCATAAGCGAGGAGAAAACCCCAATCAAAATTTTGCGAATAAACCCAGAAATTGAAAAAACACTGATTAAACGCTTACAAGAGGTGAAAAGCCAAAGAAACAATGCCAAAGTCAGGGAAGCCCTAGACAGTTTGCGAAAAGCAGCAGAAAAGGAAAATGTAAACCTTATGCCCTTCATAATTCAAGCCGTCAAGGAATACGCCACCCTAGGCGAGATATGCGACACCCTCCGCCAAGTTTTCGGAGAGTACAAGCCCCCATCCATATTCTAACTTTAGCCAATAACAAACAAGGGGTCGCCCTCATTCACGGAGGCGCCCTCTGAAACTAGAATCTCGCGGACTGTCCCAGCCACCGGCGCCGTAATCTCGTTTTCCATCTTCATGGCTTCCAAAATGCACAATACCTGCCCAGCCTTAACTTGTTCGCCCCTCCCAACCTTTATGGATATTATTTTTCCAGTCATGGGCGCCGTAACAGTCCCAGAAACCACTTGTTTAGGCTTCGGCACTCTCAGCGTCGGCGCTTGAAGGGCTTGTTCCATGACTGGTGAAACAGCCAACCGCGTCAAAGTGGGCGTTTTCAGCTCCGCTTTAAAAGATGCCCCTTCAACCTTAACCGTGAAAGGTTTTGTCTTGCTAATTTCCTGTAGAATCACGGCGTACATCTTATCGCCAATTTTTAATTGAAGTTGCTTTTCGGGATGAAGCTTGCCTTCTGGAACCTCAACATTGAAGGATTTTTCTCCAAGCTTGACCGTGAAGGTTTTTTCGTTAATTTTTGAAACTTCGACTCGCCATGGTTTTCCGTTTATGAAAATTTCGTAGGTTGACATTTTAAACACCATGCTCGGCTAGACTTTGCCTTCCAGCAAGAACCCAAGGCGAAACTCCACGCCTCACCCTTTGCAAGGTTAAGGCTTTAACCTCGCTTAAGCTTGCCATGTAAGCGGCTATTGCGGCGGAAACGGCTGCCACCTGCTCAAGCTCCGCCATTTTTTCTGGCGGTATGCTTGTTTTCGCTTCTTCTCTTTTGGCTTTCCTTTTCTTGAAGAATTCTGGGGCTATGGCTGGAAACAAGGCATACGTGAGCATGTCCTCCTCGCTTTCAATGTAGGGTTTAACATCCTCCGGAATCTTGTCCATGGCTGGTTCAAGAAGATCTGCTGGGCGGCAAGTTATGGGTTCCTCATCGCCAATAATCAGCCGCTTAACTTCCTCGTCTATTGGGGCTGGTGGGCGTCCATAAAACCCTTTAACATAGTCTTTTATTTCCTTTGGCACTATGCTATAGCGTTTTCCAGACAGAACGTTGAGCACGGCTTGGATGCCAACGAGCTGACTTGTGGGTGTCACTAGCGGCGGGTAGCCAAGCTCTTTTCGAACCCTTGGAACCTCCTCTAGAACCTCCTTAAGCCTATGAACAGCGTTCTGCTCCCTTAACTGTTCGAGAAGGTTGGAGAACATTCCGCCGGGAATTTGGTGAACCATTATGGATGGGTCGACCTTTTCGGCTTTGGGGTCTATGAGCCCCAACGGGTCATAGTATTTTTCTCTAAGTTCTCTGAAGTATTCTGCAATCTCTTGGAGAAGTTCCATGTCAAGTCCTGGGTCGTAAGGCGTACCCTTCAGAGCAGCCACTACGGATTCTACTGGCGGCTGGGATGTGCCCCATGCCAATGGTGAGAAGGCGGTGTCTATTATGTCTACTCCGGCTTCGCATGCCCGCAGATATGTCATCATAGCCATCCCGCTGGTGCAGTGGCAATGCAGGTGCACTGGCAAGCCCACCTCTTTTTTTAGGGCGGTTATTAGTTCGTAGGCTGGTTGTGGCGCCAGCATTCCAGCCATGTCCTTTATGCATATGGAGTCGCAGTCAAGCTCAGCCAGCTTCTTGGCGACATTCACGTAATATTCTATTGTGTGGACTGGGCTTATGGTGTAGCATATAGTGCCCTGCGCGTGTTTGCCCACTTTTTTGACGGTTTTTATGGCGACTTCCATGTTGCGAACATCGTTTAAGGCGTCGAATACTCGGAATATGTCTATGCCGTTTTCAGCGGCTTTTTCAACAAATTTTATGACAACATCATCTGGGTAGTTCCTATAACCAACAACATTCTGTCCCCTTAAAAGCATCTGCAGTGGCGTGCGCTTTATGTGGCGTTTTAATTGGCGGATTCTTTCCCAAGGGTCTTCAGCCAAATAGCGTATGCAGACGTCGAAGGTGGCGCCTCCCCAAACCTCCATGGAGAAAAAGCCAACACTGTCCATCTTTTCGGCTATGGGAAGCATTGATTCAGTGCGCATCCTAGTCGCCATCAACGACTGATGAGCGTCTCGAAACGTGGTGTCCGTAATCTTAACGGGTTTAGATGCCATAAACCGTTGCCTCTCGAGGATTTTGAAGAATTGTTAAGCCACTATTAATCTGTAATGGTCTGTTTCACGGATTATTTGCATCCATATTTCCTTTCAAGCCATCGCACAGCGAATTCGACAAAGTCTGCAGCATCGAAAAGGTAAGATTGAGCCTCTCCAACCTTTCCGATGCGTCCCCTGCTAGAGGCGAAATATTCCCTTGGTATAGCCTCAAAATATTCACGCGCGTTCGGCAGAACATACCCACAAGTGTCAAATTCCTCAACTTCAACCCAAACTTTTTTACCTTACCTTCTTGCAAAATTGGCACTTTGTAGCGTATGACCAGTTTGTTAGGCACTTTGGCCAAGTGTTCCGCGTAATGCAAAAGCGTAATCGAGCCGAAAGGCGCCCCGAGAAGCAGAACCTTGCCCTTAGCCTCGCATAGCTTGGCGAATGGCGAACCCGGCCCGTAACCATATTGGAGTGGATGGTTTTCCGTGAGCCACTTTGCCTTTGCTCCGACAGCCACACATGAAGCCTCTGGATTGCCACTTCTGTAAGCGCCCGGCCATGTGCGCAAATATTCAGTTAGTATGCTCCACCTTCTGTGCGCCCGAGAAGTGGCTGGGTTAAAGGGAGGAAACTCCTCGAGGTATGCCCTTTGCCACTCCTCTGGCCATTCTTTGAACACGTATGGTGCTTCCCAAGGGGAGTCTTCCCAGCCCACATACATCATCAAAGTTCCCTCCTCGCCTAGAACTTCCAGCAAGGCTTGGATGACAACGTCTGGGCCGCCCACAACCCACCCCACAGCCTTAACAGAGGCATGAAGCATCAACGTGTCTCCTGAGGCAACTCCCAGCCTTTTCAAGTCAGCCACTAGTCTGCTCTTTGTTATTGGAGGGATTCCGCTTTTTACTGGCTGCTCTCCCATCTTTCAACACTTTATAACGGGATGTTTGCATGCTTTTTGGACGGCCTAGCCTCGCGTTTTGTCATAAGCATTTCAAGAGCGCTAATCAGTTTTGGCCTTGTTTCAGCCGGCTCTATAACCTCGTCAATGTAGCCTTTCTGGGCAGCCACATATGGGTTGGCAAACTTCCGCCGGTAATCACTAACGAGTTCTAGACGCTTCTGCTCCGGGTCTGGGGCTTCGGCGATTTCCTTCCGGAAGATTATGTTTATGGCGCCTTGCGGTCCCATGACGGCTATTTCGGCTGTTGGCCAAGCATAGTTTATGTCTCCGCCAGAATGCTTCGAGCCCATAACGTCGTAGGCTCCGCCATAAGCCTTGCGGAGTATAACTGTTATTTTTGGGACTGTGGCTTCGCAGTAAGCGTACAACAGTTTTGAGCCGTGGCGTATTATTCCGCCGTGTTCCTGCTCTATGCCCGGCAAGAAGCCCGGCACATCCACGAAGGTTATTATTGGTATGTTGAAGCAGTCGCAGAAGCGAACGAATCTTCCGGCTTTAGTAGAGGAGTTTATGTCAAGCGCCCCAGCATAATAGGCGGGCTGGTTTGCCACTATACCAACAGAATGCCCATTCAACCTTGCGAAGCCTACGACTATGTTTGGCGCCCATAAGGGCTGAACTTCAAAGAATTCGCCGTTGTCCACGATGCGGTGGATTATCTCTTTAACGTCGTAGGGTTTGTCTGGGTCATCTGGCATTATGCGGGATAGCTCCTCTTCTGTGCGGTTTGGGTCGTCACCGGTCTCCACATAGGGCGGGTCTTCAAGGTAGTTGCTGGGCAAATAGCTCAAAAGCCTCTTAATTATTTGGATGCAGTGCTCCTCGTCCTTGGCTATGAAGTGGGCTACGCCGCTGGTTTGGCTATGCACCATGGCTCCGCCAAGCTCTTCAAAGGTAACTTCTTGTCCAAGCACTGTTTTGACAACATCTGGCCCGGTTATGAACATGTAGCTTGTCTTATCCACCATGATTATGAAGTCTGTTAGGGCTGGCGAATACACGGCGCCGCCTGCACATGGTCCCATAATGGCTGATATTTGTGGTATGACACCGGAAGCCATCACGTTGCGGAAGAATATGTCGCCATAGCCCGCAAGGCTTGCAACGCCCTCTTGGATACGTGCCCCACCTGAATCGTTTAAGCCTATAACTGGCGCGCCTGTTTTCATCGCTAAGTCCATAAGTTTGCAGACTTTCCTTGCGAACATTTCACCCAATGAGCCGCCAAAAACTGTAAAATCTTGCGAGAAGACGAAGACTAGTCTTCCGTCTATTGTTCCGTAGCCCGTTACGACGCCGTCGCCCAAATATTTGCGTTCAGCCATGCCGAAGTCTGTGCACTGGTGAACCACAAACTGGTCAAGCTCGTTGAAGCTTCCCGGGTCTAGGAGGAGGTCTATGCGTTCTCTTGCAGTCAGTTTACCCTTAGCGTGCTGCTCCTCGATTCTTTTTAGTCCGCCGCCAAGTTTGGCTTGCTCCCTCATTTCCCTTAAGCGTCTAATCTTCTCCTCAACAGTTGGCTCCCTAACCTCAACCATAACTAAACACCTTCCAGTCTGCTGGAATATGTAGGCGCAATCAGTATTTAGGATATATGCAGCCACTCTTTGGAAAACTATATCCCCTTTGACAACCATTAATCAAGAGTCGAAAAGGAACGTGCATAAATGATAGAGCAAAACCCTGTTATCCAGACGCTGCTAAGCCACAAGTCCATAAGAAAGTATAGGGCGGAAATGCCACCAGAAAATGTTATACGCACAATCGTTAGGGCTGGACAGCAGGCGCCTTTCGCTTCACAAGCCTACAGCATACTATTGTCGCGGAATAGGGAGCACCACCCATACAAGGCGCCGCTGCTTTTCACCATATGCGTCGACTACCACAAGTTCGAGAGGATTATGGAGAAGCGGGGCTGGAAAATAGTGACCAACGATTTGGCGCTGCTATTTTTCGGGATTCAAGACGTCGCCCTAATGGCAGAAAACATGGTTATAGCCGCCAGAAGCCTAGGCTTGGGAAGCTGCTTCCTAGGAAGCGCCATGTTCCAAGCAGAAAAAATAGCAGAAGAATACCACTTGCCGAAAAGGGTTTTCCCACTTGTGCAGCTTGTTATGGGCTACCCGGCTGAAGATCCCCTGCCAAGACCCAGATACCCAATAGAATTCACACTTTTCGAGGGCAAATATCCGGAACTGACAGACGAAATGGTTTCAGAAGCCATGAGGGTTATGGATGAAGGCTACTTGGCACAAGACTATTATAGGAGGTTAAAGGCGAAAATTCCGCTGGAAGATGGGCGTCCAGACCCATACACCTACGAAAATTATAGTTGGACAGAGCACATATGCAGAAAATGGGGACAATGGTTCCCGGACCCGAAAGGACTTTTAGAACAGCTGGAAAAACGCGGATTCCGAATCACGGGAAAGAAAGACTAATGACATTTAATAGCTTCATATAGAATGTCTGATTGGGAGGGGAATTGATGTGGTATAGGGATTTGTTTAGAGACAGATGGGCGAAATTCTGGGTAGAGGAATACCTTTCTGAGTTGATGGAAGATACGATGGATGATATAGAATTTCTTAGAACTGCCTTAAGGAAAGGAGTTACGTTGGATATGTGCTGTGGTCCCGGAAGACATTCAATACCCTTAAGTTCATATATGGATGTTGTAAGCTTCGATTTGAGCAGGGATTTCCTTTTGGCTATTAAAGATAGAAGTGGCGACAAGTCTCTACATCTGGTTCAAGGGGATATGAGGAAGCTACCTTTTAAAGACGAGTCCTTTGATAATGTGATAAACATGCATACAAGTTTCGGCTACTTCTCTGATAAGGAAAACAAGCTCGTTCTGCAAGAGGTTTCTAGAATACTGAAGCCTGAAGGGCTCTTCATATTAGATATTGCGAACGCCAAGTGGTTTCTTGGGAATTTTCGGGAAAGAGGATGGGACGAATCTGATAGCTTCTATGTTTTAGAGAAGCGTAATTTAGACTGGGAAACTAGAAGAATGGTGAGCCGATGGATTCTTATAGACAAGAAAGGAGGAAGCATAGACGAGTTGGTGGTTGACCATAGGCTTTACGATCTGAACGAGTTAAAGAACCTGTTAGCACAGGTAAACCTTGAAATACTCAACGTTTTCGGCTCCTCTAAAAAGGAAAGATTCCATGAAATATTATCTAGGAGAATATTAATTATAGCCAAAAAACACTAATTCGGATAAAAAAGGCAAAAAGGCACTTGCGAAAAGAAAGACAAGTTCTAAAACAGCCATTTTTAACGCCTCAATTTTATGGAGAGATCTCCAACAAAAACACGTTTGACAGAGCCATTTTCAAGCTTTAAAACTAGAGCGCCGTCACGATCAACATCGGAGGCTATGCCTTCAAATCTTTCACCATCACCACAAACTTCCACTCGGCAGCCTAGAAAATATGCGAAGCTTTTCCATTCCTTCAAAATTGGCGTGAATCCTTCTTTAAGGAAGATTTGATAAAGGTTGTCCATTTTCTCCAGCAAAGCCTTGAAAAGCTCTTCTAGGGAGATTTTTCTGCCTAAGGCTTTTTGGATGGAGGTTGCTGTTTCGCTAAGCTCTCTTGGAAATTCTTTTTCAACGTCTATGTTGGCGTTTACGCCTACGCCAATTATTGTGTAATCAACTTTTTCGCCTATGGTTTTCATTTCTGAGAGGATGCCGCAAACCTTCCGCCCATTCACTAGGACATCGTTGGGCCATTTTGTTTCAACCTTTAAGCCAAATAATTCTCGTAGGGTTTCTGCAACGGCTAAGCCTGCCAAAAACACGAGTTTGATGGTTTCCGGTGGCTTAAGCTTTGGCTTAAGAATTATTGAGAACCATAAGCCTCCTTTTGGCGAGAGCCATTTTCTGCCGGGTCTGCCGCGCCCAGAGGTTTGGGTTTCGGCTACGGCAACTGTGCCCTCTGGGGCGCCGAGTTCTGCCAGCTCCTTAGCCCAATCGTTGGTTGAGCCAACTTCATGGGCAAAGAAAATGTATTTCCCAATAAGCCTCGTTTTCAGCCCTTCTTGAAGCTTTTCCACTTTTATGTTTGTTGGCAAGGCTATTTCTCCCCATACAATGCGAAGGCGCCGATGTAGAAGACTGCGTATATTGTGGCTGCCAGAACAAAGGACGCTGTGAAGCCCCAGTTGGCGATTAGTATGCCGCTTAGGGCTAGGCTCGCCGACTCGCCCAAGTGGAGCCCCATCATAAGCAGGCCGATGTCGGTCCCATAAGACTCCTTTTCGCAAATTTTTGATAGTATTCCCTCTTGTCCCACACTGTTCATCCCCTCGGCGAAGCCAACAGCCACCACGAGGACGGCGGCGAGAATAGCGGGGGAAAACCCTAGGGGGATTAAAAGAGCCGAATAGATTATTCCGCTTGTTAGAATGAGTCTTTTCACGTCGCGATATTTGGAGAAGATGTACGAGGACAAGCCTGCCGTAAAAATCATGGTGCCAAAAACCAGTCCAACATTTTCTGGGGAAAAGCCAACATTGTTTAGGAAACATGGTATGACATATCCGGAGCGGAAGCCAAAGGCCAAGCCCATTGTAAAGAATAGGAATAGGAAAATTTTGAACTTTCGCCCCTTCTTCCTAAAGTCAAGGAAACGTAAGGCTTGTCCCGTGGTGAATTCGCCCTTCCTTTCATCAGTTAATGTGAAGGAGAGGAGAAATCCCAGAACGCCTAAAAGGGCGCATAAAATCATCGTCCCCTCATATAGGACTAGTGCCGCTAGAAATCCGGCTATGAGGCTGCCGACGGCGTAGGCAACATAAACAACCGTTCTTAGGTTGACAAGGATCCTCCAGTTCCCCTTGCTTCTTTCTAGAATATAGGCCCTATTTACAGCCCATATGGCGCCCTCCTTTGTTCCCTCTGCAACTTTTCCGAAGAGGAACTCCATTGGAGTGTGGGCAAAATAGTAGATGAGGCTTGATATGGTGCCTAAGAATCCGTTCGCCATGAAGAAGGGCTTCCTTCCAAAAAAGTCTGAAAGGGTGGCGAAGAACATTCTGCCAAGCTGCATTATTAGGGGCATAGCTGCGAAAACAAAGCCTATAAGGACTATGTCTATGCGTCTCTCCTCCATTATTAAGGGGATTACGACTCCTAGGATGCCGCTGGTAAAGGAGTGGAAAGACTGGATGACGAGAACCGTTTTTAAGGGACGCAGAAGGCTTCAGCCCCCGACAAGTGCCCAGTGAAACTTCGATTTGTGCGCTTTAAACCATCACAAGTTCCAATAGAACACCCTTTGTGCTTTTCGGGTGGACGAAGGCTATCTTCTTCCCTTCAGCACCAGTTCTAGGCTTTTCATCAACAAGCATAACGCCCTTATTTTTAAGCTCCTCTAAAGCCCTTTTGATATCATCCACTTTTACGGCTATGTGGTGGATTCCTTCACCTCGGCTTTCAAGGAATTTTGCAACTGGACTATCGCTGCCCAAAGGTTCTAAAAGCTCAATTTGGGTTTCGCCACCAGCGGATAGGAAGGCCACCTTAACCTTCCGCTCTGGTAGGACGTGAACGCTTAAAAGCTTGAAGCCAAGGATATCACGGTAAACGCTAATAGCCTCATCCAGATTTTTAACAGCCACGCCAACATGGTCCATACCAGTAAACATGCGCCATCCCAACTCCAGCTCGCTGCTTGAGGGTTAAATGCAATTGCCCCTCATTATAAAAAAGTTTCTAGGCGATAACTGCCAAAACATCTCCCTTGTTCACAACAGCCCCTTCAGAGACTAGGACTTCCTTAACAACACCGTCTTTTGGCGCTGCAACCTCATTCGCCATCTTCATAGCTTCCAAAATGCATACGCAATCTCCTTTGGAGACTTTCTGTCCAACGCCAACCTTTAATGCTATAACTCTTCCTGCTATGGGAGCTAAAACGGCATCCTTCCCAACGATAAGGCTAATGGCAGGCTTTTTAGAAAGTGCCGGAAGCGGCTCAATTTTTGAAGCTTCCGGTTTAAAGGTTGGGGTGGGATATTGAACTTCGAAGGTTTTCCCGCCAATTTTAACCTGCATAATGCTTCGGGGAAGCTTCAAAAGTTCTGCCGAAAATTTTTCGCCGTTTATCTCTAATGAAAATTTTCCACCGCCAGAGTTGGCAAATTTAACCTCAACTGTTTTTCCGTTAACATCAACTAGGAAAGTGTTATTCTCCCTTTTCAAAACCTTAACATTGTACGCTTTATTGTTCACTAAAACTTCGTGGATCTTCAAAGGGTTCGCCTCAGCCCCCTACCTCTGCCGGCAAGCTTCCAAAGGGAAACTCTCCCTTGTTCACGTCTTGGAATTAGTGCCTTAACTTTGGCTTCAGCTGTTTGATTTGCCAGAAAAGCGGTAAGGGCGGCTATCTCCTCATCCGTTAAGGCTTTCTTTGGAAGAAGCTTTTCAATCCTTTCGTCGACAAAGTTTATGTGGATATCTCCTCTTAAGAAATCTTCATCCTCCATTATCCTCTTATGCAGTGGGATTGTGGTTTTAACTCCCTCTATCACAAATTCGTCTAAGGCGTTACGCGCCCTCTTTATGGCTTCTAAGCGGCTTAAACCCCAGACAGCAAGCTTGGCAATCAAGGGGTCATAGAAGACTGACACCGTGTAGCCAGCGTAAAGGTGGGTGTCAACCCTAACTCCAGGACCGCCTGGCAAACGCAAGTTTGTGACTGTTCCCGGTGATGGCGCAAAGTTTTCGTAGGGGTCTTCAGCGTTTATGCGGCAGTTTATGGCATGTCCACGGATTTTCACGTCCCTCTGGCTGTAGGCAAGTTTTTCGCCAGCCGCAATTCTTATTTGCTCTTTGACTATGTCTATGCCCGTCACCATTTCAGTTATCAAGTGCTCCACTTGAAGCCTAGTGTTCATCTCGAGAAAGTAGTAGTTGCCGTTTTGGTCTACAAGGAACTCAACAGTTCCAGCATTAACATAGTTTATGGCTTTCACAATGTTTATGGCTGAGGCGCCCATCTCTTTCCGCAGTTCCGCAGTCACGAAGGGCAAAGGCGTCTCCTCAATGAGTTTCTGGTATCGCCTTTGGATTGAGCATTCCCTTTCGCCTAGGTGAATGACCCTTCCCTTCTTATCTGCTAGTATTTGGAATTCTATGTGCCTAGCCCTTGGGAGAAACTTTTCAACGTAGATTTCGCGGCTTCCGAAGGAGGATTCCGCCTCCAAGGCGGCGGTTTCTAAAACTTGGAGCATCTCACCATCGTTTTTTACAAAGCGCATGCCCTTCCCGCCGCCCCCGTAAACAGCCTTAACCAAAACTGGATAACCAACCTTCTCGGCTATTTCTAAGGCTTCTTCCGGGCTTTTGGCGGGTTTTAGGCTTCCGGGGATAACTGGCACTCCAGCTTCCGCCGCAGCCTTTCGAGCCTCAACCTTATTCCCCATCCGCCTCAAAACTTCGGCTGGAGGGCCAACAAACTCTAAACCATTTTTTGCACATGCTTCTGCAAAGGCTGGAATTTGGGATAGAAAGCCATATCCTGGATGGATGGCTTCACAACCAGATTTTTTGGCTATTTCAATTATTTTCTCTATGTTTAGGTAGCTTTGGCTAGGCTCTGCTGCGCCTATAAAATAGCATTCATCGGCGTATTGAACATGAAGCGAGTCAGCGTCAGCCTCCGAGTAGACAGCAACCGTCTTAACACCGAGTTCCCGGCATGCCCTAATAACCCTTAAAGCGATTTCTCCCCTATTGGCAACTAGAACCTTGTTAAACATTTCCCGCCCTTTTACTAGCCAAGTGTGGCTTTTAACAATTTATTGGCTTCGCCTTAAAATAAGTTTAAACATCCAAGGTTGTTCTGGAAAAATATAAAGGTTAGAAGATTAAACTAGGGTATTCCTTAAAATTGGATGGTATCATTAATGGAGAAGCACACCCATGACATAGTCATTATTGGCGCAGGCTTGGCTGGTTTGAGGGCTGCCGTTGCAGCCGCAGAGTTCAACAGCAAACTGGACATAGCGGTTATTTCAAAGCTTCACCCTTTGAGGTCGCATTCTGTTTGTGCGCAAGGTGGAACAGCTGCTGCCATGCGAGAAAAGGACTCCTTTGATCTGCACGCCTTTGACACCGTGAAAGGCGCCGATTATCTAGCAGACCAAGATGTCGTGGAATTCTTTGTTAGGCAAGCTCCCAAAGAAATTATTTTGATGGAGCATTGGGGTTGTCCATGGAGCCGCACACTAGACGGGAAAATAGACCAGCGCCCCTTTGGCGGGCACACATATCCAAGGGCTTGCTTCGCGGCTGACATGACTGGTTTTCACGAGATGCACACGCTTTATGGGAAAGCCACAACCTACGATAACGTGAAGTTTTATGACGAATGGTTTGTCACATCGCTAATAGTTGAAGATGATGCCGTAGTGGGCTTAACAGCCATAGAGCTGAAAACAGGCGAGATGCACGCCTTTAAGGCTAAGGCTGTTGTGATGGCTACTGGCGGACACGAGCGCATATACGAGTTTACTACCTTCTCCCACACAACGACGGGCGACGGCATGGCGATGGCTTACCGGGCTGGCGCGCCCCTTGAAGATATGGAGTTTGTTCAGTTCCACCCAACAGGTTTGGTGCCGTCGGGCGTGCTGATCACCGAGGGCGCGCGGGGTGAGGGCGGCTACCTATATAATGCCCTTGGAGAGCGCTTCATGAAGCGCTATGCCCCGGAAAAGATGGAGTTGGCTCCCCGCGACGTGGTTTCAAGGGCTGAGCAAACAGAAATCCTCGAAGGAAGAGCCTTCCAAGGCCCTTATGGACCATACATTGCTTTGGACCTTAGACACTTGGGCGAGGAGAAGATTAACGAGAGGCTGCCGCTCATAAGGGATGTTGCCATAAAGCTTGGCGGAGTCGACCCCGTCAAGGAGCCTATACCGATTCGTCCGGCAGCCCATTATTCGATGGGCGGGATTAGAGCCAACATAAGGACCGAAACATCCATTAAGGGTTTGTATGCCGCTGGCGAATGTTCATGTTTAAGCCTCCACGGCGCCAACAGACTTGGAACAAATTCTACGGCTGAATGTCTAGTTTTTGGAGCCGTCGCCGGGGAGGAAGCGGCAAAGTACGCCATGTCTGCCAGTTTCCATGAATTTCCAGAGGGGAAGGCTTTAGCCGAAGAGAAGCGGGTTTTTGATGGAATCCTTGGAAGCGAAGGCAGCGAGAGAGTCCCGCAGCTGAGGGATGAGATGAGGAGGCTTATGAACACCAAAGTTTGGATTTTCAGAACAGGCGAAGAGCTGAAAAGCGCCTTAAAAGAGATTAGAACGCTCAAGGAACGCTTTAAACACATAAAGGTTGAGGATAAGGGCAAAACCTTCAACACAGGGTTTACGGCTGCCCTCCAGCTTGACTTTATGTTGGACTTGGCTGAAGTCACAATTATAAGCGCGCTGGCAAGAACAGAGTCACGGGGTGCCCATTCAAGGCTTGACTATCCAAACCGCGACGACGAGAAGTGGCTTGTCCACACGCTGGCATATTATACCGTGGATGGACCGAGACTAGACTACATTCCAGTTACGATTACGAAGTGGCAGCCCACCGCCAGAAAGTATTAGGAGGGTTTGCGCATGAATGGAGAAGTTGTTAAGGTTGTTGAATTCAGAATTCGCAGATACAACCCAGACACGAATAGGAGTTACATTTCCACGTTTAAGGTGCCAATTCGCCGTGGAACAACAATCCTAGACGTGCTTAACTATGTTAAGGAGAATTTTGATGAGACCCTTACTTTTAGGCACTCTTGCAGAATGGGAATCTGCGGAAGCTGCGCAGTAAATGTTAATGGCAAGCCGATGCTGGCGTGTTACACGCAGGTTTTAGATTTAAACGCCGACACAGTAACCATCGAGCCTCTGTCAAATCTTCCAGTCATTAAGGATTTGGTGGTTGACATACAGCCCTTCTTCCAAAACTTCAGAAAAATCAAAACAGTGCTCATCAAGCCGGCGGAAGCCTTCAAAAAGCCCGTAGAGTTTACACAGTCGCCTGAAGACCTTAAAAAGTACTGGGATTTGACACTTTGCACAAAATGTTCAATTTGTTATTCTGCTTGTCCAGCAGCCATTGACGAGAGGTTTCTTGGGCCTTCGGCTTTGACAGCCAATTACAGGTTTGTTGCTGATTCGCGGGATGAGGGCTTGGATGAAAGGCTTAAGCCTATGGCGGATAATGTTTGGCTCTGCACTTCATGCAATTCTTGCACGCTTTTCTGTCCAAAACTCGTTAACTGTGCGAACTCTGTGGTTGAGGACCGCAGTCTCTTGGTAGAAATGGGAGCCATCCCAAGAACAGTTAAGGATGTTCTTGAAAGTGTTATGAAATATCACAATCCAATGGGAACTCATCAGAGCAGACGGATGGCTTGGGCTGAAGGTTTAAACGTTAAAACCTATCCAAATGTTACAAGGGCTGATGTTCTATTTTTTGTGTGCTGTTCAACCGCCTATGACGTTAGGAATAGGGAAATAGCCAGAACGATGGCAACAATTTTTGACAGGCTTGGCGTTGATTATGCCACTTTAGGCGAGGAGGAGTGGTGCTGTGGAGACCACATACTACGAATGGGCGAGAAGGGTTTGTTTGAAATGCTTGCAGAACATAATGTGGCGGTGTTCCAGAAGTTTAATGCAGACGGCATTGTGACGGTTTCGCCCCACTGCTACAATGCCTTCAAAAACGACAAGCCCTACAAGGATTTAGCGCTAAACATTCAGCACTATACGCAATTTTTGGCTGAAGCCCTAGAAAAGGGCAAACTTAAACCCACAAAACCCTATAACAAGAGGGTTGTCTACCACGACCCATGCTTCTTGGGCAAACGAAACCAAATCTACGAAGAGCCGAGGCAAATTCTACAATCAATAAAAGGTTTAGAGCTTATCGAGATGAAGCGCACGAGGGAAGCCAGCTTCTGCTGCGGCGGCGGAGCCGGAAGAGTCTGGACAGAGGAAGCCGAACCGGAAAAGAGGCCATGTGTAAACCGTGTTAAAGAGGCTTTAGAACTTGGTGCAGACGTGATAGCTGTGGCTTGTCCTTTCTGTGTGACAACCCTTGAAGACGCCACAAAAGTTTTGGAAGCGGAAGAAAAAGTAGCCGTCAGAGACATCCTCGAAATCTTAAGAGAAACTCTCTAGAACCCTTTTTCCTTCCTTTAATCTTTTTAGCATCTGCAGCGGCTCGTCATGTGACAGTGGCATTTTGTCTCCTCAACCGTGAAGGTTAAGTCTATTAGGATTTCTTCAAGCTCTCTTGCAAGGTTTTGGTTGCCCCTAGCCTTTATTTCAGTTAGAAGTTTTTCCGCCTCTGCTTTTAGGGCAAGGGGGTCTCCGCTTCCATCCTTTAAGAAGCGTTTGTATTTGGCTTTGAAGCTTGCAAGCTTATCTTCCATTGCGACGACCATCCGCGAGAGACCAATGTCAATCTTGGAGATTAGCCTTTTCGTTCGGCGAGGACGTCCTCTATAACTGTAGCCGTATTTAATGTTTTGGAGTCTGAAAGGTTGATAGATACCTTAATATATTAACTTCATAGGTTATTTAATTCTCATTAGAAGTAATTGAGGTTTGGAGGAAAGGTTGCATTGTACGGCTATGCTGGAAGAATTCTCCACGTGGACTTAACAACTGGAAAAACACACACGGAGCCATTAAACGAGGATTATGCCAAAAAATACATTGGCGGCATAGGCCTAGGGATGCGCTTGTGGCTTGACAATTCTAAGGCTGGAGTTGACCCCTTCAGCCCAGAAAACCCGCTTGTCCTCGCGACAGGCCCAACTTCTGGCACCATTTGGCCAACTGGCGGTAATGGCCACGCCTTTGTTTCCAAGTCTCCGCAGAGTTATGGCATAGCTGAAGCGAAGTCCCATGGAAGTTTCGGCACAGAACTGAAGAGGGCTGGTTACGACGCTGTTATTTTCCATGGAAAAGCTGAAAAGCCCGTCTATGTTTGGATTGACGACGACTCTGTACAAATTTTGGATGCTTCTCACTTGTGGGGTAAATCGCCGGCTGAAACTGAGGATATGATTAAGGAGGAGCTGGGTGACTACTACATCCGCGTTGCAGCTATTGGTCCTGCTGGAGAAAAACTTGTACGGATAGCATGCATAATCAACGAGAAGTCAAGAGCTGCTGGCAGATGCGGACTTGGCGCCGTTATGGGTTCAAAGAATTTGAAGGCAATCGCCATCCGCGGAACCCACGACGTAACGGTGGCGAAGCCAGACGAGTTCCTTGAATTCGTTAAGGAGTTCCATGAGAGGATGAAGGGCCCAGCCACAAAGAAGTACCGAACACTGGGCACACCGGAAAATGTTTTGGTGCATAATGCTTTGCATTGTATGCCAACTCGGAACTATAATAATGCACATTTTGAGGCTGCTGAGAAGGTTAGCGGCGAATACTTGAACGAGAGGTATGTTGCCAAAATCATTGGCTGCAGCTCCTGCGCCATGAGATGCGAACACGTGTGTGTTGTCACTGAAGGCCCCTACAAGGGGGCTATGGCTAGAGTTGAATACGAGCCTTTGTGGGCTATGGGACCCTACTGTGGAGTTGACCGCCTAGACGCCATTATTAAGGGTAGCGAGCTCTGTAACTATTATGGAATAGACTCCATCAGTGCTGGTGTGATTGTTGGTTTCGCCATGGACTGCTTTGAAAACGGCATATTAACTGCTAAAGACATGGACGGCATTGAAGCCCGCTTCGGCAACCATGAAGCATTAGTGAGGCTTATTGAGAAAATTGGCAAACGTGAGGGGATAGGCAACATTCTGGCTGAGGGTGTCAAGTTCGCCGCTGAGAAAATTGGCAAAGGCGCCGAGAAACTAGCCCAACACATAAAGGGTGTTGAGGTTACTGGTTACGACTTAAGATGCCTCAAAACGGCGGCTTTGGGCTTCGCTGTTTCCTTCCGTGGAGCTGACCACAACAGGCATGGAGCCTACGCCTTCGACGTTAAGGGCAAGTTTAACAGGCTGAAGTACGAGAAGGGAAGGGCGAAAGCTGTGAAAGACATCGAAGACGTCTACACAATAATTGACTCGCTGATAATCTGCAAGTTCTCCAGAGGCACATACTACAAGGAGTTTGAGGACTTGGCTAAGCTTTACACTCTTGTGACTGGTTGGGAGACAACGCCTGAAGAGATGCGTGTGAAGGGCGAACGCATAAACAACCTCGCCAGAGTCATAAACGTGAGGGAAGGCTTAGGCCGGAAAGACGACACGCTTCCATGGAAGGTTATGAATGCGCCAATTCCAGACGAGGGTCCGTCTAAGGGTGCCTATGTGACGCAGGAGGAACTTGAAATGATGTTGGACGACTACTACGAGGCGCGGGGCTGGACAAGGGATGGCATACCAACTCCTGAGAAGCTTAAGGCTTTGGGCATGGACGACCTAATCCCGATTGTGGAGGCGAAGCTCCGAAAAGCCTAGCAGAATGGAGGTATGGTGAATGGTTAAGATTCATGAGAGAAAATTTGTTTCAGCCGATCCTGACAAGTGTGTTGGCTGCCAGGTCTGCGAGTACATTTGCGCTTGGACCAAGGAGAAGGCTTTCAACCCGTTAAAGTCACGGATACGGGTTGTTAGGCTTAACCCGCTGGTGAACATTTCTATTACTTGTAGACTTTGTGAGGACCCGCCTTGTGTTGCCGCTTGCCCAAGGGACGCCTTAACCCAGTCTGAGGAGAATGGCACAATAATCGTGGATGAGGATAAGTGCAATGGCTGCGGATGGTGCATTGAGGCTTGCGATTATGGGGCGGTTTCGCTTCATCCTGAGAAAAAGGTGGTTTTTATCTGCGACTTGTGCAAGGACAAGCCTGACGGGCCCCAGTGTGTTAAGTGGTGTCCAGAGGAAGCCTTAGACCTTGTCACGGCTGATGTTTTGGCTCAGAAAGCCCGTATAACTGCTACTAAGAAGCTTTTCCAAGAAGCCTTGAAAGTGGCTCCGCCGGCTTAAACCATCCACCCTTTTTATTCTTTTATGGTTTTCCCTTCGGGGTTATTGAAGGGTTAGTCTTATTAGTGGCTTTGTTATTATTTTGTATTGTCTGATTTGGATTCTGAGCTTGTGGTTTGCTATGGCGGGGTATGGAGGGGGAAGGCGTAGGCGGAGTCGGGTTGAGGTTATCATTGAGATTTTGAGTGAGGCTTTGAATGGTGCTAATAAGACTAGGCTTATGTATCGTTGTAATTTGAATTTTGGGCGTTTTAACCGTTATTTGAAGGAGTTGTTAGACGCCGGCTTGCTGGAGCAAGTGGCTACCAATCCGGAGACGGGACTGATTTTGTACAGGACTACTGCTAAGGGGCGGGAGCTTCTAAAAATTTTGGAGATGGCTGGCGAGTTTCTTTCCGTTTAGCCTATTTTAGTGAATTTTGTTTATTGCTATTTCGTTTAGTTTTTTGTTTATTCGGATTTCTAGTTCTAGGCTTGTGTCTGTTAGGTTTGTTATGCGGGTGCATTGGATTATTAGGGATTTTTGGGGTGGGATTATTATGGTGCCTATGGCTGTGGCTGCTGGTGCGGTTTCTTGCTGTGTCTGTGCTTGTGCTGTGTTTGGTGTTTCTTTTTGGTTTATTATTAGGGTTTTCCAGTTTTGGTTTAGTTTTATCTGGTTTGTTGTGGGGTTGTGTTGTATCATGTCTGCCTCTGTTAGGAACTCCACTATTTTTTGGGCTTTTTCTGGTGGAATTTGGAGGGTTTCCGCGACTTCTTTTATGTTGTGCCATAAGTTGTCGTCAAGTAGGGCTAACAGTTTTTCCAGTTTTGTTGACAAATGTTTTGCCTTCTTGACTTGGCGTTAAGATGGTTAAAGGTTTGTTGTTTATAAACGGTTAAGGTCTTTTAGGCTAGACTATTAGTCTGGTTTTAGGTTTTTGTTCGTATGGTTTTGTTATAGTCTTTTGGTCTAGATTATTGTTTCATGGGGATTTATATGGAGTGACGTCAAACATTTGTTTGGTTAGGCGTTCTGGCCGGCTATATACTGGTTGGGCCGCGCGGCCTAGCCCGTGCCGAGGGAGGGGCACGTTAAATATACCCAAATGAGGAGAAGGAGAGTGAAAGGAAGATGGATAAGAAAGTAATGGCAACGTTTGCATTGTTGATTGTGGCTTTGAGTGTTATAGGATTTGCGTATGCCCATTGGAGTGGTCAACTTTATATTGAAGGCACCGTGAATATGGGTGAGCTTATCTTTGGATTTACAACATGCGGACCGTGCGGCGATGGCAAGATGGTGGATGGTAGAATTGTGACGCCGGAACCCAAAGACATTGGAGAAATCACTTGTAATCTGTTGGAACCTGAAACAAGTGTGCATTTGCCACAGCCAAAGACTGTGTATAAGAAGTTGAACATCACTATTACTAAGGCTTATCCGGAGTACGTAGCCTGGTGCAATTTCACACTTGACAACGGCGGAACCATACCATTAGACGTGTACATGTACTGCGTGACAGTAAACACTGGCGATGGGCTTAGGTGGCACTGGAAATGGGTCGATGGATTGGGATGGATGATAGAAGGTTTCAAGGATTTAAATGAGAACGGTGAATGGGACGAAGGCGAACCAATTCTGATCAACATTTGGTTTGAGCCGATGTTCTTTGGACAAATTGACCCATGCGAATCGAAGAACAGTAGAATATACATTCACATCAAAGAGCCAGCGGAACCATGCCACACCTACAAGTTCGAAATAAGCATCACAGCCTATCAGTGGAACTGGGAAAATCTCGATTAAGGAGGATGATTGATATGCATGCAAGTAAAAAGTTGATTGCCTTACCGCTTCTCTTTGCAATAGCACTATCCATAGCTGGCTTCGCATACGCTACTTGGTCGGACAAAATTTACATTAACGGAAGGATTGAAATGTGCGGCTTTAGTGTAGGCTTTGATTATGCGGAAACACCGTCTCCAGTTGAAAAGTACTGGGACAAGACGCTAAAACAATGGATGCCAGGCGAAGCAGAAGGAAAAGACGTCGGGAAAGTGGCTGCCTATTATGATCCTGAATCCCTGTACATAGACAAGCACACAGGAAAACAGGGATACAAAAAGATGATTGTCGAATTAACTAACGCATATCCATGCTACGCAGCCTTCGTCACCTTCAAAATAAACAACACAGGACAATTAGCAGTTGACGTAACTGGCTACACAGTATCCGACCCAACAGGAACTCTCACCTTCACATACAACGCAGCTTCGGGGTGGTGGGAAGGAAGAGACGCTGACGGAAAACTGGTGTTAACCGTTAGAGTGGTAAACAATATTCCATTCCAGCTTGACGCTTGCCACGCTGAAAAGATGGAGATAGACATCCACGTAGAACAGAACGCATTAGAGTGCCACACCTACAAGTTCAGCGTTACCATAAACTACGAACAATACGACCCATAATCAAACGAAAACAGCACCAGCAATAACAAACCTCCCCCATTTTTTGGGAATTCAAAGTCTAAAATAAATTAGGAAAATAGAATATGTCCCGTAACACGATAACAGTATTAACCGTGCTCTTATCAGTATTCATAATTCTAAACATATACCAACCGGGCGGATTGACGGCTTATATTCTCCCATCCATCTGCTGGGCAACTGTAGCCATAACCACGTTATACATGTGCCGTTTTGAAAAAATCCGTTCATGGACAAATAAGCGGATAACCTTCATGGCACTGCTTGTGGCATTCTTTCAAATATTCATATTTATAGATGCTGGGCTAATAAACAGATTTGGAAGAAGCCCGTTACTATTTACACCAAGCGCACTAGCCTTAAACCTAACACTGGTAACGACAACCCTTCTTGGAATAGAACTGTCAAGGGGATACCTAACAAAAAACCTAAACAACAGAAAACCGACACTAACGCTTTTAGCCATAACACTCTTGTACACCTTCATGAGCATATCCATACTCGCCCTAATCAATTTCCAAGACCCCCTAGCTTGTACAAAATTCATAGGAGAAACCTTCCTACCGACCCTTGCTGAAAACCTATTAGCCACATACCTAGCCCTATTAAGCGGACCAGTGGCATCCCTAGCCTACCGAATACCACTACAAGCATTCTGGTGGTTCTCCCCAATCCTACCAGACCTCCCATGGGGCTACAAATCCCTAATAGGCGTAATGACACCAACAATAGGCTTTATAGCCATAAACATGGCGACAAACCATAGAGACCTAAGAAAGGCAGGAATACCAAAACAGAGAAAACTAACAATAGAAAAGATAAAAAGCCGAAAATCCATCAAAGGCTGGCTAGCCATATCCGTTTTCCTCGTCCTAGCCGTCTGGACATCAACAGGCTTATTGGGTTTCACGCCCACAATAATCGCCAGCGGAAGCATGCAGCCAACGCTTAATCCAGGCGACATAGCCATAGTTATATCCACACCACCAAAAGCCATCCGAGTAGGCGACATAATCCAGTACAGAACTGCCCAAAGCCAAGAGCCAACCGTCCACCGCGTCATAGACAAATACGAGGCTGGAGGCATAACATGGTTCATAACCCAAGGCGACGCCAACAACGCCCCAGACAACCCGATAAGCGAACAACAAGTGGTTGGCAAAGTAATATTTACAATCCCAAAGCTGGGCTGGGTAAGCATATACCTAAAAGAGTGCGCCGCCAACGCCTACAATTTCCTAACGGTAACGCTTCCAAAAGCCCTGACAGAAGGCGGCAAATTCATATTGACAAACAGCATCCCAATAACAGCCGCCCTAACCCTAACCGCATACACTTACCTCTTACTCACATATCATAAAACAACAAGAAAGGAGGAAAAAACATGAAAAAATTGCTAACAGCGCTAGCCCTAACAATATTGACGCTAATGGTAATAAGTTACAGTTACGCATGCTTGAACGGCGGAATCCAAATAAACTGCTACTGCAACTGCGACGTCAAATTCACAAAAGTAACAACAAGCGACAACGAAATAGAAAAAAATGTAGCCACAACAACAGCCATAATAGAAGGATGCGACGCCGACACGATAAAAGTTTACATAACAAACGGCTACCCATGCTATGAGGCTTACATAAACTACACAATCAAAAATGTAGGCTCCAGACCCGTACATTTTGACGGCCTAACAATAATAAACCCAAACCCAGAAGCCCTAGAAATAACAACAACAAACCACACATGCATATGGCTTTCACCATGCGAAAAAATAAGCGGACTAACAAGAGTTCACATCCTTCAAACAGCAGAAGAATGCCATACATACACCTTCAAAATAAAAATAGGCTTAACATGCCAAAAATACTATCCACGCACAATAGGCTTCTGGAAAAACCAATTCGACAAAGCCCTATCCAAAGCAGGCAAACCACAAATAGACCTAGACAGCCTTGAAAGCTTCCTAGACCAAATAAGCGCCCAATCACCAATCTACGAGTTCACAGGCACACGCAGAGAAAAATTCCAACAGGCTCTAAATATCCTCAGCCCGCCATGGTACTCAAACATGGAAGCAAAACTCAAAGCTCAACTTTTGGCGTTGTGGCTAAACTACGTGGCAGGGTGGACTGAAGGCTACACGTACAAAGGCATGACAGCATGGCAAATAATTCAAGGCTCAGAAAACGCCCTACTGAACAAGCAAACCTGGCGCTACGAATACTGGAAAAACATGTGCGACGGATTTAACAACCTAGGAGGATGAAGGAAATGAAAAGGTATAGGAGAAAAACTTCAATCAATAAAGCAGTAAGCCTTTGCTCCCTAACATTGCTGGTCGCCCTGGCAATAGTAGGCTACAGCTACTCCCACTGGACAGAAAACATCCACATACAAGGAACAATAACAACAGCCAAACAAAAAATCGCAAGCGTCCGCATAATGAAAACCCTAAACGGCTCCTTCACAAACCCATACACAGGAAACGACACATCAACACCAACAAACCTAATCCACGTTGGAACTGAAACGAGTCCAGGATGGCCAACAAAATTCCAGTTAATAATCACCGTGGAAAACAATGGCACAGTGCCAATAACCGACGCCGTATTCGACGTAATTGAAAACACTGTTGAACCAATAAACGCCACACCTAGCAAAGGCACAATAGAATGGTACTACAACCACACCACAGGCGGCGAATACGTCCAAAACTTCCTAAAATGGACCATTGGAACACTAGCACCAAATGAAGTGGCAACGCTTGAAATATGGATACAAACCCTACGCAACCCCTCAGGAAAATACGAACCCACAAGCGAAAACCAACCCCTCGAAATCAACAGAGGCGCCAACATAACAGCCACCTCAGAATTAGGAAATCTCTTTGCACAAACAGGAAACATAACTCTCATAATCGTAGACGATGGCATTCCAGACAACAATCTAGCGGTAATAACACCATCATTGCCATATTCCACTCCATGGGCAAGCGATGCAATAAAAGAATACACGCCTTAAAACACACAATCACCCTTACGACAAACCGTTTTTTAAAATCTCAATTTAGAGTATGCGTGCTAATACCAATTTTTAAACCTAAAAACTAGAGGGGGGCTATCAATTTTGCAGTTCGACACTAACAACAAAATTGACAATCTACAGCCTCTCATGAGAGGACAGCCAACAAAACCTCCACAATTTTCTGCGCTGCAGCCTCAACCTCCCCAGACAAGCCTTCCCCAAAATCCGTTTCTTTAGGCTCTATCAATAACAAAGCTATTTTTGCGCCTAACATTGTGGCAAGATATTCACAGAAAACCCGAAGGGGAAGCATATGCGTCGAAATAGCCGGAAAAACTCGAAGGTGCTCGGGCTTAACAAGCCTACACTCGCCGGGCTCCAAACCCATGACGGCGGCGTCGATAAGCAGCACATGTGAAGGCTTAAAGTCAGCTATTTCCTGAAGATAACTTTCAGGAACAGTTTCACACTCAATCAGCAAAACCTTGTCAGAAACTTTCCCTTGCAAGTCGCGGACAACTTTCACGCCGACAAAATCATCCATACGGATAGGGCTGCCAATACCAGCAACAACAACCCTCACAGCGCCGGAAAACCAATCCCTCAACTTCTTCTCAAAAGAACTTTCCAACGACAAAAGCTCTTCTCCAAAAATAGAAAGGAAGGGAAGTTAAGGCTTTACCTCTGCACCGTCTTAACGAGTTTCCCTTCACTGTCGTAGATTTCCACAGTCAATGGCAATTGCCCAACAGCAAAGTGGGTGGCGCAACCAAAACATGGGTCATAAGCCCTAAAAGCCATCTCCACCATGTTAAGCAATCCCTGATCAACTTTGCCTCCTTGAATCAAGCCCTTAGCCGCGTTCCTAACCGACATATTAATTGAAGGAGCATTATTAACAGTAGCCACAATCAGGTTGACATCCTTGATTAAGGCGTTCTCATCCAAGACGTAATGGTGAATCAACGTGCCCCTAGCAGCCTCAACAACGCCGACGCCCTCGCCGGGTTTGCCAGGCTTATTCCTCACATTGGTGCTTGTTATTTCGGGGTCTTTAACAAGCTCAACAGCCCTTTCAGCCGCGTACAGAAGTTCGATGAGCCTAGCCCAATGGTAAGCTAAAGTGGAGTGCACTGGTTTTCCGCCTAACGTCTTATACATGAGCTCATATTCCTCTTGGGCTAACGGCGTAGCCATGCCATCAGCAGCATTAAGCCTCCCCAAAGGACCAACACGGTAAATGCCACTACCAGGACCGTCAACAAAGCCCTTCCAGCCAACCTTCCTTAAGTACGGCTGCTTCACATAGGTCCATGGCTCCACCCGTTCGGCTATGTGCTCCAAATAATCCTTAGCCTCAAACTTTGCAAACTCCTTGCTGTTCGGGTCTACAACCCGTATTTTTCCGTCGTAAAAGTTCACCTTGTTATGCTCATCTACCAGACCCATATAATAGGTGCGCAGCGTGTAGGCGTCGCTCTTAATCAGCTCCACATACTTGGTGTTCTTCAAAACAATGTCATGGAAAAGCTTCAAAGAAAACCTTGCAAAATCAACAGCTGAAGTAACCATCTTTTCAATTTCTTGGCGGTTATCCTCGCTTAAAGGCTTAGATACCCCGCCCGGCAGCCCACAGACCGGATGAGTGGCTTTTCCACCAATCAGCTCCACTATCCTCTGACCATAAGCCCTATGCTTAATAACCTCCTTGGCAACGTCCAAGCCAGCCTTCTCAATAACCCCCAAAATATTGCGCTTTTCGGGCGGCGCGTTCGGACCAACAACAAAGTCTGGACCGCCCAAATAATAGAAGTGTAGTGTGTGGTCGTAAATGTAGTAGCCACAATACATGAGTTCACGAAGCTTTTTAGCTGCTGACGGTGGCTCCACATTAAAGGCAGCATCCAAAGCCTTTGTCCCAGCCATATGATGCGCAACCGGACAGACACCGCAGATTCTGCTTGTCAAAAGAGGCATGTCCTCGGCCTTCCTCCCAATACAGAACCTTTCAAAACCGCGCAGTTCCGGGATTTGTAGGTAGGCGTTTTCCACCTCGCCAGCGTCGTTTAGGAATATGGCTATTTTCCCGTGACCTTCAAGCCTTGTTATTGGGTCAATTATTATCTCTTTCATTTGCGAATCACCTTCCTCCGCAAAATTGAAGCTGGCAAACCATACATGTAGAAGGTTCCAACAGGGTCCTTAATCTGGTCTATAAGCTTTTCAACCTCCTCCTCAGTGTATTTCTCCTTCTCCTCCTCCAAGCCAAGAATCGAAGCCAAAGCGCTAATCATGGCAGCGCCTTGCTCCGGAGCATTTGGACATGGACCGCCACAGCCGGTGCAGGGCATATCAGCCTTCAAGCATCTGGCGCTACAACCGCCTCTTGTGGCTGGTCCCATGCATATAATGCCCTGCTCCAGTAGGCACCTTTCCGTGTCTAGAACCTTCTCGTAGACACGGTATATCCTCGATATCTTCTTATTCTCCTTCTTTTTTGGACACTCGTCGCAAACAGACTTTAAAGGCGCCAAAACAGAGCCTTTTGGCGGCAGCTCGCCCTTGGCTATGGCTTCTAAGGCGAATATTGTGCGCTCCACTGCCGGCGGACAGCCAGGCACGTAATAGTCAACATCCACTGTTTGGTCTAGGGTTCGCACGGTGTCATAGAACTTTGGAATTTCTAGCTCGCCTTCTTTAACATGCACTTTCGGCTGTGGAAAAACTTTGTTGGGGTTGTCTGTTGAAAATGTTTTGGCGTAAACTTGCTCGAAGATTTCCTCTTTATTATGGAGGTTAGCCAGCCCGGGAACGCCGCCGAGATGGGCACAAGCACCATAAGCCACAAGAATCTTTGACTTCTGCCTTAAAAGTTTAGCCATATACTCTTGTTCGCTGTTTCGGATTCCACCATTAAAGAAGCAAACATCAATGTATTTGTCTGGCATGGCTTCAACATCTTTATACTTTATATCCATGGCAACAGGCCAAAACACAATGTCCGCGATTTGCACCACATCCAAAATTTTTTCGTTGATGTCTAAGACGGCGATTTCGCAGCCGCCACAACTTGCCGCCCAGTAAAAGGCGAACTTCAATTTTTGTTTCGCCATATTCGTATCCCACCTACTTAATTTGGCTCAATAATTCTGTTGGTTTTACCCTAAGCTCGTTTAGGGCTAGCTCTTCAGGTGAAAAGCCCATGGCTAATCCCAATAGCTGTGGGTAGTGGAGGACTGGCAAATTGAATTTTTCGTTGAAGGCTCTCTCTATGCGGGGCTGGTTTAGGTCGAACATTATGTGACAGAAGGGACAAACAGTAATAAGTGCCTGAGCGCCCACAGCCCTCACGTGGTCAAGTTTCTCTTTAGCCATTTGGAAGGGCACATCCTCATTTACGCCTATTATCGGGTTTCCGCAGCACTCAGTCTCATCCATATAGTCTAGGCATTCGGCGCCTGTCAGTCTAATCAACTCTTTAAGGGTTGTTGGGTTTTCTGGGTCGTCCCGTCCCACATATTTGCGGGGTCTTAAAACGTGGCACCCGCTGTGTTGAGCTACACGGATACCAACCAGAGGCTTTTTGACGGCATTCTTTATCTTCTCGTAGCCAACGTCCTCTGAAAGCACGTAGATTAGGTGTTTAACTTCTATTGTGCCCTTAAACTCCATGCCAACCTCTTTTAAATAGCCGTTAATCTTCTCCCGGAGCTTCTTGTCCTCTTTTAGGATTTTGTTGGTTTCATTTAGGCTGCAGAAGCACCCGTTGCACAGCGTCATTATAGGTAAGCCCACCTTTTCCGCTATGCAGAGGTTTCTCGCCGCCAAAGTCAACATCAGATCGTGGTTTATAACGTCCATTGGGTAGCCGCAGCAGTTGTATTCTGGCATTTCAACAATTTCAACGCCAAGTTTTGCGAGAACTTTCCTGGCGGAAATTTCGTAGCTTGAAAGCCTATAGGGGATTACACAGC
>JAVZLS010000013.1:0-41145 GCA_038883715.1 Bathyarchaeia archaeon
TTCATGTAATCGGGATACCAAACAACCTCATGGGCTTCCTTTTCTACACGGTCTGTTAGGATGCGGGTTTTCATAAACCACTGTTTGCGCTCCAAAATTTCTATTGGCGTTTCGCATCTTTGGCATATGCCTATCTCCTGCCTTATAGACTCAATTTTTTCTAGAAGCCCTTCAGCCCTCAAATCCTCTACTATGGCTTTTCTGGCTTCTTCGACCGTTAAGCCCTTATATTTTCCGCCGTTCTCGTTTATCAGCCCATTTTCAGTCAGAATTGTGATTACGGGCAAGTTATGCCTTTTAACGGTGCGGACGTCCTCCTTGTCGCCGTAGGTGCAAATCATAACAACGCCAGTGCCGAAGGATGGATCAACAGCGTCATCTTGGATAATCCCCACATTGCGGTTCACAATTGGCACTTTTATGCGTTTTCCGATGTATTTGTTGTAGCGGGTGTCTGTTGGGTTTACGGCCACAGCTACACATGCCGGTATAAACTCTGGTCGGGTTGTGGCTATGAGAAGGTGTCCGCCACCATCTGCCAATGGAAATCTTATGTAGTGTAGCTTGCCTTCCCGCTCTTCATACTCCACTTCAGCATCTGCAATGGCAGTTTCACATCTTGGACACCAGTTGACCGGATGTGTGCCCTGATAAATGTATCCCTTCTTGTAGAGGATTATGAAGCTCAGCTGGGTTCTCCGCCAATAATCCGGGTCCATGGTGCGGTATTCCGTTGTCCAATCAACGCTGCATCCAAGCCTTACAATGCCCTCCCTCATCATGGCAATATATTTCTCAATAAGCTGCATGCACAAACTGCGAAACTTGTCAGGCGGCAGGTCTCGCTTACGAATGTTGTGCTCTCTTTCCACCTGAACTTCTATGCCTAAACCGTGGCAGTCCCACCCCTGCGGGAAATAGACATTGTAGCCTCTCATGCGTTTATATCTGGCGACTATGTCAAAATAGGTCCAGTTTAGGACGTTCCCCATGTGGAACTCGCCGGAAGGATAAGGCGGCGGAGTGTCAATGCTGAAGACTGGAAGCTTATTATCTTTCCAGTCGAAACGGTATATACCCCAATCTTCCCAACGCTTCTGCCACTTCCGCTCAATAGCCAATATGTCAAACTCATTTGGCAAAGGCTTCATACTAGACATCCTAACAAACTTCGACTTTAGGAAAGATAAATATACAAGTACATAACAATTACTCCGCTCAAGGGTTTGGGGGAGCTGGGCGGTGACCCGGCTGAGAGGACGGCTGAGCGCCGTCGACCCTTAGAACCTGATCCGGGTAATGCCGGCGGAGGGAAAATGGAGTGAACAGAGGTGCCTTCAAACTTCTCTAAACAAATAATAACAGTTCATTCCAGTTTCTGGAGGGTTTTAATTGACAACGCAGATGGAGGCAGCTAGGAGAGGGCAAATAACCGAGGAAATGCGAATAGTTGCAGAGGACGAAGGCGAATCTCCCCAAGCCCTTTGCCAGCGCATAGCACAAGGCACCGTCATAATAACTCGCAACATTAAACGGGAAAACGTTCACCCGGTGGGGATTGGCAAAGGCTTACGCACAAAGGTTAACGCCAACATTGGCACAAGTCCAGACCTATGCAACCTAAACTTGGAAATCGAGAAGGCCAAGGTTGCCGTCAAATATGGCGCCGACACCATTATGGATTTAAGCACAGCTGGCGACTTGGACGAAATAAGAAGAGCCATAATCAAGGCTGTAAATGTGCCCATTGGAACAGTGCCGATTTATCAGGCAGCCATAGAAGCTACGAAAAAGAGGGGCGCAATAATCCACATGACAGAAGACGACATATTCAACACCATAGAGAAACACGCCAAAGACGGCGTTGACTTCATGACCGTGCACTGCGGCGTCACACAACAAATCGTCAAAAAACTCGCGAAGCATCCTAGGCTCATGGGGGTTGTAAGCCGTGGCGGAACATTCCTAGCCGCTTGGATACTCCACCACGACAAAGAAAACCCATTATACGCCAACTATGATTACCTTTTGGAACTGGCTAAAAAATACGATTTTGCCCTAAGCCTAGGAGACGGCTTAAGGCCGGGCTGCATATTTGACTCCACAGACTGGGCTCAAATTCAAGAGCTGCTAACAATCGGAGAGCTTGTAGAAAGGGCGAGGGACGCAAACGTTCAAGTCATGGTGGAGGGACCCGGCCATCTGCCATTAAACGATGTGGCTGCCAACGTTCAGCTTGAAAAATCCATATGCAAGGATGCACCCTTCTACGTGCTTGGTCCAGTTGTCACCGAGATAGCGCCTGGATACGACCACATTGTTGGAGCTATAGGCGGAGCGTTGGCTGGTTTGGCAGGCGCCGACTTCCTATGCTACTTGACACCGGCGGAGCATCTAGGACTGCCAAGCCTAGAAGATGTTAAAGAGGGCGTTATAGCCACAAAAATTGCTGCTCATGCCGCTGACATTGCAAAGCTTGGAGCAAAAGCCGCTGCACGGGACCTAGCTATGGCTAAGGCTAGGGCGAATCTCGACTGGAAGGGACAGTTTGAGAATGCCATCGACCCGGAAAAGGCGAAAAAGGTTCATGGACGCATAAAGCCGAAAAGTCCTGAAACATGCTCCATGTGCTCTGAATATTGCGCCATAAAAATTTTGAAGGAAGCCTTAAAGGCGGAGGGACAATGCCTATGAAAAGCCGAATTCCGGTGGCAATAACGATTGCTGGTAGTGACTCTGGTGGTGGCGCTGGAATTCAAGCAGACTTAAAGACTTTTGCGGCTTTAGGAGTCCATGGAACAGTTGCCATCACCTCTATCACGGCTCAAAACACTTATGCTGTCCGAGCTGTTCAAGACTTGAAGCCAGAAATCGTCAGCGAACAGATTAGAGCTGTAGCCGAAGATTTTTGCATTGATGCTGGAAAAACAGGCATGCTCCACACGGATGAAATCATAAAAGCTGTGGCTTCAGAAGTCTCCAAATACAATTTTCCACTAGTTGTGGACCCGGTGATGGTAGCGAAGTCTGGTGCACCACTGCTAAAGCCCGAAGCCATAAACGCCCTAAAAGAGCATTTGCTTCCCTTAGCGACCGTCGTTACTCCCAACAGATTTGAGGCTGAAAGGCTCTCCGGCATTGAGATACAAAGCCTAAGGGAGGCTGAAAATGCCGCCAAGAAAATCTCCAAGATGGGACCGGAGGCTGTTGTGGTTAAGGGTGGACACATCGAAGGCGCAGAGGTAACAGACATCCTCTATTATAAAGGTAAGTTTCGGCGTTTCACATCGCCTAGACTGGATGAAAAAACCACACATGGAACTGGATGCAGCTTCTCAGCTGCCATAGCCGCTGGACTTGCCAAAAAATTGGGCGTCCCAGAGGCTGTTGAAAACGCCAAGAACTTTGTGGCTTTAAGCATAAAGTTTGGCTTAAAAATTGGGAAGGGTTACGGTCCAGTTAATCCTATGGCTTATCTCTATCGCGAAGCCTCGAGGTATGAGGTTTTGCTCAACTTGGAGGAAGCCAAGAACCTTTTGGAAACGCATCCAGAAGTTGCAGAGCTTATTCCAGAAGTGGGCATGAACGTTGCCATGGCTGTCAGATATGCTGAAAGTGTTAATGATGTTGCCGCCATAGACGGAAGAATCGTCAGAACATCAAGCGGTGTTAAGGCTGCCGGAAACCCGAAGTTTGGGTGTTCCCGCCACCTAGCCAAGTATTTAGTTGAAATTGTTAGGCACGATGAGGATAAGAGGGCTGCAATAAACCTAAGGTTTTCAGAGGAAACCTTGAAAATTTTGGAGAAACGCGGTTTAACTGTATCCTTTTATGATCGCTCAAAAGAGCCTGAAGAAATCAAGAAGATTGAGGGTATGACCATACCTTGGGGTGTGAAAGAAGCCATAAAAAATGTTGGAAAAGTACCAGATGTGATATATCATAGGGGCGACGTTGGGAAGGAGCCCATGATAGTTGTTTTTGGTAGGGACGCCCTTTCCTTGGTTAAAATGGTCGTGGAAATTGCTGGAGGGAAAAAGGGCGATGCATAGGTCATATTTGACGTTTAAGCCAGTTTCTAGCCCATTTTCGCAAGCACTCTTCAGAGCAGAAAACGTAGAGCTTATTCACACAGCATGTTTTGCGCACAACCGGTTTTCCGGTTATGATTTTTCCGCAGACTTGGCATCGCATGTTTGGTTACCTAACGAGGAAATGGTTTTAAGCTGTATAAAGCTCTTCCTAAAGGCTGGAGGCATAATCAATGGCTGAAAAGATCAGGGAAGTTGAAGAGGAAGTCATAACAAGGGCGATAATCCGGAAAGCTATGGAAGACTGGATAGACTTGGCTGAAACAGACGTTGTCGTTGTTGGGGCTGGCCCTTCTGGTTTGACGGCGGCAAGACACTTGGCAAAGGCTGGACTGAAAACTGTTGTCTTTGAGAGGAAGCTCTCCTTTGGCGGCGGAATAGGCGGCGGAGGCATGCAGTTCCACAAAATTGTTGTGCAATCGCCGGCAGACAAAATTCTCCGGGAAGTGGGCTGCAAACTTGAGCCTTTAGAGAAGGGACTCTTCATCGTGGACACGGCTGACATGATGGCTAAGCTGGCTTGCGGCGCCATTGACGCCGGGGCAAAAATAATTTTGGGCGTAACCGTTGACGACCTAATATATCGCGATTCGCCTACAAAGGTTGTTGGCGTTGTTGTCCAGTGGACATCGGTCATTATGGCTGGCATCCACGTTGACCCATTGGCTGTTAAAGCTAAGGCTGTCATTGACTGCACTGGTCATGATGCAGAAGTTCTCGCTGTAGCCTCTAGAAAAATTCCAGAACTGGGAATCACTATTCAAGGCGAAAAATCCATGTGGTCGTCCCGCGCCGAAGAGCTAACAGTCAAAAATACCAGGGAAGTTTGTCCTGGACTTTTTGCCGCGGGAATGGCTGTAGCCGCCATAGACCAGGCGCCACGTATGGGACCAATATTTGGAGGCATGCTCCTCAGCGGCGAAAAGGTTGCGCAGCTGGTTATAGAGAAACTAAAGGGCAAGGGCGCCTAAACCTTCATGGACTTTTGTGGTATCTGCAAAAAGAAAGCCGCAAATTACACTTGCCGAAGGTGTGGCAAGCGTGTCTGCAGAGACTGCTATTTCCACCACGGAATCTGCGTAGAATGTGCTAGGCTTTTAGGAAAGTAGTATCCTTTCAGGAGCATTGTAGACGTTCATCCGCTTTCCACGAACAAAGCCTATCAACGTTAAATTTGCCCTTTTGGCAACTTCTATGCCGGAATCCAGCGCCGCAGCTATTGAGGCGATTATTGGTATGCCAACCTTTGCGGCTTTTAGGACTATGTCGGCTGTCAGCCTTCCACTTAGGGTTAGGAAACATCCGCCGAAGTCCGTTTTTTGTAGGGCGCATTTTCCTATGACTTTGTCCACGGCGTTGTGACGCCCAACATCCTCTGCAAAAGCCAATAGCGTTCCGTCAGCCTTGTAGATGGCAGCAGCATGTACTCCACCAGTTTTCCTGAAAATCCCTGCCATGCGATTTAGGTTGTTAACGCAGTTCTGGACAGTTTCGGCCTTAACGATTATTTCCGAGTCTATTTTCTTTAGGAATTTTGGTGTTTGAGGCTGGTAGGGCCCTCCGCATGCTGATGGAATTATACGGGAGAGCCGTCCCGCAAGTTTTAGGCGAGTTTCAAGGTTTACGCTTGGTTTTAGGTTTACGTGGCATGTGTCCTTTTTAACCGATATTTTTTCGACTTCTTCAACCGCCTTAACTATGCCTTCTGCGAGAAGATGTCCCAAAACCAGTTCTTTTATGTCTTTAGGAGTGCACATTATTGTGGCGTAATGCCTCTTGTTTATGAAAATGTGGATGGGCTTTTCTTCAGCCACGTAATCCTCGATTTTCTGAAGTTTTTTGGCTTCGATGTCAATTTTAACTATCTCCACTTTTGCTAAATTGGATACCCCCTCTCTATTTTTTCAGCTCCGAAAGCACAAAATCGACTATTTCATCTGCAATATTGACCCTCGTGACAGACTGTAAGCCCTTCCACCCGGGTTGACTGTTAACCTCCACCACGAGCGGGCCCTTTGGGCTTTCGAGGATGTCCACTCCTGCAATTTTGCATTTTATTAGGTGGGCGGATTTTACGGCTAACTCTTCCAGCTGGCTGTCAAGCTTTACTGGTTCTGGGCGGGCCCCTTGGCTATAGTTGGTTTTCCAGCTTTTGGCAACTCGGCGCATGGCGGCAACCACGCGGTCGCCTATAACAAAGGCGCGGATATCAGAACAGCCGTGAGGGACAAACTCTTGAATGTAGATTACGCCATGATAAAAGGTCACAGCTCTAAAGGCTGTGTAAGCCACTTCAGGGTCCTTTATGCGTGTCGAGCCTATACCCCTAGAGCCGAAAATGGGTTTGAGGACAACGTCTCCGCCAAGCTCATGAAACGCCTTTAAGGCTTCGTCAGCATCCTCCGTGACAGCGGTCCGCGGCACTGGTATGCCAGCATCCTCCAGTATCGCAAGCAAATCGTATTTGTCAACGCAGTGTTCAATGGCTTCTGGAGGGTTAATAACGTAAAAGCCGAGCCTTTCAAGGCGATAAAGCAAGTCCATGCGGAAAACAATCTCCTCTAAAGAGCCGCGCCCAATCGGACGAATTATCAGAGCATCCAAGTCTTTCAAGACATCGACGTTACGCACGTTTAGGTAGGGCTTATAACCAACCCGCGCCACAAGCCATGGAAAGCTAAAACAGACATGGGGAATTTTGCGCTTTGACAACGCTTCGCGAAGCTGAGCGGAGCTATAGGCGTTGGGGTTTCGCGTGACAATTCCAAACTTCAAACTTACCGCCTTTAATAACCTATCCTAACGAGAAAAGCCTCAACGCAGAACTTTAAAGTTTCCATTAGAATGGGCTTATAGCCATTTGCTCATTTTTATGAAGTCTACGCCCCACCATTCTTTATGTAGTATACTTCTGGCACAAATCCAAGCTTCAAGTATAACTTCAAGGCTGGAATTAAAACTTTAATACATGTTTAACAAGGCGGCAATATTTTTAATTAGCGTTGGTGTCTTTCTGTAGATTTTATCCTTCCTAAAGATGTCGGATTTGGGGATATCGTCTACAAAACTTTTATGCTGTATCGGATTGTCGGACACCATGTGGAATGAGGAAACCTTGAAGCCGGCCTTTTTAGCTTCTCGGTATAAATGGAATGTTTCCATGTCAACTCCTAAAAGATTCATCCGTTCGGCATAGGCGTAAAATTTTGAGTCCTCGGAGGTTATTGCGTCAATTGTGCAAAGGGTTCCCTCGTGAAGCAAAACTCCATTTTTTATGCAAAAGTCTTCCAGCAAACTTCTGTAAACGGAGTACAGCTCCTGTGAGTGACTCACTGCCTCATTCATGCTTTTGGCGTACGCTGGAATGGCTCGAACTGGCACTATTATGTTGCCTATCTGGATATCTCTTTTTAAGGCTCCAGCTATCCCGACTCCAACAACCCTTTCACATGAAAATTTTGTTAAAAGCCTAACAATGTCTGTGACTTCTGAAGAGCCACAACCAGCCGCGATCACTGTCGCATATGAATCATCACATTTTATGAGGGCGAGATTCCACCAGCCCATACTTCTTTTAACCACAAATTTTCGTTTGGCAATCTTTCCAAAAAGCCAGTGAATGCCCAGCGTTAAAATCACAGTCTTTTTAATATCTGATGGTGGACAGCCAAAGAACACTTCAGCTAGCTTATCGGAGCTATGGTCCATTATAACACTCATTTCAACTACCCTAAACATGATTATTTTTGGTTAACATTATTGTTAATACTTTAATAGTCCCAAGTGCACGACTCTCGATTTCAAAGAGCCCCATAGTTTTGAACATGTTCTCTTTTAATATCCTCTCCAAAGCGGATTTGACGAAAAACCATTCAATCTTCGAAGTAACATGCTGTAGCACTCGTGTCAGCACATCCACTATTCGGTTAGTTGAAAAAGCGTCCACTATGCAAAGCACCCCGCCGGGTTTTAGAACGCGACGGAATTCTTCAACAGCCGCTTTTCTTCCTGAGAATGTTTTAATCTCATGAATAACGCCACTGCAAAGGATCACATCAACAATGGAGTCTCTAAGGGGAAGATGCTCAACCTTGGATCTTATGACTTCTAAAGATTTGCTTAGCTCCTTGCCATATTTCAATGAAATATCATCGACGTCTACGCCTACCATTTCAAAATTTTTGCTACAGTGTTTTTGGAGCCTCAGAATAAACCTTCCCCACCCGCATCCAGCATCCAAAACAATGGAGTTGGCGCTCCCTAGAAACTTTTCTAGCAACTCTAGAATTTTGAAGAATGCGCTCTGTTTTTTATCAAAACTTTTAGCGTCTTTAAAAATCTGTTTCACAAGCTCATTAGGACTTCCAAACATTTTCAAAGTTTTAACAACATCAGCCTCTTCAACAGTTTTTGCCCCTCTCTTTAAAGCGCCTTTTAAACTGTAAAACTTTATCTGGTTCTCAAGTTCAAAAAGCATGTTTTGTAAATACTCGGGTTTGACCTCTAACCTTGAAAACTTATACTTAAAATCCTTTAAATAATTCGCAATAATCCTTTCAGCTCTTTCATCAAAACTTAATTTGGACAGAGGCTGGCCTCCTTGCGAAGGTTAAAACTTATGGATGTATTGCGTTAATTCCATGATGTTCTGCGGTTTTTTAAAAAGCTCCACCATCAAATACGCACAATTTACATTGAAGTATGGTGGCCCTTTCCTTGAAAAAAGTGTCAAAACTTTCCCATTATGGTCTATTTTGTAGCCTTCTTCGCATGGCTCATGTCCCCTTATTAGAACTTTAACACCAAAATTTTGCAGAACGGTGTCAGCCACTTTTTGTCCGAAGAGTTTTCCCGCTCCACGAGGAGATGCGCATGTTTCACTTATTGCGTCGGTTGGGTCGCTCCAAAGCAAGTCTTCCAGAAGGCTCTCCTTTGGGTGCCTTTCATGGGCGTAGGCTAAATCCTCAAGGCTTTTTGCTTGCGGTGGCACACCGCCATGAACCATCAGGTAGCGTTCCTCAACAATTACGGCATTGTACAAGAACCCGAAAAGTTTGAAAATTTCCTCGTAAGCTTGTTGCCACGCTTTGCCGAATTTTGCTTGGAACTGCCATGGCAGATCATGGGGTGAAGCCAGTAGGTCTTCTGGTCCCTCGTGGTTTCCCCTCATTAGGATTATCTGCTTTGGAAAGTGCAGCTTAAGTTTCAAAAGCGTGTAATAAACTTCAGCGGATAAGGGTCCCCTATCACCATAATCGCCTAGAAAAATCAGCGTTGCTTTTTCGCCTCGGCTTAGTTTGTCTAGGAAGTTGCTTCTGTTTAAGATTTCTATTAGGCTTTCTAGGTCGCCGTGCAAATCCCCAACAACCAGCGCCTCGCCCATAGGCGAAAGCTTAACAAGCCTACCAAAAACCTCAAAATTCCCTATTTTCCCGTTTTCTTTGCCAATTAGCTCCCTAGCCTCTTGAACGACGCGGCAGAAATCTTCGGATGAAGCTTCAAAGGCTTCTTTTACAATTTGCTTAAGGTTTGGCCTTTGCAAGTTCTCCGCCTCAAACCTCGATGGCTATTTCAACTCGTTTTCCGGAAAAGTTGAGAATGTTCTTCTCCATGCGGCTTTTGCATTCAAAAATTTTTGCGGCGACATCCTTTAAGCCCTTTTCAGTCGCCACAATTTCAGCCTCTAAGCTTTCAGCCCTTTTCTTCAACCTATCCACATGCTCGTTTAGTCTCGCCACTTCGCTTTTGGCTTCGGCTAAAGTTGAGGATGTGGAAAGTTTAGCTTTGCGCTGATTCGCGTCCACACACTTTTGGTATAGGCTTGCAAGCGAATTCTTGCTGAGAATTTCTTCTATGGCTTGCCTTGCTTTACGCTCTTTATCGGGCTTAAGTTTAAGCTTGCCCTCCACCATAAGCCTCAAAGTCTTCTGCAAAATCTGCCTTAAAAGCGGATAGTCATCATTTTCTGTAGCTAAAGCCTCAAATGGATCTGCCAAATAATGGTTAAGCTTTTTCAGCTCTTCCGGTGTTAAGCCGCTCCCCTCGCCATGAGAAGCCAAAGACTGAAGCTTAATTAGGGGTTTTTGAAGATGACGAAGATGGTACTCGACTTCCCTTCTTAAACTGCCTATTGCCTCGTCCAACTCTGCCAAGTGGCTTAACCCACCACTTTTTTCAAGCTCAATAATCCTAGATTGAACGTTGGCCAGCTCCTCCTCAACCTTTCTACGCTCATCTTCAACTCTTTCTCTCTCCATTCTTAGATTTGCTGTCCTCTCCTTCAACCTGTTAACCTCGTCTATAAGTTGGAAGGTTTCCTCCAAAACCTTAGCCTTAACATACTCTTTTGTCAGAAACTCGTTAAGCTCTTTAAGCGTGCCTTTCGCAGTTTCAAAAGCCCTCAAGAATTTGCCTCTATCCATTATGAAGAAGGGTGAAATCCTTGGAAACCAGTTTCTAACATCAACATCCGTAACAGCGTAAGCCTTCTGGGCAGCGTTAACAAAGCTTTCAACATCCTTAAAGGATGGCTTTTCCGGAACCCTAATCGGCTGTATCCTCTCAAGGAAAAGTTTAGCAAGCTTGTTTAGGGCTTGTGCCCTCTTAAAAGTGCGCATGTTACGCTTCTCAATCTCCTTACGACTATTCTCCAAAAGCATACGACAAGCATCAACCAAGCCCTGATGGGACTCCTGCATCTCGTCGAGAAGCCTCTCAGCCTTAGCATGCACAGGACCAAGAACAGAGCTGGTTTCGCCCTCAAGCCAGCCCCTAAGCTCATTGAAAGAAATTTTAAGGCTTATTGACAATAGGCCTCTCCAAAAATAAATGAGCAAAAGTCATATTAATGTTTAAAGCATTTTATTTTACTCATTTTTAAGTAGAAACTTATATATGAGTATAAACTCTAAAGCTCGCTCAGCAGGGACGAAATGGGCATGGCGGCAGATTCCAGAAGAATAGTTTTCCTAGCGCTTATGGCGGCGTTAGGAAATGTGATGTTTGTTATTTCGCAAACAATTTTTAAGATGACCCAAATAGCCCTAGACTTATCCCATATTGGAACTTTAATTGCAGCGGTTTACGGGGGCCCATTGGCAGGTTTAGTTGCCGGGCTTCTTGTGGGCATAGGACCTGGAATCTACTTCGGGTATGTGGGTGGAAGCCTAGGGCTGCTTGGAGCTTTAGGTTTACCTATAGGAAAAGCGATGACGGGTGTTAGTGTTGGCTATTTGGCGAAGATATTTAGAGTGCAACATTCGAAAGGCTCTTCTTGGAAGGTGACCTTCGCAACTTTGATCGGATATATTCCAGAGTGTATTTATACGCTGTTCTTCTTTATTGTTCTCGTTACAATTCTACTTCCAGATGTTGCCGCATTTTTCACATCCATCTTCGGTTCAATATGGGCGCTAGCACTTTCAGTTTTAGCCAAAGCATGGGTTGAAATGGCTTTGCTGGGATTTTTCATGGGAGCGCTCGTTGGAAACAGCGGTTTTAACGATTTTGTAGGTCGTGTTTTCATGAAAACTTTTACAGTTCAAAAATTCAAACAAAAGGCAAGGAAGAAAACTAGCCTAACTCAAAGGATTTCGTTAGGGCATCAGGATTAATCTTTCCGGCCGTGAAAGTTTTTCCGGTTCTAATGTTGTTTATGGTTATTTTTGCTGGTGCGAATATGTTTGGGTCTATTTTGTAGAAGTCGTAATTGGCGGCTTTGAAAATTTCTAGGAAGGGCTTGCCATAGTCTTTTGACGATTTGGACGGAGCTTGCTCTACTATCTTGGCTAGCTCGTCTTCGTTTTCATAGTCAACTATGTAGTGGGTTACTCCTCCATATAGGATGGCGTCGTTGGTTCTAGCCATGGCTTTGACAAATTTTGGGTGAGCTGGCGGTATTGGAGCGGAGCCCCAAGCATAAAGAATAGCGTTCGGGTTAAAGCCCAACTTTGTGAGTTTATGGATTCCAGTTTCAACTATTCTTCCGGCTACCTGTGTTGCTCCGGCTAGGCTTGCTGTGGGGGTTAGTATTAATGCCAGGTTTTCGTACTGGATGTGGCAGTCTTCAGCCAGCCTCCGCATGAGCTTTTCAGGCGGCATTTTGTCGGTTTCCAAGACCACTATGGCTTTGTCAAACTCGTCTTTATAGCCTATCTTCTCATAGATTTCCTTTGGTTTTTGGGCTAGGGCTCTTGCGGGTCCAGAGCCTATGGCGAAGTAGTCACCCTCCTTAATGTTCCATCCTGCAAACTGCGAACCCAAAGTGGCTATGGCTGGATGGTCTGTGTAAACAAATATTGTTGGAAGCTCGAATTCACCATACTGCCAAAAGCCTATAGTGGCTTTTCCACACCCGCCCATGCAGATTTCCGTTATAATCTTGCCGGCTTGAAAGCCGCCTTTCGATTTTATCCCAGCATCCACAACTGTGGCGCCGCATTCCGCCTTTTCAACCTTTACGCCGTAAAATTCTGGGCTTCCACAAAGTTTTTCCAGCAGCTTCCATGCCAAACGGTTTACACTTAATCCGCCTTTCATGGCTTAACCCCATTTTAGAGAAGTTTTTCATAGCGGCTTAGGTGGGGGTTCGGCTCTTTTGCGACAAAAAGCCTTCCACGACCGTTTTCCGTCAAATCTCCAAGGAACAAGTAGAAAGGCGCTTCCACAACTTCGCCCTCTTCTATTTTAACTCTCTTCCTTATGCCCTCAATTGTGAATGTGGGGAGAACGGATTCCAAGAAGCCTCCGACAACTATCGTCCCGTCTATCATGCATGCTCCAGCTCTTCCACCGCAGTCTTTCTGCACGTAAATTGTGCCGCCATGCATTCTGAAACCCACAAACTGTCCGGCATTCCCACAAATCTTTATCAAACCTTTCTTCATGTGGGCTCCGGCTTCGCTTCCAACGTTTCCATGCACAATTATTTTTCCACCTTTCATTCCTTCAGTGCTTCCGCGGTACGGCGCACCTAAATAGTCGCCGGCGTTTCCGTGAATCTCTATTGTTCCGCCCTTCATCATGGAGCCAGCCCAACCAAAAACGTTGCCGTAAACGGTTATTTTTCCGCCGCGCATTTCTTCGCCCAGGTGCATGCCAGCGTCGCCTTTAACAATTATTTCGCCGCTTTTCATTCCAGCGCCTATTCGCCTAACGCGGCTCACATCACCATGGATAGTTATCACGGTGGCTTCAGATTTGCCTTCTTCCTTTGCCACTTCAACTTTGAAGAGTTCTCCAAGTTTTTTCTGTTTTTTCCCTTCCCAAACCTCCAGCCCTTCAATTTCTTTTTGTTTTTTCCCTTGGAAAATGTCTGGGTTTATGCATTCAGCCATTATTGGCAGTTTGAACTCCTTTAACGGGTATAGGTTTACCAACATTATACATCAGCCTTTACGGTTATGGGTTGGGAAATTGCCAAATAATCCTCACTTACCGGATAGTTCTCAAACTCAACAGTCCAGTACTCTTTAAACCGCCTTTTCATTTCCTCTGTTATTTTCGCCTCTTCGCTGGTTTTCACGTCCAACCACATAGTTGCCCCATCAATATGCCTTAAAACCTCGCCGTCCTTAACAACCACTTGTCCGCCCTTAATAGTGTAGGCTGCCCTCTTGAAAGCCCGCCTCAAAGCCTTATACTTCTTTGAGGGGTCGGTGGTTTCTGGGTTAAAGTTGTATATGGCTATGTCCGCGTCTGCGCCGACGCCTAAGTGTCCCTTGTTTTTAAGCCCTAGGGCTTTGGCTTGCCCCGCTCTCGTCACTATGGCTATTTCATAAAAGCTTAACTCGCGGTCTATTGTTGGGAGGAGGCTTCTACTTCTGGCTTTTGGATTAATCTTTTTGAGGGTGGCTTCTCTGGCTTTTCTGCTCATAAGCCAAGCCACAATCCTCGGATAAGCGATAAATGGTCCACCGTTCGGGTGGTCTGTTGTCATTAAAATTTTCCAGGGGTCTTTTATTAGTAGGGCTAGTTCTAAGCCTATTGACCACTGGGTTGCGTGAACATAGCTTTTCCTCTTGTAGTGGAATGGTACGATTCCGGCGCTGGTTTCTGTTTCCACGTCGTGGTTTACCCACTTGTTGCCGCTTAATGTGTAGAGTATGTATTGGAATGGACCGTCAGCCGTCATTGTCGTTGTGTTTGTGAATATTACCTGTCCCATGTCCATTGTCACGTGGGAATGGGCGTTGACGTAGTTGGCTATCTCTTCTGCTCCGGACTCGAAGGTTCTCCAGTCGTCACCCTTAAAGGCGCTGAACTGGCAGTGGGTTATATGGATTACCGGTTTGTCGTCTTCGGCTAAATCCTCCACGCATTTCATTGTTTCTAGGGCTGTCACATAATTGCCCGGCTTCCCAAGATTGTTTGTGTGCACGTGGATTGTGTGTGGCAAGTTTAGAAGCTTATTAACCTTGCATAGTCCGCGGATAATCTCGCGGGGTGTAATTCCAAAATATGGAACTTGGTCGTCTATGCTGTTTACGTTGTGCCCAAAACCCCAAGCCTCAAGCCCACCTGGGTTGACAAGCTTTATCGCGTAGCCCTTAGTCGCCTTAATCATCCATGCCACGTGGCGGGCGCACTCCTCTATTCTGCCATCCCTCAAATATTCGAGGACAAACCACCAGTCGCCGAGGAGCGGATAACTAGACTTATCAATTATTGGCGTGTCGCTTAACTCTTCATGGGTGTGTTTCGCCTCCAAAGGTGGCATGGCTGGGTCCATAACCGTTGTCCAGCCCATCCTCGCGTAACGATAACCCGTCGTAAAAGTGGATGGAATAGAATAGCCCACACCAGACCTTGTTACGGCTGTTTTGCGTTCAAAATCCTTGAAGTGGTCTTCTGGGCGTAGCAGCCTTCCAGAGTTCACTTTTCCTCCGGCTATGTGGCTGTGGATGTCAACCCCGCCCGGCATGACAACCATTCCAGAAGCATCAATCTTCTTAGCTCTCCGCTCGTTAACTTTCTCGACTATTTTGCCGTCTTTCACGGCTATGTCCATTTTTTCTCCGTCAATACCGTTGAGGGGGTCGTAAACAAGCCCGTTTCTTATTAGAAGCTCCATTAGGCTTTAGCCTCCTTCCTTTTTATCCTTCTAACTTCAGCCAAAATCCGCCTCAGAATCTCCTCGTCTGGAAGAATGCCCCTCGGTGGGTTCACCACCTTCTTTAGAGGTATGGGCACGTGGTCCATGCGGTAGGCTGTTCCAGAAGCTTCTATGCCAACAAAAGCCGACGGAATAAGCACGTCAGCCATTTGAGCTGTCACATTCATGTGGGGGTCGATAACTATTAAGGGGTTTTCCACCAAGTGTTCAGCCGCTTTTCGTGGGAAGTTTGAAACTGGGTCTGAAGCCACTATTAGAGCGGCATCAGACTCCTTCCGCAATAAAACGTCGATAACTGATGTTTCGCCGGGATTGTACCTTGGATAGCCAAGGGAGAAGTCCACGGCGTACGGGTAGCCCGTTTGCCAAGTAAAAACCGTGTTGGCGCCAGTCACATTGAAGTGCCCCCGCATGGGCATTATGACAAATTTTGTTCTCATGTTTAGGTCCCGCACTAATGAAAGCGCCGCGTCTATGTTTCGCAGTTTGCCACTGCTCATTGTTAAGCCAAGCCCAAAGAACAAGGCGCCGAAATCGCAGCTAACCATGGCGTCAGCCACCTCCTCCAAATACTCCACTGGTACTCCAGCCACTTTGTCAACTTCAAGCTCTTGGTCGCGAACCAGCGCCCGGAAAGCCTGCAAAAGCTCATAATCCCTGTTGGGCTCAACTTGCACGAAATAGTCTGCGATTTCAGCCGACTTTGTCCGCCTAACGTCAATCACTATAAGTTTTCTACCTTCCTTGGCTATTGACGGGTAGGGCTTATACCCGGAAACTGGTGGAGGGACCGGCGCCGGCTTTTTGAAGAACAGCCGTTTAATGGCACTTTGAATCTTTTTCCGTCCGACAAGAGCCTTAACCTTGTTCACGTAACTTCTCCATGCGCTCTTCTCAAATCTTCCCTCTGAGAAGGCTGTGTAACGCTCTATGTGCCTCGGATGGGCACTCCAAGGGTTGCTCCCCCAATAAACGATAAGGTCAGCCCTATGCCTAATCTGCCCCAAAGTGCATGATGGAATCCCAACGTCTTGAATGCTTAATATTGATGGCCCGTGGCAGACAACAGAGGTGTTGTCTATTACTCCGCCAACTTCTTCAGCGAGTTCTATGCCAACGCTTATGGCTTCGCAACTTGTGCTGCTCCAGCCATAAAGCACTGGATAGTTAGCTTCAGCCAAAATTTCAGCTGCCCTTCTAACAGCCTCTCTAAGGGTTGTTTTGACAAGCCCGCCATTTTTCCTTATCATGGGCCTTAAAACACGATGCTCGCCACAGTAGCCCAAAAACTTGGCTTCACACATGGCACAGCCATTCTTAACCTTGACGATGCGTCCATTCTCAACGGTTAGTTCTATGTCATCGCATAGGCTTCCACAAACGGGGCAAGTTACAGCCTTAACAACCGGCATCATTAATCCTTCCTAAAACTGTTTTGAGAAGCTCCTCCAAGCCTAGAACTGGCTTGTCTAGGGCTGGCTCCACAGAAGCTGGAATCCCCTTAAAAGAGGGCATACCAATGCCATTGGTTTCAGGGTCGACAACAACATTCGCCCATGGACCATAAGGGATAAAAACCACGCCTTGGTGCGGTGCCCTCAAAGATTTCTTGGCTTTAACCACGACTGAGCCAAAAGCCGTTGAAACTTGAATGTTGGTTCCATCTCTTATGCCAAGCCTTTTCATATCCTCTGGGTCCATATAGCAAACGGATACGCTTTCCACATACTCTTTTGAGGATTTTCCCCGCTCTTTTCCGGCACCCTGCTCTATTGTACGTCCAGTCAATAGGGTAACTTTCAGCTTAGGCTTCTCTTCCATGGGTTAACCTCAACATTTGCACATTAACGCCAAACATTTCTTGAAAGCTACATACAGAAAACTCAATCCTAATTAATTTATCCCTTCCCAACATTAAGAATAATTGTGCGAATTAACCAACCATTTGGCGGAGTTAGTGGTTGTGATGGAGACCCTTCCGGAGGAGGCGTAAATTTGGGGTGCTCTTCGCTTATAGGTGGTTTTTCAAGTGCTAGTTTTTCTGCCTTCCTCTTTCGGTAAACGTGTATTGCAAAGTATACAAGCATAGCTCCTACGAGTATGAGTACCGAGTAAATGAATGTTGTTAAAGCGTAGGTGACATAAGTAAAACGCACATTTGAGGTATTATATGTAAATACTATACTGTAAGATAGCGTCCGAGGATAGCCAGATTCCACATAATTAACCGTCCAATACTGCCTATCCTCCAACATGAGTCCAGTTTCCCGATCATATATTATTTCAAGCCTTCCATAGTAATTAGCAGATATTATACTTCCATAGAGTGAAATGTCCCGGGAGCAGCTAAACTCTATGCTATTTGCCATCAATGTGTAAAAGAATAGCCATCCATAACACCTTAAGCCTGAATCGGACAAGGTAACCGTCTGATTTAAAATTTTCACTGCGTCTCCGGGGTTATGCCCCTCACCAATCCATAAATCAAAGTATTCGCCATGAGGTGGAATTTCCAGCGTAGGCAAAAGTTCTTCAACGAGGATTATGGAGCGATTGATTAGGCTTACATAAAATGTTATCGAAGCTGAGGCTGCACCCGCCATCATAAGCCTTTCTACAACCTCGATGTATGTTTTATTGATAATGTCGTTAGTGCTCAACTCGAATTGTCCCCGTAGAGAATATCCTAGAAAAATTACAGTGTAAGAATATTCAACACGCAAAAATGGGAAGGGTACAGTTTTTCTTCCTACGGTAAGAGCGTGGGGAAGGAACATAACTAGAAGAGTTTCTGAAAGAATAATGAATATGAAAATTTTACCGTGAGACATTATGGCAACTAGACCTCTCAAAAACTTTTCTAACAAAAGGATAAAACGTGTGCCTAGTAACTCTAGTAGACAATGATCAGCCTCCGTCAAACATACATTTTAAATAAATATCGATACTCATCAGCTTTAAATTTATCCCAATGGGCATTCCAAAAGCAACGAAAGGTCCTTAAAATGAGAGTAAAAAGCTATGTATTTTTGCTGCTGAAAAAGCCAATAGCAGTCTACCCTCTATCGTTTTTGTCTTTCAAATTATGGTCTATAGCCGCTCAGCAAAGCTAAGGCTAGGGCGGCAGCAATTATGTCTGCTGTTGTTCCCGGATTCAATAGATTGCTTTCCTTTCTTAGCATAGCGTCAAACTCACGGAGCTTCTCCCTCCCAACGGCTGTTTTAAGACCTCCGCTTTTCAAGACTCCCTCAGCTGTAGCGGAGACTTCACGAGCTCTTTTAAGTCCAGCCTTTCTTGCAATGAAGGTGTCTGGATGCCTAGCTAAAACAGCAAGGAATGTGTGAATTATTGCCGTGTTAAGGTCTTCGTCTTCCTTAAGATTCTGCATCAACAGTGGATAGGCATGTTCGAAGGTTACTGGGTAGTTGTTAACCCATTCTGAGCAAACCATGTCGTAGGATGAGGCTATTTTGAAAACTTGGTAAAGTGAAATTCCCTCTTCAATTATGCGCTTCACAGAGTTTGGGTCGTTAACATCTAGGTCTGGGGCTTTTCCCAAACCGCTGGGCTTGGCAATTCCAACAGCCTCGTAAACTGCAACGGCATCTTCGGGCGTTGTCGCTTCGACAATTCTTTGCAAATTTTGCCTTAAAATAGAAAGGTTAAAGATTCCCTTTTCCGTGGGTGTCATGCCAGCCGCCACAGCTAAAGGCGTAAAAAGTATTATTGTGCCAAGCAACGTGTTGCCACCGCTCTGCCAAGCATTAATGTCAGCTACACAGTCTCTGATAATCCCTCCAACACCTACGTCTCTCAAAGCCAATTCGCCCCTTGAAACAATCATGCCCCGTTCGGCAGCCAACCTAAAATGGGGAGCCGCCGCCACAGCAGAAGCCAAAAAATGCATGTGATTGGTTCCCTCAAAACCAACCACCAAATTCACGTTTCCAGGCTTATCAGCACCAACCTCCAAAAGAATGGCCAACTCCAAACAACGCGAAACATGCTCAGCCTTGTTAAACGGGAAAGCCATCGAACATTGCACCTTTACTGTATAGCTTGCATGGAAAGGCTTATTAACGTTGTGTAAAAAATTACACAGCAATTACCAAAAATACATAAGGAAGTTGAAAATGCAAAAGTTAAAGGTGTCTGCCCGTGAAATAGCCCTAACGGCAATCTTTGCGGCTCTATCGTGGACTGTTTCAGAATTTGTTCCGGGAATTCCGATAATAGGCGCTTCTGGTTCAAGTATAAGCTTCGACGCCTCGCTGGCGCCCATCTACGGCGTAATTGTCGGACCATATTTGGGGTTTCTTGCAGCCGTGATCGGTGGTTTAGCTGCAGCTGGAAACCTCTTTACGATTTTAACATCCTTCTGCACTGGCATATCGGCGTTTGTTGCAGGAATGTTAACAACCAAAAAAGTGGGTAAAACAATTCATGGATGGACGTTTTCAGCGGTTGCCATCGCAATACTTTTGGCAGGCTGGTATTCCACGGATATTGGTCGAGCGGCACCATTTTATCCGATTCCCCATATCACGGGACTGTTGATGGTGCTTATTGCTAGGGGATGGATTGCCGACAAAATTGTAGAGGAAAAAGAAGAAAAACTGGTTAAAAAATTGAAGACGGACTATATGGCTTGGGGCATGATTTGCCTATTGATAGGGATAACATGCTACTTCACTTACACAGATATTGGAAAATTATTTGAAACCATGGAAATTCTCAAAGTTTTGCCATTTCTCACTTACGCCATGCTCATAATCGGAGCGTTCTCGATAATTTACGGATTCTTCAGCTGGATTAAACCAGGATTTGTGACGGCTACAGCCATAGCGTGCTACTGTGGAATCATCGCAGACCATATGCTTGGCAACTTAATATTTTTGGGTATGATGGATGTTGTTGCTCCTGCATTGAAGAGCGCGCCAAGCGAGTTTATAGCGGGCATATTTATGATGGTGCTTCCGATATCAGTTATTGAAAGAACGTTGTTTACAGCTATTGCCACAACAATTGCGGTGGCTCTCTTGCCAACTTTACGGAAAGCTGGGCTCACATACAGAAAGAGCGAAATATAAGCTGATAGTAATGATGTCGAAAATGCAGCCAGCAGAAGGCTTTTTAATAGAGTCTGTTGAGGGCATAATCTTTGACGTGAAGGGACTAGTTCACCCGCCAAGCAAGATAATAGCTTTTCCCCGCTTTATTCCAGATAAAAAAGGTTCTCGCATCCGCAACGGCGTTATGTACAGCAAAGTTTATGGAATTTCTGAAAGGTTCGCTTTTCTCGGAAGGACTATTCCGAATTATGTTGTTCACGACCCGATTTTTGACGATAAGCTATGTGAAGTTCCGCTGGAAAATGTAAAAAAGGTTTACAGCCCAATTGAGGGCTTAAAGAGGCTTAGGGAAAGCGAAAGCCTCGATGGTTTGGAAAAGGCTGCTTTGCAATGTCTAGAAATTTTGAAAAAAGAGGCAGGAGTGCCGTGGAACAAGCTTGGGATTTCTGGTTCGGTTTTGGTTGGCTTGCATACTGATGCCTCTGACATAGACCCAGTTGTTTATGGCGCTGAAAACTGCCGGAAAGTGCACAGAGCCTTGAAGAGGTTACTTGAGGAAGGTAACACTCCTTTCAAGCCTTACAGTTTGGAGGATTTGCGGAGGCTTTTCGCCTTCCGTTCGAAAGACACCATTATGAGCTTCGAGGACTTCGTAAAGGTCGAATCCAGAAAGGTTTTCCAGGGCAAGTTCATGAACAGAGACTATTTCATCCGTTTCGTGAAGGACTGGAATGAAATAGGCGAAAAGTATGGCGATATCCGCTATAAGAATTGTGGCTATGCGAAGGTTGAGGCCGTGGTTGTTGATGATGCTGAAGCCATATTCACACCATGCACATACAAAGTTAGAGACGTAAAAGTTGTCGAGGGACCAAAACTCGAACCAATAAGGGAAATTGCATCTTTTCGCGGAAGGTTCTGCCAACAAGCAAGGGAAGGTGAGAGTGTCACGGCGCAAGGAAAACTTGAACATGTGACGGACGGCAGAAGTGGCGAGGAATACTTTAGGCTACTTCTTGGAAACAAGCCAACAGACTACATGATTTTAAAAAGTTAGGTTTTAGCTGCCGGCTCTGCAACTTTCAAGGCTTGCTCGTAATAGCGCGGTCCATAAGTCAATGTCATTTGGTGAAAGCACTCGCCATCTTGTAACTCAACTTTTTCAAGGTTTCCTTCAGCATAAACTATTTCGCCACTCCACGCCTGCATCCTAAACTCTTCAAGATAGGAGACAACCCTTTTTAAGTCTCTCACTTTTGGGCCTTCAATAATTTTAACAGTTTCAACATGGTAAATTGATGGCATAAAAGGGGCTTCTGAATCATCTTTTATGCGTAGAAGCGCCTTAACCCAGCCTTCACGGGTAATTCTCCTAACTTGACCGTATTCGTTTCTAATTTCACTCCAGTCTTTCACTGGTTCAAACTCAACCTTGATGGTCCTTCCGGAGGCTTCGTCGTAGAAAACTCCGTAAATGAGCTTGCGCCGTTGATGCCAAATAAACTCTTCTGAGCGTATGTTCTTAAAGCGCCAAACCTTCCCCTTAATGGATGAGTCATCTTCGAACTCGTTAGAAAAACCCGAATTCTTATCCATGTAAAGTTCTTGTAGAACCTCACGTATGCGCTCAAGATTTTTCCTCCCATAAACAACCATGTCTATGTCAGAGAATTTTGGATGGTAGAAGCCTTGGAGAAGCGAGCCGAAAACACCAAAATCCATAATAGACAAGCCGGAACTAACCACTGTTGCTTCTAAGACTTTTTGAAGAGCCTTTAGAAGCTTGTCTTTCGGTTCTTTTTCAATAAGCCTTTTTAGGGCTTCCTCCGGCTTTTTTATGCCCGCCACATTGGAGTTTTTCACGCCGACAACCTTTCTGCCGATTGGCTCGTACAGAATCATGTATTGTGGATAGTTTGCCTCTATAAAGCGCCAGCCTTCATCCTCGTAAAACTTGTAAAAGACATTTGCGCCATCAGTTCTGTAGGCTTTAGGGTTGGCAGACTTAAAAAGATTAGAAGGCGCATACTCAGCATCGCATACGAAACCATCTGGCGGATGAGTATAGCCAAAAACGCGGAAGATTAAGCCTTCACGTGTTATTATTGCGTCGCGGTCCCTAAGCCTTAAACCGGCCAAATGTACTCTTCCTCGCTCTCAGCAGTTCCGACAACAACTTGATAAAAGGCTTCACCGCCGCCAACCCTCTCCACTCGTTCCAGCATCCCGGAAACCTCTATTTTCTGGTTGCTTCTGGCTATGTTTCTGTAGCATCCAATCATGGAGACAACGGCCCATGGAACCATTTCTCTTGGAAGCTTTGAGTTTTTGTTTAATGGTGTGTAGTCTTCAATCTTGTATATGGCTGGACGGAACATGGCTTCGCTGTCATCTTTAACCTTGCATTGGAATTTGACTAGCGCGATTGGCGTGTAAAAGTACTCGCCATACTTGGTTGTAACTTCTTCTGGTTTACGGACAGCATTATACATGAAGATTTTCCCGAGGTAACGCCCCTTAAACCGTCTCGCTGCGTCCAGACGGTTGTTAAAAATGTAGCTTAGGGTTCCCTCCTCAACAAGCTTGTTAATTGCTTCCTCCACCTTGCGGAAGTTCTGGCTTCCATAAACAACAATGTCTATGTCAGACTTTTGGGAATGCATGTTTAGTGCTATGGAGCCGTGGACACCAAAATCGTCAAGGACAACCTCTGAAGCATTGGAAACTAAATCTACAAAATCAAGGGTCATCCTTTGCAGTTTATCCAGCTTTTTCATTTTCAAGAGTCGTTGGAGGCATTCCCTTGGAACATAAATCCTCCTAATTTTCTTTAAAGGTACACTGATAACATCTTTTCCTCTGTAAGGGCAATGGTAAACATAGTCCGGGAAATATGTCCGAAAAACTTCTAGGAAAGTTTGGTAGTTTTTCGCCGTGTAAAGCTTTTCAGCCCTAAAAAGCTCGGTTCGCCCATAACGCCACGTCCTCCCCAAAAGGCGGACATTAAATAGTTCTTTAAACCCTGATGGAATATACTTTAGAAAAGCGAAGACCCGCTTTTCCGGATGTTCGTACCCAAAAACGTTTAGTATAAAGCCCTCTTTGGTTGTGAATGTGTCTCCGTCCATTGGAAGCCAGTTTTTAGGTGCAGCCGTCAATGTCACCTTGTTAGAATTTGGCTGACTGTTTTAAAAGTGTTGACGTTGAGTAGAAAACAATTTAAGATTAACAGTGAAGACTTTTGATGGGTATGTTTGGTGAGTTCTCTACATCCCTATGTAGTTTTCCTTCCAGCCGAAGAAAAAGACCGCATACTAAGCGCAATTTTCGGCTCTAAGGCTTCCCTTGACATTTTAAGATTCTTCCTTAAAACTGGGATTTCAAACAAAGTTTACCAGAAAGACCTCGTTAAGGGGCTTTCCTACTCAAACAAGACTATAATCGAGAACTTGAAGGTTTTGACCAAACTTGGAATCTTAACAGAGAACATGGAAAAGAAACAGCATGAAGGACGCATAATATGGGTTAAATCCTACAAGCTTTCAGATGCCGGAAAATGGTTCGCCCTTCTTTTGGCTGAGGAAAAGGAGCTTTCAGACAAGGAAAAGGCAGAAATATTACAGAACATTTTCAGAAGCTACATAAAATGGGTAAAAAACCTATCGGAAAAACTCCACGTGGAAAAGGCCACATTTAAAAGAATCTTTAGCGAAGAGATGGAAGGCTAGAAGGTGCAAAATTGAAAACCAAGGTCGCAGTCATAGCCGTATTGGGAGGCAAAGAGTCAGGCAAAACAACGACAATAGAAGCCTTAACAAGGGAGCTAACCCGCCGAGGCTACAAAGTTGCAGCCATAAAACACATTCCAGAGAAAGACTTTACAATCGACACAAGGGGCAAGGACACTTGGAGATTCGCCGAAGCCGGAGCAAAAACAGTGGTCGGCATCTCGCCAAAAGAAGTGGCCACTATAGAAAAGGGCAGCGCGAACAATTTTTCCCTAGAAGCCATAATAGAAAAATGCCAAGACAGTGACATAATCCTAATTGAAGGTTTCAGAAAAATTTTGGGCAAAAACTCCAATATACCAAAAATAGTGGCGGTAAAATCTGAAGAGGAGGCTGCTGAAGCCCTAAAAGCCTATAAGCCCATAATAGCCTTTACAGGACCCTACTCGCCGATGATAAAAGACTTGCCGGCTCCATACTTTGATGTTTTTAGGGAGCAAGCCGAACTTGCGAAGCTTGTGGAAAAAATTATAAGGGAAAAAAGAGGTTTTTGAAGTAGCCCCTTTATGGAGCGCCCATGTTTATTTGTGGGGTTTGGAGATTCCGAGGGGGAGAAGGGGGAGAAAGGAGAGCTTTTCAAAAATAGAAGTGGTTTCTCCAAACCTTTCCACTTTTTGGGCGTTCCTATAGGGCTTTAAAGGCTTCAAACCATCTGTTGTATAGGGCCAGCATGTCAAGGGAGACGCTTGGCTTTCTCTCTTCAAGAATCTGTCTAAAATCGCTCATCCGCAGGGGCCTTGGCTTGGCAAGCTTGTTTGATGCTTGACCAGACTCAAAGAATTCGCCTATAACTTTTAGGTGGGCTGCTTGGCAGACGTCTTTTATGTCGCTTCCTGAAAAGCCTTCTGAAAGCCTAGCCAACTCGTGCAAATCCACATCTGGAGCCAAGAGCAAATTGCTCGTGTAATGCTTAAACATCATTAGGCGGGCGTGGTGGTCTGGAAGTGGCACAAGGATACGCTTTTGGAAACGCCTAATAAAGGGCCAGTCCAAATCCCAAGGCTTATTTGTGGCGCCAATAACATAGACGTGAATGTTTTTGCCCTTATCTATTATGCCGTCCATCTCCTTCAAGAACTGGTTTCGCACTCGAACTTCGCCGCCAACCTCGTTGGAATGCTTACCCATCAGAGAGTCTAACTCATCAATGAAGATTATAGCTGGCTTCTTATCCTCCAAAGCAGACTTCCTAGCAGACTCAAAGAGGCGGGCAACATTCTGCTCAGCCTCACCCAGCCACTTAGACATTATTGAGGCGGCATCCACAGAAATAAAGACGGCGTCAATCTCTGTTGCGGCAGCGGCGGCCAACAAAGTTTTGCCGCATCCAGGTGGTCCGAATAGTAGTATGCCTCTAGGCCACCCAAGTGGGAAAAGGTCTGGTCTCTGAACCGGGTAGATTATGGCTTCCTTTATGGCTTTCTTTGCAGTGTCAAGTCCAATAACCTCGTCCCATTTCACGTTTGGCTTTTCCTTAACAATTAGGTCTTCATAGCTGGCCTTCCTCTCCTCGCCCACTTTTCCTCCTTCAACACCTTTAGCTTCTTCCGCCCTTGGCTCTGCTGGACCAACAGCGCCCTGCAGCACTTTAATTCTCTCTTGATAGGCTATGGCCCTTTGAATGTAAACCTTGTTTAAGCTGTAATCCGGATAAAGCTGAACAAGCTTCAGAAGGGTTTCTATAGCCTTCTGATACATGGTTATGGCCATGCCTCTGGCTCCCTGCTTGTCTAGGCGGACAGCCTCTAATGCATAGTTTGTTGCAGCCTTTTCCAGTTCCTGCGAAGCTTCCATAAGGAGTTCACCTTCTAGCTTCGATCTTTATCTTACCTTTAGCCCCAAGACTTTGGAGGGCTTTTTCAATATCTTCGTATGAGGCGCCCAACTCCCGAGAGCAGCGCGTTAAGTCTATTTCGCCTCCACTTTTCCGAACATATTCTAGGAGGGCGTCTTCAAGCGTCGGCTTTCCAACCCGGAGCGAAATCTCTTGGATTTCAGCCTTTCTGAAGGAGATGAGGTTTTGGGAGCTGCTCCCTTCGGCTTCAACTGTTTCGCCGCCAACAGACTGGGAGCATGAAGCAGCTAGGGCAACCATCTGCTTAATCTGGGCTTGGGCAGGCTCAAGTTTTGCCTCCAGCTTTGGCGCTGGTGCTTCCTCCTGCATAGCGGGCGGTTCAGGAAGCTTCTCAGCCAACCTCCTCTCCAAGAAACTTGAAACTTCTTTCAGAATTTGTTCTCCGGCTGGTGTAACTCTGTCAACTGGGATTATTACTTCGTCTGCTGATATTCTTGTAGAGTAGATTGTTTCTCCTATAACGTCGTTGATTTCGCTAAGCTCTGAGGAAACCTCTGGTAAAACATCAAAGAGCTGTTTTGAGACGCTTTGGAGAGTTCTCAAGGCAGGTTTTAGGTCTATGACTATGTCGCTTAGCTCTTTCACCGTTTCGAGGCGGAGGATAACCCTTTCAATGGCAAGCTCCACCTGCTGGAGAAAATTAATTAGCTTTCGAACTTCGGCTAGCTCGTTTGCACATATTGCGGCCCTTTCCTTGTTGTTGGCTCTTAGTGCTGTTACGCATGTCTGGAATAGGTTTTTGTCTCTTTCCTTCAGCCTCAGTGATGCTTGAACCACTTTATGTTGTTGGATTCGCAGTTTATGCACAGACTTGATTATAACTTCTCGTAGTGGTGGAGGGGTTTGGGTGAAAGGGTTTTTTATTTTTGCTCCCTCCGCCCGCTACGCAGAAACCTATATTCCGGATTCGCCTGCTTCTTTCACGTAAACTATGACTGGTGGTTCTGGGAGGCTTGGAGACGGGGGAGTTGGGGCTTCAACATGCTCTTCAGTAACAGCCTTCGGCGCCTCTCCCAATAGAATGTTTGAAAGCTTGTTTTTCATGCTTTCAAGGTCTGTCTTCTCCAAGTTCGCCCTTTTCAGGCATTCTTGAATTGTTGTAAACGCCGCCTGATAAGATTGGTCGTCAACCTCGCCTATCTCATGCTCTACTTCTAGGTGGACAAGCGCATAATTCAGCTCCCTAATCTCCTGATTGCACCTTTCAATCTCTTTATCAATCCTTTCAAGAAGGGTTTGGGCTTCACTTTTAAGCTGGTTTAGGGCGCCCTCAAAACTTCTGTGTAAGTCTTCATAAACTTCTGGTGAAATCTTTTTTTTCTCAAGAAGCTCTTTTAGGGCTTGGTCTTTACGCCATATAAGCGGAATCTGGTCGCAGAAAACCGCGGTATCATATTTAACTTTTGAAAGGAAAATTACTTCTGAGCCTTCAACCTTTATTGTCCCAGCGGGATACTTAACGAAGCGCCCATCACTGTGCCTTATGTAAACGGCGTCCACTCCACCGTGGGGCTTTACAGCTAGGGAAGCCACCTCGCCTATTGGGCGTCCATACTCGTCTTTAATGACTTTGCCGAGGGACAAAAAAAGATTGGGATCTTGTGGCATGTACACTCCTCCATTATGTTATTAAGATGTTTCTGTTGTGGATTTTTCTGGAAGCGGCACCTGCGGGATCCCTGCCGGAAGCTCTGGGAACTTCTCCTTAATTTTCTGTTCAGCCACAGCTGCAGCCTCAGTAAGTATTTTTTGGGCGTCTTCGTTAGCTGTTTCAAAGTTTATGGATAATCCTGTGCTTTGTCCAGCCTCAACTATTATTCCGCTTAAAAGGTTGCCTATCTGCCCTAACTCCCTCTCCGCTTCTGGGAAGATGTTAGCCATTCCAGTTTTTACGGCTCTTAGCACGCTTACTGCGGGTCCAAGAGTTGAAACAACGTCTCCAAGCTCTGATACTGTGCGTAATCTTAAGACTATTTGTTCAAGGGCAAGCCTAGCCTGCATAATCATCTTTTCCATCTTCCTTATCTCAGCCAACTCGTTGGCAAAGACATTTGCCCGTGCCATGTCATGCTTTGTGTAAGCATCGACAATTCTTGCAAATATTGACTTGTCTCTCTGGCTGAACCTCTCACTTGCTTGGTCTAACTTCTGTATTTGGAGTTCTATGCGTCGGACAGCCATGTCAAGCCTCGGCTTCAACGGACCCGGCGGCCTGACAGCCTCCTTGATGCGCTCTGTTATTGGTTGCTCGTCGCGTCTCTCATCCCATTTTCTACTAAACTTTTCGGACAAGCTTGATTCCTCCAAAAAGAGGCTTAAGGGGCATGGCAAATCTTTATACATTCTTAATATGCCCGCATTATCCACGTATATATGTAGAGCTATATGTGCCGGCTGAAACCTTTTTGAGCTTTAATTTTCCAGTGAAAAGAACTCCTTGCTGTTTTCTCGGAAATAGACAAAAAAGTGTAAGTTAGACTAAAAAGAGGCTTATAATTCAATTCTAGGCTAGGTGGAAAAGATGGGCGAAAGATTAAAGGTATTCGTGTTTGTCGCAATCCTCGGATTCTTCGCGGGAATCGTAGCTGAACTAACAATAGAGTACGTTATTCCAGCGCTTGCAGCTATACTGCCAGTTCTATTCAGTAAATACATCCTCGCGGGACTAACAGGTGCCTTCCTAACACTCATAATGGTTAGCATATGGGCATACATTACAGGACCAAAAGAAACATAGTTCTCCAAACTTCCGTTCACCTTTTTACCTCCTTCTTCCAGCGAATTGTTAGCGGATTGCATAGCCGTTTATTTTGGACTCAGAAGCGGAAAAAGCAATCATCAGTTCAGTGTACCTCGATTTCTTCATCGTCCAAGAAATACAAAGTGTTAACGAAATTATTTATGTTTTGCAACCATTGTAAGGTTGAAAAGCTGTGCGGAGAGAAAATCTTTGGAAAGAAGCTATGTTGAGAATTATCGTTTAAGGCTTGAAAACGCCTCAAGTTATGGTGCCATTTGGGAGGTTGTTAAGGACACCGTTGCCTTTTCTCTGAACCAGCGGAGGGCTGGGATGATGCTTTTCCTCGATGATTTGCCCATACAGTTAGGCGCCTACCACCCCATTGGAACAAACAACATTATTCTGAACCGCATCCTTGTCAAGGCTGTTGAAGCCTCTACAAATTCGAAGCGTGTTGTAAACGCCTTAATCTATAATCTGCTTCTCCACGAGTATCTCCACGCACTGGGGCATGTCTCCGAATTAAAGGTTAGGCAGCTAGTCTATCATGTCGCAAAGGAGTGTTTCGGCGAAGAGCATATAACAACAACCATAGCCAAAAGCAGTCCGTGGGCTCTGCTGAAGAGCATACCCCTAGACAAGGCTTTTCACGCCAAGCGGGTCATGGAAATTGTTAAGGACTTTGAGAAGACAGACCAGAAATACATAGTTTAGGAGGGGCGGATGAAAATATGTGCGGCATATTTGGCTACATACTGAAAAAGCCGATAGAAGTCGCATACGCCTTAAAAGTTCTCCAAAAACTTGAGAGGCATCAATACCCAAACGAGCCAAAACCCGTTGGGGGCTACGGTGCCGGAATAGCCATCCTCACAAGCTCTGGAATGGTGTTGCTTGAAAAAGTTGGAAAGGTTGATGGTTCACCAGCGGAACACTTGGCTAAAACATGCAAGTTTGACACAGCATCGGTTTTGATTGGACATGTGCGGTTGCCAAGCCCATGGTTCATGGAAACAGCCCATTTTAGGGAGACAGCCCAACCATATGTTGTGCAGTGTTTTTCTGGCTTAACGGTGATTTCAGCCCATAACGGAAACGTGACAAACTATAAGGCTATTCGAGAAAGGCTTAGCGGAAAACACCTTTTCGAGTCCGAGAGAGCTGAGCTTATAGACTCCGAAGTTATACCACACTTGTTTGAAGAGCTTCTACTTGAGAAAGGCTGCCCAGAAGAAGCCCTAAACACGCTTTACTCAGCCGTAGATGGACCAAATACCATAAGCCTCCTCCAAATCGAGAAAGGGCGAACGCTTCTACATTTCCTTCATAAGGGGAAGACGAGAGGCTTAACTATATGGAAAAATAGGAGAGGCGAAGTTATTTTCTGTTCGAGAAAAGAACCGTTGATGGAAACGCTGGGCTTTTTCCTTGATAAAGGCAATTTTGTGGAGCATTTGTCCATCCCGTATGGCAAAGAGGGAAACTTTAAAGTAACCTTCACTTTTAGTCTAAGGGAAAAGCTATTAGGACGGAGCCAAAAATGTTCAGAGAAATGTCACAGTTGAACAAATATTTACGTCAAGACGAGAAGATTTTATGGAGCGGCAAGCCAGAAATCGTACCCTTCATATTTTCGGGGTATGCGGGTTTTTCCCTCTTCGGGTTTGTCTGGCTTATTTTTGTACTCATCATGATTATGTCGGTGCCAGTGACTGGCGCGCCATCTCCATTCATGTTTTTTGCAGCGTTCTTTATCCTATTCGGATTATGCATAATCATAGGTCCACTAACAGCTGAGCTTTTGAGGTACAGAAACACTGAATACGCGATCACAAATCAACGGCTCATAGCACAAACAGGAGTCATAGGACTAGACACAAGATTCGTTGAACTAGACAAAATCCAAGAAGTTTACGTGACTGTCGGTTTGCTGGATAAAATTTATGGAACTGGGTCAATCATTGCAGTTACTGCTGGCTATGTTCCAGTTGGAACCCCAAGCCCTCATGGAGTATTAGTGCGTCCAGCGTTTAGGGCTATAAAAAACCCATACGAGGTTCAGAGGCTTCTCCAAGAAGCCATAAGGGGAAGAAGCAGCCCCTAAAAGCCCAGCAAAGGATAAGTGAATGAGACGGTCAAAAAGTATTGGCGAAACAAGATAATGAAGGAAACCGTCGACCAAGATGTTTTCAAACTTCTCGCCAAGCCAATTCAAGAGGGGCTGGTTGAGCTTGGTTTTTCAAAGCCTACTTTACCACAAGTTTTGGCTGTCCCCCATATTCTAGCCGGAGAAAATGTTCTTTTGATTGCGCCAACTGGAAGCGGCAAAACAGAGGCTGTTCTTCTGCCAGTTTTCTCAAACTTTATTCAGCATAAGGAAAAGAAGGGCATAGGGATTGTTTATGTTACACCTTTAAGGGCTTTAAACCGTGATCTTTTGAAGCGCTTAGCCTTTTGGGCTTTAAGGCTTGGCATAACTATTGAGGTTAGGCACGGCGACACGGAGTTAAGACTGCGGAGGAAGCAAGCGATTTCGCCGCCCAACATGTTGGTAACAACGCCGGAAACTCTTCAAGCGGTTCTCCCAGGCGCCCGCATGAAGGAGCACCTAAAGCATGTTAGATGGTTGGTCATAGACGAGGTGCATGAGCTTGCCTCCAGCAAGCGTGGAACCCAATTGACGGTGGCTCTTGAACGCCTATACGATATTGCTGGTAAAGAGTTTCAGAGGATAGGCTTATCAGCTACTGTTGGAAATCCGGGGAGGGTTGCCCAATTCATAGCTGGAACAAACAGAAACATAAGAGTTGTTCAAGCTTCACTTTCTAAAGGCTATAGGTACACTGTTGAGTATCCAGCGCCAACAGAAGCCGATTACGAGTTGGCTGGGAAGATTGGCATTTCGCCGGAAGGCGCCGCCAGAATAAGGCACATAGCCGAGCTTATTGATAGCCACAAGTCCACGCTCATATTTGTGAACAGCAGAACAGTGGCAGAAATGCTTGGGCATCGCTTCACCCAGCTTGGAAGAGGCGACATAGCTGTTCATCATGGCTCCTTGTCGAAGGAGGAGCGCATCCAAATCGAGGACGACTTTAAGGCTGGAGTTTTGAAGGCTATAATTTGCACGAGCACATTGGAGCTTGGCATAGACATTGGAAGCGTGGACCTGGTCATCCAGTACCTTTCGCCGAGGCAGGTTTCCAGCCTAATCCAGAGGGTTGGGAGAAGCGGACACCGCCTGGATATACTTTCCGAAGGCGTGATAGTTACAGCTTTTCCAGACGACTTGCTGGAGTCTTTGGCTGCTGTTAGAAACGCCTACAACGGCAGAATTGAGCCAGTTCCAATTCATGAAAATGCCTTGGACGTTTTAGCTCATCAAGTTGCTGGCATACTTATGGATAAGGAGAGCGTAACCATAGACGAGCTTTTGACTTTGCTCAGAAGAGCCTACCCATATAGGCGTCTCACTAAACAAAATCTTTTGGAAGTAGTACACTTTTTAGCCAGCCTCAACCAATTAAAATTTGACGAGGAAAAGGTTTTGAGGAAAACGCGGAAGACAAGGAACTACTACTACGAGAACCTCTCAATGATTCCGGATGAGAGACGCTACCCAATAATAAACATTCTAACGGACAGACGAATCGGCACACTTGGCGACGAATTTATGGCTTTAAAAGCCCGAGTAGGCTTAAACATCATCGTCCGCGGAAAAGTTTGGCGCATAGTCCAGATTGAGGATGAAACCGGCACAGTTTATGTAGTTCCATCTGAAGACCCATTTGCCGCCATCCCAGGATGGGATGGTGAAATGCTGCCGGTTCCCTTCGACCTAGCCCAAGAAACTGGAAGACTACGCCAAGAAATTGGCGAACTATTGAAAATTTTTGAAAAAGCCGACGTAGTGGCGGAAAAGGTTGCAGAAAAGTTCAACATAAACAGGGAGATGCTAAACGAGGTTGTTGGGGAGATTGAGGAGCATATAAGGCAAGGAGCACCCCTGCCAACACATAACCACATTCTCATTGAGACGTTTGACAAGTATTTGGTGGTGCACGCTTGTTTCGGCGAGATTGTAAACAGCACCCTTGGAGGCATTTTCGACGCGATACTTTCAGACAAAGAGCTTATTGTTGGCTGGTGGAACGACGGCTACCGCATACTAATTGAGGCTCCGCGAAAAATCTTGCCAAGAGAAGTTGAGAAGATGCCAGAAACGCTTTTCAGCTTAAATGATGAGCAAGTTGAAGAAGCCTTCAAGGATTATTTGGAGGCAAAGTTTCCATACGCTTACAAAATGAAGTTCGTGGCTGAAAGGTTCGGCGCCCTCCCAAGGGGAAAAACCATGGGTCCAAAGAGGCAGAACCAACTGCCCGCCATTTTCAAGGGAACACCAATTTATGATGAGACTTTAAGGGAAGCTATGCTCGAGAAAGCCGACCTAGAAAAGGTTAAGGAGATCATGCGAAACATTAAAAATGGAAAAATTAAGGTTAGCACATTATATAGAGCGGAGAATCCAACACCACTAGCCTACCATATTTTGGCTAAGTATAGCGACGTTTCAGAGCTTATGGCTCCGGAGCGCATCCTACTAAGCAACATCGAAAAGATGAAAAGGGCAATAGATGCGAAGATGGCGGCGCTAATGTGTATCGAATGCGGAGAATTATCTGAAAAGAAGGTTAAAGAATGGCCAGACCACCCCACATGTGGAAAATGCGGTTCAAGGCTTTTGGCATTGCTGTATCAAAGTCAGAATGCGAAACGTCTCCAAGAGATACTAGGTAAAAGGCGCATGGGCAAAAACCTAACAGAGGAAGAGCTTAAGGAGATAGCCCATGCAAGGCGCACAGCCGACCTGATCCTAAGCTATGGAAAGAAGGCGATAATAGCCCTAAAAGTTAAAGGTGTAGGGCCAGAAACAGCCTTCAGAATTCTCTGTAAAATGCACCCCAGCGAAGGGGAGTTCTACATGGACCTTTTAAAGGCGAAAATCCAATACTTGAAGACAAGGGAGTTCTGGGAAGACAAAGAAAACCGTTTAAAAACCTTCACCTAGAAGCTTGGCAGGTGAAAAATCTTGACTGAAAACAGCTCTCAGCGTGGAGAACTTAAGCCAACCCTAGGATTGTTTGATGCTACAGCCATAAGCATAGGCGCCATAGTGGGAGCCGGCATATATGTTGTTACTGGTATAGCGGCTGCCCTTGCGGGTCCAGCCTTGATTGTTTCCATGTTTTTGGCTGCAGCCATATCTATGCTTACAGCTATGAGTTTTGCTGAGTTGACAGCTTGGAAGCCTATAGAGGGAAGCATTTACGAGTATTCTTACCAACTAATTTCGCCTCTTGCAGGATTCCTAACTGGTTGGATGTGGGTTATATCTAACACTTTTGCCGGCGCAGCTGTCTCCTTAGGCTTTGCAAGCTATTTATGCACTCTTTTCCCGACATTACCGCCAAACGTTGTGGCGGCTGTTTTCTGCTTCCTTTTCACGGTGCTCAACTTTTTGGGGATGCGCCAATCAGCCCTCCTAAACAATGTGCTTGTGGCGGCTAAACTCTCCATTTTAGGATTCTTCGTGGTTTATGGATTCCTTTACATGAATCCTTCGAACCTTGCACCTTTTAACCCCTTTCAAATGGGAGTTTTGTCCGGCGCATTTTACATTTTCTTTGCTTATGGCGGATTTGCAAGAGTTGCCGTAGTGGCAGAGGAGGTTAAAGATGCTAGAAGAAACGTGCCTAGAGCTATTATGCTTTCCTTGGCTATATCAACAGTGATTTACATCCTAGTTAGTTTTGTGGCTGTTGGGCTTGTAGATGCTTCAAAGCTTGCTGGCTCAAACTCGCCGCTTGCAGAGGCTATAGGCGTTACCGGAAACGCTGTTGCAGTCTACGTAGTTTCAGCTGGCGGCTTAATTGCAACAGCAAGTGTTTTGCTAACAGCCATTTTGGGGGTTTCCCGCATGGCATACGCCATGGCAAGGAGAAAAGATTTACCCAAAGTCCTAAGCAGTCTCCATCCAAAATATAATACGCCGTATCTCTCCATATGGATCGTAGGCTCCGTCATGATTTTGCTTGTTCTCTTCGTGGACATAACAAGGGTTATAGCCATAAGCAATTTCGCACTGCTCTTCTATTATACGTTGGCTAACGTTTCAGCATTAAGGCTAAAGGCGCACAATAGAATGTACCCAAAAACAGCGCCATTTTTAGGGGCAATCTCGTGCATAACCCTTTTAATCTTCACGCTTTTTACTTTGCCCCAAGCATGGATTTTGGGCGCTGCAACTCTGGCTGTCGGCGTCGTCTACTTCTGGCTTAAAAATCTTAAGGCGCTGCTACTTATGAGAGCCATGGATTCTGAAAAACTCTAACGGGTTTTCCCGTTTCCCGCTCATAGTCGCCAACATAGTACCCTTTCACAATTTCTTTAAGGGCGTTCGGCTTCAACAAAACTTCTCCGTTAATCGCGATTATTAGTTCTCCAAAAGCCCTATCAACCCCCATTCTAAAAACTTCACCCTTTCCTACAGAAGCACTGTTTTTGATGACTCTGCCTTTAATGTTAGGCCATTTTCTCCGACATTTTTGGATTGTTGCCCATGCAATTTCGTATGTGTAGTCACTGCTTCCATCATCAACAACCAAGATTTCACAAAAGTTCGGGTACTGCGCCGCACTTTTAAAAAGGCTCCCTATAAGTTCTGAGACTTTTCTCTCTTTGTTGTAGACTGGAACAATTATGGAGACAGATGGATAACGTACCCTTTTGCACAACACATTATTTCCGCATAGTTTCCCTTGCATTAGAATTGCCGGCCCTCTCCTTTCCCGTACACTTCTTAGCCCCTTTTCAAAATAAAGCATGTATTCCCGATCGAAAATATATCAGAGAAAACTATAGCCTAAACGCTGACGGCGGAGACATATCAAAAGTTAAGAAGACATAAATACCGCTCGTACAACGTTTCTGATTCCGAGGATAAATCATGGAAGACCTATCGCGTTACTACACACTCCTAAAAGACCCGACGAGGCGAAAAATAATTGAAATTTTAGGCGCTCAAGAAAAGGTGGGGTTTAAGGAGCTCCGTGAAGCCTTAGGCTTAGGCGTCGGCACCGTCTATTACCATCTTGACATGCTTTCAGACTTTCTCGAACAAGACAAGCAGCGCAAGTATAGGCTGAACTCGAAGGGACAAGCGCTCTACAGAGTCCTAAAGGAGGGAAGCATACCAGCAAACCTCGGAATAAGCGAAACCCTAAGCAACCGCGCAGCAAAATGGCTTTTTCTTTCGCCTCTCTTCGCCCAAACAATAAAGCCTTTAAGGCTTATGCCCTTATCTTTAGCAATCCTCTTTTTAGGAGCTTATGGAGCATCTATGGCAAGACTTGAACCAGCCCTATTCTTCTATTTTGAATACTCCACCCGCAGTTCAACAAGCACCATGGCACTATTCATATTCAACTGGATAGGGCTATTCCTATTCACAGAAGCTTTAGCCCTCGCACTCTTCAAACGCGCGGGAAACGAATTACAACTCTTCACATGTATTGGGCTGGCAGCTCTTCCCCTGGCAGTTTTCCCATACATATACATGGCTGTTCCAGAAATCCTAAGCGGATTCAACCTATACTATACGGAAATTGAAATGATAAGGCAAGCTATATTAATAATTCTGCAGATTTGGAGTCTATTACTTGTTTCTGCAGCGGTCTGCCATGGAAAGGGCTTAAGGCTTGACAAAGGCATTATCATAAGCCTAACAGCCATATACCTAAACATAGCCGCCCTCTTCATACTCGGACGCTTCACGTAAAAGTTCTATAATTCTAGAACTCTTGATAGGCGGAGTTCGGGTTTTTTGGAAGCGGTTCTCTTAATAAGCCGTTTTGCATAGTCCTTTTCGGTGAAAAAGCATGAAAAACGTGAAAAAAACGATATTGGCTTTGGGTTTGGCTTTCCTACTGGCTGCGCCGGCGCTTGCTGTTTTAAGCCCAAGGGTAAACGCGGACGACTCTGTGGAGAATATTCAAAGCTTGCGTTTGGAGCCGCCGTACATCTGGAATAGCACGTGGTATAGGTTCAACAGTTCTCTAGTAACGCTGATCTTTCCTGCTAAGGGCACGAAGCCCATGTTCTTGTGGTGGTATACCGATGATAGCAGCAATATATATGTGGTGAAGTTTCAAGGCGTCATCGAGTATCTAATGCTTGACAAGCCCTACTATAGGCGTAGGTTCCACGCAGACAACGCTACTATAAATGCAACATTATGGAGCAACTACGTCGAACCAAAACTGTACCAGAAACGATATCAATTTGGTCAATCTGGTGATATATGGTATAGAGGCAGAGTTGAAGAATTCAAAGAGCTTTTGTCGGATTTGCATAGGGCTTATTTGCCCTTTAGCGCTTGCAACTGGACATTAAGCGGACCAGTATTTGTTGAAGGCGAAGACTATTGGTCCTTCAATTTCACATTAACCGAAGTACATGGACATCCAGGATTAAAATTCGCGGAGAACAACATTGAGATAAGATGTAGATTCTACAATGCAACAAAAACAGTAACTTTAGATGAAGAACATAGTTACACTGTTGCTGCTGGGCAGTTGAAATTCGACTTTGTTGTAAAACATTGGGAGTGGAACATAGACAAAATCAACCAATTCCTTAAAAAATATGGCATTGAGATACCAGAAAGCCGAACTGGATTAGCCTTATGGATTAAGATGGCTTCAATAGAGCTTGAAGATTTGAAGGACGTTGGCAAAGAGGTTCAGAATCAAGCAGAGAACCAAGTTGAGGCTTGTTCCCGAATGCGGGAAGTGGCAATAAACGGGGAGTACTATGCTGTAGATAAAAATGAGACAAGCCAAGATGAAAAGCCTATTCAAGCCACGCTTCAGCTTAGGGAGAGGTTCAGGGAGCGCATTAGACTGCACTATGCTGTTGGGGAAAAAGATGTGCCAGTGGGCTTCTTGGAGTTTGTTCCATGGGCCAGGCTTCTATATCCAAACGGCACAACCTATGACTACGTGAATGTTACCGCTTCCTACATTGCTGCTGGCGGTCACCTGAGGCTTTTCATTTGCTACCCATACTTTGGCAACTACACACTGGAGCATGACCCGACAATTGGCTTGACATCAGCTCCGCTAATTCCTGAGCTCATAAACCAGAAAGTTCTGCTGGTTTTGCTCGGCGCCACCGCCATTATTGTCTTGGTTGTTGCTGCCATGAAGGTTCGGAGAAAGCCTATAAACGTCTTAGCCATCAAATAAATTCCCTTTTTCTTTTTGATATGTTGATTTTAGGAGTAAAAGTTTATATTGTGTATTGCTACGTAATATTTTGGATTCATATGAGACGCAGAGGAGAAAACGACGAAATCCGCTGGCAAGTTATAAAGGCAATGCTGGACGAGTTTCCAAACTTAAGAGAAAAAGTTAAAGCCTACATTGAAAAGCAGAAACAGAAAGAAAAGCCTCAGAACTTTTAGATGTGGTTTCTTTTTAATAGATGAGGCGGCGGAACCTTAACATTGTTTTTGCCATTCTCGTTCTCTGATTTGAGAAGCCCTGTCAACTCGCGGTAGCGCTGAAGAAAATCTAAGCCCTTAGGCGTCGCCTTATAAATCTCCTTATCCTTCTCGAAGACCCTGTCAATAAGGTTAACTTTTAACATAAATTCTAAATAATCGTTAAGCTGCGTGAAGCTCAGGTTAGCCCTATACATAATCTGAGTTTTTAAAACACCATCCTTAGCTATGTCCAGAATTTCAGCAATTATGTATAGCTTATCTCTTCTCTTCTGGGATGGGTTGGCTCCCCAAACATTCATTTCCACAATATTCCTCTTTCACAAGCCTTCTGCATGAAAAAAGGCTAATGCATTTTTTAAGCGGTGTTTCCCAAAAGCCACTATTACAATTATCGAAATATTCTCTAGAACAAACTTCTATAAGAAAAAACTTTAATCTTAAACTGGAAAACATTGCCTTCTAAGGAGGCAGATGAAAATGTTGATCGGGTTAATGGCTGACACGCATGATAACTTGCCTATGGTGGAAAAAGCCGTAAAAAGGCTCAATGAAGAAAAAGTTGAAGTTGTGCTTCATGCTGGAGATTATGTTGCGCCATTCGTTATACCAAAGTTTAGGGATTTAAAGGCTAAGCTGATAGGGGTTTTTGGCAACAATGACGGAGACCGAGAACTATTGAAGAAGAGGTTTAGCGAAAATGAGAAGCTGGAAATTAGGGGGAACTTCGCGGAAATAACCATCGGAAAGGCAAAAATCGCGCTACTGCACGGGAGTGAAGAGGAACTTTTAAGGGCTATAATTAACAGCGGAAACTTTGACGTGGTTGTCCACGGACACACTCATAAGGCTGAAACCTACAAGAAAGGCAAAACATTGGTGGTGAATCCGGGCGAAGTTTGCGGTTATCTAACGGGAAAGTCGACTATTGCGCTGCTTAATGCAGAAAAACTTGAGGCAAAAATAATAGACTTGGTGTAAACAGGCTAGAGGAATGTTTCAGTTTTGGTTGGAATTGTATGGCTGCCTTCTCTGATTGGCTATTTTAAAAAATTCAACGAGTTCTTCGTCTGTTGCTCCGTTTCGCATGGGCGTTAAGATGTCCACCGTGTTGTCGTCTCTCATTAGACACGGCTTGAGTTTCCCGTCGCTTGTTACGCGTAAGCGTGTGCAATGCCAACAAAAATCGGTATTTTCTATTGGATGGACAACCTCAACTTTTACGTCTGGCAAATGGTATATGTGGCGGTTTTGCATGTATTTTCTGGCTTCGATTTTTATGGCTTTCTGCCTTAGCATTTCTTCATACTCGTCCAGAGGTTTGTGATAGGCAGCATAGTATTCGTTACTTATGTTTATTGGCTCAAGCTCAATGAGTTGTAGAACTGCACCTACTTCTCTCGCAAAATTAATCATTTCCGGCACTTGAGAATCATTAACTCCCCTTAAAACGAGCATGTTTAGCTTTACCGGGTTAAGTCCAGCCTCAACGGCCGCCTTAACACCATTTAAGACGTCTTCCAACTTGCCGCCGGTGAGTTTGCAGTATGTTTCGCTGTCTATTGTTGGCAAGTTTATGTTTACACGTCTTAAACCATTCGCCTTAAGCTCTTTTGCTAATGGCTCAAGCAGTGTCCCATTAGTTGTCATTGAAAGCTCCTCCAAGCCATGTATGGAAGCTAAGCCCCTAACTATTTGCAGTATATCCTTGCGAAGCAACGGTTCTCCACCAGTGAGCTTGATTTTTGATACGCCTAGGCTGACGGCTGTTTTTGAGATGCGCACAATTTCTTCAGCTGTCATCTCTGTTGTGTTTTCGGCTGTTTTGTCTTCACCTTCAGCGTGACAGAAACTGCAGTGTAAATTACATGGTTTTGTGAGGGCTATTCTTAGGTTCAAGAGCGGACGCCCATAGTTGTCGACCAGCACCATCGTTATTCCCGCGCGTGCTTAACGATGTGTGCAGCTTCCGGCAATATAAGCTTTTCAAGACAAAGCCTAACAGCGTCCATAGAGCCCGGAATGCAAAAGAAAACCTTGCCTTTCGCGACGCCGGCGGCAGCCCTTGATAAGACTGCGGCAGAGCCAATTTTATTATAGCTTAAAAATCTGAAAATTTCGCCGAATCCGGGCAAGGTTTTCTCGAAGAATGGCGAAACTGTTTCGATGGTTACATCGGAGGGCGCTATACCAGTTCCGCCACAAAAAATAACGACGTCCACATCCGAGTTTAGGGTGTGCTCCACGCCATCTTCAATGAACACCTTATCGTCGGGTATAAGCCTTCGGAACGAAACTGTGTGTCCAGCACGCTTAACCAGCCTTTCAATCAGGTCGCCAGATTCATCGCTAACTTTTTCACCTTTCTTTAGCTGGTTGTAGCGGGATGTGCTGACGACAAAAATTCCAAAACTAAGCCTTTTTGGAGCTTCAGCCCTATGCCTACGCGTGCTTTCACTCATTTCTGGACTGCTCCTTAACTTTTTTAACAACATGAATCTCTTCGATAGTTGTGAAGGGATACTGCCCCTCAGCATCTTTCTCATACTGTTTTACCATATCCCAAATTGTTAGGAGGCTTATGGCTGTCGCTACTAAGGCTTCCATTTCGACGCCTGTTTGGGCTTCAGTTTTCACGGTAGAGGAAACTTTAACGGTGGAATCGTTTAGGATTTTTATGTCAACTTTTACGTTTGTTAGGGGTAGCGGATGGCAGAAGGGTATTAGGATGCTTGTCTCCTTTGCCGCTAGTGTTCCGGCAATTTTAGCTGTGTAAATTGGGTCGCCTTTTTCGATTTTTCCATTTTTTATCAATTTTATGGTTTCTGGTTTTAGCCTAATTCTTCCGGTAGCTGTTGCTTCACGGTAAACTTTCGGCTTTCCGGTTATGTCAACCATCGCCACACAAATCACAGCTCCATTC
>JAVZLS010000014.1:0-34554 GCA_038883715.1 Bathyarchaeia archaeon
CCGTTTGGGCCGCGCGGGTTCAAATCCCGCACCCCGCGCTATTTTTACGCCTATACGTAAGTGGTATCTTTTTCGTATGCGCGGTGTGGTTGCTAGTCCATAGACTAGTATGGTTCCGCCCAATAGTATTGTTAGGGTTCCCAACCCTAGGTAGGGGTATTTTCTTTCGTGGATGTAGTCTATTTTCTTTATATGGGTGTACACTTCAACTGGATTAGAGCCTTCATTTTTGATTGCAAGATAATTTACGTCTTCTCCTTCGATTGGAATGTTCTCTTCGAATTTTGTTCCGGTGCTGTTAAATATTGTTTTGGTTTTATCCCAAATAATTTGTCCAGTTCCTTCGTCGTATCCAACGTGTTTTCCTATTATAACTCTCACTTCAGCCTCGGCTGAAATGTTTAACATCAGTCGTATTCCCTTTGGTCCTTCGAGGCCGAAGGCCCATCCGGTGACATTTCCTGGGTTCAATTTTTGTGGCGGTCTCGGCGTTATAAATTTCTCTTGTATTACGCCTTCTCTAATGCTTGTTTCTTGTATGCCGAACGCGAGTGCAATTCCTATTACAAGAGGAAGCAAAGAGACAGCCACTAATGTTTTGTTCATAACTCTCAACTTTCAGAGATTACTAATAGTGTTTCAATTTACTTTGGCCCTTTGCCACTTCGTATAAAACTCCGTCCTCTGATAGTATTAAGATGCATCCGCATTTTAGGCATCTGTAGTAGCGGTTAACTCCTTTATCTCCTCTTTGCTCTCCTAGGAGTTCTACTTCTCCATGTTTACATTTTTCAGGCATTACACGCGCTCCTGCTTTTTTAGGAAATTTATGGTTTAAGCCTTATTTAGCCTCCGCCTATGATGGGCATTATGAAAACTTTATCCAGGTCTTTAAGCTTGGTTTTCAATCCCTTTAGGGTGTCTAGTGGTCTGCCATTCACGAGGATTGTAATGTTTTTCTCCTTGAAGTTTATTCTTAATCCCCTACTTTTCTCCAATTCTTGCAGGAGACTGGAGACGGTTGAGTCGGGTTTTAGGAGAACCCAAAAGTCTAAGGTGGACTCTTGCTGGGTTAGGCTTCTCATGCATGTCACACGGACTTTTATAGGGTTCATGAATTCTCTAGGTGGAAAATGAAGGATTATTTTCTATAAAGCTTTTCAAGTTGCGCCGCAACGTCTTCGAGTCCAACTTCTTTTAATTTCCTCTTTGTTGGGATACCCCTTTCATTCCAGCCTCTTGCCGCATAATAGTCCTTAAGTAGTATATCCAGCTCAAAAATTTGTCCTTCCGATGGTTTTCTTGGCACGGGTTCTTTCAATATTCTTTCCGGCAGGGTGTCGTAGCTTCCATCGATCCCTTCTCTAATGTTGAAGGCTCTTTCAATATTGAATATTCTTTCGCCGACAAGCCATAGATAATCTGGTGACTTAAATTCTTCAATGCCCGTTGCTGCATACAAAAGCTTGCTGTAGAGCTCCATAGTTATCATAAGATTGGTGAGTGGGAATTGGCAGAAAATGGCTGTTTCTGCAACTGCAAATTCGTCTTGAACCTTCTTTGTTAGTTGCGCCTTACCCTCAACACTAAATGGGTCAACTCTTTCCGGAACCCCTATAATTTCATAGCTGTTCCATCCAATGGTGTGGCTTGCCCCTATAGGCGAAGTTGCCAGGCTTAAGCCGTGGGCTTTTGCCGACCTGGGGTCGTAGGCTGGCGGCTCTAAACCTTTCACGTGCATGGCGTATTTCTCTGCTCCTCTGCCTATTATTTCGGCGGCTTTTCTAACACCCTCCGCTAAAATGTTTCCTATGCCTATTCGCAGGGCTATCCTTCTGACCATTTCAGGGAGGATTTCAGGGTCGCCCCAGCGGAGGCCCATTCCGTCGGTTTCGCTTTTGCCAATTATTCCTTTTTCATACAGTTCGATGGCGAATCCTATGGCTACTCCGGTTGATATGGTGTCCAAGCCATAAGAGTCCGCTAACATGTTGGCATATTCAATAGACTCGATGTTTATGTTGCCTAGGTTTCCACCAAAAGCCCAGTGGGTTTCATATTCTGGCATCTCCCACGCCAGTCCTGCATAGGGGCCTTTGGTTAGTTTGAAGGTTTTCCAGCATCTCATCATGCAGCCAAAGCATCCTTTGTGCGCTATGACATAGCGTCCCAGCTCTTCCGGACGGAATCTTTCAACGCCTTCAAGCTCTTTTTGCTTTAAATTGTATGTTGGAAAATGACCTAAAGTATAGAAGAGGTAAACTATTCCGTCAGTCCCTAAGCTGCGGAACCCCTCCAATGCTGGGTTACTTTTGTAAGTGTCTATCTGTTCCTTAACCGCTTCATCAAAGGCGTCTTGATCGTATATTTTTGGCCTTTTCGAGCCTTTGACAACTACGGCTTTCAAGTTTTTGCTTCCCATGACGGCCCCTCCACCGCCCCTAGAAGCCGTTCTAATGTCGTCTGTGACTATTGCGGCTAGTTTGACAAGTCTCTCTCCGGCGGGACCTATCATGGCTATTCTGGCATTTTTGTCAGTTTCTTCCAAAAGAAATTCCTTGGCGGCGTTTGTGGTCATGCCCCAAGCCTTTTCAGCGTCTCTAAATTCGATATTGCCACCGTTAATCCAGAGGTAAACTGGTTTTTGGGCTCTTCCTTCAATTATTATGGCGTCGTAGCCTGCAAATTTTAATTCAGCTCCGAAAAATCCCCCGCCGACGCTTCTAAAGTATGTTCCAGTTAGTGGAGATTTAAACTGTGCAATCCATCTGCTTGCAGACTGAACTTTAGTGCCAGCCAATGGTCCCACGGTGAATACAAGTTTGTTTTCAGGTGATAGTGGATCTACTCCGACAGGTGTTTCGCTCCACAATATCCAAGCGCCGTAACCTCTTCCCCCTATGAACCTTTTGATTACATTCATGTTCAGAGGTTCCATTGTCGCCTTTCTGTTTGTTAGGTTTATCCTTAAACTTTGGCCCATATAGCCATACATGGAAGGACCCTCCTGAAGAAAGGTAGAAAGTGATTTCTAATTTGTAGTGTATTTAAATCTTTACGCGCCCTTCTGTTGCCTAAAAAGCGATTCAGCAGTGCTTCGCGGCAGATTTGTTTTCTCTTTGGCCAGATGAAAAGATATAAAAAGTAGCTTGGATTAATGCAATTGAAATCTGTGCAACTTGGTGAGTTAGTATGGAAATAAAGAATGTTGCTATAATTGGTGCTGGCACAATGGGTTCTGCCATCGCCGAGGTGGTTGCATCTTATGGCTTTAATGTTAAACTTGAGGACGTGAGCGAGGAGATACTTAAGAAAGCTCTTGAAAGGATAAGGGATGGCCTAAAAAAGAGCTACGAGAGGGGATACCTCACCGAAGACATTGAAAACATCATAAACAGGATCACCACTACCGTTAACATTGAAGAGGCTGTGAAAAATGCAGATTTAGTGATTGAAGCTGTGCCGGAAATACTTGATTTAAAAAGGAAGGTATTTGGTGAAGTCGATAGTTATGCTCCAAAGCATGCAATTTTAGCGTCCAACACCTCGTCCCTCAGCATCACCGAACTAGCCAAAGCAACAAGGAGGCCGGACAAATTTATCGGAATGCACTTCTTCAATCCTCCTAAAATCCTTAAACTTCTTGAAATTGTGTGGGGGCAGGAAACCAGCGAAGAGACAGCAAGAGCAGTAGAAAATTTCGCTAGAAAAATAGAGAGGGTGATAGTCCACGTTAGAAAGGATGTTCCAGGCTTTGTTGTGAACAGAATATTCGTTACGATGTCCAATGAGGCGGCTTGGGCTGTGGAAATGGGCGAAGGAACAATCGAAGAGATAGACTCAGCAGTGAAGTACAGAATGGGTTTGCCAATGGGTTTGTTTGAGCTTCACGACGTTCTTGGAGGGGGCAGCATAGACATAAGCTATCATGTTCTAGAATATTTCAAAGAGAAACTTGGCGAAACCTATAGGCCAGCTCCACCATTTGAGAGGCTCTTCAAGGCAGGCCATTACGGAAAGAAGACTGGAAAGGGCTTCTACAACTGGGAAGGAGGAAAAATGAACGAAGTGCCTTTAAGAGCTGGGGCAAAATTTGATCTTCTTAGGCTTTTAGCCCCAGCGGTTAACGAGGCAGCTTGGCTCATCGAAAAGGGGGTTGCCACCCCAGAAGAGATAGACCTTGCAGTTTTAAATGGGCTTAACTATCCGCGGGGCTTGCTGAGGATGGCGGATGATGTTGGAATTGACAGAATAGTGGCTAAGCTCATCGAACTTTACGAGAAGTATAAGGAGGAAAGGTATAGGGTTAATCCGGTGCTGCAAAAAATGGTTGAGGAGGGGCGACTCGGAAGAAAAACTGGAAAGGGCTTTTACAATTATGGAAGGGGTAACTACGAGTTTGTCTTGGTTGAGAAGGCTGACAAAATAGGAGTCATTAAGCTCAACAGACCCAGGAGAGCCAACGCTCTAAACATAACATTCCTAAAGGAAATTGAAGATGCCCTTGAAATGTTAAGGGAAGATGAAGATGTACGAGTGGTTGTTATCACCGGTGTTGGGAGAAACTTCTGCGCAGGGGCGGACATATCAATGTTTGCATCTGGAAACCCTGAGCAAGTAACAGAGTTCAGTCAAACGGGACACAAGGTTTTGAGAATGATAGAGCTTCACCCGAAACCGGTGGTTGCCGCAATTAATGGTCCAGCTGTGGGTGGAGGTTTTGAGCTTGCCATGGCATGTGATTTGAGAGTTATGAGCGAAAAGGCATTCCTTGCCCTTCCAGAGCTGGGTCTTGGAATAACTCCGGGTTGGGGTGGAACCCAGAGGCTTGCCTACCTTGTCGGTGTTGGAAAGCTTAAAGAAATAATAATGCTTCGAAAGAATATTGACGCCTCCACAGCCCTTAATTTGGGAATAGTTTCAGAGATCTACAAAGCCGAAGAGTTTTGGGATAAAGCCCTAAAGTTTGCGGGCACCCTAGTTTCTCTACCACCTTTGGCTGTTAAATACCTCAAAAAGGTCATAGCCTATGGCGTAATGCCAACGCTGGAGGCTGGCTGCCTACTGGAATCAGAAGCTTCCGGAGATATATCCATCACGGAGGACGTTGCAGAGGGCCTCCAAGCCTTCATGTATGGGAGGCCACCAAACTTCAAAGGACGTTAAGACCTAAAAATAAAATGCCAAGAATGCGAACTGATGTGAGGACGGTTTCGGAAGGATGAAGCTGATTAAAAATCTCAGGAGGAAAAAAGCTCCCTTTTTCGCCCCTTCCTTTGGACCTTTAAGTGGTGTAAGGGTGTTAAGCGCCTCAAGTGTGGTTGCCGGGCCATTCATTGGCACATTGCTGGCCGATTACGGGGCAGAACTCATCCACATTGAAAATGTTGGCGGAGAAACCCATAGAGAAGTAGGACCCTTTCTGGAAACTGATGAGAAAAGAGTGGGAGCAGAATATGCCGCCACCGTCAGAAATAGGCTCGATATCGCCCTCAATCTAAGGTCAGAGGAGGGGAAGGAAATCTTCTACGGCCTTATAAAACAATCTGACATTTTCGTTGAGAATCTGGTGTGGTTGGAGGAGAGATTTGGAATATCAGATGAGCAGATGTTGAAGGTTAATCCAAGGATAGTTATTGTCCACGTTAGCGGGTATGGAAAATCGAGGTTTGGAGGAGACCCTGAAAAGTGCTCCCGGGCGTCTTACGACATTATTGCGCAAGCCTATTCTGGTTGGAGTAGAGCGTTTATGGCTCCTAAGGACGATGTGATTAGAATACCATTCTATACAGCGGACTATATTACAGCCCTTTTTGGGGCTGTTGGGGCTTTAGCCGCGTACATTCATGCGCAGAAAACTGGGGAGGGACAAGTAGTTGATGTCGCCCAATTTGAAACTGTGGCAAGAGTTCTGGAGTATTATTATTCGCTTTATTTTAACTTGAATGGTTATGCAGATTGGCGGGGCTATGAAAAGAAACACCCCAACACACAACCTTATGGATTATATAAAGCGAAGGACGGGTGGATAGCACTAGGCGCTGTAGGTCCAAACGTTTACAGCAGATTTCTTGAGGCATTAGCCAAGCTTACTGAAATAAATCCGGAGGATTTTCCATACGAGGAATGTCAATCACGTGAATCGCCCAAAGGAAGCAAGTTGGACAAGATGGTGAGCGAATGTCTCATGAAGTATACTAGAGAGGAGCTTGAGAATCACTTCTCCAAGTGGCGGGTACCATGTTCCCGCGTTTCCACGCCAGAAGATGTGATTAAAGATAGCCACTGGCTTCAGCGGGGAAACATTGTAGAAGTTTTAGAAATGACAACTGGTAAAGTGATAAAGCAGATGGGGGTAGTCCCAAAATTCTCGAAGACGTCTGGTAGGGTGTGGAGAGGTGTTCCGCGGATAGGCGAGGATACGATAAGGATTCTGAAGGAACTGCTAGAGTTAAGTGACGAAGAAATTGCCAGTTTAAAAGAGAAGGGTGTAATAGACTTTCCAAAGTAATACGGGTTAAAGGCGAAATCGCTATGCCTTCGTAAGGGTTATTGCTTTGGCTGGGCAGACCATAACGCATAGTCCACAGCCAATACATCTATCTGAAACTTTCACAGTTTCGTTTTCCATGTAAAGCGCAGTGCATATGTTGTCGATGCACGTCTTGCACAACGTGCACTTTGCCGGGTCCACTTGAGCTCTTGCCTTAATGTCAACGGCCGCGTCGGCGGTTCTAAGATGTTCAATTCCTTCTTTCCGCATTTCTTCTATGCTGCTGTAACCTTGTTCGTCCATGAATTTTCTGATAAACTCTAACTCTGACTTTAGGAGGCGTATGCCCTTAAAGAATATAGCTGCGCACTGTCCGGTGGCTTTTGCACCCAACATTATCATTTGGATGACATGTTCTGCGTTCATTATGCCTCCCATGGCGAGAACATCCAATTCTGGAACATACATGCTGAGGGCTGCCACATGCTTGCGTATTATAGGTCTTAGTGGTTCGCCACCATATCCAATGAATGGATTTCCATCGGTGAAGGGCAGCGTTGTTTTCCCTCCATTGTAGATGTCTGGCGGAGGAACTGTTACACCCATGTTTGCCGTCGTGATAAAGGAGGCGCCTGCCTGTTTCACACGCCTGCCAATCTCCACAACCCTTGGAAAGCCAGTTTCGGGAGTAAGCTTAACCCCCACTGGAATGCTTACTGCTCGAACAACCTCTTTAACCACTTTCTCTAAGAATTCTGGCGAATCACCCATGATTGCGCCCATGTTTGAGAATATGAATTTTCCCTCTAGGAAAGCGTCGATGTTCCCCTTTACAGTGGCGAAAAACGGACATGAAACATTCAGCTCAATCATGTCAAAGCCAACTTCTTCCGCCTTTTTGGATGCTATGGCGAAGGCTTCAGGGTCAGCGGCAGCTTCAATGTTAGCGATTAGGGGGACGTCTGGAGGCTTTTTTTCTTGCAACATTTTAATTATTGGCAATTTAAGCTCCAGAGATTTTGCAAAACCTTCGATGGGGATGCCGTAAGGTCCCATTGCACCTAACCTGTGAAGGAAGGTTCCCTCCCCATCTTTCATCCATCGTCTTACAGGCTCTCCGCCAAAATACTTCCTTATGATTCGTCGCCACTCCTCCGCTTCAACTTCCTTCTTCTTCCTTTGAACGAATTCCTCCGGCATGTGGCCGAGGGCTCCCACTGAAATATATCCAGCTCCGGCATCGGTGGACTTAAGGAGTATTTTGGCAACCATCTCGTCTGGAATTGCTCTCCCCATAAAGGTTGCAATGGCTCCAACCCCAATTGGTGATGGAAGCGTTACTCCCGCAAAATTAACACTTAATTTATCATCTCTCTTCATTTTTCAACCACCTAGCAGGTTGAAGGAATTAGGAAGTTATAAAGAATTATATAAAGATTCTTTAAAGCTGGTGGCTAGATGTCAAGATCTTTCAATTTCCGCTCTGATGGGACGCCTTCAGACGTCCATCCTCTGAGCTCATAATATTCCCTCATCATTAAGTCCATATCTGGAACATGCCGAAGGGTGCCGCCGTCTTGAGGTTCCAAAAATCTTTTCGGAAGTACATCATCCTTCGAGGAGATTCCCCATCTGCAATTAAGAATTCTTTTAAGGTTGAATGATCTTTCCCCGGTTTTCATGAACTCGTCTATGCTCATCGCTCTGCCAGTAACCAACTCGTAGAACCTTAAGAGCTGTGTAAGTGTCAGACCAGCCGAGGATGCATATTTGCAGACCACTAGTAAGTCGTAAACCTCCATCATGTCCTGCATCTTCTTAACAAGGAAGGCTTTACTTCTCGACTCAAACCTGTCAGTTTGCACGGTTATGCCAATTTCTGGAACCAGTCTCCCCCTATCCGGGTTGTGGGGCCACGCAAGGTGACATGCACCCCTATTCATTGTGGCATAACTTAATGCTTGACCGAAAAAGGCTCTGGGATTGTGTGCCGGCGCCTCTAACCCTTTTACGTGCAGGGCGAAGGCTTCGCTCCCCTTACCTAACCTTTTAGACGCTTCCCGCACCCCTTCAGCCAGTAAGTCCCCCACGCCCTTTCTATTTGCTATAAGCTCTATCAGTTTCAGTATGTTTTCAGACGGGCCCCATCTAAGTTCCAGTCCTCCAGTATCCTCTTTTGTTATAATTCCTTTCTCATATGCTTCTATTGCAAATGCTATAACCCCGCCAGTTGATATTGTATCCATTCCTAGACGGTTACAGAGGTCATTTGCCTTCGCGATTAGCGAAAGGTCGTCATTAAGCAGGTTTGAGCCCAACATGCATAAGGTTTCAAACTCTGGGCCATCCGCCCTAAGATTTGTATATTTTCCTTCTTTTATGTGCACTGTTCTTTTGCACCCAATAACACAGTTGCAGCAAGGAGTCACTTTATCCAAAATTGTTTCTGTTATCCTTTTACCACTAATTTTCTCTATTTTGTCCTCTTCCCAGACGCCCTCGCTGTGATTTTTTATCGGAATGTTGCCCATGTAATAGTAGGCTTCCATTCCGCCTCCCGTGCCGAATTTGCGGAGGCCTTGAGCGGCAGGATTTTTTGACAGTTGAGTTTGAACCTCTGCTGCAAATTTTTTAAGTTCCGCTTCCTTTGCGACTGAAATTTTCCCTGTTCCTTTAACGGCGATTGCCTTCAAGTTTTTAGAGCCCATAACTGCGCCTATTCCAGCTCTGCCAGCCTTTCCAACATCACAAATTATGGATGCATACTTCACTAAGTGTTCGCCAGCGGGCCCAATAGCAGCTATTTTAACCGCCTTGTCTCCAAGCTCGCCTTTAATAATCCAGTATGTTTCATAAACGTCCTTGCCCCACAGTTTTTCGGCGTTTCTAAATTCAACTTGGTCATCATTTATCCATAGGTATTTGGGCTTTTCCGCCCTACCCATAATTATGACTGCATCGAACCCTGCCTTCTTTAAGTGTTGTCCAAACATTCCTCCGGCATGGGACTCTCCCCAAATTCCCAGCGGGGACCTAGCGCATATAGAAAGCCGCCCGCTAGACGGTGTTGGGGTGCCCGTTAATGGCCCCGTGGCAAAGATAAGCAAAGATTCAGCATCTAATGGGCCTATTTCGCTGGGCATTTCGTCATAAATTATCTTTGCGGCTAGTCCTGAACCGCCAATGTATTTCTCTGCTATTTCGTTTGGGAGGTTTTCTATTGAGAAATTCTCATCCGTTAAGTTAACTCGCAAAATTTTCCCCATGTAACCGAACATACTCGCTCACTACGTTAGTTCAGTAACTTTGATAGGGCGAGTTTTGGACTTGTTTAACGTGCTTGTATTCACTTTTTGGCTCTCTGTCTAATGGATTTCTCGTCTCCAGGCGGAGTATAAACCCATAGAAATTGGAGTTCCTCTTCGCCGGCATTTTCAAGAGTGTGAATCTCGTTGGGAGCTAAGTAGACAACGTCGCCGGGCTCCAATATTTGTTGATCATTTCCGCTTGAAACCTTAGCCTTCCCCTTAAGTATGAAGATTGTCTCCTCGCCTGTATGAGCATGAGAGGCACCTTTCTCTCCAGCAGGGTACATTGTAAAGCCCATTGCTACATGTTTTGACCCAATAACAGGATCCATCATTATTTTAGTCACTTTCCTTGATGGTGGCGGCGCCGGGAAAACCGGAGCGCTTTCTTTTCTGACAATTATCATTTATCTTCCTCCATTATTTTTCAAGCGGTGAGACTCCCGGGGGATATTTTGATTTAAGTTCTTCTATGAATTCGCAGAGTTTGTTAACAACGGCATCCACTATTTTCTTCCCTTTCTCCTTGGTTGCCTTTGTTGCGTCTCCTAAAATTCCCAGCTTGTAAACGTCAACTTGGAAATAGGAGTGGGTAATGTTGTGGCCTGGAAAACCCCCTTCTTCAGGTAAGCCGGTTGGGCCTCCATACCATTTCTTATCAATGATGCTGGGCGCTTTTTCTTTGCCAGCTTTGCCCATATCCACAAGCTCTGGGTAAAGTTCCAAGGCCACGGATGTTTCAGCCTCGTCAGCATGAACAAACGGGGTTTCACAAACCTCGCTTATTGTTTTCCTTATGAGCTCCCACCATGTGGCAACGGCTATAAACGCCTTTGTTTCCAACGCCAACTCGTGGAGAGCCCCGACATAAACCCACTGTTGACCGTGCGCATTAAGTATTATTATCTTCTTGAAGCCGTTATTGACCAGCCCTGTTACAACATCCTTCACAAACTGTTTAAGCACATCAGACCTTATTGGAACGGTTCCCGGAAAACCATATTGCATATACATGTGGGCGCCATACCATATCGGAGGAGCCACCAGCACTCCTGTTTTCTCTGCAACCCGCTCTGCAATTTTCTGGGCGTTTAATGAGTCCGAACCAACTGGGCAGTGGGGCCCATGCATTTCTATTGAGCCGACGGGCAGCAGAATTATGTCGCATTTTTTAGCTCTTTCAACTATTTCTGGCCAACTCAGTTCATGGTACCAGACGCTTTTCTTTTTAGGCATTTTCCGGTCTCCAATCACTTTGGAATTGCCAAATCGCTTGCCCCTCTCCCGCTTTGAATAGCCTCTGGATAATACTTCTTAACTGTGCGAACAACCAGCACGGCTTGGAGGGCCATGTTCACTCCTTCCGCCTTGGTTGTGGGAACGCCGTGACTTACAAGCGCTGAATTGCCGGTCTTAAGGTTTATTGGTGCTCCTACTCTCACCATCTCTGGCGCCTCATAAGTTCTAAGCATTCCGCCCGTTGATTTGGGATTGTCTACATGTATGTCGATTGGTACTTTAACTGTCTGCCTTATAGCCGCAATCATTGGTAGCGTAAGGTCTCTGACGGGGTTTATGGAGTCTGCTCCTAGCATTTCCAAGACTTTAAATGAGACCGGGTTTCCATGGCCGCAGTGGGCTGAAAGCTTAAACTTTGTGTCTTTAGGGATTTCCTCATCCTTCCGCATCTGGTTAAGCAGCCACAATAAACCTTCATCATAAACCAGTATCCCCCTAACCCCCATTTCCGTAACCCTTTTCACATCTTCAACAGCCCTAACCACCTGCTCCATTCCTCGAAGCCTATAGCCAATCCTGCCAGCCTCAAAGGTGCCAGTCGCCCTCTGGGGGCTTAAATCATATGTAGCTCTTGGACCAACTGACAAGTTGAGTTCCACTTTGTACTCCTTTGCCAGTTCAATGTATTCTTCAAGTTCCTCGTCCGTGTGGCGCATAATCCCCAAAGTTTCGTCAATCCTATTCACCACAACTCCATACTGCTCAGCGGTCTCAAGAACAGCCCGCATAGTTTCCGCTGAATTAACCGTTGGAACCTCAATCCTAAACTGTGCGCCATCAGGAAATCTGAGCTTAGATTCCGGAAGTTCATAAAGGTCGTGATCTGGAAAACCCAATTTTCTCAAATATGCCCTCGTTTTTTCTCCAACTAGCATTTGGGCGATCCTCCATGTTAGTTTTGGATAGGTTATAAAAATGGGCCGTGTATTTATCCCTTATGGAGTAAATTTGAATTGATGAAGAATGCCTTTTACAATATTCAAATCTTCGGTAAGAGGAAGGAAATCTGAAGCTCTTTAGCTATATTTTTCAACGCAATTAAAACTTCATCATCCAATGGTATCCCGAGCCTGTTTCTCTGCAAAGCTTCAATCATCTCTATCTCACCAGGCAAGAATATCTCACTAATCCCCCTCTTCCTTGGACACGACTTTATCTCCTTCACATACTCTAAAATGGCATCCTTATACTCGTGATAAGGCCTGAAAAATTCGATATTTATTGCCTCTATAAATGCGCCTGTTCCAGACGGCCCGCTGAAGTCGTTGAGTTCCTTAATTTTCCATCCAAAATTTGAACCGATAAGTAACCCACATAATATATCAACTGAAAGGGCTAACCCGTATCCTTTTGGGCCTCCAATGGGAACGAGCGACCCTTTAAGTGCGGCTTTGGGATCCGTTGTTGGGTTTCCCTCTTCGTCAAGGGCCCATCCTTCAGGTATTCTTTCGCCTTTTAATGCGGCCAGTCTTATCTTTCCGCGTGCAACAACACTTACAGCCATATCTAAAATTATTGACTCTTCGTTGCCGCCCATTGGAAAGCCTATGCAGATGGGATTTGTTCCAAACATGGGGTTTATTCCTCCCCAAGGGGCGATGGCTGGAGGCCCGTTCGACAAAACTATCCCTATCAGTTTTTGCTCTGTCAGTTTCATGACATAGTGGGCGGCCATACCGAAATGATTAGAGTTTTTAACAGCAACAACACCGACTCCAAGTTTCTTTGCTTTTTCGGCTGCGAGGAAAGCTGCCTTCATGGCTGCAACTTGACCAAAATTGTTGTGGGCATCTATCAATGCAACGCTTCCTTGATCCTTCACCACCTTAATTGGTGCTGATGGGTCGATGAGGCCCTCCTTCACCCTTCTTATGTATACGGGTAGTCTTGCAACGCCGTGGGAGTCTATTCCCCTGAGGTTTGCTAGAACAAGATTTTCAGCAACTATCGCTGCGTCTTTCTCCTTCACTCCCACGTGTTTTAAGGCTTCTAAACTAAATTGGAATAAATCTTCAGCCTTAATCCTTATCAAAGAGTTGAAACCCCCATGAATTCTACGAGGTTCAAAATTTAAGATTATCCTAGAAGGGAAGCTGGGAATACTTTTAAATTATTCATGCTCCACCTAGTTGCTGTTCTGGAGGAGTTAAGGTGCCGGGTGTAAGAGACAAAGTAGCAATAATTGGCATGGGATGCACAAAGTTCGGCGAGCACTGGGACAAGGGCGTTGGAGACTTAATTGTTGAGGCCTGTTATGAAGCTTTTGAGGATGCTGGGATAGAGCCTAAGGATGTTCAAGCTGCATGGCTTGCCACAGCATGGAGTGGAGAATTGGGTCGAACTTTGGCCTATCCTCTTAAAATAGGTTTCATTCCTATCACGAGGGTTGAAAATAGATGCGCCAGCGGACATGACGCTTTCATAAATGCGTGTTACGCAGTGGCATGCGGCGCATTTGACCTTGTGTTGGTTTGTGGAGCTGAAAAGATAAAGGATACCGGGCTTCCAATTCCAGGCGATTATAATCCAACAACCCTGTATACCAGCAGGGTGGATACAGGCTTTCTGCCCGTGACGGCGTGGGCTATGTTTGCCCTAAGATACTTCTATCACTACGACATACCGGTTGAGGATGGCAGAAGAATCTTGGCTAGGATAGCCGTTAAAAACCACTTTAATGGTTCGCTGGCTCCTAAGGCTCAATTCCGCCGCAAAATAACCATTGAAGACGCCTTAAAGGCTCCAATCATTGCGTGGCCTCTTGGCCTTTACGATTGTTGCGGGATAGCAGATGGTGCAGCAGCCGCCATACTCACCAGAGCTGAGTTGGCCAAAAACTACAGGGACGATTATGTGATTGTTAAGGGGGTGGGCATGAGCGCGGGCATGTATCAGGGCCAAGTTATGGATGATTTCCCTCTTGTTCATGTGGAGGAGAACGTTCGGGCTTCAAGGATGGCCTACGCCGAGGCGGGAATAAAGAACCCGAGGAAGGAGTTGGACTTAGCAGAGGTTCACGACTGCTTCACGATTCATGAACTTGTCATTTATGAGGACTTGGGGTTTTCTCAAAGAGGTAAGGCAAAAGAAGATTTGGAAAACGGCGTCTTCGATTTGAAAGGCGAACTTCCAGTCAATGCTGACGGTGGCCTTAAGTGCTTTGGTCATCCACTTGGAGCCAGCGGAATAAGGATGATATATGAAGTTTACAAGCAACTTCAAGGAAAAGCTGACCAACGCCAAGTTGAAATAAGGAATCAAAGGGGGCTCACGCACTCATGCGGCGGCACTCCTGTGGATTCGCATACCGCTGCTGTGGCAATACTTGGTTTGAGGGGAACATAAATGGTTGGAGTAGTCTCTTACGGTGCCTACATCCCCATATGGAGAATGAACCGTGAACTTTTAGGCAGAGGCCTTCCAGGCGAGAGATCTGTAGCTGGCAAGGATGAGGACAGCCTAACCATGGCTGTTGCAGCTTCGATCAACTGCCTAGAAAACATTAATCGCGAGCATATTGACGGCGTCTTCTTCGCCTCAACAACATCGCCGTTTAAGGAAAAATGCGTGGCCAGCACTATCGCTGCTGTTTTAGATCTCCGCCGCGACATCTTCACAGTAGATTTTGCTAACTCAATTAGGGCTGGAACAAGCGCTTTAAAAACCGCGCTGGGCATGGTTAAGGCTGGAATGGCTCGGCAAATACTAATCGCAGCGGCTGACTGTCGCTTGGGCGCTCCGGGATCAACATTTGAACAAAGTTTCGGCGATGGCGCCGCCGCCCTCCTTGTTGGAAAGGAGAATTTGATCGCTGAATTCGAGGGGGACTACTCCATTTCAGACGAGATATACGACGTTTGGAGAAGGGATATAGACCTATACGTTAATTCTTGGGAAGACCGCTTCATCTATTTGCATGGCTATCAAATGGTTGTTAGTGAGACTGTTGCTGGTTTTATGAGAAAGGCTGGAGTGGATCCAAAGGACATAACAAAGGCTGTTTTGCCAGCTCCAGACGCACAGAGGGCTGAAGCCTTGGCTAAAAGCCTAGGGTTTGACCCTAAAACACAACTTCAAGATTCCTTAATCGATAGGGTTGGTAACACGGGGGCAGCCCAACCATTAATGCTTTTTGCTGCCGCCTTAGAAGAGGCTAACCCATACGATAAGCTTCTTTTAGCCGGTTATGGTAATGGAAGCGACGTTTTCATGTTCAAGACAAGCGAGAACTTAAGGAAAATAGACGTTAAAAGGCGTGGAGTGAAGGCAAACATTCAAAGGAGAAAGATTGTGCCAAATTACGCTACATACCTTATGTGGCGCAAACTTGTTCAAATGCCGGGTCCAAGAGCACCCATGTCTGTCTCTTATCCCGCTGCAACATCCATATGGAGAGAGCGCAAACGCATATACCCGCTCTATGGAGTTAAATGCAAGGTTTGCGGCACGGTTCAGTATCCACCACAGCGGGTTTGCATAAAATGCGGAACAAAAGACACTTTTGAAGATGTAAAGCTTAGCGGTGGAAAGGGGAAGCTTTTCTCCTACTCTTTTGATTTCATAAGGGGAAACGTGCCCATAGGTCTCGTTAACCTCGAAGGTGGAGGAAGAATATTCGTTGAATTAACAGACGTAGACCCTGAAGAGCTAAAAATAGATTTGCCAGTTGAGCTAACCTTTAGAAGACTTGATTTGTGGCGTGAAGACGGCATATACGGCTACTTCTGGAAAGCAACGCCGATAAGAATCCCATAGACGTCCACTCCTTCTTTTAACGCCAACTCTCACTATTGCGACTTGTAGCTGTGAAATTTAAAAATTAATAGAGGCTTTGGATTCCGTTAGAAGTCAACACTTTTTCCTTTATACATGTAAGTGAAGAGTTTTTTGGCCTCCTCCAGACTTAAGGGTCTGGGGTTTCCGCGGAGAACCACAGATTTTGTGGCTTTATTGGCTAAGTCATCAAGCTTCTTCTCAAATTCCTCCTTTGATATTCCAGCTTCCTTAAATGAGGACGGCAGCTCAAGTTCGCGTCTAAGTTGTACTACCTTTCTAACAAGTTTCTTCACAGCTTCGTCGTCTGTTCTGGCTTTTATGCCCACTGCTTTGGCAATTTCAACATATTTTTGCTTAGCCACTCCGGCGTTGTATTCAATGGAGTATGGCAGTATAATAGCCATAGCCCTCCCATGTGGCACATGGAGTACGCCACCCGTCACATGTCCCAATGCATGGGCTATGCCCACCTCAGAATTAGTGAAAGCCATTCCAGCCATTGTTGCCGCAATGTGCATTTTCTCTCTGGCTTCCTTGTCTTGTGTGTCCATGTATGACCTTTTGAGGTAGTTGAAAATTGTTTTTATAGCCTTCATTGCCAAAGCGTCTGAAAAATCATTTCCTAACGGTGAAACGTAGGCTTCTATGGCATGGGTTAAGGCGTCAAAACCTGTCTCCGCCACAAGTTTTTGGGGCATTATCATTGGAAACTCTGGATCAATTATTGCTATATCTGGCACAAGCTCTTTGTTGGCTAACTCCAGCTTCCTCTCATCAGCTGGACTTGTTATTACGGTGGCCCAGCTTGCCTCAGAGCCTGAACCACTTGTTGTTGGTATGCATATCAATCTCGCTTTTCTTCTTAATCCAAGCTTTATAAAGGGATTTATTGATGCAACCTCAATGTCGGGACGCTCGTAAAGCACCCATATGGCTTTGGCAGCGTCCATGTTGCTTCCCCCTCCAAGTCCTATAATCAGGTCTGGAGAGAAGCTCTTGGCAACATTCGCTCCTCTCACAACGGTCTCTACAGAGGGTTCAGGTTCGACTTCGAAAAATTCAACTTCTATCTCGGCTTTCTTCAAGTGTCTTGCTATCTTATCAGTAAAGCCTACCTTCCTAACGGTTTTACCCGTGACAATTAAGGCTTTTCTGCCTTCGATACGCTCTAAGTATTCGGAGGCTCCCTCCCCAGCAACTATTATTTTTGGAAGAGTAATCTCCCACATAAGTTCTCCCACAGACGGAGAGTAGTGGCAAATCCAACAAATATAAGACTTATGGAATGATTATAGGTCTACCATTCAAAGGCATAGAGACCTCTAGCCACATCCAAACGTCCCAGCTGCTGACCCCCTTCAACTAACTGCATAGTCTTTACATCCCGCAAATATTTCTCCACATTGTAATCGAAGGCAATTCCATAAGACCCCATAAGCTCCACAGCCTTATTAATAACCCACAAAGCCATGTCACCTGCATATACCTTAGCTGCAGAACATCTTGCAAGCATCGTTGGTGACCCCCATCTTCCATATATCTCTGGGTGATTCACCATCCAAGCGACTTGCAAAGAATACGCCCTTGCTGTTTCAATGGCTATCATCATATCTGCTATAATACTAGCATGAAGAGAATGTTCCCTAACAGGTTTAACAATTCTCCTCTCCTTAGTATAATTCAAAGCGATTTCCAGAGCTGCTTGGGCGGCTCCTATCATTTGGCCGCTGGAGAAAAGTCTAGCTTGCCCTGATAAATCATGGAATATCTTTGCATCCTCTCTCGGCCCAGCCACACGATAATGCTTTGGAACCCTCACATCTTCGTAGAAAATTTCAGTATTCATGTCGGTCCAGCATAACCCCATCTTTTGTATGGGCTTACCTATTGACAAGCCTGGAGCATCTGGTGGAACATATATAAGGGCTATTCCCTCATCTCCTTTCGTCGGGTCTGTGGTGCATACTGTTAGATACACTATATCTGCGTCGCCTGAATTGCAAGGCCAAATTTTTTCACCATTAATTACCCACTCATCTCCTTCAAGTTTAGCAGTTGTTCTAATGGTTCGGCCATGCATTGCTGGGTCTATTATGTTGCATGCTCCTGCTGGCTCGGTGATGGCTACACAAGCCTTATGAGGTTTATCGTCGAGAAGCTTGTCCCTAAAAAGTTCTTCTACAAGGTCCATTCGGTTGGCCACTAAAGCCGGGTATAGAGCCCATGCTATTATGCCGGGGTGAATCATCCATAGGGCGACGTCTCCGCGTGATAATTCCTCGGAGAGAATGTAGCTGGTTACGGCAGAATTTATTCCTAAACCTCCCATTTCTTTTGGAAGGAAGGCCTTTTGAAGGCCTAAATTAACCATAACCTTTAGGATCTTCTCTAAGGTTTCATGGGCGAGTTTTTCGTCGCGGTGCCATCCTCCTTCTAAGTCTTGGCGGCGGGGCATAACTTCTTTCTCAACGAATTCGCGTATAGAGGCGGCGAGTTCCAAGTCCTCTTCGGCTACGATGGCTCTTACAAATTTCTTCCGAACATCAAACATTTCATACATTATTTTTCCTCCATTATCGGCGGTGGCGTTATTTTGTTTAAAATCAAATTTTATAAAACTTTTCATTGGCTGTTTTGTGATACTTTAACGTACGTTTGGGCTATTATCCAAAAATTTTATATGAATTCCGTTCAAAGTGCTACTAAAAGGTGATTAGTTATGAAGAAGAATTTGGCGTTGACTTTAAATGTGATCCTAATCTTAACCATGGCTTCTCCTTTCCTACTTTCAGCTAAGGTTGCACGATGCTCTCCAGCAAGGGAGATTCCTGCCATAGTCTCAACCGATTGGCTATATAACAACCTCAATACAGGCTTAGAAGGCCTTGTGGTGCTTGATGTTAGGAGCCCAGATTTATATAACGTGGGGCATATTCCTGGGGCAATTAACTTTCCCGACTATTTATGGTACGTTAATCCGCCCTTTGGAGACAATTTTCCATGGATGGAAATGCCTCCACAAGACTACCTTTTCGAGTTGATAGGCAATGCCAGCATAACAAGCAATTCCAAAGTAGTTATTGTAGGGAGTACAAGTGGACCGCTTTCTCCGCTGCCCTTAGCCTTGTACAGTACAGGTGGCATAACAAGGGTTGCTATGACGCTGCTTTATGCTGGAATTGAAAATGTTGCTATCCTGGATGGTGGATACGAGAAATGGGTGGATGATGGATATCCAACTGAAACTGCACCCCACGTCCCTACCCCCATAACATATAGCGGCACATTGAAGAGCGGCATGATTGTTTCCAAAGAATATGTTGCAAGCAAAATTGGAAGTGCCATAATCGTGGATAGCAGAGACCTCGAAGTTTATCTAGGCTTTATACAAGAGCCTTGGACCGCGAGAGTCGGCCACATTCCAACAGCGAGGAGTTTTCCAACACCATGGGTTTGGAGTATAAACCTGAACGAAACAAGCGGCGAAGCAATTTACATAACATACAAAGACGCCGATTTTCTTGAAGCCCTAGCCGGGTACATAGTTGGAACCAACAAATCAGAAGAGGTAATTGTTTACTGCGGTGTCGGCGGGTACGCCAGTACTATGTACTTCGTGCTAAGCGAGGTGCTCAACTACACAAACGTGAAAGTTTATGATGGTTCAGCACAAGAATGGACAAGCGACATGAGTCTACCAGTGGTCCATGAGGGTTTAGGCTCCGAGTACATGGAGCTTTATGACAACTATACAGAACTTCAAGAGGACTACAACCGGCTTCGAAATGATTTTGATGCGCTTCAAGATGATTATGACCAGCTTCAAGACGATTACAACGAGCTTTTAAATAAATATGAAGAGTTAACCAAAACAACCACGCCAGCCTACTTAACATATACATTCATTGCGACCACCATAATATTCCTGCTGATATCCATATATCTCGGAATTAAAGTGAGAGGCAAAAAACCTTAACCTCTCATATAAGGCAACATCTCCTTCCCCCTTTATTCTACATTGAAGTAAGCTGGCAACTAATTTTCTCGTTCGCTGTCGCAAATTTTAAATAGCGAAAGATTAAAGGTAACTCCGTAATCGGAGGTAAATATGTTGAATAAGAACGCTATCACTAAGGTGCAAGCAGCAATAATCGCAGTCATAATCATTGTTGCAGCCATAGTGGGGGTAGTAGTATACTTTTACACTCTTCCGGGGGCTCCACCACCGCCTAAGGACTACATACTCATCGGGTGTGTTCAATCTCTGAGCGGCCCTCTTTCCCCGCAAGTCACCATGTATCATTGCTATTATAGATGGATTATTGAAGATTACAATGCTACAGGCGGACTTTATGTCCCCGAGTATGGCAAGAAATTACCAATCAAATACAAAGAGTACGACGACGAGACCGACATCAATAAAATGCTTACATATACTGAAAAACTCATAACGGAGGACAAAGTGGATCTCATCTTCGCACCGTGCAGTACGGGCTTTTGCTATGCGGCTTTTTCACTCTATGAGCAGTATCATTACCCAGTGGTTGCTTTGACGTACGGCTCAGACATAGGAGCAGAAAAAATGAGGAGTGGCCAGTGGAAATATAGTTTCCACACGCTTGCTACCCCATCTGAAGTGGGTGAACAAGTCCGCGAATTGATAGAGTATGTAAATGCAACCAAATCGCGTATCACTAGCATTGGCATTCTCCATCATATGGATCAACATGGAGTAGAACACGGTGCAGCCATATACCGTGAGCTTACAATCAGAGGATTTCCCGTCCAGGTTTATCAAAGCTATCCCTTCATGGAAACAAATTTCAAACCGCTAATATCAACATTGAAAAATGCAGGCGTCTACGATGTTGTGATTGTGGCGGGCTACGAGGCAGCTGCCTTTGTAAGGGATTGCATGGCTGAAAACTACAACCCAAAGATGATAATAACCGGCCCGTCACTTGAAGCCCCAGGAATGACATTCGGCCCTCTTGGTTTCACACTAGAACAAGTTAAGGGAATAGTCTTCTACGACGGCTGGCCATCCTCAGCCTACAACACCCCCGAACTACAAGAGTGGGCAGAAAAACATAAAATACGATCATATTCAATCTATGGCAACTATTATGGTTACCCCTTCCCAGCGTCAGGCGTATTCTACGCAGGTCTCCAATGTCTCTTCGAAGCAGTTCAAAAGGTTGGTCTCGATAGGGACAAGATAGCAGAAGCGCTTAGAACGCAGTACTTTGACACCATTTTAGGAAAGATGAAGCTCCGACCCGGCTACGCTCCGGATTGCGAATTGGCAGGAACCATAACCCAGTGGCAAAACAGACTCATGATGGAAGTTGTCTGGCCTCTAGAAGCCAAATCAGCAGATCTAATCTATCCGAAACCAGAATGGCCACCACCTTAGGAACCAAGCGGTTCATGGCAATGCTTGCGGGGGCGACGTAGCTGCTAGATATAATCGTTGGGGGCGCCCTCTTAGGGGCATTGTATTCATTGTTTGCCGTCGGCCTCAACATTCAATACGGAGTCACTAGAATACTAAACTTGGCCTACGGAGAACTTCTAATGATCGGCGCCTATATATCCTACTTTTTTTTCGATTCTTATGGCATTAACCCGCTAGTCACACTTGTAATGAGCGGACTTATCGCCTCTATTTTAGGCATAATAATTCAAATAGTTGTTTTTAGAAGGCTAATCTTTTTGTCCAAATCTGGAGCAGAGCTTGAATTTAGATCACTCTTAGCCTGTTTCGGCCTCATATACATAATTCAGAACCTTCTTGCCCAGATTTTTGGCACAACCCCCATAGGTATGCCATATCTTATGGAGGGAGTAGACATACTTGGAGAGAGATTCAAACTAAACATGGTAGTGGCAGCAATTATGTCCATAATCATCAATGCAATAATGTATGTTTTTATACGCTTTACAAGACTCGGTCTAGCCATGAGAGCCACAGCTGAAGAGCCAGCAGGAGCGCAGCTTGTAGGAGTAAACATTTTGAAAATTCATGCGGCATCATTCAGCCTAGGCTGTCTTGCGGCCGCCCTGGCTGGTTCAATGTTGTGCATGATTTACCAAAACCTAAATCCGTATTCAGGAGCACAATATACCTTAATTGCTTTAATAATACTTGTTCTGGGTGGCAGGGGAAGCTTTCTTGGAAGCGTGATTGGAGGGTTTATAGTAGGGTACACATATTACGCTTTTCTGAGAACGATACCATCGCTGGCTGTGCCAGCGGTTTACATTCTCCTCATTTTAATATTGGTTGTAAGGCCTAAGGGGATTCTTGGGAGGTAGAGCCTTGCCGGAAAGCAGGAAATTAAACTTAAAATGGCACCATTTAGTTTTGGCGGCAATCACTTCAATAGTTATTGTTTTATTGGCTTTGGCGCCTCTCTCCTTAGGACACTACTACCTATCAGTTATAAGAACAACTCTCATGTGGGCAGCTCTAACAATGAGCTGGTATTTCTTTTCAGGTCTTACGGGATATATTTCGTTGGGATCTACCGCCTTTTTTGGTACAGGACTATATTTCACAGCTCTATATCTAAATTTTAGCGTCATAGAGGGACGCTGGCCAGAATTACCTTTTCCAGTTATTGTACTTATGGCAGGACTACTAAATTTTGGATTCGCTTTCGTTCCAGGCCTAATATCATTGAGGCTTAGAGGCATTTATTTTGCAATCGCCACTTTTGCGTTAGGTATGGCGTGTCAAGGCATATTTGACTATCTTGTGACAAATGTTATGGGCACTTATTACACTCATATTCCTTCTTTTAACCCTCAAATGAAGTATTATTCAATGCTAACAACAACGATTGCTGTTTTTCTAATAATCTTTCTCCTATGCAAATCCAAGCTTGGCCTCGCTTTAAAAATGATAGGTGAAAATGAAGAGGCTGCAGTGCACTTAGGCGTAAACGCTAACTTAGTTAAAACTTTGGGGTTTGCGATAAGCGCCATGTGCATGGGTTTTGTGGGAAGCAGTTACGCTATAATATTTCCAGTTACAGGTCCAAAACTCGCCTTTGACCTAAAATACTCTTTTCTTCCCGCAATAATGGCGATGTTCGGCGGAATTGGAACAAGCTATGGTCCCTTAGTTGGGGCTGTTGCATTGTCTTTGCTTAATGAGTATCTCGGCGTTACTTTAGTTCATTACTTTTTAATAATCCTCGGAGTGATAGTGATAATTATTGCTGAATTAATGCCTGAAGGAATCGTTGGATTTGCCAAAAAGATGGTTGTAAAATATTCTAGAGGAAAACAGCAAGGCTTGCCGGAAGAAAAGTCTAAAGGCCTAAAAACGCCTCTTTAACATACTTGTTTTTTAAGAGTTCTTCGCCCCTCCCCTGTAAAGTTACTTTTCCCATTTCCATCACATAAGCCTTCTCGGAAACTTTCAAAGCGTAGTAGACATTCTGCTCAGCCACAAGTATGCTGAGCCCGCGTTTCCTCAGCTCTTCCACAGCCTTAAATATCTCAATGGTCAGCTTTGGCGACAGACCCTGCGAAGGTTCATCCAATATAAGTAATTCTGGATTGGACATTAAGCCACGTGCGATGGCAAGCATTCTCTGCTCTCCACCGCTAAGTGTTACAGATAGCTGTTTTTCCCTTTCCTTTAAAACTGGAAAGAGTTGATACACCATATTTAATGTGTCCTTTTCCGAAGCTTTTCCCTTAGAGCCATAGGCTCCTAAGAGAAGGTTCTCCCGTACCGTCATGTAGGCAAAAAGTTTTCTGTCGTCGGGCACAAAGGATATTCCTAAATTCACAATTCGGTATGGCGGTAGTCCGTCAATTCTTTTACCATTAAATTTAATTGTACCGGATGATGGTTTAAGAAGCCCAGCCACTGTGCTAAGAAGTGTGGTTTTTCCAGCTCCATTTGCACCTATTAGGGATACGGCTTCCCCTTTTCCAACGCTGATTGAAACATCCCATAGGATCTGCATGTTTCCACGTAGTACGTTTAGGTTGTTAACCTCTAACATAAGCCTCCCCAAGATAGGCTTCAATAACTTTGGGATCTGCACCTATCTCTTCGGGTTCTCCCTCTGCTATTTTCGTTCCTTGATGGAGCACTATGATGCGTTCGGCTATTTCCATTATTGCACGCATGTTATGCTCAATCATGAATATTGTTGTTCCCTCTTCACGTAATCCTTTAATAACATTGAGCATCTGTAAGGTTTCTGTTGGATTTAAACCCGCCATTACCTCGTCAAGCATTAACAGCTTAGGCTTCGTGGAAAGTGCTCTTGCAATCTCAAGCATTCTCTGTTCAAATATGGTTAAGCTTGAGGCTGGCAGCATCCTCTTTTTGGCTAGTCCAAACTTTTCCAAAATTTGATTAAGCTCTCGCTCGATGTCTGAAAACCTTTTTTCTTTGGTACATCCGAAGCAAGTCGCTGCCAAAACATTTTCGTATACGGTCATGTTGGGGAAAGGTTTTGGAATTTGAAATGTTCTGGCTATCCCTAACTTGCAAATTTTGTGGGGTTTTAGTCCTGTTATTTTCTTCCCACAAAACTGTATGGTTCCCTGCGTCGGCGGGAAAGTACCGGAAACCACATTAAAGAGCGTGGTTTTCCCCGCCCCGTTAGGGCCTATCAAACCAACTATCTCGCCTTCATCTACATAGAAATCTACACTATTTAGGGCTACAAGTCCCCCGAAACGTTTTACAACGCCTTGTCCTTCAAGTAGTTTCAACGTAAAGTCCATCCGTTCTCTATGAACTCACCAATAATAAGACAAGACCCGATATAAATTTAGCGAATTTACCACAATCAACGTGAAGGAAAATCACTCATGTGTAAATAGTTAACCGCAAACGAGAATTTTATCATTCTTTAAGTTTGAGGCGCAAATAAAAGGGGGGATGTCATTTATATACGCCGAACCTTTTTGTAGCGTCTATCATAGCCTTGAGGTTTTCTGGTTTCGCCTTGTCTACTACTGCACCGTTCATAACTATGAAGCCTCCGCCTTCACCACATGTTTCAATAAGCTTTTTGACGTATTTCTCCACTTCTTTGGGGGTTCCTACACTTAATAACGCGCTTGGGACGTTACCGGCTATGCAGGCGACGTCGCCTATCATTTCTTTAGCCTTAGCCATGTCGGACTGGTCGAAGCCCCAAAGAGTTTTACCCTTTGGCAGATCATTTTTGATAAGTTCGAGGCGGGTGTTATAGCCGCCTTCAGCATAAAGGAATGGCACACAGCCTTCATCTATTAAGCCCATCATAACTTTCTTTAAAGTTGGCCAATAGAACTCCTCAAATTGTTTGTTAGAGATAAAGCCGTCTGCCCCCTTGTGCAATGGAATAAAAACTATTGGGTTTCCATTGGCTTTCGCTCCAGAGGCCCCCATTCTAATCATAAGCGGGGTGAAAACTTCCATGGCTTGCTTGAGCTTGTCAGGGCGTTTGTACATGTCCAACATTATGCCTTTAGTTCCCCTTAATGTATCGCCTAAAGTGTCGAAAGGTGCTTTGGTGCCGCCTCCGAAGAGGTTTGGAAAACCTGCGGCAGTTATCTCCCTATCCCAAGAAACAACATGTCCTATCCAGTTTAATGCCTCATTACCCGCTTCCATCAGAGCTTTAAGGGCAGCTTGGACATCTGGCATGCCAAAAACAATGAAATTGACTGGCGTAAAACCTCCATACATTTCAAGCACGTTGGTGAAGGGTGGTAGTTTACTGAAAGGTTGCAGAGCCCCAAACACCCGTGGGAAATACTTAGTCAAGAAGAAGTATGTTGGATCTTGGATCAGATCGTCGTATTCTTCAGATTTCATGTATTCTCCTTCAATGCACTGATAGGAGTATTCTGGGGCTACGCCGTGGCCGGGCCAAGCATACAATTTGTAGTCGAGGATTTCGAAGAATCTTCCTGGGCCCGGCCCTATAGCACCGGCGTGGGCGTCTGGTTCGAAGTCTAAAACGTATTTTCTGAACGCCATTTTGAGTTTCTCGTAGTCGTACATCATGTCGTAGGGTGTCAGTCCCACGTAGTATGCAGGGAAAAAGCCTATTAGCGGGAAAACCGGAACTCTGTCTGGCAGCTTCCTAAGTTGGATGGCATCTTTTATTCTAGTCACCCTCGCCTTGTAGGCTTCTTCAGCTTTTTCGTTGGCAAACTTTACCGGAGGGGAAAGCCAACGTTTAAACAACGTCTCTCGTCTTTCCTCTGGTGATAAGTTCTCCCATTTTACTTCCATATCATCTATCCTCCATAATTTCTTATTTTATGCGGCTCCAATCCATTTTTTGGCCAAGGCTACAGCTTCGATTGCATCTTTGCCATAAGCGTCAGCGCCTGTGTATTTTCTCACCTCTTCGGTTATTTGTCCGCCTCCAATCATGATTTTTACTCTGTCTCTCAAGCCAGCCTTTTTTATGGCTTCCACTGTTTGTTTCATGACATCAAAAGCCAACGTTAGGAAACCGCTTAAGCCTACTATTGTGGCCTCTGTCTCTTTTATTTTTTCGACAAATTTTTCTGGTGGGACATCTACTCCTAAGTCGTAGACTTCAAATCCGTTGGCTTCAAGCATGAAGACAACCATGTTTTTGCCTATGTCATGTATATCTCCGGCAACGGTCCCAATAACAACTTTCCCTAAACGTTTAGCCTCGACTTTTCCGGCCAGTTTTGGTTTGATTTTTTCGGTTATCGCCTTCAGTAATTCACCGGCAAATAAAAGGTCTGAAATGAAGTATTCACTTTTGGCGAATCTGTCTCCCACAATCTCCATGGCGCGGCGGACATCATCTAAAATTTTAAGCGGGTCTTCGCCAGCATTAAGCCTTTTCTCAACCAGTCGAAGTGCTTCTTCCTCTTTTAAATCGGCTAGTGTATTGATAAAATCTTCAGAGTTCCCCATAAGATTCCCTCGCCGCGTTCTCGCTAATATTTTAGAGCATCAAATAAAAAGCTTGCTCAATTCCTTAACCAATTAATATGACGCGCAAAAAATTAATTTATTTAATTGGCAAAATTGAACCTTCAAGATGAAAGTATGAAGAAAATTATCACAATTTTGTTTGAGCCGGAAGGCCGCAAGGCAGAGGTTCAGTTTGGAATTAGCATATTTGAAGTTGCGCGTATGGTGGGTGTTGGCCTTAGGTCTGAATGTGGAGGGAAGGGTGTCTGCGGAAAATGTAAGGTTATAGTTCCGGATAAAAAATCTGTTTCAGAAGTAACAGAAGCTGAGAGAAGGCATTTAACCACGGAGGAGATAGAATCTGGCTATAGGCTTGCGTGCCAAGCACTCCTAAAGAAAAGCGCAACCATAATGATACCTGAAGAAAGTAGAATTTTGGCACGTAAAATCCAAGTTTTTGGCTTAGAGAGACCTGTACTGTTGAATGTTTTTGTTAAAAAGTTTCATGTAAAATTGGCTAAGCCTACGCTTATGGATGTTAGACCAGACTTTGAAAGGGTTTTGGATGTTTTGAAAGTTGAGGCTGATGTTGGTGAATTAGAAGTTGATTATGATGTTTTGAAAGTTTTACCCGAAACTCTTCGACGTGCCAATTGGGATGTTACCGTAGCCCTATGGAACTGCCAAAAAATAATTGCGATAGAGGAAGGCGACACGTCTGATCGCGTTTTTGGAGTAGCCATTGACATTGGAACTTCAAAAATTGTTGGGTGTCTCGTGGACTTGAAATCGGGCAAAACCATAAGTACGGGGTTTATTGAGAACCCTCAAATTCTGTATGGTGAAGACATTATTTCGAGGATAGATTTTGCAGCGAATGAGGAGAAGGGATTGGAAAGGCTGCAGAAACTTGTTTTGGACGGCATAAACCATGTAATATCCTACATTTGTGCTCAAGCGAGTGTGAATGCAGATAACGTTTACGAGGCGACGGTTGTCGGTAACACAGCTATGCACCACTTTTTTCTGGGTATAAATCCAAAATATACGGCCTTTTCGCCTTTCACACCTGCCATTAAACGTCCAATAAATGTTAAGGCTGGGGAATTGGGCATAAAAATATGTAAAGGCGGCAATGTTCACGTTTTGCCAATTATAGCTGGATTTGTGGGTGCTGACGCGGTTGCGGATGTGCTGGCAAGCGGGATTCATACGCGAAAGGAAATATCTCTTCTCCTCGACATTGGCACGAACACTGAAATTTTTGTTGGAAATTCAGAGGACATTCTATCTTGCTCTTGTGCCTCTGGACCTGCCTTTGAAGGCGCCCATATAAGGCATGGAATGAAGGCGGTTACCGGGGCAATTGAAAAAATATCCATAGATCCAACTTCAGGCTACGAGGTGAAGTATAAAACCATAGGCGACGCGGCTCCTCTTGGGATATGTGGCTCCGCCATAATAGACGCCGTGGCGGAAATGTTGAAGTGTGGGATAATAAACAGCAGAGGAAGATTTAACTTGAATGTAAAGACGCCAAGACTGAGAGTTGTTGATGGGACTCCTGAATTTGTGCTTGTATGGCGAAGCGAAAGCGGAACTGGTAAAGAAATAGTGATCACTCAGAAGGACGTGGGCGAGGTGCAGCTGGCGAAGGCAGCGATATTTGCAGGATGCTGGATCTTAATGAAGAGGAAAAACGTAAAAGTAAATGACATAGATCAGCTTCTGATCGCGGGCGCCTTTGGAAGCTACATAAATCCTGAAAATGCAAAGTTAATAGGATTGGTGCCCGATGTCCCGGTTGAAAAAGTGAAGTTTGTAGGTAACACGGCACTGGCTGGTGCGAAAATGGCTTTAATCTCAGCAGAAGAAAGGGAAACAGCAGAAAAACTGTCAAAAAGTATCCGTTACCTTGAGCTTGCAAGTGATCCAGATTTTCAATTAGAGTTTGCAGAAGCTGCGTTTCTACCCCACAAAGATTTGGATAGATTCCCATCACTAAAAAAATTCTTAAAAAAGTGTAAATAATAAGGGAATATGCAAACTCCATTAAAACCGAAACCATTTAATTCCCCTTCTTCATCTCTTTCTAGCCAATGCTCGGAGGGTGACATGAAATTGAAAACCTATTTGACAATATGGTTCTACAGCGAAGGCTCAAGCCCCTTAGAAGTTGTTGAAAAGCTCCGCTCCATGGGTTTTGAACCCCTAAAAGGCTATCACGACCACGTCTACGACTGGGGCAGAAAAGTTGAGCTTATGGAAGTGCTACAACTAGCAAATAAGGTTCACGAGACACTGAAGGGAATGAAAGTCTTATACAAGCTGGAAACAGAATAAAGAAGCGCAGCTGCTCAAGCGAAACATTAAAGAGTCCCTAACATTATTTTTCAAAACTTGCTGAAGCTATGCCGAGGTAGCTCAGCCTGGGAGAGCGCCCGGCTGAAGACCGGGTTGTCGCCGGTTCAAACCCGGCCCTCGGCACTCCAGAATGCTAATTTTCACTTGTTTTGCGGCTTTTTAGTGATATTCTTTTTGGGAAAAATTTTCCGGTTGCTTGTTGGTATCGTTGGTATTCGTTGCCGAATCTTTTTGTTAGAAGCTCTTCTTCTATATTTGCAATTCGAATATAACCTGGAACGGCAATTAATGGGATTATTGCTATTAGGTTTAGTAGTGTGAGGGGTAGACCAATAAATAGGATAAAGTAGGCTAGATAGGCTGGGTGTCTAACGTAACTGTAAGGTCCCCATGTCACGAGTTTGTGGTTTTCGGGCATTTCCCATGATGTTGCGTATCTTCCCCTTGCCAGAATGCTCCAGATGAAGAGGAAGTAGCCAAAAGCAATTAAGAAAAGCCCGGCAGCTTGCACCAAAGAATCGAATGGAAAACGCAACTGCAGCCACGAATTAGTTAAAACCTTGTGAAAACCAGCGAATACGAGAATTATGTAGGAGGCAGATTCTATGAAAAGGGTGAAGGTTCCAAGTGCTGCGAGAACAAAGAGCGGTCCCCTTGGAAGCTTCACCTCGGCTTGATATTTAAGTCCTTTCTTCACTTTGCGAAATTTTTTAAGATTATACAAGTTTACGCCATAAAAGATTGTTAGACATGCGGCTAGAAAGCCTGCCACCAAAGTTTCAGGAAGCATACCTAAAATGGCAAGTCTTATTTTTAATAAATTTTTTCTGATGGCTGATGCTTATGCTTTTTTAGCTTTCCCTTTTTCAAGGTTTTTGGCTATTTTCTCCCAGTCTATTTTGAACATTATTGCTAGCACTATTATTAGAAGGATTATTGCCAATATCATGCTTATTAGGGCGGTTATCCAGTCGCTTTCCACTCCAAATATTTGCTCGATTATTGTTATTGCGTAGCGGGCGCTGTAGGCGATTATTAAGCTCATGCAAATTTTCCCAATTATTGCCGGGATAAAGGCCTTCAACAGGTTGTAGTGCATTATGCCTAGCGGTATGAAGAGCAAGTCGTCTGGCAACGGTGTTAAGGCGAAAAGAAATATTGCGATGGGGCCGTATTTTCCGAAGATTTTTACTAGGGCTTCCATTTGGCGTCTGCGTTTTTCGCTTATTATTTTTCTTCCGCCTAGCCCAAGCAAGTAGCCCGAAAACTCTCCTATAGCTGAGCCGGCCCCGGACGCCAATGCAATTAATATCGGGTCAAAGAATGGCGCTATGGTGAATATGACTATGGTGTAGGGTATTGGAAAAAATATTGACATGGAGCCTATTAGGCTTATTAAAAAGATGCCAAGGTATCCGTATTGTACTGCGAAACTTTTTAACCACTGTTCAAGCTGTTGGAGTACATCCGCCATCGACAAGCTTTTGCCTCTCTTCTTTTAGAAGCTGTCTGGCTTTAAAGAACTTTTTATGGTTGGTAGCGGATACATCAAGTTTAAATTTGCCGAAAATTGTATAGGGATTTCAACTCGAAAAGAGGTTTGATAAGTTTGGCTGCTGAGAAGACGCTCATATGGATCGCCCGAGACCTTTCAAAATGCAGCGGCTGCAGAAAATGCGAGGTAGCTTGTTCACTTTTCCATGAGAAACGCATATGGCCAGAGGCTTCCCGCATTAGGGTTTTTATGCTTGCTCCGGGGATTGAATTTCCACATTTCTGTGTTCAGTGCGAGGATTATCCATGTGTTCAAGCTTGTCCGGTTAACGCCCTATCGGTGAGCAAAGAAACTGGCGCAGTTCTTGTTGATTCTAATGCTTGTATTGGCTGTGGAAAGTGTATTGAGGCTTGTCCTGGGAGGATTCCCCACATGCATCCAATGGAAAACAAGATTTTAATCTGCGACTTGTGCGGCGGCGACCCGCAATGTGTCAAGGTTTGTCAAGAGGGGCTTTGGAATGTTCTGCGGATTGTGCCCAGGGGAAACTACTCCTACAAGCTTTATGCCAGAACCCCCGAAGAGATTGCTCAGGATTTGGCTGTTAAAATTTTTGGGGAGGAGGGGGAGCGGTACATATGATTTGGGGTTATGCTGGAATGTTCCTTGAGGTTGACCTCTCCGCAAAAAGCGTTAAAGAAGTGAGATTCAGCGACGAAATTTTAAAGGAGTACGTTGGTGGTAGGGGTTTAGCAGCAAAAATCCTCTGGGACAAACTTGGTGACAGATGGGAAACTATTGACCCTCTTGGACCGGAAAACATGCTGCTGTTCCTTACTGGACCGCTCACAGGCTTTTTCCCAGGCGGAAGGATTTGTGTTTCCGGTAAGTCTCCGCAGAGCAATGGTGTTGTTGGCTCCACTGTTGGCGGGGAGTTTGGCGTCGAACTAAAATGTGCTGGATACGATGGCGTTATAGTGACTGGTGAAGCCGAGAAACCAGTCTATTTATTCATTAAGGATTCCGATGTTGAAATTCGTGATGCCAGCTACGTCTGGGGTTTGGATGCGAAGCAGACGGTTGCTGTTTTAACTCGGGAATGTAGGGGACTTTTGAAGGCTCGTTATCCGCAGAAAGGTGAATGGCGGGAGCCCTCAATACTCTATATTGGTCCTGCCGGAGAAAACAAAGTGCGGACGGCCGTTGTTGCAGCCAAGTGGTCGCATGCTGCTGGTTATGGCGGGTATGGCGCTGTTATGGGTGCTAAGAGGCTCAAGGCAATAGCTGTTAAGGGAACTGGTCCACTACCCGAGGTTGCCGATATGGAAGGCGTAAAGGCACTTATACAGGAGGTTTGCAACAACGCCTATGAGAGTGAGCTTTGGAGACGCTGGGGGACGGGTTCGGCTGGCTACGAGGTTGGAGCGAAAACAAGCTCTGAGCCTGTTCGAAACTGGCAGGAGGAGTGGCACGACGAGAAAAGCTTCGGTGTTAACGAGTTTGAAAACAGGGTTTGGATAAAACAGTATTGGGGAGATTTTGGGTGTCCAACAACATGCCTAAAAGTGGCTGTTGTGAAATCTGGAAAGTTTAAGGGCGCAATAACCGATAACCCCGACTACGAGTTGCAAGCTTATGTTGGCACAAACCTAGGCATATTCACTCCAGAAGAGAATGTTTACATGGCTTCCGTCATAGACGATTTGGGGCTCTGCGGCATACAAACAGGCAACGTTTTGGGCTTTGCAGCCGAACTATTCCAAAGGGGAATATTAACAAAAAAGGACTTGGACGACATAGAACTAAAGTGGGGCGACGCTGAGGCTTTCGCCACCCTAGCCAAGAAAATCGCCTATAGAGAGGGTATAGGCAACATTCTAGCCGAAGGTACTTATCGGGCAGCCCTAAAAATTGGTGAAATGAAGGGCGTTGACATCCTGCCTTACGCCGTGCAAGTAAAGGGCATAGGTGTAGGCGCCCACGGAATCAGAAGCGAAAAGGATTACCCCGAAATATACTCTTATGCTTGTTCTGTCCAGTGTGGGGACCACACCTCCACGGCTTGCATGCCCCTAGACGATTTTAGAAGCGAGCTTATGATGGCTTTCCATGATTCAGGTGTTTACTGCTACTTCAATGTTTTTGGTCTGCCTCGCAATCTGGTTTTCGACTTTTACAAGGCTGTGACTGGCATAGAATTGACAAAAGAAGATTGGGTTGCCACAAAAGCCATGAAAATAATACAGCTGCAGAGGGCAATGCTCCTCTTGGGTGGACCAGACCTAAAGTGGAATCCAGAAATCCACGATGACAATCCACCCCGCTTCTATGAGCCACTGCCATCGGGACAATATAAGGGCAAAACAATTGACAAGACTCGTGTGGACGAGGAAAAGCGCAAGTACTATGAGCTTTTGGGCTGGGATGAGCGGGGCATACCCAAATCTGAAACCCTTAGAAGGCTTGGATTAGATGATGTTGACAGCGCCTTGGGAAAGCTTCGTTGAAAACCAACATTTTTTGGCCTTCGTAGAAAGCAAAATGGGCTAGACCCCTCTAGTTTTCTGCTATTACGGCACTATACGAATAATTCGTGTTGGAGTGACTATTATGGAAACTTTCCTATCCCTTTCCTCGAAAGGCACATTTTCAACCACTTGCATGTCATGAACCGTTGTGGCTACCGGGATTTCCCCAAACTTTTTCTCTAGAAGTTCTATTTCCACGTCGCCATATCCGTGACCTTTTCCAAGCCTATGCCCCTTCACGTCAACAGCCACAGAACCCTCAACTATCAAGTCTGGTTTTGGAAAATCTTTGGCTTGAACTCCAAATTTGAAGGCACCCCTTATTGTTGAAGCAAGGTGCTCTTTGCCCTTTGTTTTTGCTGGGTCTATTAGTATGAAGCCCCGCGCTAGCCTAGGCGAAGCCATAATGAGAATTTTTCCATCCTTTAGGGCGTTTTCCCTAACCCCACGCTGAGGCGAGTCTGGATTGACGAAAACAACCTTCGCTCTTTTCCATTCCTCAAGCTGTCGAAGTTTATCGGCAGCAGTTTCAGCTCCAACAAAGTTTGGAATTCTACCCCAGCATGGAAGCGGGAAAGCCGCCACTCCAGACCTCTCCATTTCAAGCCAAATTTTCTCACGTAACCGCTGCTTCTCTCCAGCAACCCTTGACATTTAAATGAAAATAAGGAAACATGAATTTAAATAAACAGTGCAATATTTTACATTTTACAAAACAGAGCTGACTATTGATTGAAGTGTTAATCTCCTGCATAATCAGAGGCTTCAACGCAAGACCGTTGTTTATTGTTAGGCCCATGCCACGTCTTTTCTTTGAATTTTGATTTGTGCATATATGAAGCCTTTCTTAGCCCTTTCCTCCTGCTCTTCAATCCAAGCCTCTAGGCCTATCTCCCTCAGCCTTTTCCCATCCTCAATTGTTGTTGGATAAACTTTGTTATAGTTTTCAATTAGAGCACACGGATATTGATCGCAGAGGGGACATGTGAATACTCCTTTCCTTTGGGCGCATAGCCTCATCTTACATGTGGATGGGCCGCCGCCAGTTCTGCAAGAGCACTCATATCTTGTTAAATCTTCAAGAAACTTCCAGAAAACCGGAAAGGTTTCGCGCATGGAAGGCACATATTTATACCAATAATCCATGCCCTCTTGCTGAAGCGTGTCTCTAAGCTGCCTTGCATGCTTCGGGAAGCAAACTCTGACGCCGCATAACCCGCAATAACAGCCACAGTATCCAACAAGCCTTAACAAATCTTGAGCCATAACAATATCACTAAACTTAATGTTACACGATAGCAATTTAACATTTCCCAATACGATGAAAAACGTTAGAGTGGTGTTCTTTAAAGAGAAAATGAGGA
>JAVZLS010000015.1:0-29934 GCA_038883715.1 Bathyarchaeia archaeon
CGCCAAAAGTATGCCTTGACCGCCAACGCCGGCAAGAACAATGTTAAACTCCTTCATTCCGCGTGTCATCCTCACACTTGTTTTGCTGGTTCTATGGCTTTGTATGGGCAAACATGGGCGCATAAACTGCAGCCCACACAGATATTTTCGCTTATAGCTACAGCCTTATCATCTTTAAGGACTATTGCTGGGCAACCTAACAACTTTATGCACGCCATGCAGTTTGTACATTTCTCATTTATCCTAAAAGGCACAATTTCTAAGCCTTTGCGTCTCTTCTCTCTGGCAAGCATTAGAGCACATGGCGCCCTAAAAATGATAAGGGAGGTTTCGGGGAACTGTAAAGCCTCTTTTAGGATTTTCTCGGCTTCTCCAACATCGAAGGGGTCAACGACTCTTACAAATTTTACTCCACAACCCTCTGCAACCTTCTCGATTGCTATGGGTTCTGTTGGTGTTTGCATGCCCGTCATTCCGGTTCCTGGATGCGGTTGGTGTCCAGTCATTGCTGTTGTTAGGTTGTCTAAAACCGCGACCACAAGCCTATGTCTATTGTAAACGGCGTTTAGAAGCCTTGGAATCCCAGCGTGAAAGAAGGTTGAGTCCCCAATTATTGCAATAGTATTCGTCCCGGTCGTCTTGCTTATACCTTGGGCTGTTCCTATTCCGGCACCCATGCAGACGAGGATGTCGCCAATTTTTAGGGGTGGAGCTATTCCTAAGGCGTAACAGCCAATGTCCGTTGGATATATTGCCCCTTCGCCGGCAACCCTCTTCATGACGTAGAAGGAAGCTCTGTGGGGGCATCCGGCACACAAGATTGGAGGTCTAGGCGGAATTCCTTTGGAGACTTCGTTGTAGCGTTTGGCTAAACTTTCAAATTCTATTGGAATTTTTCTGCCGGTTATTGTGGCTAGTCCCTTCAAAACTTGGCTTGTGGAAAGTTCACCAGACCTTGGAAAATACCGCTTACCAAAAACCTCTGTTAAGGGGGCATGGTCCTTTGCAATAGCCTTAACATGAAGCTCAAGGTAGGGTTCAAGCTCCTCAACAACTACGACTTTGCTGTGCTCTTTCAAGAATTTTCCAATCATCTTTTCCGGAAGCGGATGGGTCATCCCAAGCTTTAAGACGTCAACATCTAAGCCTAAAATTCCGGCGGCTTCAACCGCGTAGTTGCAGGCTGAGCTTGACGAGATTATGCCGTATTCCTTGTCTTTCCCTCCAGGATTTATTGTGTTGTATGGAGAGTTTTCTGTTATTTCCTTCGCCCTTTCCATCTGCTGTAAAAGGATGTCGTGTCTTGGTCTTGCGTTGGCTGGAACCATGACCAAACGTTTAACATCTCGGATAAATTCGCCCTTCAAACTAGGCTTTGCCAGTTTTCCAAGGGTGACTGGCGCCCTTGTGTGGCTTACGCGAGTGGTTGTCCGCATTATAACTGGAAGCTCAAGTTTTTCCGAAATCTCAATGGCATAAGCCACCATGTCCTTTGCTTCTTGTGGGTTTGATGGTTCAAGGCATGGTAGATTGGAAAGCAGAGCGTATAGTCGGCTGTCTTGTTCGTTCTGTGAACTGTAACATTCTGGGTCATCGGCAGCCACGATAACTAATCCGCCCCTGACACCGGTGTAAGCCAAAGTCATTAACGCGTCTGCAGCCACATTTAAGCCCACATGCTTCATGGCTGCAAGGGCCCTAACTCCACAGTTGGCAGCCCCACCAGCCACTTCAACAGCAACAATTTCGTTGACAGAATATTCCATGTAAACGCCAGCCTCTTGGGCTATGGCGGAAACCGTATCGCCGATTTCGGAGGCTGGCGTCCCAGGGTAAGTGGTGACAACACCTATGCCCGATTCCAGCACCCCGCGGGCGATAGCCTCATTACCAAGTAATAGAACACGCTTTCCAGGTTCATCCTTCAATAATATGTGGGGGTCTGGCATTAGCGCCTTCTCCAACAGTTAGAGAACCCATTAGCCTTACGCTTTCAGATATAACTTTTGGTGAACTTAAAACGTTGCAAACATAACAAAAACAAGGGAATAAAGGGGAAATAATGTTTACAACACTTTATTTACCCTTAAACACGGGTTTTCTCTTTTCAATGAAGGCTGAGACGCCCTCTTGGAGGTCTTCTGTTGAGGCTACAACGCCGAAGCCCTCCCTTTCCAAGGCTATTGCAGCGTCAAGGCTTATTTCAGCACCTTTATTTATCAAGGCTTTAGCCACTTTAAGGGCTACTGGAGCCTTTTGGGCAAGTTCTAGGGCGAATTGGCGAACCGCCTCCCTAAACTTTTCCTGCGAAACAACCATGTTCACAAGCCCGAGCTGTTCGGCAGTTTTTGCATCAATCATTTTCCCTGTGAAAATCAGCTCCTTAGCTTTTGTCGTGCCAATTAAGCGTGTCAATCTTTGGGTTCCACCCCATCCCGGAATCAGGCCTATGTTTATTTCTGTTTGCCCCATCCTAGCATTTTCAGAAGCGATGCGAAGGTCACATGCCATTGCAACCTCTAAGCCTCCGCCTAGCGCGTATCCGTTTATAGCGGCTATGACTGGCTTTTCAAGATTTTCTAGGGCTGAACAGAGCTTTTCGCCCATCTGGGAGAGTTCCCGTGCTTTTAGGGCGTTCATCCCCTTCATGGCTTTTATGTCAGCGCCAGCAGAAAACGCCTTTTCGCCGGCGCCGGTCAAAACGACAACCCGCACATTTTCATCAGCCCGCACATCATCAAGGGCTTGCATAATTTCGCTGACCACTTCGGCGTTGAAGGCGTTTAGTGCCTCTGGCCTGTTTATCGTTATTGTGGCTATGCCCTCGCTTTTCTCGTACATAATGTACTTAAACTCCAATTGCGCCTATCCTCCCTTTTTCAATTATTTCTGCGCCCAATCATAGAAGCCTTTGCCAGTTTTTCTTCCCAGCAGGTTGGCCTTAACCATCTGCTTCAATCCCGGATGCGGGTGAAACTTTGGGTCAAGCTCCCTTTCAAGAACCTCTGCTATGGCTAAAGTTGTATCCGCGCCAATGTAGTCTAACAGCATTAGAGGCCCCATAGGCCAGTTCAGTCCAAGCTTAATAGCCTTGTCAATGTCGTCTCTGTCCGCCACACCCTCCCAGTAGAGGGCCACAGCCTCATTCAAAGCTGGTATCAATATGCGGTTAACAATGAAGCCCGGACAATCTTTCTTGACCAGAACTGTTTCTTTTTGCATTTTATGAGCGACGTCCAAAACTGTCTGCACAGTCTCATCTGAGGTTTTGGCGCCCCTTATCACTTCCACAAGTTTCATTAACTGCGGCGGGTTAAAGAAGTGCATCCCACAAACCTTTTCTGGGCGCTTTGTTGCTGAGCCGAGTTCTGTTATGCTTATGGAAGAGGTGTTTGAGGCTATTATGGTGTGGGGAGGTGCCAACGCATCCACTTCGCGGAAAGTTGCCTTTTTCAGTTCAACGTTTTCTGGAATAGCCTCGATGACTAAGTCGGCTTCTGAAACAGCCTCCCGCAAATCTGTTGTTGGATGTATCCTAGCCAAGGTTTCGTTTAAATCCGCCTCTGTTATCTGCCCTTTACTGAGGAATTTCTGAAGGCTGTTGCGGATCATGTTCATGCCGTTGTCCAAAAACTTCTGCTCAATATCCCGCAGGTAAACCTCGTACTTGCCAACTTGGGCAGCCACCTGCGCAATGCCGTGACCCATCAAACCAGCGCCTAGAACGGCTATCCTTTTAACTTCAACCAAACTTGTTCACCATCCAAGATAGAAGACTAAATTGTTATGAAGACTGTTAAAAGATTTTCCAGCTCCTTACATTTCCAAAGCATGCCAAGTGCTAAGCTAATGAAACATCAAGTATTCTTTGTTTTGAGCACCATGGCTGCGCTTAAAAGAATAAGTCCAACACCCACATAGCGGATTTGAGAAATGTACTGTTGGAGAAGCAGCACCGCCCAAAGATTGTGCAGCAGAGGGTCTAAAAGCAAAATTGTTCCCTCAGTTGTCGGCGGAACCTCGCTTGGCTTTACATAATTCAATAAGCCGTAGGGAAGAGCCGTGCTAAATGAGGCAAACAAAACTAATAGGGCTAGTTGATAAGAGTTTGGCAATACAAACCCTATTAAACCAGTGTTTTTCGTGAAAAAGCTTAGAATCATTCCTAAAAACAGCGAAGACGGCGCCGCAAATAAAAATGTGTTAAATAAGCCTTGAAGGGGCGTGTAATCTGCTTTCCTCATCCTTTTTATATAAAGGTAGACAGAGTAGAAGAAGCCGCCGAGCAGGGCGAATCCTAAGCCACCAACGTTGAGGCTTGGAAGTGGCTCCGTGACCACCCCACTTACAAGAAAGACTCCGACCACCCCCATGGCTATTGCCACAATCTTCTTTGAAGTCATCTTCTCTTTTCGAGAAACGGTAGCCAAAATTGCTGTGAAGAAAGGCTGCATGTAGATCAAGGCTGTGGCGACTGCTATGGGGCATCCAAACACAATTGAGGACAGACCTGAAAACAAGAAGCCCGAAAAAACCAAGCCGGATAAGGCGAAGTATTGCAGGTCCTCTTTTTTTAGTTTGAATTTACCTCTAATTAGCACGAAAATTAACGGAAGAGCCAATGTTATGCGGGAGAAAGCTTGCTGCAGACTTGAGACTCCAGCGTTTTTAAGAAGAGTTGAAAGAACAAGGATGAAGCTGAAACAGAAGCACACTAGAATTAGTAGGGCATGGCTTCTTGTGAAACCCACTTACGCTTTTCTCCGCATTAGCAAAGCGCTGTGGCGGTTTCCCTAATAGGATTTTGGCAGTCCCAAGACATGTTGCCCTATGAAGGCTAAGGCCATTTGATGCGTAACCGGAGCCAGCCTAATGAGGTTTATTTCTCGCCACCACCTTTCCACGTCGTATTCCACGGCATAGCCGTATCCGCCAAAGGTCTGCATTGCATGGTAAACCGCCATAGTTCCAGCTTCAACGGCTGCTACTTTGGCCATGTTGGCTTCCGCCCCACATTCTTGTCCGCGGTCATAGAGCCATGCAGCCTTATAGTTTAGGAGTCTCGCAGCCTCGATTTTTGCCTTGGCTTCGGCTAGTGGGAACTGTATGGCTTGATGCGCCCCTATGGGCGCGTCGAAAACTCTTCTTTCTTTTGCGTATTCAACAGCCTTTTTGATGGCTAGTAGTCCTAAGCCGCATGCCGCCGCTGAAAAGGACATGCGCTCCGGGTTAAGCGTATCCAAAAGCAGGTACCAGCCCTTCTCGGGTTCGCCTAAAACATTTTCCTGTGGAACCCGTAGGTCACTTATGTAAACCTCAAAGGTTTTTGAGTAATTTATTCCATGCTTCTCGATGGGGATTATTTCAACGGCTGGATTTGGCAAATCCACAAGGAAAAGCGTCAAGCCCAAGGTTCTTTTGGGCGCTTTATCAATTGGTGTCGTTCTAGTGACTAGAAGCATCCCTTTGGCTCTGTCCGCCCCAGATATGAAGATTTTCTGACCGTTAATCACGTATTCGCCATTTTGCTTAACAGCCATGGTTTTAATGTTTAGAGTGTTTGTCCCGGCATCCGGTTCTGTTAGGGCTAGGCAGAACTCCATCCCCTTTGCAATTTTTGGCAAGTACTTCTCTTTTTGGGCTTCGTTGCCGTGCTTCACTATGGATAGGCCGCCGAAAACCGCTGAAAGGCACAGAAACCATTCTCCAGCAAGCCCACAGCCCTCTGAAACTAGGGTTTCCATGGCCAGCAGCATTTCGAACATGCCCATTCCGCTTCCGCCATACTTTTCCGGGATAACTATGCCTGGGAAACCCGCGTCAACAAGGCTTTTCCAAAAGTCTTCTGGAAACTCGTGTTTCCGGTCTTTTTCACGCCAATATTCTGGGCCATAGTCTCGGGCAATTTCAGTGGCTGTTTCAACTATCATTTTCTGTTCCGAGGTTAATTCAAAATCCATGATATCACAACCAGTCTCACATTTTCCAGAAGTCGCTATAAAATGCTTTCCTAGAGGAAATGCAAAACAAATTGAAAAAGAAGGGTTTACGCCTATTTACCTTGTCCGGGTCTTGGTATGTAAATTCCGTGGGGGTCTATGGCCCTTAAAATGGTTAGTTCTTCATATGTTGGCGGCTCTGTTGTTGGCACATGCTCCGGTATAATCAAGTCGAATCCCGTGTTTTCCATAATCTCTTGCAGAGTAACTCCTGGATGGATGGTGGCAAGTCTAATCCTCTTTGTTTCTGGGTCAAAGTCCATTTGGCAGAGGTTTGTAACCACGAGGGATGGCCCACCGCCCAGCAAGCCAGCCTTTTCTCTTGCTCCTGGGCCGTCCAAGTAGCCTGGACTTGTTAGGTAGTCGAGTTTCTTCACCATTTTCCGCTTTTCATGGGTCATTATTATGACGATGCGTTTTGCTGATGAGACTATGTCGTTTCCGCCGCCGCTCCCTGGAAGCCGCACTGTTGGGTGTTTGAAGTCGCCTATATATGTGGTGTTTATGTTTCCATACTCGTCTATTTGGGCGGCTCCCACAAAGCCAACATCTACGTGTCCGCCTTGAAGAAGAAGTCCCAACGTTTCGATTAGGCCTATGGCTGCTGAAGCCCTATAACCAAGCCTAGAGTCGGCTATTGATAGGGCTATGTCTATGGCGTTTGAGTCTATGAAGCCAGCCTCATAAACTATTTTGGCCTTGGGCGCATGGGTTCTTTTTGCAAGCATCGCGGCTATCATGGGCAAGCCTGTTCCAACGAAAACTACTTCGCCATTTTTTATGGCCCTGGCTCCACAAACTGCCATAAGCTCGAGAGTTGTGAACTCGCCAGGTTTTGCATAATTCTTCTTTTCCATAGGCATCTCCCCTAGTATGGGAAGGGTTTTTTGGCTCTAAGCTTTAGGAGGCGTTCCATACCTATCTTCTTGAGGAACTCCATGTGGTCCTCAACTCCAGTGATGTATTCTTCGCAGTATTTTTGCCATCCCTCCTCTGTTTTGCACTGCTGGTAGTACATACGCACATGTTCCATGTCATAGTCGTAGTAGTTGTAAACCATCATCGGGTATGCTCCCCACGGGCATTCCACAACGTAGTCCACGTAAATGTTTGGAATCGCCGTCTGGTCTGGTTGTGAACGTATGAATTCTGTGTCAACTATTTCTTCGGCTAAAACAATCACTTTTTTGCCAGCCCTCGCGCCCTCCACGTCCTCGCCTTTAATGCCGTCTATTTGGGCGTTGCCTTCCCTATCCACACGGGAGACATGCACAATGCTGAAGTCTGGACGCACAGACGGCACAAGCACAACCTTCTCGCCTGTGAAGGGGCAAGTTATAACTTCAGCCTTTTTAGGTCTGAATTTTGTTTTTGTAAGAAGGTCTGTTCCAAGCATGCTTTTCAAGGGCATGAATGGGACTCCAAGCGCCCCGCCAAGAAAGCGCAGAGCCATGGCCAAATTCGTATAATCTTCAATTTGAACAGTTCCTTCGCGTATTCTCCGCTGGATGTTTGGAGCCAACCCTATGCCCTCTATTGCGAAAAAGGCTAGTTCAAAGTGGGAAACCACGTATGCCCCCGCAAGTATGTCAATGTCCATCTCTGAACCACATGTGTAAATTGTTAGGTTTCGCTTTTTCTGCCTCACAAGCTCGTGGGCGAAAGCCATTGGCGGTCTCTGAAAGCCGAAGCCTCCCCAGAAGAGATGCGCCCCATCAGGAATTAGTTTCGCCGCCTCTTTAAGGGTTATCCGCTTATCCTCCACCGGCGCCTCCACCAACAAAGACACCTCTAATACTATTTTATGTTCCAAATTTAAATCTTCGAAGACTTCGATTTAAAGTTCTAGAGGAACACCATAGGATTCTTTGAAGAATATTTCGTTGAAGGCTTTTCTAGGTCTTGCTGGAGGTTCTTCGTCTGGAACACCTATTGGAAGCAACGCTATGACGGCTAAATCCTCTGGAACTTTAAGAATCTTTTTAACCTCTTCTTCGTTGAAGGCCCCAATCCAACATGTTCCGTATCCAAGAGCTGTCGCTGCTAAAACCATATGCTCAACCGCGATCATGGGATCTTGCTTGTACGGTATTCTGGTTGCGGATAGCGTGTATGGAAGCTTTGTAGGCGATGCCTTAGGGTCTCCTAATGCAACAATAATTACATCAGCATCCGCCATAAACATCTGATTGTTTGAAGCGGCGGCCAACACCTTCTTCGTTTCTATTTCTCTTACAACTATAAAGTACCATGGCTGACGATTTCCGCCAGAAGGTGCTAGGCGTCCAGCTTCAAGAATTTTTCTTAAATCTTCTTTAGGTATCGGGATAGGCTTAAACTTTCTTACGCTTCTCCGTTTCTCTATGACCTCGAACAAATCCATAAATTCTCACTTTCAGCTTATTATCTTTTGAAATGCTGAATTCTTATATAAGTGCTTGCGAAATAACATGATGCGTTTAGTGTCCGTTTACTTGTTGGAATGTGATGCTCATGCGGAAAACAATCTTCAAGAAGCTTGAGGCTCAGGGGGTTATAGCCAACTACAACCGTTTGAGGAAAAACCTCCCGCCAAGGCTTCCCGACAGAGTTTATATTTGGGATGAAACTTTACGGGAGGGTGTTGAAACTCCAACAGTTTTCTTAACTTATGTAGAGAAGGTTAAGTTGGCAAAGCTTTTGGATGAAGCTGGCGTTTCCATCATAACTGTTGGTTTTCCAGCGCTTTCAGATGAGGAAAAGAACACTGTTAGGAGGATAGCCAACGAGGGTTTCCAGCAAGCCAGCATAGCCGCCTCCGCAAGAGCCACTAAAAGCGACGTAGACGTGTGCCTTGACTGCGGCGTTAAGGAAATAGTCATCTTCACGCCCTTCAATGGGCTTAACCTCCAGTATAGGCTTAAAATGTCAAAAGAGCAGGTCCTAAGAAACACCGTGGAGTGCATTGAATATGCCAAAAGGCACGGCGTAACCGTCAACTTTGTTTTGGAGGATGCTTCAAGAACGCCTTTGCCAGACATCCTACAAATTTTTGAAGCTGCCGTGAAGGCTGGTGCTGACAGGCTTGTGATTGCCGACACCGTTGGCTTTTTAAGACCTTTGTCTACGCGTTATCTTATTTCCCATGTGAGGGATGGACTTCAACAAGCACTAGGGAAGGATATTACACTCTCTATCCATTGCCACAACGATTTTGGATTAGCCACAGCAAACACCTTGGCAGCCGTTGAGGAGGGCGTAGCCTACGTGCACACATGCCTTGTAGGTTTCGGCGAGAGGGCTGGTGTAGCCCCCTTAGAGGAGGTTGTTGCCGCCCTAGAACTTCTATACGACATAGATACGGGCGTTGACATGAAGAAGCTTTATAGGCTTGCCCAACAAGCGGAGAAAAGCTTCGCCTTGCCAATACAGTTTCATAAGCCAATTGTTGGCGAAAACGCCTTTTCCTACGAGGTTGACGAGCACGTCGAGGGAATGCTTGCCCACCCACTGCTTTTTGAGCCTTTTCCGCCTGAAATGATTGAGAGGGAAACACAGTTCTATATAGGGAGAACTGGTGGAAGGCGCCTCGTTGAAAAGAGGCTTGAAATGGCTGGTATAAAGGCTACACCATGGCAGATTGACGAAATAGTCAGAAGGATAAGAAGCTTGCAAGAAAGCCTAGACAAGGGCGGAACACAAATGACCTTCTACCAAATCAAGAAGCTTATGAAGGAACTTCGCAGAGGCTTAACCGAGGAGGATTTCTGGCGCATAGTTGAGCAGGTTACGAGACAAAAGCCGAAAATTCCACAGCAGCCCTTGCTAGAGGCAAAAGGACCTTAAGTTAAGGCTAGTTCTTCAAAAACCTTTGCTATTTCCTCCATGCTTAATGGTCTTGGATAGTTGTAGATTGGACCGCTTGGCTTTTCGTTGTAGTATGGGCGGTTGCAGTATGGGCATCCAGAAGTCTTAAAGGGCTCACCAGAACCAACAATTTGCTTCAATGCCTGTTTATCTACGCCAAAACCTGTTATGCAACCATTTTCGTCAAAGGTCATGGCTTCAACCCTTGAAATTTTGTGGAAGATTAAATGTCTGGCCAGCTGCACCCGTCTGTACTGTTGGATTGGAGGCTGCCCTAAACTTTCTAGAGCTGTTCCAGCGACTGGTGTAAAAGCAAAGAGGGCTGGCAAAACACCCATATCAACGCATCTTTGAATCATCTCCACCATTTCCCTTTCAGACTCGCCTAAACCAACAATTAGGTGAGTGCTGACTTTTCCCTCCCCAAAAACTTTCACAGCCTCCTTAAGTAGCTCCAGCTGCCTCTCCATGTTGTATGGTCCGCCAGCGGAAGCACCCTTAACCTTGTCAAAAATTTCCGGAGTTGCCGCATCCAATGGTATGCCTATTCTTTCAACGCCAGCCTCTGCCAAACGCCTTATGTTTTCTGGGCTTATGGGCTGACATGAAACAGATATTGGGACGCTCACGCGTTTGGAGATTTCCCTTGCAAATGCTTGGATATGCTCATGGACTTGTGGATAGTTTAGGGCTTGTATGCATACGCGCCTAATTCTGCCATCTTTTGCGGACGCTTCTATTCCATCGAGTACTCGTCTTGCGCTGAAGGCTGGCCACGTAACCCTTGAGAGCATGTCGGCTCTGCTGTGGCTTTTTCTTGCTTGGGGACAGAATCCGCAGTTGGCTAGGCACTTCCCACGCCTATACGTCATTAAATAGGCTGTTGTTGGTTTAGCGTCAAGCCTGCCATTAATTAGTCCTAAAACTATGGCTGAGCCTAGTGAAACACGAATCTTATTTGGAATTTTCGCGGCTGTCAAAGATTTTCACATTTTGTTAGCGTTTCAGATGTCTTTCTGCTATTGATTCTGAATTCATAAGTATTATTATCATTATCGTTGTCAAACCATGATTTCGAGTGTGAAGAAGTTTGCGAAGGTCCAAGCTTGAAAACTATGAGGCTATATTGGCAGCCTTGGCCAAAAGACCCTTAACAGTTGACAGCATAGCCTACAAAACTAACATGGACTGCACCGTTCTTGGGCAGTACTTGGAATCCTTAATGAGGAACGGGCTAGTTGTGGAGAAAATCACAGGCAAAAAGAAGCTTTACGCCATAACCGAGAGAGGCTTGTCGGTTTTTAGAACCCTAAGCTTCCAGAGGTATTTGGAGAAAATCGCCAAAACAATCAAGACTGTTAACACTTTGGAAACAGCGCCAACTCCGACCATATCGAGCAATGAAGAAGAAAATAAAAGTTGAAGTTGCAGACGCCAGCGAAAGTTATTAAGGCTCTTCTAGGGCTTTAGTAGAGAGGAAAATGGCACAATTCACTCCAGAAACCATTTGGCAGATGAACAAAGAAGAGTTCTCAAAACTTTTAGAAAACAACGCCTTCCGTTCTGAAAGGAGAAGCATCTGCTTTTATGCTCCAAGCTTCACATACTATAAGACGGCTTACTTCTGCTCTTCACCCAAGGATTTTCCAACAATCTCCGTGACAGGGAAGGGCTGCGCATTAAACTGTAAACACTGTGGCGGAAAAGTTCTCGAAACCATGCGTCCGGCTAGAACCCCGGAAGAGCTTTACAATTTGTGTGCAAAGCTTAAGGCAGATGGAGCCGTCGGCTGCCTAATCAGTGGCGGCTGCCTACCAGACGGTTCTGTTCCACTGGATAGGTTCACAGAAGCCATTAGGCGGGTTAAGGCTGATTTTGGCTTGAAAATTTTTGCGCATGTCGGAATTGTGAACTATGAAAAGGCTGTAAAGCTTAAGGAAGCTTGTGTTGACGCCGCCCTAATCGATGTTATTGGGGATAATGAAACAATACGGGAAATTTACAACTTGAAAGTTACAGTTAGGGATTATGAAGACGCGTTAAAGGCGTTAAGTCAGTCCAGCTTGTGTTTCGTCCCCCACGTAATTGTTGGGCTTCATTATGGACGGCTGAAAGGGGAATTTTATGCCTTGCAGATGATTTCCAAATATAAGCCATCAGCCCTGGTCATAATCGCTTTCATGCCCATACACGGCACAATAATGGAGAATGTGAAACCGCCAGAACCGATGGAAATAGCTAAGGTTTTAGCCACTGCAAGGGTTATGTTTCCAAAAATTCCGATAGCCTTGGGTTGCATGCGACCAAAGGGTAAGCACAGAGCAGAAACAGACACCTTAGCCATAAAAGCCGGTGCTGACGCCATAGCCTTTCCATCCGAAGACGCCATAAAATACGCCAAGGCACAAAGCTATAAGATTAGTTTTTCATCCCACTGTTGTGCGCAGATTTACGCTGACATTTTAAGGGTTTGATGCATGTATTCTGTTTATTGTTGATAAAGCATTCGTTGTTTGCAGTTTTATGGAAAGTATTAAATGTGGACGTCTTCAAAATTTATGGTTAAGGTTGATGTGTGCATGCCGAAAGTTAAGGTTGACTGGAGTAAGTGCAACGGCGACGGCGTCTGTGTTGAAATTTGTCCAGTAAATGTTTTTGAACTCAAGAAGTTGCCGGAATATCCGGACACTCAGAAGTCTGTTCCCGTTAGGGAAGGCGACTGCATAGCTTGCATGGCTTGTGTGACATCTTGCCCAACGCAAGCGATAACTGTTGAAGAGTGAAGGTGCCGCTAAAACTTGCGCTTGGTTCCTCCTAATGAAGAAGTATTTTCTATACTGTTTAAACCTAACCCTTTCGTAAACGTGGATTGCAGGGGCATTCTCATGCTTTTCTGAACAGAAATGAAGTAGGCATTTTTAGGATTTTCAGTGGTTGAGGCTAAGTTATGTGGTTGAATGTTTCTAGGGTGAAGGCTGCTGCGGCTATGGCCATTATGAGTATGCTCCATGCTCTTGTTATTTTATGGCTTCGTCTATTCATGACAAATAGAATGAGAGTTACGATAATCATGAACGGGACTGTTGTTAAAATCTCCTGCAGCGTTACCGGGAAAGACTTTATCAGTGCGACTATTCCGAAAACCAGCGTGGCCGTTATAATGTTGTCGCCTATAACGTTGCCTATGGATATTTCTTGTTCGCCGTGGAGGGCTGCAGCCACTGAAACGGCTGTTTCTGGGATTACGCAGCCTAAAGCCATTATTGTTAGTCCCGCGTAGAAGTGGCTTAGGCCGAAAATTTCAGCCATGGCTGTGGCGCTGTAAACGAGCAGAAAAGTACCGGCTATTAGGGCGGTGCCGCCAAGAATCATTATGGCTGCTGGTTTGGAGGTGTTTTCTCTTGTTTGGTTTGTGGGGTTTTCGTTGCCGTTCCCCTTTCGTATTGAGTAGTAGATGAAGGCTGGATAAAGTGCCAAGAAGATTAGTCCGATCCACCATGTCACTGTGCCAGTAGCCATTGTCAGCAGCATTAGTAGGGCGGCTAGGCCTATCATGAGGAGGCATTCCTTGTTGATGGTGGAGTTTTTCATTTTGAACTCGCCGATTAAGCCGCATATGCCTATTATTAGGGGGACGTTGTAGATGTTTGAGCCTATTATGTTGCCGAAGGCCATCTGTGAAGAGCTGAAAACGGCTGCGAAGAGTGAGCTGAAAAGTTCTGGGGCTGATGTTACGGAGGCTACGAAAACTGTTCCTACGACGACTTTATGGAGGTTTAGACTGTTGGCTAGGCGTGCGGCTGCATCCACTATCTTTTTTGAGCCGAGATAGAGGAGCAGCAGACTGGCTATGAAGGCTGCTACGCTTAATGGTAGGTTCATATGCAATCCTTGGCATTTTTGTTATCATTTTCCCATCACACTTCAAAAACGGAGATATAAACCTATCTGGACTTTAAGCCTTATATCAAGCATGAACCAAGCATGCCTTAAACAAAAACTCAAGCATGAAATTTTATTGGAGTGTTGGCGGAATGAAAACCCTAAGCCTGTTCAAGGCGTTGAGCTTTTCTTTGCCTCCCAGTTTTGCGTCTTCAATAGCCCTTCTTAGGATTTGTATGGATTCATCCATGGCTTTTCTGTCCACTGGGTAGGGGACGCCGTCTTTTCCGCCATAGGCAAAGGAGTATTTCACAGGGTCTTTCCAGCTTGGCTTTTCGCCGTAAATCAGTTCTGCTATTAGGGCTAAGCCGCGGACTGTTGCGGCGCCAACGCCCTTAAAGCCTAAAAGCTCTTCGTAGTTTCTTGGTTTGAACTCGTAGACTTGTTGTAGGGCTTTCCAGTTTATGTTGGCTGGCATGGATAAAACGTCTATTGGGTAGTCTGCCCATTGGGTTTGGGCTGTTTTTGGTAGCCACTCTTCGAGGGATTTTTGGTAGGCTGGGCGTATGGACATTATTAGGCGCATAAGCTTCTTGGGTGGCTCACATGCAAGGTCCACTGAGGCTTTTCTGCAGCCTTCGCTTTCTTTTGCCGTCATGTCTAGGGCTATTTCGCGTTTTGCATCGCCCACTATGGCGTTGTGGGGTTCCACCACAAAGTTTTTGATGTTTTCTGAAAGCCAGTGGTAGCGTCTTGCTGTTCGGTCTTGGGGGCACATGCCTTGCTGTATAACTGCCCATCGCCCATTCTCGTCTACGAAGAAGGCGTGGTGGTAGAGCTGGTAGCCAGCTTGAATGGCTGTGTTGTCAACTTTTGCGCTCATCCGGCTGGCGTACTGTAGGCTTCCTATCTTATTTTCTGAAAAACCAAACTTTTCACCCACTAACCCAATTTCAAGGGGCGTCTGCCTAGAAAATTTTCCTTTTCCGCCGCAGACCGCCACACCATGCTCTTCTGGAATTACTGCTTGCTTCAAAACTCCAGTGACGACTGTTGTTACGCCTGATGAGTGCCAGTCATAACCCAAAACACAGCCTAAAGCCTGAAACCAAAAGGGGTCTGATAGGCGTTTCAGAAACTCGCCAGTTCCATACTCGTCTATGATTATAGTTACTATTTCTCGGGCTAGTTTTCGCATGCGGACAACTAGCCATTTTGGAGCCTTACCATAGTGGAGGGGGAGCTTAGCAACACCTGTTCTTTGCATTTAGCCTCTAAACCAATAAAACGCTATAGTTTTAGCCCTATTTTTACCTTGCCAAAATGTCAATTTTGCTGCTGGCGGCGAACTGCAAAATTGATAGCCCCTCTATAGAATTTTAGCGAAAAGGTCACATTTGTGCTTCCTAAAAGCCACAAAACACTACCCTCTATAGTTTTTGGTCGAATGGTTATGGTTTGTTTTTGTTGATGTTTCTTTGCGGTTTTTATGATGTTGCGGATTTCTATTGCTATTATTAAGGTTGCCGGGATTATTATTAATAGTGTGAAGCCTATTGGGGTTCTTACAAAATAGCCTAGATATCCTATGTAAGGGATTATGGCTATTACCTTTCCTATGACGTCTTGTTTTTTGACTATCCATGTGTCTGGGTCTTCGTTGGCGTCCCCTTTTGTTATGAAGCCTTGGCTTGTTATGCCTATTATTCTGTGGGTTACCGTTGTGGGATGTTCTGTTTCAACTTTGAAGCATATTATATCGCCTACCTTCAAGGTTTCTGGGTTGGCTGGTTTTATGACGACTATGCTTCCGACTGGGATGGTGGGCTCCATGCTTCCTGTATGGACCGGTTCGTAGAGGGTGTCACCCCAGAGCGAGACAGGTCTGTAGAAGACTAGGAAGATTATGAGGAATGTGGCTATGAGGGCGTATATGGCTATTTTCAGGATTTTCCTAATTTTTGGGTTTAGCATTTCATACCATCATGAGTTGGTGGAAAGCGCACTGTTATAGCTATATAGGCTGTTACTGTTAGTCCTTGATATTCGTTTCCGGCTGTGGCGGGCATCCATACACTGATCTGTAGTGTGACGCTGTCTTTTGGTGGAACAGCCCTCTTGCCATAAACTTTTATACCTTCTGCTAAATTGCTTAGGGTTCCGTTGTAGAGGAGGTTTGGTTTTTCTCGTCTACCTTTTCCAAGCTCTAAAATTTCTATTTGCAGTCCATCGGCTAGATGGGTGTCTCCTTCAAAAGTGGCATTGAGCATGCAAATTCGGAAGGGCAAATCTCCAACATTAATCAGTCTTAAATATTTTGTGACCTTTGGGCGTCCGGGGTAGAAGTGACCGTCCACATCTGGATGGAAAAGGGGAACTTTTGGCGAGATCTCCATGTCAAATTTAATTTTCTTCCCGAAATAAATTGTGCAAGCTGACGCTGTAGGATCATCAGAAGCTAAATTTAGGCTTATGAATAACAAAAGGATTGTTAATAATATCAGTACGGCTTTTTTCTTATACACTTTAATCAATCTCCTTAGAGGGTTTTAATAAAAAATGGGGATTTTAGGCTGGTTGCAGCGGTGCAGTCTGACTTGTTATTTTTGCTCTTTTATGGGTTTTGAGATAGTAGAAATGTGAATGTGATGCTGAGGGTATCTGTCTGTGCTTGGTTGTCAACACCACCGTGTGTCCACCAGTCATAGAGTTCTACGACAAAGTCGACACCGCCATTAGCCTCAATTGGTTCGTTGATATCCATAAAGCTTGTTGGAAGATTTTTTATGAGCCCGTTAAAGATTATTTTATCTCCAGTGCTAATCCAGCCGTTGTGATCGTAGTCAAGGAACAGTCTCAAGTTGAGCACGTCGTCCAGTTCGCCTGTGTCAGCGCTGGTATCTCCCGCCTCTATTTCCGGCTCTGTGAGACCATTTTCTTCGCTGACAACTACGATGTTACTTATGTCTAGATAGCCCATTATAGTACCAATGTTTTTGAGCGTTAATGAATAATGTGGCTGATTTCCAGGTCTTAGATTGTTCCAAGTGAAGGTTACTGGCACTCCGTTCTGGTCGTTTATTGTCAAGTCAAGTGAACCAGCACTGAATGTTGTTATGGTTGTTTCCGTGTCGCTGAATTGGGAGTATGTTCCCCAGCCGACTGCCAAGGCTACTAGTCCGATTGCCAGTATTCCAACCAATATTTTCCTGTTCATTTTTTATTCTTCCTCCTCCTTTTTACGGGAGAAGGGAGGCTAAGTCTGCGTCAGACTGAACGTTATCGTAAAGCCAACAACATCGCTCTGTATAACATCGCCCACAGACTCGTCAATACTGTAATTAACTGTGAATGTGACTGAAGCGCCAGCATTCAACGGATAGTTGGCTAAGCCTCCGCTCAAGACGCCATTGGCATATCCCTCGTAAACTACAGTTCCGTCAACGGTGATTTTCAAGTATAGATTTTCAGCAAGCTCCCCATAAGGTTCCGTGTCGTCAAGCACAAGTTCTGGCTCCGTCAGCCCATTCTCATTGTCAACAAGGTTGCTAAATGATATGGAAAGTTTGCCATTAACAGACCCGATGTTCTTTATAACCACGCTTTCGCTACCGCTGCATCCGGGCAGCAGGTCCGCTAGATCAATCTTCCAGCTTACTGGGTCATCGTCGCCGACCTTCAAGTTCAATGTTCCAGCAGTAAAAGTCGCCGTAGTCGTCTCCGTGTCGCTAAACTGGCTATAGGTTCCCCAGCCGAGAACAAAGCCAACAAGCCCAATAATGAATAGGCTTACCAATATTTTCTTGTCCATTTCCGCATCACCTCTCCCTTCTCCTCTTTTTCGGGGACCTATCATCGCGAGACGCTTTAACGGGGGCTAATCCCCATTTTAGTCCCCCGGACGCCAGCACATTTAACGTGCCCCAGCGTCAAGGCACGGGTTAGGCCGGCCTAACCACATGGACTATTCTAAACACCAATAGCCTAACCAAAATATAATGGAAAAAAGGAATTTGAAATAAGCGTTACGAAGATTTTTTCTAGAAAATTCCTCTAGTCAGACAAGCGTTTCCTATCGTTACATATGTGCTTGCTGCAGACCAGAAATGGAATAGTCAACAAAATGAATATTCCAAGTAGCATGAAATAGCCAAAATAATTCTCCTCGGCGATAAGAAGAACTGTGGGCACGAGATTGACTATTCTTCCAAGCATTAAGCCCACCTCCATTAGAACTAGGATGCTTGCATAATGTTCTCGACTGAAGGAGTTTCCATAGTGGGCGAACCATGAAATGGTAAAGGCGCTTGCCAAACCAGACAAGGCGGATAAAAGCACTATCTGCTGTGGTGCGGTGGCATGCCCTATTAGGAAAAACCATACAGCGTTTAGCACAACGCCTATCACGGCGAATTCAACACGTCTCATCTTGACGTCTGAAAGCCAGTTAACCAGAAAAGTTATGGCGGAAACCACAAGGCTTGTTAAGGCTAGGACAAAACCCATCCTGGAAGTTGTTTCAGAAATCCTGTTAATGAAAAGGGGATAAGCCAACCAATAGGCCTCGGACATACCAAAAATTATGAAAGTTATGAAGAAAATGGAGATTCTACGCCCCCTTGGGATTAACAAACCATGAGCCTCACGTCTAAACTTCACTCGCGTAAAAAAGATTAAAGCAGCAAAATAAAGAGCCACACACAAGCCCAGAAGAATTGGAAAACCAAAATTTTCTATGATTAAGCCGCCAACCGCTGGACCGGCAATGCTAGCAATTGATGGAATTATTATGGAGAATAGACTTACTGAACGTGCCCTGACGGTGGACTCGCTTAACCTAAACTGTAGGAGATTGAAGCTTGGCCAAAAAGTGGCTATGCCCAACCCATAAGTGACGCCCAAAACCACCGGATTTTTAACATAAATTAGAAGTGTGTAGAAAACCATTGTGAAGAGCACGCCGAAGCATATCACCCGCTCAAAATTTCTAACAAACCTAAGCAGAGTTATGGGTAAAAGCCCAATTATCGTGAAGGTGACCAGTAGCAAAACCGCTATTTGGCTAATGCTCAGTCCAAGTGTCACGTAGTAGACTGGCAGGAACATGCTTGTCATGTTGCTGGAAAAGAAGTATATGAAGGAAGCAACCCCAAGATTTTCAAAATCTCCCATATGACTTGAAGCACTCTCATCGTTTGAACCTATTCAAGCAGCTTACTATACCAAATGTAGGTTTGGCTCTGCTTGAAACCAAGCTTCTCCATGAAACGCATACCAGCCAAATTCGTGCCCTCCACGTCAACTATGGCTATTCGGGCACCCTTCTCCTTGAAACGTTTTTCCAACTCGCGGTAAAGCCTCCTTCCAACGCCCTGCCGACGCCGCATACGCTTAACACCAGCCCAAACAAAATAGCCATAAGTCCAAGGACTAAAAGGACGCCTCAAAATAGTGCCAAGGGCAAAACCAACAATCCTCTTTGAGGCAACATCCTCAGCCACAAGGCATAGTTCCGGATCCTCCTGAAAAAGGGAAAGCAGCTCATTAACATTCCAAGTGCGATAAGTGAACTGCAACTGCGAAGGCGTAAAAATCTTCTCACTTAAACGCCAAACCTCTGGCAAATCTTCTAAGGTCATCTGCCTAACCTCAATTTCAATCCGCCATTTCTTGGCATGTTTACGCTTATGCTTTGAAACTGATTTTTTAGCCAACTCTGCTCCTTCAAAAACTAGAATTTGAGTAGATGAGCGATATAAAACATTCCAAAAATATAGAGAGGCTATCGGCTATTGGCTTTTTCTGGCTCCAAAAAATGTTTTTACCCGCTGAACCCATAATCTTGAGTTTGGTGATCGAGTGCAGCTTTCCCCATTGAGCGACGCTGTTAGGCGAACATGCAACATACTAAAACAAGGAGCCACAATGCAAGTTTTAGACTATGAAAAGCGTTTCTCATCACTAAAAACCTTCTACGAAAGCCTCCTCTCAAACCTAATAAAAACAGATTTCCCCACAAAAGAAGCCTACGAAACGGCAAAAGAATTCTTCGGCGCCACGTCCGTCCGCTTTGCTGGCATAGATGGAACCATGTACTCGCGTCCCCTCTTCGACCTAGTAGTCTTCTTCGGAGGAGCCTACGCCTCAACGGGAACAATAACCCTCCACGAGGACAAACCACCAGAAGTCAAGTATGACGAGCGAACAGCCAAGCACGGCGCTGGCATATCAAGCGTGGTGCCGATTTATGTGAACGAAATTCCAGACGTGGACCAAACATTCTTTGAGGTTTCACAACCAGACGAAGTTAGCCTTGGAAAACCCCTAACAGAAGAGTCGATAATAAACAATGCAACTGTGGCTAACTGGATAATGACCTTCGCCGAATACTATTTGGCTTATAAGCTCGCCACAGACAACGAACAAAAGGTTCGAATAATCCTAATGGATAGAAGCCTATCCATAGAACGCGCAAGCCTCCTCTACGATACTTCGAAGCGAGCCCTATGGGAAGCAAAAAGCAACATCCTAGGCTACAAAATAGACGGAGAATCCATAGACACAAATGAACTAACAATAGCAAGGCACTTTGTCTGCAACACGCATCTAGGCTTGCCACCACCAAGGGCAGACTACATACACCACGCCATAATAGACCTCCTAAAACGCAAAGGTTCATTGACAAAGAAGCAGATACTAGCAGAATTCGGCATAAAAGACGAAAAACGAGCGAAAAGAGTGGAGCGAAGCCTAAAAAGCCTAATAAAAAGGGGCTTCCTAAACGAGAAAAGCGAAATCTACACACTAAACAGCAAGTATGCACGGACTTGGGAAAGAATAAAAAAGCTTGTGAAAAACATAGGCGACAGATTCTTCTTCACAGAAAACCCAGAAACAGCAAACCTAATGAAAATTGTCAAAGACGGAAAAGAACACTGGCTCACAACCCTAGACATAGCCTTCTTAACACTTTTCACACTGCACATGCTAATGGAAGAATGCTGGAATAGGCGCATACTCCTAATAGGCGTCACAAAAGACACAGCAGCAAGAGACTTCAAACGCCAACTAATCCCGATAATGGGCAACAACGACTTGCTAAACGCAAACATCACAAGCGAAGAGCTTGAAAAACTACCCAACACAGACCGCATGATCCTCCAATCAGCAAGCATCCTAAACGCCGAAAAAATAACGCCACCATGGAGCCTAATAGAGTATGATTCAGCCTTCAGAACAATGGTGCCCGACAAACAAAAAAGGAAAGGCTACGTTTCAGGAGCCATAAAAAACAAGATAGGCTTAGAAAAAGTCTTCTTAAAAACTTACGTACAGCTAAGCCAAGCAAAAACAGACCCAATGCTACGGAGCAACGTCCTCCTAGTAGACCGCCTCGCTTACCCAGAATACGATTACAAACCAGAAAACATCGTGGAATTTTGGAACGAACTCAGCGACGGAACAAAAGAACCAGTAGAAGTAATCCTATACATAGACAAAAACGTGCCAAATAAGCTGCAAAACCTAACCATGAACGTCTTGGTGGCCATGGCGCCGTCAAACATACCAGAAGCCTTCGGCCACAACACACCACTATTCATAGCGGACAAAATTGCCAAGTGGAACTACAGCCAATTCAAAAGAGTCGTGGACACAACAGCCGAGTGGATCCTCAATAACCATAAATTAAGAAGATTCATATTCTATATGAGCACTTTCAGAGAGAGGCGAACAGCCATTGAAGCCGCAAGGAGAGAACAAATTTAACAACCTATGCTTCACAGATTTTGACGGAAAGTTTAGGGCTAGACTAGCCGCCGTCATGCCCCGCTTCTTCGGAGGAGCAGAAGAGTCCAAGCTGGCTGGAACAAGCGCCCGCTACAGCTGCCGAATAAAAGTGGAATACCAAAAAGACTTGATGGGCCTGTTGGAGGAAGGCATGCTCCTTGCCACAAAAAACTTCAAACAGACGCTTCTAGGCGAGGAACGCTACACGCTTATGGAAATAAGCCGAGTATGGCCCGAACACTTCGGCTTAAGAGGATTGTCGGACCATGGCTATTACCCCATGCAATTTGAAATCATCGAGCAGTCAGAAGCGGATTGGCAGACAGACGACCGCTCCACCATGATGATTCAGATAGACGCCATACCAATAAACTATGACTTGGTTATAGGTGGAAACTGCGACTACAAGTTTGTTAAGGGCTTCTCCTACCCGGTGGTGGGCAGTCCAGTTTACATCCTAAACGGTGAAATGATAAACCGCATGTACAACCAAAAAATAACCGAAAAGCTCGGCGTAGACCCATCAAAAACTGTGGAAGACGCAAGGCTTGACCCTAGGCTCGGAGTTGTAAAAATGTTCCAGACAAGCAGCACGGTAATACCCATATACGTGGATTTTGAGAAGCTTGTCCGCTACCATTTTGGAGTTTTCGCCTTTACTGGCGGCGGAAAAAGCAATCTAATGTCAAACATTTTGAGGCGAATTTTGCTCCACACAGACGACGTGAAAATTGTGGTTTTTGACATAAGCTGCGAATACATATTCCTACTCCTCGACCTTCTCGCGGACGAGAAGATTCCATCGAAGGTTATCCTCGAACATAGGATAGACTCCATTGAACAGTTCTTCAACTCCGTTGTCAAACCAAGGGAGTATGAAGCTGACGAGAGAATAAAGTTTGGACTCAAATGCATAATGGAACAAGACAAAGTGGCATTTTACACCAGACCGAAACAGAAGATCCCAACATACGCCCAGTTCTTGGAAGAGTTAAGCGACCAACGGAAAAGCAACACGGACAAACCCCATTATTTAAACGCCATAGACAGAATCCACGACGCCATACTTGACTACATGGAGACGCATGGGCTCAGCGAAAACCAAGAAGTAAGCGAAGACTTCGTCAAATACATAGATGGCATCTGTATAGCAACAATGGAAGAGTTCAGAGTTCATGATAAAAGCGCGTTGTACGCTTGGGCAACAACAAGAACCACCATCCTCGACCAGATAAGGAAACGCCAAGAAGAAATAAAAAAGGAGACGGGTGGACTAACAGCCGAAAAAATACGGGAACTTTTAGAAGGCGACACACGGCTCGTGTGCATTTCCATATCAGACCCAACGACAATAAAAGAACTTGTCATAACTTTAACCCACGATTTGCTTATCCGAAGAAAACGCATGTTCCAAGTGAAGCCCTACATCCTCCTAGTCTTTGATGAAGCCCAAGAGTTTATACCGGAGCTTTCTGGCGCAGCGGGCATAGAAAAGAAATGCAGCAAGCAAGTGGAAACCCTCCTCAGACAAGGACGAAAATATGGTTTAGGCGTATGTATAGCCACACAACGCATAGCCTACCTGAACACCAACGCCCTACAACAGCTCCACACATATTTTGTTGGTACGCTGCCCCGCCCATACGACCGCGCCTTGATAAGCGACACCTTCATGATAGACAAGGGCATACTCGAAAAAACATTGGAGTTCGCGCCAGGCGAGTGGCTCCTTTCAAGCTACATAGCCACAGGAATAGAAAACGTGCCCATATTCATAAAAGCAGACAACGCAGAAAAGGAGATAGAAAAATTCCTTAAAATGCCATTTAACCATTAAATCAGGATAAGAAAGTTATCCGCTAACATGGAAGACTCTGGAGAGACTGCCAAAACAAGTAATGATTAGCGATAGAAACAGGAGAAGTGTTGCAGTTTAGGCTTTGGATGAGGGTTAATTTTATTTTGCTCAATTCTCTTCATTCTTATTGGTTGTTATGTTTTCAGAAAAAGAGGCGAATTTTCTTCGATCTGAAAGAGTTGCACGGATGGCAACAATTGACCCTACGACAAAAATACCTCACGTTGTTCCTGTATGTTTTGTATTTGATGGCAAGGATATTTACACGTCGCTTTATGCAGGGAGTAAAAGACTTAGAAACGTAGAGAATGGAAGCAAGGTCGCATTACTAATTGATAAATATGTGGAGGAAAATAACGAATGGAAAGTTCTTAGTGGGCTCTTGATATATGGTAAAATCATCATCCTAACCTTCCATAGAAACGAAAAAGAGTTTATGTATGGCTGGAAACTGCTAATACAGAAATATCCTCAATACAAGCATTGGGCAGACTCTGACCTTAAACCTAAAGACCCTGACAAAAGAAGAATAGTTAGAATGCGACCTTCAAAGATCGTCCGCTGGGGTTTCAGCTAAATACATACATTTTTCTTCATAGCCTTTAGTAATTCAGTTGCTAACGTCCACATTTCCTTCGAATTTTAAAGCTTAGCTATTCCGCATTTTTGAGGAGCTTCTGCCATCTCAAGTCCGTTATTCGCTGTATTTCGTCTATAAGCTTCTCGTATTTCGGTGTGAACAAGTGTCTAAAGCGTCCTTGAACCGCCAAATATTCTTTTACTGGCTTTTTCTTTTGAGGAGCCATTGCTATGACCTTGCTGGGTGCTGAAAGCTGGTATTCGCCGTTTATACACTCCCAAAGTGGAAAGACACATGTTTCCACCGCTAGGCGGGAAAGCTCTATGGATTTTGATGGGTCGCTTCTCCAACCGCGGGGACATGGCGCGAAAACATGGAGGAAGGCTGGTCCCTCCACCTCTAAGCCTTTCCGCACTTTTGTTATTAGGTCCCGCCAATAGTAGGGCGACGCCGTAGCCACATATGGGATTTCATGTGCCACCATTATTTCGGCTATTGGCTTTTTGGGCTCAAGCTTTCCTGGTATAACTTCGCCTGCTGGTGATGTGGTTGTGGATGCGCCTAGGGGTGTTCCGCCGCTTCTTTGTATGCCGGTGTTCATGTACGCCTCATTATCGTATAGCACAAAGAGGAAGTCGTGTCCTCTTTCAACCGCTCCGGAAAGGGCTTGTATGCCTATGTCGTAGGTGCCGCCGTCACCGGCTATCGCGATAATGTCTACATGCTCATACTTGATTCTTCCCTTCTTCTTCAGCATCTTTATGGCGGTTTCTATGCCAGAAGCGTTTGCTGCAGCATTCTCAAATGCTGTGTGAAGCCATGGAACAGCCCAAGAAGTGTAGGGATAAATTGTTGAGACAACTTCCATGCATCCAGTAGCCTGCGTAACAATGGTTGGTCCCCTCAAGGCTTTCATTATAAGCCTCATAACCGTTGCCGGGGCACAACCAGCACACGCCCTATGCCCAGACATGAATAGGTCTGGCTTTTCAACTATGTCTCTAGCCGTAAACTTCCACTCACTCTGCACATTTTTCGCCTCCTACTCTCTTAAACCAACATATTTTACGGGGGTTTCAACACATTTTTTCGCCACAATCTCTTGAAGGTCCTTGTATATTTCGCGGATTTGCATGGGGCTTGTGTCCCTTCCGCCAAGTCCGTAAATGTAGTTCACAACGAACGGCTTCTTGTCCAATTCGTAAAGTGCATGGCGAACCTCGTGGAAAACAGCGCCGCCGAAACCTCCAAAACTCATGCTCTTGTCCATGACGGCTACCGCCTTAACATGTTTGAGAGCCTCTCTTATGCCGTCAACCGGCAGCGGTCTGAAAGTCCGCATTCGCAGTAGTCCAGCTTTAACGCCTTCAGCCCTCAACTCGTCCACGACGGTTTTCACTGTTCCAGCTGTTGAGCCTAGGCAGACTATGGCTATTTCAGCATCCTCAAGAAAGTATGGGTCCAGCAAGCCGTCGCCATAGCTTCTGCCACTGATTTTCGCATATTCATCATGCACTTCTCGGATGACCCTAAGCGCGTTTTTCATGGCTTCCTCCTGCTGCCTCTTAAACTCGAAATAGTAGTTTGGAAAAGCCAAAGGTCCCATAGTCATAGGGTTTTCTGGGTCCAATTTTAGAGGAGCCATCTTCTCCTCATGAGTCAGCACTAACGGAAATTGGCGTACACCGACAAACTTTTTCACAACATCGTCTGGAAGAACATTAACATTTTCTACCGAGTGGCTCAGCTGAAATCCATCGAGGCAGACCATAGCTGGTAAAAGCACTTCTGGGTGTTCAGCTATGCGGAAAGCCTGAATAACAGAGTCGTAAACCTCTTGGGCGTTTTCAGCGTAGATTTGTATCCATCCGCTGTCCCTCTGCGCCATCGTGTCGGACTGGTCTCCGTGAATGTTTATTGGCGCTGAGAGGGCTCTGTTGGCTATCGCCATAACTACTGGTGCACGGCAGCCAGAAGTAACAAAGAGCATTTCATGCATGAGCGCCAAGCCAGCAGAAGCCGAAGCTGTGAAGGTTCTAGCTCCGGTAAGCGAGGCTGCAAGGCAAGCGGTTAGGGCGCTGTGCTCAGACTCTGTGCAGACGAAGGCTGTTTCAACTTCGCCGTTGGCTACGTACTCGCTGAACCTCTCAACAATTATGGTTTGAGGCGTGATTGGGTAGGCGGCGACAACATCCACATCTGACTGCTTAACAGCGTAGGCGACAGCCTCATCCCCGTTTAAGGCTAAAGTCTTTTGTTCAACAACACTTTTCATTATCCACACCTCACTCAAGCTTCATCTCTATGGCTTTTGTTGGGCATTCGTTGGCGCATATCCCACAGCCCTTGCAGTAGTTGTAGTCAAATTCTATATCCTCCTTTTCTGACCTCCAGCGGATAGCTCCGTCGGGACAGAATATGGCGCACAACAAGCATTTTGTGCACTTCTCTAAGTCCCGAATAGGCTTGTAAGTTTTCCAGTCACCGGTCAAGAATTCCGTGTTGGGCTTCCAGCATACGGCGGCTATGGAAATTTCCTTCCAGCCTTTTTCTTGAGATGTCATTCTGAACGCACCTCCTCATAGGCTTCTTTAATAACTGCGAAGTTCTTCTCAGCTATGTCGCTTCTGAAACGCTCCCGAACGGTTTTTTCAAGGCTTTGCAGACTGACAACGCCAGTTACACGGGCAACAGCCCCAAGCATGGCGGTGCTTGTTATAGGCAAGCCCAAAATCTTTATGGCAATTTCAGTCGCCGGAACGGTCCAAACCTTCCCCCTATTGTCCTTAAGCATTTTCTTAGCCTCTAACGGCTCATCCCTAAAATTGATTATTATTGTCCCATCCTCCCTTAACCCATCAGTGACCGGCACAGCCTTAACCAGCGTAGGGTCCAAAACAACAACAACATCCGGATTATAAATGGCACAATGAAGCCTAATGGGCTCTGTGCTTATTCTCGTGAAAGCTGCAACTGGAGCACCCATCCTTTCCGGACCAAACTCTGGAAAAGATTGAATGTATTTCCCCTCGTAAACGGCTGCCCTTGCGAGCAACTCACTGGCTGTCCAAGCCCCTTGACCGCCCCTGCCGTGCCATCTCACTTCTAACAATTTTTTCAAGGCTTAACTCTCCTATGGCTCTTTCAACAATAGAGAAACTCCAATATACATTTTTCTAATATAGGAGCCTCTTTTAAGCTTGAGAAATGAAATCTTTCAAAACCTCTTTCACGGGCATTTTAAGAAGCTCCCTAATACGGTCTAAAACTATCAAGCCGCTCTTCGTAACAGAATAATATTTTATGCGCCTCCTCCCCCTTTTAGCCCATTTCCCAACTATAAGCTTGTTTTCTTCAAGCTCGTATAAGAGCGGGTAAACAACTCCAGAATGAAAGCTCCAGCCAGTTAACTTCTTCAACTCCTTAGTAACGCTGTAGCCGGACATCGGCTTTTGGCTTAAAAGCCACAAAATTATAACTCTGCTGAAGCCTCGAACAGCCGATTTAACCAGCTCGCTTTCCAAATCATCCATCAAATCTCCGCTCTTTCGAATGCTAGGATTCTTGGGCTTAAATTACCATTGAAGGATATAAACACTATTGTGGAAAGCGGAAAATTGATATATCAAAAATTAAAATATTCACTATCTGAGCATCCATGGTAAAAGTAAGCAACATTTTCATGAGAAGCTTGGAGAAGCCAATAATGCTTTGGCTCTTAGCCCATAAGCCGAGATACGGATACGAACTAATGGTGGAGTTTAGAAGGCTTACTGGGAGAAAGCTGAAGCCAAGCATAGTTTACCCGTTCCTTCATAAACTTGAGAGAGGCGGATTTGCAAGCGCGGAGTGGATTATGAAGGGAAGGAAAAGGGTGAGGCATTACTCCCTAACAAAGAGGGGAGAGGACCTCCTCCACAAAGTTAAAGAAACTTTCGGCAAACCCGTCAAACAAGTTCTCATGGACTTGATTGGGAGGGAGGAAAAAAATGGCTGATATAATTCTGACAGCTGACCGCACATTAATGAGCGATTACCACCACAACGAGTTTATAGGCTTTGGAACATGCGCCCCTCCAAACGTTATTCCAGACTGGCTTTACAGTTTCCTTTTCTTCCCACCCATAAAGACGAGGAAAGGCATACCGGCAGCTGCACCCTATGGCTTAAGGAAGATTGAAGCCCAGCTCTTAATTGAAGGATTCGACGTTTTAACAGTGGACCCTGACCACTTGGACAAGTATTTGGGTGAAGCTAAAGTTTTAGGAATACATGTCATGGACCCCTTTGGGCTTGGTCCAGCCTCAAGCACATTTGCATCTATTTTAAAGAAGGAGCCCTTCCTCGCCAAGCACTTCCGCAACTTGATGGCAAAACCAGAAATTAAAGAGGCGAAAAAGCGTGGACTAAAAATTATTGTTGGAGGCCCAGGCGTCTGGCAGTTCCGCTATAGAGAAAAATTCGTTAAGGATTATGGGATTGACTGCATAATCGACGGGGAAGCCGAAAAGATTATTGGAAAAATTGTGAGAGCCGCCATAAACGGAGAGGAGCTCCCACAATACTACGAGGTTAGCGTTCAAGAAACCCCAAGCTTAGAAGAGATCCCAAACATTGTAAATCCGTCCGTCAATGGTTTGGTGGAAATCGGCCGAGGCTGTTGTAGAGGATGCAAATTCTGCAGCGTCACACTGAGACCTTTAAGATGGTATCCTGTTGAAAAAATTCTTCAGGAAATTGGCGTTAACATTAAAAGTGGCTATGACCGAACAGCGTGCCTCCACGCAGAAGATGTCATGCTTTACGGCTCAAAGAACACAATTCCAAACGATGAAAAATTAATTGAACTCCACGAGGCCGTTATGAAGAAGTGTGAAGGCGGCTTCAGTTGGAGCCACTGCTCACTGGCAACAGTCACAGTAAAACCGAAGCTTTTTGCAAAAGTAGCTGAAATCATACGGCAGAAGCAGCCTTGGTGGGGCGCCGAAGTAGGAATAGAAACAGGTTCACCAGAACTTGCCAAAAAAATAATGCCGGCTAAGGCTCACCCATTCAAGCCGGAAGAATGGCCCGACGTTGTTCGCCAAGGAATGGGGCTAATGCACGATAATAAGATGGTTCCAGCATGCACACTCATCGTGGGTGTGCCGGAAGAAACAGAAGATGACCTAATAAAAACCATAGAACTTGTTGAAGATCTAAAACATGTTAGAAGCCTCATAGTGCCCCTCTTCTTCGTCCCATTGGGCAGACTAAAAAATGAGCATTGGTTTAAAGAGACGAAGATGACGAGGCTTCATGAAGAGCTCCTAGTAAAATGCTTGATACATGATTTCTACTGGATAGACGACTTGATTGGCTTGTCCTTCGCCGAAAAATGGTATGCAAAACCAATGCGCGCCCTATACAGAATCTTCGTGAAAATCATAGAACGTAAAGCAAAAGAAAAGGGGATTTATTAGAGCGGAATAAACTTAAATATGACGTTAAAACCAGAACACAAATGGACAAGCCCATGGATGCCGCCGTAGCTCAGAGTGGTAGAGCGGCTGGCTGTTAACCAGTCGGTCGTCGGTTCAAGTCCGACCGGCGGCGCTTTTTCCATGCTTTTACCGAACCGGCGTACTGGGATCTGGTTCCCAGGGGGCGCTATTTCCTTTTCCTGAAAAGTTTTATGCCTTCCATGTCGCAGACGTATTCAAAGCCCCCTCTATAAGCTGCCTAACTTCCTTTACTGTGAATGCTGTTTTGCAGACACGCCACTCTAGAATCCCGGACTAAGGTACCGTATATGGGGCCGAGGCCGGGATTTGAACCCGGGCGCCGGGCTCCACAGGCCCGTAGGCTTCCAGGCTACCTCACCTCGGCCACTTGGCGGTAGCCTCGACCATTTTTAATCATAGGCTTCCTATTTTCTTTTTCTGAAGAGCGTTGCGTCTTCATGGCGGCAAACATATTCGAGCCCAGTTGGATTAGTTTGC
>JAVZLS010000016.1:0-22609 GCA_038883715.1 Bathyarchaeia archaeon
TGAGAACTGCGGCTACATAGCCTACTACGACCTAAAACAGAGAAAGTATGTCTGCAGAATATGCGAGGACAAGGCGAAAATCTCACCCGTAATAGTCTCTTACGCTTTTAAGCTTCTCCTCCAAGAACTGATGAGCCTCTGCGTGGCGCCAAAATTGAAGCTTAAGGAGAGGGCCTAAAATGGCGGTTGAGGAAGTCGCCCATAAAGTTGTTGACGAAATCCGTTTCGGTTTACTTTCACCACAGGAAATACGTAAACTTTCGGTGGTTGAAATCCAGACACCGGACACTTATGACGAGGATGGCGCCCCAATAACCGCTGGACTTATGGATGGAAGGCTCGGCACTCTCGAGCCGAGGCAGAGATGCAAAACCTGCGGCAACACGGCTATACGCTGTCCGGGACACTTTGGACACATAGAACTCGCCGTGCCCATAATCCATATCGAATTTGCAAAAATAATATATGACCTTCTCAGGGTTACATGCCGAAACTGCGGGCGGATTCTGCTTCCAGAAGACGCCGTTAAAAAGTTGAGGACGAGGATTGATAAAACCCGCCAGCTACTGGGAACAGTTCCAGATGAAGTGTTTAAGCGAATCACCCAAGAGATAAGAGCTAAGACCTGCCCCCATTGTAATGCTCCCCAATACAAGATAACTTTCGAAAAACCCACAAAGTTCAGTGAGGAAATTCCTGGAAGCGGTTCGCAACTCTTAACTCCCAGCATGATTAGGGAGAGGCTTGAACGCATATCAAATGATGATTTGGAGCTTTTGGGTTTTGACCCAAAAACAGCCCGTCCAGAATGGATGATTCTCCAAGCCCTGCCAGTTCCACCAGTTTATGTGCGCCCCTCCATTACTTTGGAGTCTGGCATCCGCTCCGAGGATGACTTGACCCATAAGCTTGTGGATATAATCCGTATAAACCAACGCTTGAAGGAGAACATGGAGGCTGGCGCCCCCACCCTCATAATTCAAGACTTGTCAGAGCTTCTCCAGTATCATGTGACAACCTACTTCAACAATGAGGCTTCTGGCATTCCGCCGGCAAGACACCGCTCTGGAAGAGCCCTTAAAACACTTTCCCAGAGGCTTAAGGGCAAGGAGGGACGATTCAGAAGCAACCTCTCCGGGAAGCGTGTGGACTTCTCGGCGCGGACGGTGATTTCTCCAGACCCGAACCTCGACATAAACGAGGTTGGCGTCCCATTGGAGGTTGCCATGAGGCTTTCAGTTCCGGAAAAGGTAACCTCTTGGAACATCGAGGAGATGCGAAAACTTGTCATAAATGGTCCATTTAAGTATCCGGGCGCCCTTTATATTATCCGTCCAGACGGCAAAAGGATTAGGCTTGAGTTTGTCACTGACAGGGAGAAGATTGCCGAGTCTTTGGAGCCGGGCTATATTGTTGAGCGTCACCTAAGAAACGGTGACATAGCCATTTTCAACCGTCAGCCGTCTCTCCACAGAATGTCCATTATGGCGCACTATGTGCGAGTCTTACCCTACAAGACTTTCCGCCTGCACTTGTGCGTCTGTCCACCCTACAATGCGGACTTCGATGGGGACGAGATGAACCTCCACATACCGCAAAGCGAGGAAGCCCAAACAGAAGCCCGCCTCCTCATGCAGGTTCAAGACCAAATTCTTTCGCCACGCTTCGGCGGCCCAATAATTGGGGCTATTAGAGACTTTATTACTGCTGCTTATCTCTTCACAAGGAAGTCAAACTACTTAACAAAAGACGAGGTAAGCCGCCTTCTGATTGCCGCTGGTTATGAGGGTCCGCTTCCACCACCCCAAATAAAAGAGCCCCAGCCCATGTGGAGTGGCAAACAGATTTTCAGCCTATTCTTGCCGAAGGATTTGAACTATGTTTTGAAGGCGAACACCTGCCGTGGATGTGCCAAATGCCTTAAGGAAGAGTGCCCCTACGACGCCTATGTAGTTGTTAAGAACGGGCAGCTTATATGGGGTGTGATTGATAGAAAAGCTATAGGTGCCGAGCAGTCTGAAAGCCTCCTCCACAGAATAATCAAGGATTACGGAACGGCTGCTGGACGCGAATTTATAAACAAGATTACGAGGCTTCTGAAGCTTTTCATAACTATGCAGGGATTCTCCTACTCCTACGACGAGCTTGTGCTTTCACCGCAAGCGGAAGCAAAAATTAAGAGGATAATGGAGAGGGTTGAGAAGAGAATTGAGGAGCTTATAAAGAGCTACCGCGACGGCACACTGCCTAGACTTCCCGGACAAACCCTTGAGGACTCCTTTGAAATTTATGTTATGAACGAGCTTGCCAAAGCCAGAGATGAATCTGGAAAAATCGCCGACGAAGACTTCACTCTTGAAAACTCCGGTATAGTCATGACGAGGACAGGCGCCAGAGGCTCAAGCCTAAACATTGGGCAGATGAGCGCCTGTGTTGGACAACAAGCCGTTCGTGGAAAACGTATAATGCGCGGCTATTTGGGTAGAACATTGCCTCACTTCAAGTTTGGTGATCCATCCCCTAAGGCGAGGGGCTTCGTTTACTCCTCATACCAGAAGGGGTTAGACGCAATAGAGTTCTTCTTCCACGCCATGGGTGGACGTGAGGGACTTGTGGACACTGCTGTTCGGACGCAGCAGAGCGGTTACATGCAGAGACGCCTAATCAACGCTTTGGAGCATCTACGCCTAGAATATGATGGAACTGTTAGGAGTTCAACCGGCGACATAATCCAGTTCAAGTATGGCGAGGACGGCGTTGACCCGGCTAAAAGCGACCATGGAAAGGCTGTGAACGTCAGCCGCCTTGTTGAGCAGATAAGAATAGGCATGGAGAAGGGCAAGCCGGCTCCTCCAGAATACGTTAAGGAGAAACTCAAAGCCGTTGAAGACCAGCTCACGCCACTATTGATAAGCGAGCTAAAGCAAAGCCTAATGGAGGCGAAGCTCAGCAAGGAGGGCGTTGACAAAGCCATAGAGCTAACAGTTGAACACTACAAGCGCGCCTTAATGGAGCCGGGCGAAGCCGTAGGCATAGTTTCAGCCCAGTCTATAGGCGAGCCTGGAACCCAAATGACCCTTAGAACATTCCACTACGCTGGTGTTAGGGAGCAGAACGTAACCTTGGGCTTGCCGCGGCTTATAGAGATTGTTGACGCCAGAAGAGTTCCATCCACGCCCATAATGGTCATTTACTTAGACGAGAAGCACCGCAAGAGCAGGGAGGCAGCTGTCAAAATAGCTAGAAACATTCTCTACACCACATTAGAGAATATTGCTCAAGCCATATACCAGGACCCGGTGCGCGGAGAAATAGTTGTCGAGTTGAATAAGACTATGATGGAGGACAGGGGCGTAACAATACAAGAGCTTAAGGAGAAGGTGAAGATTGCCAACTGCACTGTGAAGATAGCTGGAAACCGCATCCATATAAAACCCAAAAAGCCAGAAGCCCTAAAGCGGCTTCTTGACAAGGTCTCATCACTCTACATTAGGGGTGTTTCGGGAATAAAGCGTGTTCTGGTCACAGAAGAGCAGGGCGAATGGGTTATACGCACCGACGGCTCAAACCTCCCCAAAGTCTTAGAAGTTTACGGAGTTGACACCACAAGGACAACAACCAACAATGTTCATGAAATAGCTAAAACCTTGGGCATTGAAGCCGCCAGAAACGTCTTGATACAGGAGGCTAAGAGCGTTTTGGAGGAGCAGGGCTTGGACGTTGACATCCGCCACGTCATGCTTGTGGCTGACATGATGACCGCAACCGGCGAAGTGCAGCAAATAGGCAGGCACGGTGTCAGCGGCAAAAAGGCAAGTGTTTTGGCAAGGGCAGCCTTCGAGATTACCGTTCCAAACATTGTTGAGGCTGCCATAAGAGGGGAAAGCGACCCGTTGGAAGGCGTAACTGAAAACGTTATTGTGGGGCAGTCCATACCAGTTGGCACCGGGCTTGTGGAGCTGTTTATGTCCACTTCTGAGCTTAGGAGAGAGAACAAATGATAGACATAGACAAGGCTATTTCAACAGCCGTTAAGACTGGCAAGGTTTCCTTCGGCTCTAATTCGGCAATTCAAAGCGCTAAAACTGGAAAGGCGAAGATGATTATTGTGTCTTCTAATTGTCCAGCTGAAATCCGCAGCGACTTGGAGTATTACTGCAAGCTTTCGAATGTGCCACTGATTGTTTATAGGGGTTCTTCGACGGATTTGGCTGCTGTTTGTGGAAAACCCTTCCTTGTTTCAGCGTTAACTATAAGAGAGCCCGGTGATTCAGAAATTCTTAGATTAGTAGAGAAGCCCATGGAAGAGGCAGAGGAGTCTGAAGGAGGAAGCGAATGAGTAGCGGCATAAAATTCACCAGCACGGAAATGAAGTATATAGCCCTCTTTGAAAGCATAAGTGGCGCCAGCGTAAAAGACTGCATAGTTGACGAGGATCAAGGCAGAGTAATCATGGTTGTAAAAGAAGGCGACATAGGCGCAGCCATAGGCAAGGGCGGAAGAAACATTAGGCTTCTGGAGCGGATGACAGGCAAAAAACACGAGATAATAGAGTACTCCGAAGACCCGGTTCAGTTTATTAAAAATGCCTTAAAACCAGCCAACGTCCAAGAGGTTAGGATAACAGAGAGACCAGACGGCAAAACAATAGCGGTCGTGTCAGTTCACCCAAGAGACAAGGGTGTAGCCATAGGGAAAAATGGTAGGAATGCTGAACGCCTCCGCATGCTGGTGAAACGCTACTTCCAAATACAAAACGTCAGCATAGTCTAAACCGCCAAAGACATGAAAATGAGAGGCGAAAAGCGACCATGAAGAAAAATCTAGCCACAATTATTATTAACATATTACTGTTGATGTTCGCCTTCACTAACTGTGTTTATGCGGCAGAAGAATCATTCCCAAGCAAGTTTTTAGGAAGCCCTCTTCTGATTCTTACGGCAATAATCGTCATCGACGTCATAGCCTATCTCTACAGAAAAATCAGAAAATAAAGCTTGTGCAGTAATAACTAACTTTCTTCTTTTTGTTCCGCTCCGCAGTAGGGGCATTCCAACGCTGCTATGGGAATCTCCTTGCCACACTTGACACATTTTTTAAGAAAGGCTTTAGGCGTTTCTGCACGTGCTATATTTTCAAGATTAAAATCGGCGATTACTATATTGCACTTTTTACATCTTAAAGCTGGGATGTTAACGGCTACGAAAAAATAATATCTCCAATCCCACGGCCATGCCATCTCTACAAATTTGCGTTTTTTGGGAATCCACCAAGGAACAGCTACGGGAGCACCCATGTATCCCCTCTCAAGGTCTCCGCCGCAAATTGGGCACTTCTTAATAGAAGTTAATGTGAAAAATTCTTCCTTTTCACCCACAACTTCATACCTCTTCCTTGGATGGACCATACTAAAATTAAGTGCATTAGATAAAACTTACCCCATACTAAATCCCGTTACTGCTCCACTTATAGCCAAAAATCAAGGAAAAAGCAGGCATAGAAAAAGAATGCTGAATCGATATGGGATTGTTATAGAGTTAGGGAGGTTAAGGCAAGCTTGGAAAACGCAGAAAAATAACAGCCATTCGAGAACCAAGTTTAGCTAAAAAGATTGATAGATTTGGAAGGTGAGAAACGGTTTAGCCCTTTTACTTGGATAGGATTAGGTCTATGAGGGCTTTTTGGTCTACTTCGGCTCGGGTGCGCCAGTCCAAATATAACTGTTCGTTTTCGTCTTGGGTTAGGTAGCCATAGCGTATGTAGCGGTCTATGTTTAAGCCCACCTTCCAGCCCGGCAGCTTCTCGCGTAATAGTTCTTCCACTTCTTTGCGGGGTGCTTTACCCTTTTTTGAGATTATGTAAGCTATTGTTATGGCTAGTCCAGCCAAGTCGTCTATTCGCCAACTAACCATCTTAGCCTCTTTAGGTGTTAAGTCGCCCCTTAGGGTTATGTAGAACCTCGCCTTGTCCAATTCCTCCAGTGTTGGCTTTTCAGAGGCTGGCTTCTCCTCTTCAAAAACCATTTTAACCTGCAAGTCCAAAGGTTTCAAGTACTCATCCAATATATTTAGGACTTTTGGATAGTCTGAACCCAAAGCCTTTCGGAGTTCCCAGCCCTTCACTCCGGGCTTTTTGTGTCGGCGATAAAAGAGCATGTGGACGGCGCGTTTCACCTTGCTGGCGTAGACGGCTTTTCTCTTACTCACTCTTGCGCTCTTCTCCATTTTTCCCACTCCTCAACAGTTATGGCTATCGGAATTGAAACCAGCTGCCTTTTGGCTATGCGCCTCTGCTGCCTCTCAAAGGGCTTGATGAAGATTTCTTCCTCCAACGGGTGAACTTCAAGAGTTGCATAGCCATAGGTTACGAGAAAGCTTGTCATGAAGGCTCTGTGGATTGTCTCCTCATAGGTTTCTGCGCCAACAAAATTCCAGTATCGGATTCTGCCATTCTCGCCCTTCTCGCTAACAAGTCTTTTCAACTCGTTCCAAAAGTTTTCCAACTCTTCGGTGAAGGCTTTATCCTGCAAAATCCTAAGCCTTATGAGCTCCTCTCGGGTGGCAGCTCCGCCAGCCTCTTCTGGCGTGGGGAACTCTTTCCACCTGTCTTTCAGTGGCGGGAGGCTTTCCCAATAGCGCAGTGCCTCTTTTAGGCTATGGAGCGAAATCTGTTCAAACTCGACTATTGGGTGCCAAGCGCCTAGAAAAGTCTCTACGATGGCTTCTTTCTCCATGCGTTTTATCTTCTCTTCTAGGAGGAAGGGGTCTGTGTAAAGCGAAGTTGAACGGTGTTTAACCCATTCGCTTTGAAGCCTAACAACAGACGCGAGGCGGTTTATTGCTTCTGCGTCTAGGCATAGGTCCTCGGGCTGCTCCCATTCTGGGAAAAACTCCCTAACAACCCTTATTATCTCGTCCACGTCCACAAGAAAGGGGTCTAGGGAGCGCTCCTCAACAGCCTTGCACATTTCAATAACCCGTTGAAGCCTTTCTCGTCCGATTTTGACGCGTTCCCGCTTCGACTGCATTAGGCAACCTCTTTAATTATAGATTTGCCCTCAACATTCTGAACAGTAATGATGTGCACATCGTCTTTCGCGAAGGTAACATGGCTTGGGGTAATCACCACATACTGCGCATTGGCATCCTTAACGGTTGAAATCAACATTTGAGCTATTAGTTCGCGGTTCTTCGGGTCCATGTGAACGTCGTACTCGTCCACTGCGCGGAAGGGTGAGCGCACATGTTGTTGCAGTGCCAAAAGGAAGCTCATAGTAGCCGTGGTCCTTTCGCCGCCGCTCTGCGTGTAAGCGTTAAGCGGCACTGGTTTTCCACCCCTAAAGCCCACGAGAATTTCAAGTCCAGCCGCCTCAATGTCATGCTCGTTCACAAGCCTAACCTCGCCCACAGCTTGAGAATTCGCCAAAATCTTCTGGTATTCGAGATTAACACGGTCTAGAAGGCTTTGGATTACTGTTCGCCAAGCCTGCATCCGCGCTTTGACCTCCTCCAAGGCTTTTTCACGATTTTCAGCCACCAGCCGCGCTTTTTCCTTAAGCTCCAAATAAAGCTGCGAATAAGACTCGTACATGCGCTCCACGTCCTCAGAAACACCAGCCAAAGCCGCCAAATGCCCATCAGTAACGCGGATCTCATCCAAAATTTCGCCAACACTCTTTATGACGGCGATTCTTGGTCCAGTCTCCTCAGCTCTCTTAACAGCTGCATCCAGCTGGGCTTTTGCGTCTTTAAGGGCTTTCTCTAAATCATCAATGTTTGCCTTCGCATTCTCCATCCGATAATTGAGAAGCGCAAGCCTAACCCTCGTATCAAGAATCTGGCTTCCAACCTTCTCTATTTGCTCCTCAAGAACGCGTGTTTCCGAAAGCTTTCTGTTCAGTTCTTCATCAAGCTTCGAAACCTTCAACCGCGAGCTTTCTATAAGCTCTTTTAGGCTTTCGGTTTTTAAAAGCTTCAAGTGATGCCTGCCGCCTTGGGCTTCATTTTCTATGAGGGATGCTTCTGTCATTAGCTGTTCGCAAAGCGAAATTGTGGCTTGGCTTCCAGCTTTCTCACGCTCAAGACCGATAGTTTCGTTAAGGCTTCTCTTCCACTCACCCTTAAGCCTTTCAAGTTGGCTTTGGTGGGTTTGAAGTTGTTCTTGGGCTGTTTTGGCTTCGCCTTCAATCTGCCTCAGTAGGGACAGTTCTTTCTCAAGTTTTGCCTCCAAATCTTTGACAATGTCTTCCCTGCGGTTTACCTCAGCCCAAGCAAGCTCCCGCTCTAAGAAACGCCTTTTCGCCATCAGCTGCTTTTTCTCTTGAAACCTTTCGTACTGCTCCCTCCAATAGTTGAGGGTCTGCTCCGCTGACTCCAGAAGCTTGCTTATAGACTCTTCTTGGCTTAATATTCGGGTGAGCTTTTTCTGGGCTTCCAAAACGTTTTCGCGGTAAGCCTCAAGCCCAACAGCTGCCTCCACCATGCGGAGCTTATCTTGGGGGGAAAGAACAGTAAACTGTTCCACCATGTTCTGATGCATAATAATAAGCATGTTATCCGGGTCAACGCCCAGTCTAGCTAAAAGCCTCTCTACATCCTGCTTTGACGCAGCGCGGTTCTCTAACTCAAACCAGTACTTGCCATCCCGCCTCAAAACACGAGTCAAGAAAATCTGGTCCTTGTTAAACTTTGGAACTGGACGCTTACCGCCCCGCTTAGAATTGTCCAGTATAAGCGTTACACGGGCTTGGTCCTTACCCCAACGGATTAGGTCGCTGAGCTTCCTAGAGCGCTCAGTATAAGACTGCCCAAGAGCCACGGAAATAGCCAACAAAAGCGAGGACTTCCCAGCACCATTGGGACCACAAACCACATTCACACCAGGTTTAAGGGGCACCCTAGCATACTCATAGCTCATGAAGTTTTCAAGGATGACCTCGCTGATTAGCATCTGACTTCTTTTCCTCTAATGCCTTACCCTTATGCAGTATGAAATAGGGATAAAAACTCTTATTAAAGCAATTAGGCAACCCGCAACTAAGGCAAACCTATATTTTAACAATTTCTTGGACTGGTTAAAATTTGCCATGGCTCAGCTTTTTCCTAGCCTCCATCTCCAGCGTCCATTCTTTTGCCAACTCCTTTGGAAAGTCATCAAACATCCTCTTCAAAGTCGCCATTGTAAGTTTTCCAAGGGGCTTTTGGCACACGGCGCACTTAAACCTAAAATGGGTTTCTTCAATTGTTAAAAGCGGCGAGCGACAATATGGACAGAAAAGTATCCCATCTCTATAAACTGGCGGCTTTAACTCGCTTTCCATTTCAACCCCTCACGGTAATACTTTATGAGATGCGCTAAGCCTTCCTCCTCAGCCCTTTTCATTAGGTAATCCCAGTCTATTTGTTCACGCATGTTTAAAAGCACAGACATGACATCCGAAAAGTCGAAGGTGTCTGGTCTCCTCGCTTTCAACTTGGTTATTATGTAGTCTTCCGGACATGGGATGGTTATCCGTACGCCGTCCACCTCAACCCTTTTTAGCCTTTTCAACGATTCTTGGCTTAAACCGACAGTGCTTAAGGAGAGAAGAACGTCTACTCCGGTTTTTGTTACGCCATCAATAAACTTCATCACAGCCCTTCCATTATAATATAACGTGTACCTATCTCCTAAAATTCTCTGCAACTTCTCCTTAGAAACGCGTGAAGCAACCACTATATCTATGTCCGCCGACGTTCTTGGTCTGCCATAAAAATGCACCGGTATTGCTCCAACAATTACGTACCTTATCCTATGCCTATTAAGCCTCTCGACCAAATCCTTTAGGCAGAGTTTAACCTGTTCCGGAATGTAGCTCATAATCATGTATTTAGTTTGGTAGATGATATAAATGTTCCAAAGCCTTAAGCGTAAGGCTTTAGTCTTCAACGCGCATTATACGTTTTTGGCGATGCGTTGATGGTTGTTGCCGGAAAAGTTTTTAGGCTTTCGGAACCGCTCCCACTGGACGAGGTTGCTTCTAGGCTTGAGGGCTACCGCGTTGAGGAATCCTATGAGGAGGGCGACTACAAGTTCACGCTTGTAACAGAAGTTGTGGGGCTTCTCCCAAAACCAGAAGAGAACATGCTTAGGGGCGTCTACTCCCACGACTACATAATTCACGTTTTCCACAGAGGCAAAGTCGCGCCTCTACCCCGCACAGTTGAAGCCCTCTTCAGCTTTTCCAAACTGGAAGACGCCACATTCCTAACAGTTGTTGAGAAAAAACGCCTAGCCAATTTTATAGCTAACAAGCTCAGCGAAATTTTATTTGACAAAATTGGCGGAATAGTTGAAGCCCGCATACCGCCAGAAACCCTCCGCGAATTCCACCTAAAAAACCCGGAAGACACAAAAATCACGTTTTTCGACAATGTAGATATTCCCAACGTGAACAAGCTTTCGCTTTATGGACCAGACTTGGTGAACACCTCGCTTTTTGAGGATTATTGCAAGCACGGCGACCTATGGTACATTGTAGCTAGAGCAAGAGAGTACGGCTATGTGGTTGGCATAACAAGAGATGCCTCAGTAACCATCTTCAACCTAACGGATAAGGAGAAATACCTAGAATATGTGGCTAAAGAAGTGTATCCGCTAATCATAAAATAAGCGGCTAGAATATGCTCCTTAGCAGTTAAACTTCACAAGGCCGCATTTGTGAAACTTTAATAGGGCGCTGTTAGAATAATCATTGTAACGTTGGAGGAAAAGTGTTGGAATCTGAAAGAAAGGCGTCCTCATTCAGCTATGGCGCCGGCGCCCTAGCAGTTCTCGTTGCCTCTTTAGGCTTTGCAGCAATTGCCTACAGCGTTAAGATTATTCCCTACTTCGACTATCTCAACCTTCCAGCTTGGATTTTTGGTCCCCTAGGAGTTTATACACTGTTTTATTCGTTTTTCAGCCGTAAAGACCCAATTTACTATCTTGTCTGGGGAATTATCATGACATGTGTTGGTGTTGTTTCAGCAACCTACGCGGTCGTGCCACCGCCTCTAGTTCTGGGGATACTTTTAATTATAATGGCTGTCATAGGTATAGCCGCATATAAGAGGAGTAAGTGATGAGCGGGAAAGAATATTTGGAAAAGGTTCGCGGAGAAAGAAGCCTCCTAGAGAGAATAATGGGCTATATTCCGGGATACAGAGGCTACAAGGAGAAGGAACTTCGAAGGGAAAGTGACCGCCTCGTCCGCATGGAGGTTGTGAATAGACTTAAGGATGCAAAAACAATTTTTAGGAGAAGCTTCGCAAACCCGTCTGTTGCCCAAAGGCTTTCCGGAGAAGACACATACAGGTATGAGTCGCTATTATCACGTCTTGATAGGGTAACCCAAAGAATAGATAGGGCTGTTGCTGGATATGCCGGAATGTTCGATGCGGTTAAGGTGCGGGAGGACAAGCTTGACCAAGTTCTCCAGTACGATGTAAACCTTATCGAGAAGGCTGAATCCATAAGGTTAGACGTTGAGAAAGTTGTTAAGATGAGTGTTGGCGGAGGCGAATGGAGGCAAGCCATGGACGATTTGACATCAAAAGTTGAGGAGTTGGATAGGCTGATTGACCAGAGGTCAGAAATTCTTAGGGGGTTGCAAGGCTAGAAGGGAGGTGAAATTGAATGCCAAAAGTTATTGAGTGGACAGGTGCAAGGGAAGGGGACATAGTTTGGAGATATCCAAATGAAGAAATAGCTTGGGGAGACAACCTGATAGTTCACGAGTATGAGGCTGCAGTCTTCTTCAGAGATGGAAAAGCCTACGATGTTTTTAGGGCTGGGCGTCACGTTTTGACAACGGCAAATCTCCCGCTACTAACAAAAGTGTTGTCTAAAATTGCTGGTTTTGATAAGGTCCCCTTTAGATGCACCGTAATTTTCATCTCACTTAAACAGTTTCAAGGAAGGTTCGGCGCCCAAAGCCAGACTAAGGAGCTTGCCCCAATAAAGTTCTTTGGAAGCTTCTGGTTTAGGGTTGAGGAGCCAAACCTCTTCGTTAACGAAGTGGTTGGTGGGCAAGGGGTCTTCACAACTGATAAGCTTCAAGACTTTTTGAGGGGCTATTTCAATGAGAGGCTTATTGACACTTTAAGCCAGTACTCGCTGGCGGAGGTTTATGGAAAGCTGGACGAAACAAGCCTTGTGGCTAAAAACGCCCTTTTCGACGCCTTCTCGAGGGTAGGTCTTGAGCTTATAGATGTTAAATTTGAGGGAATTGACACAACGCCTGAATGGAGAGATAGGCTGTTCTACGTAAAGACCGGTGTTGCAGCAACCGACGTTCTAAGGATGGAGACTGTCCAAAAATCGGCTGAAAGCTTATCCAAAAGCCCAGGAGCAGCTGTGGGAGCTGGAGCGGTGATACTTCCACAAGTGCTTCAGCCAGCACCGGCACCGGCGCCAGCAGCACCAATGGTGTTATGTCCGAAATGTAATTTCCAGAATCCACAGACGGCAAAGTTCTGCAGCAACTGTGGCGCGCCACTGCAAGCTGTTGGAGGGGTTAACTGTCCCAAATGTGGGACATCAAACCCTGCTGGAGCCAAGTTCTGCATAAACTGCGGAAGCCCGCTGCAAGCAACAGCCAAGTGTCCAAAGTGTGGAAGCGAGGTTCAAGCCGGAGCCAAGTTCTGTCCAAACTGTGGAGAAAAACTATCCTAAACTTCCCATCTATATTTCTTTAGTCTTTAAATTTTTAAGGCACTTAATTTTGAGATTTTGAGCCTAACTGGGCGGTTGCGTGAGGGTTAGCTATGGACGATAGTCTCAAGGGTTTGTGGCTAATCGTTTTAAGCGGCTATCCAGGTTCTGGCAAAACTATGCTTGCCAAGAGGCTTGTCGCCGATTATCCATACATAGCCAGAATAGGCGTTGACGAGTTGAGACAAATGCTCTTTCATGAGGGTTTTCCATGCCGCGATGAATTTCTTGTTTATTCACTTATTGCCGAAATGCGGGATATCCTCCTAAAGAAAGGCTACAGCGTCGTTATAGACTCCACAGCCCCAGACAATGTGACCCGAGAATTTCTTTTAACATCGAAGGTTTCACCCGTTAACAGTCTACTCGTAGTTTTCAGCGTTGAGAAGGAAATTTTGATCGAGAGGAGCCTTGAACGGTTTGGCACCATCCGTCCCATAGATGCCTATGACAAGCGTTGGGAAAACCCAAAGGGCGGAACAGCCATCTTCAAATTTAAGAGCAACACACCAGAAGAGTTTGAAGCCTATTACGCCCGCCTAAAAGAGCTTCTTGAAAGCGAAACCCACCCCTTCAAACCAGAATTCCAGCAGAGAATCCTAACATTGAAGGAGATAAGAAAAGCCCTCAAAAACTTCCTCAAGAAACGCCAATAGCCAAAACAGAACGCCTTACAAATCTTACTTTTGGACATTCTCAACATCCTTTATTAATAGGTTAGTCCACTCCCTCGCCCGTTTCATAGTTTCCGTCTCTTTTAGAATAGAGCCTTTCTCAATTCCGCCAGCCTTTGCCGAAAAACCTATGAAGGGCCAGAAGCGCGAGGTAACTGGTTTCATTTGCAACATTAATGCAAACTCTTGTAGGTGATGGAGAATTTGGAAGGCGTTGAAGCTGCTGCCTGAAGCCGAAACGGCTACCAGTAGGCATGGCTTACCCTTTAATGGATTTTTGCCTTCACCATGCCTTTCTTGGGTGAAATAGTCTAAGCAGCTTACTCTTTCAAGAAATGCTTGAAATTTTGATGGGACATAAAAGTAGAATGGACAGGCAAATATTATTCCGTCAGCTTGTGCCATTTCGGCGAAAAGCTTCTGGAAGTCATCGTTTAGGGCGCATTGGAAAGGTTTTAGTGCACATTTTTCGAAGCATAGTTCACATGGTTTAATGTTTAACTCTGCCATCTGAACAATTTTCGTTTCATGGGAGGAAACACCCTTTAACATTTCCCTTAGCAGAAGATAGGAGTTCCCATCCTTTCTATTAGAGCCAACAACGCCTAAAATCCTCATAACCCACCACAACTAAAACTCATTTTCTTGATTATTATAGAAAAATTTTCCTAAGTTTTTTATTTTTAATCGACTAACTACCTTATGTAGGGAGGCTAAAAGATTTGGAGGCCTATATTTTGATAAATGCTGAGGCTGGCATGATTTGGGAGGTTGCCGAAGCAGCCCTAAAAATTGATGGTGTTAGGATGGCTCATGCTGTGACTGGGCAGTTTGACGTTGTTGCTTACGTGGAGTTTGCGAAGGTTGAGGAGCTTGGAAAAATAATTGAAAGGGTTCAGCAGATTAGGGGTGTTCGCCGCACACAAACCCTTATTGCTGTTCCACCACCCATAAGAACTTAGTCAGCTTATCATTCGCCTAGCACCTTGTGCCTAAAAGCCAACCTAAATTATTCCAATCCAGCCTCCGATGGCTTCTCCAAAATATGCGAGAACTGCAAAAACTATTAGCCTAGGAGTAAAGCTCAAAAGAAGAAAGGTTTTGATGCTTGCTTTTAAAAGTCCGCAGACCAGAGCCAAGAACTCCACTGGCAGAAATGGAACTAAACCAAACAGCGTATAAAGAATCCAGCCCCAACGGCTCCATAAAAACGTGGCTTCCTCAAGTTTTTCAGCGCCCACCTTTTTAATTACAAATGGTCTTCCCAAACGGTAAGCCAAATAATAATTTATTGTCATACCTATCGTGAAGCCAGTTGTTGCGGCAACCACTAGCGGCAATGGATGAATTCCTAATGAAGCTGCCGCCACCACAAGTGCTGGGCTTCCAAGCGGGACAACGGTTCCAGCAAGTATTGTGGCGAGGAAAACCCCTAAAACACCGTAATCCTTCGCAAAAGCCTTTACATCTGAAATTATTTGAAAACTGCCAATGTTTATGGCTTTGAATATGAACATGGCGGCTATTCCTATGGCGAGAAAAATTAGCCCAACGATTATAGCGGACCTAACCCACGAAGTTTTAATAACATCTGAAAAATTTTGCTTTGCTTCTTTTTCCGCATGCGTCTTCGTCTTCAAAATTCTATTCCTTCCCTCGCTTGGCAGCCCCTCTTAAAGGGGTGTTTAACTTCCCGCATTTCTGTGACGAGGTCTGCAACATCAATTATCTCCTTTGGTGCATAACGTCCAGTTAAAACCAGCTCCACGTGTTTCGGCTTGCTCTCAATAAGTTCCAAAACTTTTTCTAGACTTATGAGTTTGAGGTTCAAAGCCACATTAATCTCGTCTAGTATAACTAGGTCGTATTCCCCGCTTTTGATGGTTTTTTCCGCTAGCCGGAGGGCTTCTTCCGCAAGCTTCACGTCCTCTTCCGATGGTGGTTGCGTTGTGACAAATTTTCCCCTTCCAAAGGCTTTCAATGTGAGATTTGGCAGCCTATCAACAATGTAGAGTTCCCCGTAGTCGAATCCGCCTTTTATAAACTGTATGATGTAGACTTTTAGGCCTCTACCTATAGCCCTTAAAGCCAACCCGAAAGCTGCTGAAGTTTTGCCTTTCCCATCTCCGGTGTAGACTTGCACAAGACCCCTTTCAAGCTTCGGCATCGCCTTTTCAGCCCTCTACTCTAACATTTGATTTAGAAGTTTTTCCGCGGCTGACGCCGGGTCTATTTCTCGTTCGACAATTCGCCTTAAAATCTCCTCGAAGCGTTTTTCCCGCTTCAGTTTCTCGATTATCGAGCTTGTCACTTTATCCTTTATGGCTTCAACAAGCTCAGCTTCAGCCTTTTCCAAGCTTCTTTTGTGTAAAGGTCCCTTTTGGAGGTATTGCCAATGCTCCTCTATCTTCTCTATCAATTGTGGAACGCCTTCGCCGGTGAGGGCGACGGTCTTTATTATCGGCGGCGTCCAAGCCTTCTCCTTATTATCCAGCTGCAGCATGGCTTGAAGGTCCATCACAGCTTTGTCAGCGTTTTCACGGTCAGCCTTATTAACAACGAATATGTCGGCGATCTCCATTATCCCAGCCTTTATGGCTTGAATCTCGTCGCCGAGTCCCGGAGCGTGAATAACAACTATTGTTTGCGCCACTTTGATTATTTCCACTTCTGACTGTCCAGCGCCGACTGTTTCAACAATTATTATATCTTTTCCAGAAGCGTCAAGTATTTTCACGGCGTCCTTTGTGGCTTTGGCTATTCCTCCCGGATTGTTTCTTGTCGCCATGCTGCGAATGAAAACACCCTCGTCCGTGCTCAGCTCTTGCATGCGGATTCTATCGCCCAAGAAGGCTCCACCCGTGAAGGGGCTTGTTGGGTCAACGGCTATCACGCCGACAGTTTTGCCTATCCGCCTATATTCGCGGACCATCTTCTCTATTAAAGTGCTTTTTCCAGAACCCCCAGGACCGGTCAAGCCTATTATGTGGGCTTTTCCTGTGTGGGGGTAAACCATTGCAATTAGGCTTTGGGCTTCTTCTGGGCTGTTCTCGGCTATGGTTATGGCTTTTGCTATGCTTCTTTTGTCCCCGGCGAGCACGCCTTTGGCTATTTCCTCAATTTTCTGCAATGGTTTTTACCGGCTTTTATCTTCTTTTTGGCGCATTCTCCAACACATATTTTACAATCTTGTCCGTTGGGGTTCCGGGTCCAAAAACCTCTCTTATCCCGATTTTTTTAAGCTCTGGGACGTCTTCCTCTGGGATTATTCCTCCTGCAAACACTAAAACGTCTGTCAAGCCCTTCTCTTTCAGCAGTTCCATTATCCTTGGGAAAAGTGCCATGTGCGCTCCTGACAAGATGCTTAAGCCGATGACATCGACATCCTCTTGCAGGGCTGTTTCAACAATTTGTTCTGGCGTCTGCCTCAACCCTGTGTATATTACCTCCATTCCGGCGTCGCGTAAGGCTCTTGCAACAACCTTTGCTCCTCTGTCGTGGCTGTCTAGTCCCGGCTTGGCTATCAAAACCCTTATTTTTCTTCCACTTTCGCTCATTTCTGCTTCCCCCATTTTAGATTACTATTAGTTCTCTGTATTCTCCGTAAACTTTTCGCAGGGCATCCATTATTTCGCCCAATGTGGCGTAAGCCTTAACAGCCTCAATAATGGTTGGCATAAGATTCTCATCCTTCTCGGCTGCATAGTGAAGTTTTTCAAGCACTTCCTTAACCTTTCTGTTGTCACGTTCTCTTCGCAGTTTCTGAAGGCGCTCTATCTGCTTTTTCTCAACGCTTGGGTCAACCCTCAAAAGCTTAATCGGAATTTCTTCGCCCTCTATGGCGTATTCGTTGACGCCCACTATTATGCGCTTTTTCTCCTCTATCTCCCGCTGGTAGCGGTAGGCGCTGTCGGCTATTTCCCTCTGGAAGAAGCCCTTCTCTATGGCTGGGATTACTCCTCCCATGTCGTCGATTTTTTGGATGTATTCCATGGCCTTCTCCTCCATCTCGTTGGTTAAAGCCTCCACGTAATAGGAGCCGGCAAGCGGGTCCACAGTGTTTGTCACTCCGCTTTCGTAGGCTATTATCTGTTGGGTTCTTAACGCCACCCTCACGGATTCTTCTGTTGGCAAGCATAAAGCCTCGTCAAAAGAGTTTGTGTGAAGCGACTGGGTTCCGCCGAGAACAGCGGCTAAAGCCTGAATTGTCGTGCGAACAATATTGTTTAAAGGCTGCTGAGCAGTTAAGGTGCAGCCTGAAGTTTGGACGTGCATGCGCATCCACATAGAACGCGGATTTTTCGCATGGAACCTCTCCTTCATTATCCTAGCCCAGAGGCGTCTGGCGGCGCGGAACTTGGCTATCTCCTCGAAGAAGTCGTTGTGGGAAGCAAAGAAGAAAGACAAGCGAGGCGCAAAATCGTCCACTTTCAAACCCCTCTTAAGGGTCTCTTCAACATAGGCTATGCCGTCATAAAGAGTGAAAGCCAACTCCTGAACAGCTGTAGCTCCAGCCTCCCGAATGTGGTAGCCGCTTATGCTTATGGGATTCCATTTCGGCAAGTGCCTAGCACAGTATTCTATGACGTCTACTGAAAGCTTCAGGGATGGCTTGGGCGGGAAAATGCAGAGCTTCTGGGCGAAGAACTCCTTCAAATTGTCGTTTTGTGTTGTGCCGCCCAGTTTTTCTCTTGGAACGCCTTGCTTGTCGCCCACGGCGATATACATGGCGAGTAAAACAGAAGCTGGACCATTAATGGTCATGGAGGTTGTAACTTTGTCCAGCGGTATGCCATCAAATAGGATTTCCATGTCTTGAAGTGATGAAATGGCTACTCCGCATACGCCAACTTCGCCCCTAGCCATCGGGTGGTCAGAATCATAGCCCATAATCGTTGGATAGTCGAAAGCCGTGCTAAGCCCAGTTTCGCCTTCACTTAACAAGTATTTGAAGCGTTTGTTGGTGTCTTCCGCAGTGCCGTAGCCGGCGAACATCCGCATAGTCCATAGGCGTCCACGATACATGGTGGCGTGCAAACCCCGTGTGAAGGGGTACTCGCCTGGGAAGCCCAAGTCTTGCATGTAATCCATGTCTTTGATGTCTTCTGGCGTGTACAAGCCCTTAATTGTCATTCCAGAATGGTTCTTAAACTCCTTTTGGCGTTCTGGGCATTGCTTAATCCAGTTGGGCAGTGTTGATTTTTCCCAGCGTTCCCTTTCCTTGGCTATTTCCTCAATCTTCTGCCTATCAAACATGATGTGCTAAACCTCTAACAAACGGTTTTGTCTAAAATATTAGCGCCAAGCCTAAAAAGTTATTTCTCAAACAAGCCATGAAACAATGATTTAAAGGGTGAACCGGATGACTTCAAAGCATTATAGCTTTTCCACAAGGGCTGTCCATGGCGGAGAAAAACCCGATGCCACTGGGGCTGTTGCCACACCAATCTATGAGACTTCAGTTTTCGCCTTCAAAAGCACCAAGGAGCTAATTGACGTTATAAGCGGAAAAGCTGAGGGCTACCTATACACAAGATTCGACAACCCAACGGTGCGGGCTGTTGAAAAGAAAATGGCACTTCTGGAAGGATCGGAGGATGCGTGTGCCTTCGCCTCTGGAATGGCGGCTATAACAACGGCTATACTCACAATGGTTTCGAAGGGCGACCATGTTGTGGCTTCAAGAGACCTTTATGGCGGGACCCTAACCTTCTTCCAAGAGTTTCTGCCAAAATTCGGGGTTGAAGTAACTCTTGTAGATGCTGCAGATATAGGCGAGGTGGAAAAAGCCATAAAAAAGAACACGAGGCTAGTCTATGCCGAAACTCCCACAAATCCAACATTGAAAATTGTGGATTTGCAGCGTCTAGCAGCCTTAGCCAAAAAACATGGCATAACAACGGTTGTTGACAGCACCCTCGCCACTCCATACAATTTAACGCCCATAAAGTTTGGCATAGACGTGGTTGTTCACAGCGCCACAAAATACTTGGGCGGACACAACGACATAACCGCCGGAATCGTCTGCGGCTCAAAAGACTTCATCCAAAACCTAAAGCGGAACCGAAAAATTTTAGGTGGAACCCTCAACCCAGCAGCGGCTTGGCTTCTACTAAGAGGCTTGAAAACACTTGTATTAAGAATGGAGAGGCACAACCAAAACGGAATGCAAATAGCCAAATTCCTAGAAAAGCATCCAAAAGTCGCCAAAGTCTACTATCCGGGTTTGCCGAGCCACCCGCAACACAGCCTAGCTAAAAAACAGATGCGCGGCTTCGGCGGAGTTGTAAGTTTCGAAATTAAAGGAGACTTTGAAAAAACAGTGCAGTTTGTGGAAAGCCTAAAATTATGCCTTTTAGCAGCCAGCCTAGGAGGAACAGAAACCTTGGCAACACAGCCAGCAACATCATCCCACTACTTCATAACCCCGGAACAACGCCAAAAACTTGGCATAACAGACCAGCTGGTACGCCTAGCCCTAGGAATAGAAGACCCAAAAGACATAATAGCAGACCTAAAACAAGCCCTAAACAAAATCTAAAGCTTAACGCTTAATTCGAGGCCGCCTGCGCTTGCTGGTATGTATTTACTTCTATATTTTCCAGAATGTCTCACATAATCCAAATAGTTTGGCGCATGTTCGACGTTATCTGCAATTACGACGCTTCCCTTGTGAAGTTTATTTTCGATTAGCTTTAAATAATCCAAATATTGCTCTTTATCGGCATCTATGAAAACAAGATCAAAATCACCCTCTAACTTCGGAATAATCTCAAGAGCATCGCCGACTAAAACTTTAATCTTCGGTGGTATTTCAGCCTCTTTTATGTTAGCCTTTGCAACCTCCGCCGCATGAGGATCGATCTCTATGGTGATTAGTTGTACATCGCTTCCCAATTCTTTTCCCATAAGAATCGTTGAATAACCAATGAAGGTTCCAATCTCCAAAACACGCTTAGGCTTAATCTCACGAATAGTTTTAACTAAAATTTGACCTCTAACAGGCCCAACAATTGGTAAAAACTCGCCCTTCTTAATTTTGCTTTCAATCTCGCTCAAAATCTTCTCTGCTTTGCTCATCTGATGCTTCAACTTCCGGTCCATTAAATATTTTTAGATGGTAAAAGCCTAAAAGCTATTCGATATAAACAAGCCCCTAAACAGGTTAACATTCTTCATTTTCTGTAATGTTTAGATGCGGATTCAGAAAGCGTTATTAAGATATGTGTCCATTAGCTTGCGAGGAAAATTTGTGGATAAAAGTTGCAGAATAGCCCTAATCGCCATGTTGGCGGCACTTTTGCTGTTCGGCTTGTCCTTAGTGGTTAACGTTAAAACCGTCAAGGCTTGGAGCGGAACCATAACCATTAAGGAAGATGGAACTATAGAGCCCTCGGACGCGCCGATAATAACCTACGACCGCATCACCTACACATTGACCGGCAACATAACAACCTCCGGCGACGGCATCGACGTGGAACGAGCCAATATCATAATTGATGGGGCTGGCTACGCCATAGAAGGAAGCGGCGGAGCAGCTGGAATATACCTTATGGAAATTGGGAACGTAATAGTTAAAAATGTAATTATCACGCGCTTTGACTATGGAATCTGGCTTGAAGGCGCCTTCAACTGCGCCATAATCGGCAACACATTGATGAACAATGTGGAGAACGGAATGGAAATCTGGTGGGAATCCACCAACAACCGCATAATTGGAAACAACATAATAAACAATGGCTTGACGGGCATCAACATTGGATATGACTCAAGTTACAACACTTTCTATCATAACAACTTTATGGACAATGGAAAGCATGTAACAAGCTATGATTCAATAAACTTTTGGAGCGGCGGCAACTCCGAAGGTAACTATTGGGACGATTATGAAGGCGAAGACGCCGACGGGGATGGAATAGGCGACACACCATACTACATCGCAGAAGAAAACTTTGACAATTATCCCCTGATGAGTCCCTTCAGAAGCTTCGACACTCCGCTTGGCTTCAATGTTGACATAGTTTCCAACTCAACAATAGACTATTTCCAATACTTCACCTCCAACGGAACAATTGTAATACATGCATCTGAATCGCAAATAGGGCAGACCCACGGGTACTGCAGAATCACAATACCGCATAGCCTTATGCAACCGCCATTCATCATAAAAGTGAACGACGTTCAAGTGGAGTACACGCCGATATTTGAGAATGAAACATTAAGCATCATCTACTTTACCTACCCCCACTCAACAGTAGAGATAACAATCGTTCCAGAATTCCAAACACTTATGGCGCTTTTGCCTTTGTTAGCGCTTCCCACAGCCACAATAATCGTCTTGCGGCAAAGAAGAAAAAGCCGCTAAAAGAAGTTCAAATCACAGCAAAAGGGCTGAATGATTCGACGATAAAAAGAGGATAGGGTGTAGGCTATTCGGCTGGTTTGAAGTAGGCTATGTCGTTTATTGAGGCTTTTCTTTCGCTGGGCGGTTTGAAAACTGCTTCCACCTTCATTCCAATGTAGACTTTTTCTGTTTCGCCTATTTTGTGGATTATTCCACCGTGGACGCCCTCAAACCTTATTAGCGCGTATATTTGCGGCTTTTCAAGTTTTTTGCCGTCGATGTCTATTGTGGCTATTGTGTATGTGTAGACTTCGCCGCGTTTGCCTACGTCAACCCACTCTTCAAGCTTTGCAAAGCACTTTTCGCAGTAAAGCCTTGGTGGAACAAAGATTACTCCGCATTTTGGACATTTAGCTCCCATTATTCGGGCGTTTTCCTTAATCTCTTTCAAGAAGCGTTCTCCAGCAATGCCAAGCGTGTAGCGGTAGTCTGCTTCCATGTGGCCTATCCAGTGGCGGGCATTTAACGGGTTGGTTATTTTTTCAAGGCTCATGAGCTTTTCACTCCCTTATTGGTTTGAAGTATTTTATGTCTGTGATGGCGCCTATGCGTTCTTCCGGTGGCTTCCAGACGGCTTTGACTCGCATTCCAATTTTTATTTCCCTCCAATCGCCGTATTCGCCTAGCAAGTGGACTATGCCCATGCCTTCTGTAGCGCCGTCCAAGTTTATGATAGCCACAACTATGGGTTCCTTTAGCCTAGAGGCATCAGCGGCGATAAACGAGACTGAAAATGTGTTGATTACGCCCGTATCCTTCACATAAGTCCAGCCGTCTGTTGGTTTGAAGCATTTTTCGC
>JAVZLS010000017.1:0-20067 GCA_038883715.1 Bathyarchaeia archaeon
GATTGTTTATCCCCTTCCCATCAAACGGTGCCTTGTTAGTGAAAACATCAACTTTTCTTGGATTGCTTGAGCAGAGGCCCGCCTTCATAACCGCTTGTGCAAATGTTGTTAAAAGTATTATTGCCACTATAGTTATCGTTAGCCTTCTCCATTTTATCATCGTCATCAAGCCATTATTAGATGATATGTTCTTTAACAAATATTCCGTAATCACGAATATTGCTACAGAAGATGTGTTTTTAAAAGTGCATAACTGCGATTTTTCTTTGAAAATGTTAAAATTTGGATTCTGAATCCTAACTAATTATACATCGGAAGGGGAAACATCCCTTAAAAACATGTAGTTGCATGGCTATTGTAAAAAGGGTGCTGGGATGAAGCGTAAATTAGTTGTTATAGTTGCGGAATTGGTGGATGAGGCGGCTGAGGAAAGGGATAACGTTATCAAACAAGAGCTTGCTGAGTGGTTTCGAGAAGACGCTGTTTCAATTCCATGGATAAAGGAACTTAAAAGCATAGCCATCCAAGAAGAACGATAAAAGCGAGAATAACTATTTACTCCCTTCTTTTAAAATTCTGGGAAAGATTTATGGATTAGATGCTTACATTTTGAATGTGGGCCGGTAGTCTAGCTGGCTAACAATGAAAAGAACAGCATGTTGAGGCCTACGGACGTCGCCCTCACGCGGCGAAGGTCACCGGTTCAAATCCGGTCCGGCCCACCTTTTATAGAAGCTTTGTTTAAACTTTTATAGCTGATGTTGGCCAATTAACGGTTGAAAAGCAAAGTTATGTTGGAGAGCGGTTTTATTGAGGTTATTTGGCACTTCGGGCCTAAGAGGTTTAGTTAATGCTGACTTGACTCCATTTTTGGCTGTTAGGGTCGGGATGGCGTTAGGAAAATTCCTTGGGACTGGTAGGGTTTTTGTGGCGAGGGATACGAGAACTTCCGGCTTGATAATTGAGAATGCTTTGGTTTCGGGTTTGCTGGCCTGTGGAATAGAAGTTTATGGTTTAGGTGTTTTGCCAACACCTGTTTTAGCTTATTTAACCATGAGGCTTGAATCTGATGCTGGGTTGATGGTTACAGCTTCTCATAATCCACCTCAATACAACGGGATAAAAATTTTCGATGAAAAAGGCACGGCGTATGATGAAAAGCATCAAGAGATGCTTGAGAAAATTATTGAGAGCGGAGATTTTAGACTGGCTGAGTGGCGGAATCTCGGCAGAGTCGAGTATTGCGATGAAAGCCGATTATATGTGGATATGATTTTGAAAAGCTTGAGGCTAGGCAAGAGGTGGCGGGTTGTGATAGATCTTGGTTGTGGAGCCACAAGCTATATTGCACCAGAAATTTTTAAGGGGTTGGGATGCAAGGTTAAGGCTGTAAATGCTCAGCCTGATGGTTTCTTTCCATGTAGGAGCCCTGAGCCGAACGCTGAATCTCTAAAGCCTTTGTCAAAAATTGTTAGAGAACTTAAAGCCGATGTTGGAATAGCATATGATGGTGACGGAGACAGGGTCGCCTTCATAGACGAGAAGGGCAACTTTGTGGATTTTGATAGGGCTTTGGCGGCGTATGCAGCTTATATCTTAAAAAAGTGTGGTGGCGGAACGGTTGTCACGAATGTTGAAGCTTCCATGTGTTTTGAAAAGATGGTTGAGCCTATGGGCGGGAAAGTTATCAGAACGAGAGTTGGGGATGTTTATGTTGCAGAAACCGTGAAGAGGTTTGGGGCGGTCTTTGGTGGTGAACCGTGCGGGGCTTGGATACATCCAAAACACCATTATTGTCCAGACGGAATTCTTTCATCAGTGCTTCTTTTGAAGGCTCTTGAAGATGAGGGAAAAAGCCTTTCAGAATTTATTGCCGATGTTCCAACATACCCTATCATTAGAAAGAACATTAAGTGTAGAAACGAGACGAAGCATAAAGTTGTCGAGAGGGCTGAGGAGCTTCTGAAAAAGGCTTTTCCGAGTTATAGGCAAATTTCAACGGTTGATGGTGTTCGCTTGTCCCTTGAGGATGGTTGGGTTTTGGTTAGGGCTTCTGGCACAGAGCCCCTTATACGGCTGACGGTGGAGGGTGAATCTTTAAAGACTGCTGAGGCAATAATGGATAGGGCTTTGGCCGCTGTTGAAAGGGCTTTGGAGGATTTGGAAAAATGAAGGCTGTTGTTCTTGCGGCAGGCGAGGGCACGAGGCTTCAGCCTATCACTCTAACCCGTCCAAAACATCTAATCAGCGTGGGAGGAAAGCCTGCTCTTGAGCATTGTTTAAATGCTGTTAGGGCTTGTGGAATAAGCGAGATAGTAGTAGTTGTGCATTATATGGCTGAAGCTATCCGCAGATATTTTGGCTCTGGAGAAAAATTTGGGCTAAAAATTGAGTATGCCCATCAAAAAGTTGTTCTTGGGACTGGAAATGCTGCAAGCGTTGCCGAACCATTTGTTGATGGAGACTTTGTATTAATCTATGGTGATTTGCTTTTCACTCCAGAGGCTCTCAAAAAAGTTCTGGAAATGCACAACCGAAAGAGGCCTTCAGCAACGCTTTCTGTTGTGCCTGTTGAGCGCCCAGAGGATTATGGCATAATCGAGCTTAAAGACGATGGAGCTGTAAAGCGTATAATCGAAAAGCCCCGCCGAGAAGAGGCGCCTACAAACTTGGCTAATGCCGGGCTATACGTTTTCACTTCTGAAATTTTTGAGAAATTGAGGGGGGTTTCGGCTTCTTCGAGGGGCGAATTGGAAATAACAGACGCCATTGAGTTTCTCATAAAAGAGGGGAAGCCTGTTTTCGCCGTTGAAATTCCGAGGAATGAGTGGGTTGATATAGGTAGACCTTGGGATTTGTTGGAGGCTAACCGCTGGGTGCTTACTCGTATGGAACACGGCGTATTTGGAAATGTTGAGGAGGGCGCTCACATAATTGGACCAGTAAGGGTTGCCGAAACCGCCCATATACGCTCCGGAGCCTACATTGAAGGACCAGCCTACATAGGCGAATACAGCGATGTTGGACCCAACTGTTACATACGCCCATGCACAAGCATAGGCAAAAACGTGCGGATAGGAAATGCTTGCGAAATAAAGAACAGCATAATCATGGATGGAGTGCATATTGGGCATTTGTCCTATGTTGGCGACAGCATAATTGGCGAAAACTGCAACTTGGGGGCTGGAACAATAACTGCTAATTATCGCCTTGACGCTGGAACAATAAAAATGATGGTTAAGGACAAGCTTGTGGACTCTGGAAGAACAAAGTTGGGCGCAGTTTTGGGAGACAACGTTAAAACAGGCATAAATGCGCTCCTAATGCCCGGCGTAAAGGTTGGAAACAACTGTTGGATCGGACCAAACGTCATAGTTTACCGTGACTTGCCGCCGAACACCGCTATATTTCTGAAGCAGAGCCTAGAAGAGAGGAAGATGGGCTGATTTGAAAAGCTTTAGCTGACCATTATTGCGGTTCCACAGTATTCGCACTGCACAGATGTTTGTCCCTTGTAAATTTCCTTTGTGTAAGGTGCCCCACAGTGGGGACATCTGATAATCCTTATTGTTGGTGCTTCTTTTGGAGTTATGCCTTTTATTGCCGCTATGTCTCTGTCTGCCTCACCGCCTATAATGTATTGGAAGAACCTTGTTATTACGTCTGCCTCCCAACCCTTAACGTCAAAAGGCGTCTCCTCTAATCCACGTTCTGGTTTAAAGCGAATATAAACGCCCGTCCAAGCAATAAGCCCCACCCTTCCCTTTGAAATTTCTTGAAGAGCTCCTATAGGCTGTTCTATGAGGACCATGCGTTCCGTCTTCTTTTTTGTCGCTATGAATAGTTTCTTTTCAAGGACGACCTCTTTCTTCCCTTCGAAGATGAACCTTTGGTTTGTGAAGTAAAGGGTTCCTTCGCATTTATCTTTCGTCATAATTTTTCCTTCAACGGCTAGGACTGGGCTTTCCTCTGGTTTCAATGGGAAAGACGCGTATGAGAAAAGCTCCATGGTTTTTTCTGCTACTTTTAGGTCTCTGTCTATGGCGTTTATGCTTCCCAAAAACTCGCCGAGTGAGGCGCTGATTTTCGCTGTCTCCATAGATATCCTAGCTCTTAACATGGAGGCTTCTGTTGAGAGGCGCCCAGCCAAAGACCAACAATAGCCTATGTTTCCACGGTCTATCTCGGCTCTAAGCCTATGCGCATCAGATTGAAGTGTTCGAATTTGGGCTGTTAGTGGCTGGACATTGCTGTAGAAGCTTTGCTTAATAGTTGGCGAGGCTTCCATCCACTTCTTGGTTAAGATTTCAATGCTTTTCTCTAAATGTCCCATTGCTGCATAACCCCGCCCCCGAACCGTCACGAGTCTGCTTGGCAATGAAGCCATTGAGCTGTCAATCTGGGATAGTTTGCTTTCAACGTCGCTTATTGCCGCAGAAGCCACTGAAAGGTCGGACTCTATCGAGCTAAGCCTCGAGTACAAGGCTTCCCTTTCTCTATCAACTTGAGCCATTACATCCCGCCAAAAATATTTTGGTTTGATAATCCTAATAATGCTTGTGCAGTTAAACCCTAAAATATGTGTTCTAATAACGTGTACGTAGAGGAGGATAAGCGTTGTCAGTGGCTCAAAGAAGATTCTTCACGGAAGTCTCAGCCCTCATAGATAAAACAGTGATTGTCACAACTACAGCTGGCAAAACATATAATGGAACACTGATAGGAATTAACCCTGACAATTTAAGCCTATGCTTGGCAGATGCAAAAGACGAGGAAGGCAAAAAGCTCCATAGGGTTTTTTTGAACGGTAATGTTGTCGCCCAAATTTTGAGTGTTGAAAAGCCCTTCGACTTGAAGGCTTTGGCTGAACGTCTTGAAAGGGTTTTCCCAACAATGGTTAAGCTTTATGAAGATAAGGGTTTCATCTGGGTTATGGACAAGGTTAAAGTGACGGAAAAAGGCGTTGTTGAGGGTTCAGGTCCGGCTGCTGAAAGGGTTCAAAAGGTTTACGAACAGTTTATTAGTGAAACTAGGGGCTAGACAAACCAGCGGAATTGCTCTTCCCTTTTCTTTTCCTCTTTAACAGTTCTAACCCAGCCGAAAGACTCCAAAATCTTCGTTGTCTTCTCAGCGGCAGCATCAAGCCTTGACAAGTCAACTTTAAGGTTCAAATACTTGTTTAGGGCGGAAAGCGCATATCGAGCTGCATTAGCGTCCGGATAAGTACCTAGAGTCTCTACTAGGAGCGAAAAGCCTCTAAAGCCTCTGAGGCTTCCAAGCCCTATTAGTATGCCAGCCACTCCGAAAATGTTTCCAACCATTATTTTTGCGCCCAAGTTTAAGGCTTCTTTTAGGGTTTCTGGGTCGGAAGCTGCGCAGTAAATTTCTGGTGTTTCCTTAACCTCTTCTTGTTTGAATCCTCCGATGGTTATGAGGAAGCGGCATTCCAGCTCCTCGGCAATGTCAAGAACTTTTCCACAAAGCTCGTACTGTCCAAAAGTTGTTAGGGCTTGGGTGTTGCCATACCAAATAATAAGGTCTCGCCCTTCTCCCTTGCTCTTGTAGTAGTATAGCTCGTTTATTGGGGAGCGGGTGCCACCATTTTCTGTTGTTACAGCCAAGTCTTGGAACGATGCAGAAAAGATTCTTGCAAAGCGTTTTGCTTCGAGCTCATGGATTAAGTGTAATGCCACTATGTTGGCTACAAAGCCTATGCCCGGCAACCCCTCGATTAGAACGGGGTTTTCAAGTTTTGGCTTCTCTTCAATTTGGACAGTTAAAGCCATTGGATGACTCCTCTTCGCTGGTATTAGAAATGGACCTTGCAATATAAGTTTGCGGCTCTACATTTTATAAGTATGTTCAACTGATTTTGTTTAGATTTCATAATGAGCTTCGAAGTAAAAGAAAGAGACTTGCTTGCCAGAATTGGGAAACTGCGAACAAAAAGCGGCACTATAGAGACTCCACTCCTTTTCCCCGTTGTAAACCCGGCTATACAACCAATACCGCCTAAAAGAATTCGCGAGGATTTTGGCTTCGAAGCTCTAATAACTAACGCCTATATCCTAAAAAGGCGATTCCAAAACCAGCCAGCCGAAAAGGGCTTGCACAGTTTTCTAGATTTTAAGGGCGTAATAATGACGGATTCCGGCGCCTACCAAATTTTGGTCTATGGAGATGTGAAAATCACCCCAGAAGAAATTGTGGATTACCAAGAGCGGATAAACACAGACATAGCCACAATACTTGATTGGCCGACTGGTTGGAGGGTTTCAAGGAAGCATGCGGAGCAAACAGTGAATGAAACGCTGAAAAGGGCAGCTGAACTTTTCAAGGTTAAAAAGAGGGAAGATATTCTCTGGGTTGGGCCTATTCAAGGCGGACGTTATCTGGATTTGGTAGCGATGTCAGCTTCGGAGATGGCTAAGCTTCCATTCGACATTCACGCTTTAGGAAGCCCAACAGAGGTTATGGAAAACTACCGCTTCGACGTTTTAGTAGACATGATTTTAACAGCTAAAATGAATTTGCCCATTGAACGCCCCTTCCACCTTTTTGGCGCTGGACACCCCTTCATGTTTTCGTTGGCTGTTGCCCTAGGATGCGACTTTTTTGACTCCGCAGCCTATGCCATTTACGCCAGAGAAAACCGTTACATGACGGAAACAGGAACTGTGAGACTTGAAGAGCTTGAGTTTTTCCCATGCGCATGCCCAAAATGCTCAAGTAAAAGCCCAAAGGATGTGGCTGAACTCCCAAGCAAAGAGAGGCAAGCCTTTATCGCGGAACACAACCTTCACATTTGCTCTGCTGAAATTAAGCGGATAAAACAGGCGATAAAAGAAGGTAGACTTTGGGAGCATTTAGAGTTTAGGGTTCATGGGCACCCCGCACTTTTGCAGGCACTAAAAAAATTGAGAAAATACGAAAAGTTCATCGAAAGGCATAGCCCAACAGTAAAGCGTAGCGGACTTTTCTACTTCGATTCTGCCGGTTTAGTCCGCCCGGAGGTTGTACGCCACAGAATAAGGCTGTCTGAGAGATATACTCCTCCAAGAGAAGCTGAAATTCTTATACTGATGCCCCAGACCAGAGCCAAGCCCTACCACAAATCTGAGGAATACAAAAGGCTGGTGAAAGCTCTTCAAGATTTTCCAAAAGAACGTATACATAAACTCCACATCTGTTTTTATGAAGCACCTTTCGGGGTAATCCCACTGGAACTTGATGAGATTTATCCACTTTCTCAGCATGAAACAGCTATGCCGCCGGACAAAGAGACTGTAGGATATGTGGCTTCGCAAGTGGCAGATTATATAAGCAGAAACAATTACAAGGTGGCACTGTTACTTCACAATGTTGAAGATTGGGGCGAAACTGTTCTGAAGGCATGCAAAAAGGCGTGTGTAGCCAAAGGCGTCACTTTTAAATCTTTTAATATGGATAAGAGATGGGTTAAATCATTGTTAAACTTTTTAAAGAGAATGCAGACAGACTAGGGCGAATAACCTTGATTCATGTAGACTTACACATTCACACGATATTTTCGCCGGACGCTTCAATACACCCAAAAACTATAGTGGAGCAGCTTTTCGCCCACCCCCACATAAAAGCGGCAGCAATAACAGACCACAACACTGTTAGAGGATACCACAAAGTGTTGGAGCTGGCTAAAGCTTACCCAGACATCCTCATCATTCCGGGCGTAGAAGTCAGCACCGTTGGCGGTGACCTTATCCTTTTAGGAGTCGCTGAAGTTCCACCCCAACCATGGACTGTTGAAAATGTCATAGATTTTGCCCATGAAAGAGGCGGCTTAGTGGTTGCAGCACATCCATATAGAGCCTTTGGTTTGGGCGATTCAGCCAAAAACTACGCGATTGATGCCGTTGAGGTTTTGAATGGTGGTTGCTCCCGACAACTAAACATGTTAGCCGAAGAATTAGCCAAGGCGATGGCTTTGCCCAGCGTGGCTGGAAGCGACGCCCATAGAGTAGACGAGCTTTGGACAGTTTACAACGAAATTCAAGCTTCAACAGATTTGGATGAAATTTTAAGGGCTATTAAACGTGGACTTGTTAGAGTAGCCTATGCCGAAAAGTCAATACATTTTTAAAACAGCTGCGCCAATGTTAAGTGCGTTAATGGTTGAAAGAAATGAGTCCTCTTCAAATAAAGTTTCTAGGCGCAACCCATGAGGTTGGTAGAGCAGCCATATCCGTCAAAACAGAAAAAACACAAGTTTTGCTAGACTACGGCGTAATGCTCAACCACGAGCCTGGCTTCCCAATGCATTTGCCACCAAAAGAAGTGGACGCAATAATTTTGGGACACAGCCACCTAGACCACTCCGGTGCAATCCCCATATTCTTCATTCATGGAAAGAAAACAGTTTACGCGAACAGACTTACAGCAGAGCTTAGCCAACTACTAATTTCAGACTTCATACACCTTTCAAGCTACTATCTCCCATACGAGTATCTTGAACTAAGAACCATGATGAGGCACATTAGGCACTTGGATTTTGGCGCGAAAGAAACCGTTGGAGACATAACCTTCGAACTTCACAACGCTGGACACATCCCCGGAAGCGCACAAGTCCTCATAGAGGCTGAAGGAAGGAGGCTATTGTATACTGGCGACTTTAACTTGATAAATACAAGGCTTTTAGAGGGGGCGAAAATGGACTACGGCGACCTAGACGCAGTCATAATAGAGAGTACATACGCCGATGAGGACCACCCGGAACGTTCAGAACTCGAAAAGCAATTCGTTGAGGAAGTGACAGAAATAGTAGAACGGGGCGGGACAGTTCTTATACCAGCCTTCAGCATTGGAAGATCCCAAGAGATTGCATGCATCCTCGCCGCCTACCATTTTGAGCATCCAGTTTACCTCGATGGGATGGCGCGGGAAGCCAGCAGAATGATGATGAATCACATGCAATTCTTGAGGGATCCAAAACTGTTCATGGATGCCGTCCACTCGGTCAATTGGGTGGAGGGCTGGCGGGACCGCAGAAAAGCCACAAAAATGCCTTGCGTAATAATTTCACCAGCTGGCATGCTTAAGGGCGGTCCTGCAGCATTCTACATATCTAAAATTGGTAAAAAGGCGAATAACGCAGTTTTCCTCGTGAGCTACCAAATCCCCGGCACGCCTGGAAGAGAACTCCTAGAGAAAGGGGTATGCGTCATCGACGGGAAAATGCGAAAGGTTAAGGCTACAGTTAAACACTTTGACTTTTCATCCCATTGCGGCGCAAAAGAGCTTAAAGAAGCCGTGAAAAAAATTAACGGCAAGGCAAAATTCTACGTGATCCACGGCGCCGAGGGAAACTGCGAACTTCTTGCAAAATGGATAGAGAAAGAAGCTGGGCTGGAGGCTGTAGCTCCTAGACCAGGAGACACATTTAAGGTTTAAAGAACATGAAGATAGGAATTTTACGCATAGGGCAAGTCTACTCGAAAGTCCTAAACAGAATATGCGAAAACATAAACATGGCGTTCCCAAAAACACAGTGCCAAGTAATCCGTGAAACTTTGACTTTGCCGAAAGAAGCCTTCGACAAAGTAAGGAAGCAGTACCGCTCAGACGTGATCTTAGGCTTAGTGGCAAGCTATGCAGAAAAAGCCAGAAACCTAAACCGTGTTTTAGGCGTGGTCGACACCGACATTTATGTTCCAGGATTAAACTTTGTTTTTGGAGAGGCGGAATGCCCTGGAAAGGCTGCCATCATATCCCTTTGGAGGCTGAGACCAGAATTTTATGGCGCTCCATCGAACTTTGAACTTTTCATCGAAAGGGGCACAAAGGAGGCTGTGCATGAACTTGGACACACCTTCGGCTTAACTCACTGCAAAAATCCATTTTGTGTTATGTACTTTTCCAACTCCATCTTTGAAACAGACAGAAAGAAAGGCATATTTTGTAATACGTGTTATTCAAATATTGAAAAGCTTCTGCAAATTAAATAGCCAAGCACCTCGGTCTTCTAAAGATTGGGGATTTACCCAAGGGTTCGGTGAGTTTTAAGAGGGGAGAAAGGAGAGAAGGGAGCTCCAAAAATAGGAACCACCGAACCCTTTTTGGGCTCCCCTTCCTTTCTTTCAATGGAAAAAGGAAAGAGAAGCACTAATATAAAAGCTTTTCTATCAAAAAAGCGTTTCATCAGCAGCTAAAACTGTTTCACAGCTCTAACAGTTCTTTCTAGGAGAAGTTGGGCTGCTTCTTGTGTTGGCCAACCACCGAGTCCGCAGTCTGGCCCTGTGAAGGTCATTCTCTCTCCAAATTTTTCCGTGGCGTTTTCAAATCTTTTTCTGATAGTTTTTTCGTCTTCGACAAGCTGTCCTATTTCTGGTTTTGTTATTCCCTTCTCATAAAGTTCTGCGATGATGGAGTCTATGTCGGTTCTGGCTATTCCAACACGGATGAACTTATCCGTCTTTTCAAGTATGCTTTTTGAAAGGAATTCTAGGCTGCAAGGAGAGGCTGCATACTCTATGGACACCACATCCAGATTTTTAACATTTAAAATGTCCACGATTCTTGCTGGAGAGTGCATATGAATGTGCTTTTGAACGTCGCCTTCGAAATTTAAGGCCTTTTCTAGGGCTTCCACTGTTGTTTCTTTGTCTGCTGATATTTCTTGAAAGCCGAAACTCGGCTCGTCGAGGGCGACAACCTCCGTTTTTACGTATTTTGAGTTTAAAATGGCGTTTTTGGCGAACCGTCTTACGGTTTCTGCAAACATAAATAGCACATCCTTGTATAGGGTTGTTCCGATCTCTTTTAAGTAAAGCTCCAATGGACCAGTAACACAGACGCGAAGGGCAATCCTTTTTCCTATACCTTTGTAAATTCTTTTTGCCTCTTCGTTGATAACATGTACTTCGGGTATGATAGCGTCTTTCTCTTCAACAATGTATGTGCCTCTTTCCATCGCCTTATGGATGGGTTCAGCGAACTGCCTATGTATGTCATAGTGTTGTGGATAATTGGCGATATCCAAACCGGTTTTAAGCTTTTTAAAAAACGATTCTACTACAACTTCGTAGAAGTTTTTATACAGGAAAGGGTTCTCTTTCAAATTTTTTCCGTTGGCAACTTGTTCTCTTGCCAGCTTATAAGCTTCATCAAACACTTTTCTTTCAATAGATTTGGGCAGGGGGAAGCTTCCTACGTCGTCAACAAACACTTCCATAAGAGGAGACTATACACTTTTACCAATAAAAGTTAATCTGGAGGCTTAAATCTTAAGAGTAACAAATATAAGCGTGTTCCCTTCTGTGAACATTGACTGGTGAGAAAAATGCCGAGCGTATGGAAACTTCGTGCATCCATGATTGGAACATTAGCCCTAATAATAGGCTTATCCACGTTGGTGTTCACGTTAATCTTGAGCTTAATCGGCATACCGAACTTGCTTATTTTGGGAGTTTTGGTTGTGGCATTCAACGTGGGACAGTGGTTAATCTCCCCATACATAATTGACGCCCTCTACCGCACACGTGAAATACATGAAAGTGAAAACCCAAAACTTCATCAGATAGTTGAAAATCTAAGCAGAAAAAGCGGATTAAAAAAGCCAAAGCTGATGCTTGCCCAAATTCCAATTCCAAACGCCTTTGCGTATGGCTCGCCCATCGCTGGAAACCGTGTGGCCGTGACAAGCGGGCTTCTAAAAACCCTCGATGAAGGGGAGGTTGAAGCGGTTTTAGGTCATGAGCTGGGACACTTGAAACATAGGGACGTGCAAATAATGATGTTTGTTTCGCTTCTTCCAGCGCTTTTCTACTACATTGGCTATTCACTTATAATCTCTTCAATGTATGGCAGGCGAAGAGAAGAAGGCAGTGGAACAGCAGCGTTAGGCTTTGGTTTCATGGCTTTCTCATGGATTCTAAACATGTTCATACTATACTTAAGTCGTCTCCGTGAGTATTATGCTGACAGACACAGCGCCCTAATAGTCGAAAATGGTGCACAAAAACTCTCAGAAGGACTAGCAAAAATAGTCCACACAACTAGGAACATGGGGAAAGCAAGAAAACAGGTGCAGCACCTAAACGCCTTCAAGGCTTTATTCATAACAGACCCGGATCGTGTGGAAACAGACTCGGCGGCATTAACAGCGGCAGCATCTGGCGACCAAAAACTTGTCCAAGAACTCCTATCAAGGAGACTGACAACACTGGATAGAATAATCGAAATTTTCTCAACGCATCCAAACATAGTAAAACGCTTAAGAGCTCTGCAAGAACTAGGCTAAACTTTCCTCCTTCTTAACATTTTTAACAAAGAGTCACGTAAGGTTTACTGATAAACTTTGACTGGTTTTCCAAGGATTTTGTTATTTAACTCCTTTATTCCCAGTCCGTGAATTTTTGGAAACGTCCGCATTGAGTCTCTGACTTTCGTTCCGCCTTTTGTAACCAGTTTGTCCTTGAGTAGCAAGTCGGAGTCTAGGTCTGCATACTGTATGTTTTTTACTGCCGCGGCTAGGTGGGTTCCAGCTGCTATGCCTATTTCTGACTCACCCATGCAGCCTATCATGCATGATATTCCAGCGGCTTCGGCTATGGCGGCTATTTTCTTGGCTTTGTGAATTCCTCCACTTTTCATCAACTTTATGTTTATCATGTCTACGGCTTCAGCTTTTATCAGTTGTAGGGCGTCTTCCGGCGAGTGAACGCTTTCATCCGCCATTATCGGAATAGGCGAGTTCCGCTTAACCTCCACTAGTCCTTTCAAGTCTTCTGCTGGGACTGGCTGTTCCGCGAATTGAATGTTAAACTTTTCAATTTTGTTTAAAACTTCTATGGCTTGCTTTGGCGTCCAGCCTTGATTTGCGTCAATCCTTATCTGTATTTTTTCGCCGACCGCTTCGCGGATAAGCCTAATCCTTTCGATGTCTTCTTCTGGGTTTACTCCAACCTTAACTTTTAGGGCTTTAAACCCTTTCTTAACGGCTTTAACCGCGTCTTTAGCCATTTCCTTTGGAGACTTTATGCTTAATGTGATGTCGGTTAGGACTTCGGTTCTGTAGCCACCCATAACCATGTAAAGGGGCTTTCGAACAGTCTTGCCTAAAATGTCGTGTAAGGCTATGTCTATGGCCGCCTTTGCCGAGGGGTTTCCAGCCACAATGGAATCCATAAGCTCAATGTTTTGCTCAATTCTTAAGGGGCACATGCCAATAAGCTTAGGCACAATCTTATCCAAGGCTTTGATGACGGTCTCAGCTGTTTCGTCGGTAACCCGCTCTGAAGGCGAAGATTCACCCCAGCCGTAAACGCCATAATCCGTAACTATTTTCACGACAACGTTGTGGCTTTCGGTGCTTGCGCCCGGAGCGATACGGAAAGGTTCACGGTAAGCCAAAGTAACCGGATAAACTTCGATTTTTTGAATTCCCAAAGCTTCTTTCACCGCATGATAGTTTACACACTTCCTGGAAAAGTTTTACTAAAATTCTTCTGCCGTTTTTCGTCGCTTTATTCCCGTTCTCTTGAACTTTATTTTTGCCGTTAGAATTTTCTCTGTGGCGAAAAGCCTTGAGGCTGCATACATAACTACCATCGTGAAGGCAAAAACGTAGGTTATGCCTAATGCTGCGGTCCAATAGTCGCCCATTATGACGGCTTTTGAGGCTATTATGGGGTGGCTAAATGGAATAGCATAAAAGAGAATTCTAATAGCCAATGGCAAGGTGTTGATGTCCAAGTATATTAGGGCGAAGGATGGAAGAAATATAAGCGGGTAAATGTAGCCCACAAAGGATTGGGCGCTTCTCACATCTTCAGCGAAGGCAGACATTATAACAGCCAAAGCCAAAGCCGAAAGCATTGAAACAAAGAGGGATACACCCAAGAGCAGATAGCCACAAAAAGAAGGCGTAAGCCCCAAGGCAGCCAAATCCAGGTTTATGTTAGCTGGAATCCCGGACATGGCCGAGCCCAACAAATAGCTGTAGCCAGCCATATATGCCACAGCGCCAACAGCGGCAACAATAATTGAACCGGAAAGCTTCCCCAAAAGTATTGAAAGGCGATCCATAGGCAGAGTTAACAATGTTTCAAGGGTTTTCTCCTCCTTTTCCATGGCTACCGAAGTGGCAGCTATCTGCACCGAATAAGTAAGTAAAATCATAATCGTAATGGGAAGAGCAATAGACTGGGACATAAGCAGACCAGAAAGCATGGCTGGATCAACGCCGGGCTTAACTTCGCCCTTTATAATTGCTGACTTTTCAACTGCCACAACATTTGGGGCAACATGCCTATTAAACTGTTCAATGAAAGCATCAATTATTGACGAGCCAAACCCCTCGAAAGCGCCTACTGTAGAAAGCACTCCATAAAACTTCAACTTGATGCTCACGTTTTGCCCGCCAAGGTATGCATTAATAGTATCGTTAAAGCCGTTGGGAATTTCGAGAACTTGCTTGACATTATATTTTAAAAGCAGCTTTGTTATGTTTTCGTTGCTTAGTACAATGTTGCTTTCATTGAAAACGTTAATACTCGCCATCCTAAGCATGTCTGTAAAATTCTTAGCCCAGTATCCTCCATCATTATCTACAACAACAAGGGCGGCTTTTGCTGCTCTTTCTTGCGCAGATTTTGTTGCATAGTTTATGACTCCGCCCAAAACTGGAAACATTACTAGGGGGACAATTATCATTCCTAAGAGGATTTTTGGGTCTCTTACAAGCTCTTTAAGCTCTTTTAATAGGAAGTTGCCAAATCCCCTAAGCAAGCTTCACCACCTTTGCAAAAACTTCTTCCAAATTTGTGCCTCCAAACTTTTCCTTCAGTTCTTGGGGTTCCCCCTCGGCAACTACCATGCCCTTGTTTATTAGGGCAACCCTATCGCATAAGTATTCAACCTCAAGCATGTTGTGGCTTGAAAGAAGAACGGTTACACCATGCTTCTTAACATAGCTTTTTATTATTTCTCTAACATGGTAGGAGTGAAGCACATCCAAACCACTTGTGGGCTCGTCAAGGATAGCCAACTTCGGCTTAAGCATTAAGGCTCTGGCAACGAGAAGGCGACGCTTCATTCCCTTACTATAAGTTTTGGTTTTATCCTTCAGTCTTTCCCCTAAACCAGAGATTTCAGCAGCCTCCATAACCATTTTACGGGCTTCAGCCTTATCGCTTGTATGAAACCTTGCCATAAACTCAAGATACTCCAAACCAGAAAGATAACGATAAGCGCCAGCCTCCTCCGGAAGATAAGAGATTATTCGACGAACATCAGCCGCATTTTGCACCACGTCATATCCAAAAACCTTAACAGTACCCGAAGTTGGCAGAAGCAGCGTTGAAACTATCCGCAGAGCAGTAGTTTTTCCAGCCCCGTTAGGACCAATAAGCCCGAAAACCTCGCCGGGTTTGACGCTGAAACTTAACCTGTTTAAAGCGCGGATGCTCCCAAAAACTTTGGTAACGTCGTGAGCATCAACAGCCAACATTGCCAAAACCTCTCTTTTGAGAACGTTTACAAACATCCTTAAAATAATTGCTATTACGCGTCTACAATTTCCAGTCTATTTTATGATTTTTAAAGAAGATTCCAGCAATTATGCCGGCAAAGAGGACAATAAAGGATATGGGCTGATAAAAAAAGTAGTACGCTACGAATTCGACAAGGCTGAATCGAAATCTAAGCTTCCTCGAGGCTATATAGAAAATTATCGAGAACATGATGAAACCAAAAAAGAAGTTTGTCAAGACCGTAAACAGCATGGATGTCAATGAAGGAGGCAGCACAGGCACACTTGTAAGGTTCAATTGAGACGCCAAAGCTCTTGGGATAAAGTTGAACAGTTGGACGTCTGGGAAAAGGGAGCAAATGTAATTAAAAAGCATGAGAGCAACTGTTGGGAAAAGCATGAGGGAGCATGGAAAAGCTATGTATGGATACCTTGCAATGTATCTAACAACCTTTCCCCCATGGGTTTTAATCCATATTCCCGTTCCAATACCCCACCTCTTCCTCTGGGCTAGCCAGCTTCTCCATCTTGAAGGAGCCTTTGTATAAACTTCAGCCTTGTTAGTAAACTTAAACCGCTTATTTTGATAGAAGGTCCTCGCCGCCAAGTCAAGGTCTTCTGAAACCACTTTGGCAAATCCTCCAACCTCTTTGAAGGTTTCCCTTTTAATGGCGAAGGCTGTACCGCCGACAGCAAAACATTTCTGTACAAGTTTTGAGTATAAGAAGCTTGAAAAGTTTGAGCCGACAAACTCGTAATTCACCATTCTAGATATGAAGGAATCCTTGATAATCTTCTTCTTTATGTCAAGAATGTCCGCATCCTCCATCTCTAAAGCTACAGTTTTTAGAAAATCCTTGCATTCGCCTAGCTTAACATCCGCGTCCATAAAAACAAGAATTTCCCCGCTGGAAACACTAACAGCCTCGTTCAAAGCTCTAACCTTACCTCTTCTGCGACCATTTAAAATGAAATGCACCTCGCCACGAAAACGCTCAACAACTCTATGCGCATCAGCCGTAGGTTCATCTATAGTAACAAAAATCTCTTTATTTTGATAAGAGTCGTTAACCAAACCCTCAAGAAGCTCCTCCAGCAAATCCGAATGCCTATAAACCGGTATAAAAACACTGATTCTTCTATCCTTAGAACTGGACGGGCTGCTGCCTTGCAAATCATCCATCCTGCAAAGTCTCCAAACCTATGTTAATAATTCAGCTTTTTTGTTTTACGCATAACTACGTCTTCCAGAATATTCCCAGAAAGAAATATCGCCAAACTAAGCCATCAACAAACCCCTTTTTGCTCTACTGGAAACACCAAATTTATGGCTGATTTCACGCAAATTGGCTAGCCCTCTAAATTTCTGTTCAACTGCACTACAAAACGCGAAACAAAACTCACCAGCGCCCTTGACCATGGTAGTGGTGGGGTAGCTGGGATTTGAACCCAGGATCGCCAGCGCCCCAGGCTGGTATCCTAGACCAAGCTAGACGACTACCCCAATATTACAGACCAGCGCCCTCATACTTATTTTCTTTTTCTAAGCCAAGATTTTGGGGTTATGTTTGTGCTGTTATGCCTTTACAAAACACTAGCCATCTTAGTTTTTCGGAGCGACCTGAAGTATTTTCGTGTTGTGGATTTTAACATTGACATTCGTCCTGCCAGCACATAGTCAAATTTAGGTTGCAGTGGCATTTAAATTGAGTACCCTCTAGGTTTGTCTCATTATGTGGCCAGAAAATATGCTTTTGGCTTCTGTGGAAAATGGGCTTTCAAGGGCTTTATTTTCCCTACCCCTCCTCTCTATGTTTAGTTGAAAAAGCAACAACTTCAAAACCCACGGGGTTATCGACAAAATACTGGCGGGCCCGCCGGGAATTGAACCCGGGACCCCCGGGTTTCTCGGCTTTTGGCTTAAAAGCCCGGTGCTCTATCCTTACTGAGCTACGGGCCCTTTTTTGTTTTCGTTTTAGAGAATTTAGGAGGATGTTATTTAGTATTTCGTTTAGTTTTGTATTTTAAAAGTTAGGATGGTGGCGATTGGACCTTCAAAAGGCTTGTTATGAAGTTCTTTATCTTGTCATTGGCGCTGAGAATTGTCTCTATTGTTTTTGCACCTTTCTCCGTTAGCTTATAAACTCTTTTCCTCTCGTTCCATGTGCCCTCTATTAGCCCATTTCTCTCTAAAGAGTAGAGTAGGGAGTAGACTGTTCCAGAGCTTACTAGTAGGTGGAATTTGTTGTGAATGAAGGATATGACGTCGTAGCCGCTCATGGGGCCGTTTCTGAGTTCCGCCAAAATTATTATGTCCATGAAGTTTTTGATTATGCGTTCATGCATTTTCTTTAATATTTTTCCTTCCAACTTTCCACCGCCAACAATGATTGTCAAAGCCGTCATGTTTATTCACGTTTTAACATTTTAGGTTAGATATAAATATTTAAATTTTATTCTAATTCTGAATTGGAAGTTGAAACTGAATAAAATAAGTTTAAATATTGAAAGACTACGTTAAGCGTTAAAATTTCAAAGTTTCAGTAACTTTAATGAAGTTTTGGCTGACATTTTAAAGTTTAATTTTCATTAATTTTGGTCGAAAACGGCTTATTTTAACAGTTAGCGATATCTCTGCATATTAACAAACGTTATTTTCTCTTTTCGCCTTTTTTATGGCTGGTGTTAGGGATTGTTTTCGTGGAAGCGTTCCTCTGAGAGGTTAAATAGCGAATATGAGACTGTTTTGAAAAAGAGGCAAGCCTTGAACAGCTTGCTTGAGAGCGGTAGAATATCGAGGCCGACATACGAGCTTTTTGAGAATGAAATGAACGAAGCCATAGCCGAGATCGAAAGGCAGAGGAAGGCTTTGCTGGATAAGATGGCCGTTAAGGCAAGGGAGCTTGAAGAGCAAATTAAGACTTTGGAGAAGTTGCTGGCGAACTTTGAGATTCAACACGTTGGCGGCGAAATAGAGGAGGAAGTTTACCAGCGGGAAATAGCTCTTCTATCCATGGGACTTGAGAGCACGAGGCAAGAGTTAAATGCCATCAAAGAAACCATTGAAAAACTTACAAATCCACAGGTGGCGGGTAGTGGCGCCATGCCACAACAACAAGGGGAACAAAAATCTGCGGAAGGCGGTGAAACTGGCAACCTTGAAGTAGCGGTTGTGGAACTAACCCCGAAAGTTGAAACTGAGGGTGTAAGCGAAAGCTTGCAGGAAACCCGGCAAACAGAACAGAAAAGCGAGGGATAACTGAAACTCTTTTCTCCTTTTTCTATTTTAAACTCGCTAATTTAAGGGCAAGAGAATTTTATATTCCAGTCATTCACTTATTTTCGAGGGTTGTGTTTGCAAAGTGATAATGTTTTGATGACTTTCCATGAAAAGTTTAAGCAGTACGATCTTGGAGAGGGACACCCATTTAGGGGAGACAGATTCATAAACGCCATGAAATTCTTCAAAGAGCAAGGCTTGCTTAATCGTCCACAGCTCAAGATTGTGGAACCAAAACCAGTTTCAAAGGGGGAGCTTTTAAGGGTGCATACTGAAGACTACGTTAACTTGATTTTCCGGCTGGCAGAGGAAAGCAGACCATACGACATTGAGACTCCAGTTTCGCCTTCAATTCTTGAAGCCGCCCTGCTTATTATTGGCGGCGCAATTGAATGTGGAAAAGCTGTTCTTGACGGAACCGCTAAACATGCCATATCGCTTGGCGGCGGTTACCATCACGCTGGGAGGGATTATGGTGGTGGATTCTGCCTTTTCAACGACATAGCCGTTTTAGTCGAATTTCTGAGGGTTGAAAAGGGTGTGAAACGCTTCCTCATACTGGATTATGATGTCCATTTTGGGAATGGAACAAGCGACATTTATTATGCCGACCCAAGCGTACTTTTTATTTCTCTGCACCAAGACCCACGAACAATTTACCCTGGAAAAGGTTTCACATGGGAAATAGGCGAAGGCGAAGGGGAAGGCTACAACGTTAATGTGCCATTGCCGCCCGGGACAGGAGACGAAACATATTTGCGTGCTGTCAGGGAGATTTTTGTGCCCTTAGCCGAGGAGTTTAAACCAGAAATAATAATTGCGAACGGTGGAAGCGACTCTCATTTCGCAGACATGCTGGGCGACTTAAGTCTAACAGCCGACGGCTTTTTTAGGCTCTCATGCCTAATTAGGGAGACAGCCCAAAAAGTATGCAGTGGAGAGCTCGTTTTATTGCTTGGAAGCGGATACAACCCAAAAGTTCTGCCCATATGCTGGTACGCCCTTGTCGCAGGAGCGGTAGGCCTAGAAAAAATAAATGTTAAAGAGTCACACATGCTGCCTGTTGAACCACCTTTCGTAAGGAAAAAAGTTGAAGACACGATTGATGAGTTAAAAGGCTTGCTGAAGAAGAAATGGAAATGTTTTAGGTGAGACGTCTCTTAATTCTAAGCAAATGAAGGTATAAGAGATGGAAAATATTGATGAGGTTCGTGAGCTTTTTCCCGTCGTCAAGAACAAGGTTTTCTTGAATCATGCTGCCCAGTCGCCGCTTCCAAAGCCC
>JAVZLS010000018.1:0-19891 GCA_038883715.1 Bathyarchaeia archaeon
TTGAAGTTGCCCACAAAACCGCTGACTTCAACGACTTCTGCGCCCAAATAGACGTGGATAAGCTTGTTCTCCATAACAGCCTTAACAAGCCTCTTCAAGTGCTTTTGCGGGTCTTCACCCTCAAGCAAATAATAGATTTTCCTCAAGTGTCCGCCAAGCTCTTTTTCGCGTTCTACCAAGTGAACCTCAAAGCCTTGATTAGCCAACTCCAGTGCTGCAGTCATCCCTGAAACGCCGCCGCCGATAACGAGGGCTACTGGAGTGACGTTTACGGTCGGGTTCTTCAATGGCTTTAAGAGTCTTGCCTTTGCAACAACTGAGCGGACAAGGTCTTTGGCTTTTTCCGTTGCCTCTTCTGGCTCGTGCATGTGAACCCAGCTGCACTGGTCTCGGATGTTTGCCATCTCAAAAAGGTAGGGGTTTAATCCGGCCTCGCGGACGGTTTCGCGGAAAAGCGGCTCGTGGGTTCTGGGCGTGCATGAAGCCACAACAACACGATTTAGGTTGTACTCCTTAATCTTCTCCCTAATCCGCTTTTGAGTGTCATCTGAACAGGTGTAAAGGTTTTCTTCAGCATAAACAACGGTTGGAAGCTTCTTAGCGTATTCAACAACTTCTGGAACGCGCACTATGCCGCCGATGTTTATGCCACAGTGGCATATGAAAACTCCTATGCGGGGTTCCTCTTGGCTTACGTCCCTTTCAGGCGGGTACTCCTTAGCAGCAATAAGTTTGCCACGTTCGGGAGCGATTATTGCCATGGCCTTTGCTGCGGCGCCACTTGCTTGGGCAACGCTTTCCGGAATGTCCTTCGGCGAACTGAAGGCTCCGCAAACAAATATGCCGGGCTTCGAGGTTTCCAAGGGTGTGAAGGCGTTGGTTTCGCAGAAACGGTACTTGTTAAGCTTTATCCCAAGCGCTTTAGCCAGTTTCTCCACATCTTTTGGCGGCTGCATGCCCGTGGATAATACAACCATGTCGAATTCTTCAATTCTCGGAGTCTCATCCTCGCCAACATAATGGACAAGCAGATTGCCAGTTGCTGGGTCCTCTGTTATGCTTGCAACCCTTGAACGAACAAAGCGTATGCCATACTCCTCCTGGGCACGCTTATAGTAGGCGTCAAACTCCTTCCCATAAGCCCTTATGTCCATGTAGAAAATTGTGCAGTCCAGCTTTGTCGGCACATGCTCCTTGGCTATGATGGCTTCTTTAATGCTGTACATACAACAAGCGGCAGAACAATAATTGTTTCCAAGCTGGGCATCCCGCGAACCAACACACTGGACGAAGGCAATTTTCCGCGGAATCTCGCCGTCTGAAGGTCTCAAAACAACTCCGCCATATGGCCCGGAAGCGCTTAGGATACGCTCAAACTCTATGCTCGTCACAACATTTGCGTATCGCCCATAACCATATTCACTTTTCAACCGCGCATCAAAAGGTTCAAATCCCGGAGCCAGAATCACCGCGCCAACATTTAACATTATTTCGCTGTCCTTCTGGTCATATTCAACGGCGTTCGCCTTACAAACCTCTTGGCATGTCCTACAACCGATGCATTTTTCTCGGTCTATCTTGAAGCGTAGCGGAACCGCTTGCGGAAATTCCACGTATACGGCGCTTCTGTCCGTCAAACCCTTATTGTAGGTGTCTATGGCTTCAACTGGGCATTTTTGTGCACAAAGACCGCAACCGTTGCATTTCTCTTCGTTTATGTAGCGGCTTCTTTTTCGAATCTTCACTTCGAAGTTTCCAGCCTCGCCTTTCAAGTCCAAAACTTCGCTGTTCGTAATCAACGAGATGTTAGGATGCCTCCCAGCAGCAACAAGCTTAGGAGCCAAAATGCACATGGAACAATCGTTTGTCGGGAAAGTCTTGTCAAGCTGAGCCATAACGCCGCCAATACTGGGCGACTGATCAACCATATACACCTTAAAGCCAGAATCCGCCAAGTCCAAAGCAGCCTGTATCCCAGCAACGCCGCCGCCGACGACCAGCACTGCGCCAACCTTTCCTTCAGCCATCTTTATCGCACCTCCAAAGCCTTATACAAAGGCGTATAACCTTCAACATGGTCTAGGGCTATCATGCCCTTCCGCCTCATGTTCGTTATATGCCTCAAAACAGCAGAAGGCTTTATCCCGAGAATTTGGGCTAACTCCTTAACAGAGCGGGGCTTAATCCTCGCCAAGTGGTGGATTTTGTAGCGGATGAACTCAGCCCTAACAATATCATCTAATAGGGCGTCAAACTCCGTTTCTGGGATTTTCTCGCCATAAGCGTTCATAAATTCGGTTAGCTCTTCCTCTCTTCCAAGTAAAACGCGAAGCCTAAAGGCTGAAGCCGCCTCCTTAGCTGCTGTGAGATTGGCTACAATCTCCTCTTTGCTGAGCGGAGAATTTCCAAGCTTCCAAACCTCTTCGGAGAACACTTTGGCGTAGTGACTGAAGCTTTTGTCTTCTAACGGTGAGACTAACAGGAGCTTCAGTCGTTCAGGCTCAAGTCCAGCCAATGCCAGCAACTTCTTCAACATTTTAACGGCGCGTTCAGCATGGAGGTTGCCATCAACAAAGTGGCAGTCTGGAGGCTTACACCCAACAAGCAACACGCCTTCAGCCCCATTGACAAAAGTTTCCAGAACCAGCGCTGGGTCCATTCTTCCAACACACATAACGCGGATAACATTAACATTGTAAGGAACACGCAGCTCTTCTTCGCAGAAGGCCCAATTACACATGAAACAAACAATTTTTGGAGGGTTAGACTCCATTTCTATTTCACCTCTCCAAGGCTGTTAAAACCATTGTGAGAATTTGCTCGTTGGAAAGCTTCTTCATAATTATGGCTCTTTCTGGACAACGTGCCGCACAAAGCCCACAGCCCTTGCAAAGGTCTTCATTTACTTGGGCTACACCCTTCTCGTTCTTTTTGATGGCGCCAACTGGGCAGATAACTGCGCAGACATTGCAGCCCACGCATTTGCCCTCATCCACAGCAGCCTTGTCACCCTCACACAAGTCCATGTTTGCGAGGCACTCCGCACATGGTCCACAACCCAGACAGCGGAAAGCTTCAAACCTTGCTTGACGCTTTAGCTTTTCAAGATACTCCCTTGCCTCTTCAAAACTTAGGTGGGGCTTCTCTATTGGAGCGTCGTATCGGCGCTCTTTCTTGTCCAGCAACCGCCAGTCCTTAACCCACGTGGTTTCCTCAATCTTCTCTTCTTCCCTATCCTTCCGCAGGTCCTCGCCCCTCAAATAACGGTGTATGGAAACCGCTGCACGTTTACCAGCACCAACAGCCTCAATGATGCTCGCCGGACCAGTGGCAACATCCCCACCAGCAAAAATCCCCGGAACATTAGTTTCCAATGTCATGGGGTCCACTTGCAGTGGTGGTCCCCGCTTCTCTTTGCTTATAAGCTCGGGCGGCAAAACAGACGTTTCAACAATCTGTCCAAGAGCCGGGATGACCATGTCCACCTCATATTGATGTTCTGAAAAGGCAATCGGTATTGGGCGTCTTCTCCCAGTTTCATCAGGCTCGCCCAAGCGCATTCTCAAGCATTCAACAGCCTTAACCCGCCCATTTTCGCCTATAATCTGCTTAGGAGCCACCAAGAAATAGAACTTTATCCCATCCTTCTCGGCAAGCTCCACTTCGTGGGGTAGCGCCGGCATCTCCTCGCGAGAACGCCTATATAGAATTATAACCTCCTTGGCGCCAAGCTTCTTAGCCATTCTTGCAGCGTCTATGGCTGTGTTGCCGCCACCAATAACGGCTACTCTTTCGCCAACAGTTATTTTCTTGCCCAGAGCTATGGCCCTTAAAAAGTCTACAGCGTTTATTACGCCTTCTAAGTCTTCGCCTGGCACGTTTAACTTCATGCCCAATTGTGTGCCAATGGCAAAGAAAATTGCCTTATAACCATCCTTCTTAAGGCTTTCAATGGTTATGTCCTTGCCGAACTCAATGCCAGTTCTAATTTCAACGCCTATATCCTTAATGTAGGCTATTTCATTTTCAACAACAAATTTTTCTAGGCGGAAGTCTGGTATGCAATAGCGCATCATGCCGCCAGGCTCAGCCATCCGCTCAAAAACAGTAACCGGATAACCCAGCTTCGCAAGTTCATAAGCCGCTGTCAAACCAGCTGGTCCAGCACCTATTATGGCTATTCTCTCGCTGTACTTCTTTGGCACTGGCTCAGCAACAACTCTTCCTTGTTCGCGTTCGATGTCTGCCACGAGCCTCTTTAAGGCGCGTATAGCCACCGCCTGGTCAAGGTTTACCCTTGCGCATGCATCTTCGCATGGGCTGAAGCAAACCCTTCCACAGATGGCGGGGAAGGGCATGTCCCGCCTTATGACTTCAACAGCTTCCTTAAACTTGCCTCTCTGGATAAGAGCCACATAAGCTTGAACGTTCACATGTGCTGGACATGCTGCTCGACAAGGAGGTAATTTCCTAACCTCTTGTAATGGCTTTTCCATCAAGGTTATCAGCCTTCTTAGAAGCATATTTGAATGTTAAACCAGATATATTAAGCCATCTAAACCAAACTTAACACAAAATTAACATAAAATTTCAACATAAAAAGAGGGGAAATAGAGGGTTTTATTCGCGAAGTCTTCCTTCGAGTTTGCTAACCCACTTGTTATATTCCCTAGAGCTTAGAAGGCTTTTGAGCTCCTCCTCAAGCGTCAAGGAGTTTTTGGGCTTGATCTCGACTATCCAGCCCTCGCCATATGGATCTTCGTTTACTAAGTAAGGCTTATCCTTCAATTTTTCGTTAACCTTAACAATTTTGCCGCTTACGGGCGCGTATAAATCAAACATAAACATCCAAGTTTCAGCCACACCAAAGGGCTCCATTTTGGCAACTTCCTTCCCAACGGGTTCGGTCATTATGTTTGCAATGCCTTTAAGGTGCCTCTGGGCGTAGTCTGAAACACCCACACGGATGTTTCCTTCAGAAGTTATTTGCGCCCATGTGTGCTTCGGCGTGTACAGTAACTGCTCCGGAATAGCCAAAAGCTCTTCACGTTTTGCGGCTGGAATTCCCTCAGCCCGCATTAGCTCTTCTAAGCGCAGCCTTATGGCTTCTGAGACAAATTCTGATATGCTTCTGTATCGTCCTGTTCTTAGTAGTCTCTCGATTTCTTTTATTAGCTCTTGCCTTATGCTTACGGTTTTCCATTCAGACATTTCACATCAACCTCCTTTACATCTGCGTGATATATAGAGCAAAGCGAAAAATATATATCTAACGTAAATAGAAAATATAGAATAAATAAATGTGTTAAAGTAAATACTATAAATAGAGGGAAGCCTTTGGAAATTAGAAAAGTTCAAAGAGTAGGCCACTCAACAATGACCGTTTCGCTTCCAAACGAGTGGATTAAAGAACAAGGCATAAAGCCGCGAGACCTCCTATTCATAATGCCAGAAAGGGACGGCTCCCTAAAAATAATGCCAAGGCACGTAGCCCAAAAAGAGGAAGCCGAAGAATACATTGTCAATGCAGATGCATGCGACGAGCCGGGAATGCTTGAAAGAATAATTGTTGGAAGCTACATTCTCGGGCGAGATGTCATAAGGGTAATCTCAACAAGCCGCATAGGCAAAAACCACATAGACGAAGTTCGAAGAATAGTTCAAAAACTTATTGGGTTGGGCATCCTTGAAGAGACTCCCAAAAGCATACTCTTGCAGTGCTCCATAGACTCCACGAAGTTTAAGCTCGACATGCTCATACGGAGGCTTGCCCTAATAGCTTCAACAATACTTTCTGAGGCTATGCAGGGCTTTAAGGAGAAAAAATATGACATTGTGGAGGAAGCCATAGCCAGAGAAGACGAGGCCGATAAAATCTACTATTTGGCGGTGCGTCTGCTTCTTTCCGCGCAAGTAAAACCAGCCATAGCCGAAGAGGTCGGCATGGTGGACGTACTTTTTATACCTGCTGCAAGGCTGATTCTGCAGTATTTGGAGCTGGTAGCAGATTATTCCGAGGACTTAGCCAAGGAGGTTCTTGAAATGGAGATTTACAGAAATAGGCTTCCAGAGGATGTTGTTGACAGAATATTCCATTTAAGCGAGCTAACCCAGACAATTCTTCAGAAGGCTATTGAGTGCATCTTCACAAGGGATTTGAAGGTTGCAAACCAGCTTCTGGAAATGAGAAAGGTGCTTGAGGTGGACTCGAATAGGCTTATGAGGGAAGCTCCAGAAATCCCCTATGTAAGGTCTATTCTCTCCTGCCTAAGCAAGATTGCCGACAAAGGCGCCACAATAGCTGAAATAGCCATAAACAGAGCCTTAGAAGATCCGAGTAAGTATGTTGGCGATGTTGTCCGGGCAGTTAAGCATGTTAGAACTCTGCCATTGACTATTGGAAAGAAATAGCTTTCGAAAGTTAATGCTATAATTCAGCTACGCTTAAAGTAACAAAGTTAAATAATATGAAATGTAAAAATAATATTTAGAGGAAGACGTCATGAGCGATGATTTTGAAGAGGCTTTAAGGAATATAGACGTCTTCTGCAAAGTTTTAGCCAAAAAACTGGTGGAAAGCCTTAAAGAAGAAGAAAGCAAGGGAGAAAACCCCCTAGAGCCTATGGAAAGGCTATTGAAAAGAAAGTATGTTATTGAGGAAAGGTTCGAGGAAAGCCCAACCGTCAAACATTTTATTCCATTGCCCCATGTTGAGGAACCTTTAATAGACATTTTTGAAGACGAAAATTATGTTAAAGTTTTGATGCAGTGCCGCTGCAAAGACCAACGGGTAACGCTTAACAAATTTGATGACGGCTTACAGATATGCCTAGAAAACACTTGTTGGAAACTTAACCTTCCAGTTAATGAGTTGCAAGTTGAAAACATGGTCATGAAGTGCAACAATAATAAGGCTTTAGAGGTTGAAATTCCGAAGCTAAAGACAACCGTGAACTATAGGAATTAGGCGCAAAGTTCTAAACAGCCACGCCCTTCTGTTTAATCCTCCGTCGGCAAGCCTCTTCTTCAGCACATTTTGCACAAGTGTAAATAACATCAAACTCGCTTTTAGTCGGGTTTTCAGGATTAACAATGAATACGAAGCATTCCTCACCCTTTTTAATAACTCCGCCGCAGCAAAAGCATTTATGCTCCTTAAGGGCTGTAATCTTCATTTTAACGCCCTCAAAACCATATGCCACCTCGTCAGCTTTTAACACTTTCTAACAGAATTGGGAAAAAATTATTTTTAGAAAAGTTTGAAAGTATTTCAGCCTATTTTTTCTAAAACTTTGTCGATTTTTATCTTGTGGAAGTCTAGTGCGAGTTCTTTTGGTTCCACTCCTAGGCTTAGGCTTAACAGCTCGGCGTAGTGGATTATTGGCATGTTGTACTCTTCCTTGTAGGTGGTTTTTATCAGCATTTGTCCAAGGTCTAGGGTTAGGAAGCAGAAGGGACACAGTGTTGATATGCAGTCTGCCCCAGCGTTGTAGGCGTTTACAATTTTGTCTCTTGCTATGGCTAGCGCCACGTCGTCTGCATAGCCTCTTAGGAGTCCTCCACAGCATCGCAGCTTATTCTTATATGGTATGCTTTTGGCTCCCAAAGCCTCTATCAGGGTGTCGAATATGCGGGGGCGTTCCGGATCATCAAAGCGTAGGAGTTCGCTTGGGCGTAGTAGGTGGCATCCTGAAAAGGCAGCTACCTTAAGATTGTTTAACGGTTTGACGATGCTTTGTCTTAAGCGGTTTACGCCTATATCGTTCATTAAGACCTGTAGGTAATGCTTAACCTCTTTTATGCCTTTAAACTCCTTGCCAGTGTTGGCCAAAATCTTATTGACCTTTTCACGCAGTTCCGGCTTTTCTTTTAATAGGCGATTTGCAATTGTTAGGGATTCAAAGCATCCAGTGCAAAGCGTGAGTATGTTTAGATCTGCTTCTTCCGCTAGGCAAATGTTGTAGGCGGCTATTGCCAAGCTTGTTTCCAAGTCTATTGACTGAAGCGGTGGTGGTGCGCAACACGTTGCGCCTTCCATGTCCACAAGTTCTATTCCAAGCTTTGTTAGGGCTTTTCTTGCTGCGAGTTCGTAGTGGGGCTGGCGGGCTGGTATTGTGCAGCCCAAAAATAGGGCGTAGCTTGTCATTGTGGTGCACCTTCTTTCTTAAACATGAGTTTGTCAAAACCTCTTGCCGCCAGAATCTTTTTAATGGCTTCTATACCCGTCGGCTTTAGCGGTGGCAAGCCGTATTCAGCCCTTTTCTTTTCTAGGAATTTTGATATTGGGGCTAGGCGTCCTTCGCTCATGAGTCCCGTGGCGAATTCTGTGTATATGGCTGGTATGTTGCCTTCTCGGATGGCTATATTTCTTAAGGCGTATATCACGTCTGCAATCTCGACTTTTTGTGGGCAGCGTTCTTGGCAGTTGTAGCATGAGGCGCAAAGCCATATAGCGTCGCCTTTTAGAACCTCGTCTCTCTGTCCCAGTAGGGCTAGTCTTATTATTTGGCGGGGGTTGTAGCGCTCGGTTGTTCTTGCGACTGGGCATGTGCTGGCGCATGTGCCGCACTGGTAGCAGCGGGTTATTGTCTCTCCGCCAAGTCTGCTGGTTATTTCCCTTGCAAAATCACGGAGTTTTTCTTCAGCCATCTTGCTCACCCTTTTTGGAGTGTTCGCTTTAAGCTAGGCGAGTTGAAGTGAGCCTAGCCTTTCCACTTTTTCGGTCATGGCTTTGGCTGCTTCTGCGAATTTGTCGCCTTCTATGAAGACTAGGTTGAACATTTCGAGTCTTTCCGGTTCTATGCCATAGGCTTGGAGAAGCGTCTTTGCCATTTCCACCTTTCTTTGGGCTTTTTGACTTCCAACCTCGTAGTGGCATCCGTCAGGCTTGCACCCCACCACCATAACGCCTTGGGCTCCAGCCTTAAAGGCTTCGAGAATATGCTGAACTTGGATTATGCCCGTGCATGGAACTCGTAGTACTCTAACGTTGGCTGGGTAGCTCATCATAGCCATTCCAGAAGAGTCTATTGCTGCGTGGCCACATTCTGAACAGCTGAAAGCAAGAACAAGCGGCTTTGAAGTGCCATTAATAGACAACAGCGCCTTTATTTGGGCCGATATTTGACTTGGCTTTAAGTGGCGAAGCTCTATGGCGCCCACTGGGCATGTGCCAACACATACTCCGCAGCCCTCGCATAAAAGTTCTGAAACCTTAGCCACAAAGTGGCCGTCGCCCTTCGGCTCAAGAGTTATGGCGTTGTATGGGCATGTTACTGGGCAGAACTGGCAATTGCCACAATAATCCTCGTTTACAACGGCCACCTTCAAGTCCTTGACTATTTTGCCATTCATAAGGAATTTGGCTGCCTTAACAGCCGCTGAATGGGCATGGAGCGAAGCTGTTGGGGCATCCTTCGGGAAGACGGCGCCTCCACATATGAATATGCCTCTCCGCTTTGTTTCAGTAGGCCTAAGCTTGGCGTTATACTCCTTAAAGAAACCGTCTTGGTCCAATTCTATGCCTAGGATTTTCGCCAGCTCCTTTGCGTCTTCAGATGGAACCATGGCTGTGGCTAAAACCACTAGGTCTGCTTCCAATTCCAAGAGCCTTCTTAAAAGCTCGTCTTCAACCTCAACAATCAGTGTGTTTGTGGCTGGGTCGTGGATTATTTCGGACGGCCTTCCCTTAACGAATTTTATGCCCATTTCCCTTGCTTTCTCATAATAATATTCGTGTTCCCTGCCTGTTGTTCGGATGTCTATGTAGCATATGGTCACGTCGGCGTCTGGATAAGTCTCTTTAATCAGTGTGGCGTGCTTCAGCGAAATCATACAGCAAATACTCGAGCAGTAGGGGTTCCAGCGTCGGTCCCTTGAGCCTACACACTGCACAAAAACAATGCGCTTTGCTGGTTTTCTATCTGAAGGCTTAACTGGCACCCCGCCTGTCGGGCCGAAAGCGTCCAGCATCCTCGCCAATTCCAAATGCGTTATCACGTCGGGATACTCGCCATAATGATACTCTTTTATGACGCTTGGGTCGTATTCGCGGAAGCCGGTAGCCACAATTATGCTCCCGACGTTAAGTGTCACATGTTCAGTTTTCTGGTCCAGATTGACGGCTTTTGTTGGGCAAACCTCAACGCATTTGGCGCATTCATGGAACTTGCAGGCTTTGGCGTCTATGGCGTAGGCTGGCGGGTAAACCAGAGGCCTGTTTATGTAGATTGCTTTCCGCTTTGTGAGCTTGGCGTTATATTCGTCTGGCACTTCGACGGGACAGACGCTTGTACATAGGTCGCATGCCACACACTTTTTCTCGTCCACATAGCGGGGTTTCCGTTCAACGGTCACCTTGAAGTTCCCCGGGCCTCCCTCAACCTTCACGACTTTAGCGTTTGTCAAAACACTCAAGTTTGGAATCTCTGAGAAGCCGGAACGGTAAACGCATTTCCTCGATGTTTGGGTCACGGTTTTTAGGTCCGTTGCTGGAGACTGAATGCATATGGCACAGTCGTCCGTTGGGAAGAAACGGACAGCTTTAGCGGCTAAACCGCCTAAGAAAGGCTCTTTCTCTATCAAGTAGACTTGGAAGCCCATGTCCGCCAAGTCTTCGGCTGCCTGCATTCCAGCTATTCCGCCGCCAATAACAAGGATGGATTTGAGGGCTGGGAATTCGGCTTTCTCTATTGGTTCTAGAAGCTTGGCCTTTTCAATGGCAGCTAGGAGCATTGCCTTAGCCTTTTCAGTAGCCTCTCTCGGCGTGTCCTTGTGGGGCCATGCACAATGGTCCTTTAGGTCTAAAACCTCCACCAAATGCGGGTTAAGTCCAGCCTCTTCAACAGCTTTCGCGATGGCTATTTCGCTTATTTTTGGTATAGTCTCTGCGACGACGACACGGTTTATCTTCTTGGTTTTAATGGCGTCCACCATAGTTTTTAGGCCTTCACCCCGCCAGAACTCGCTTCCCCTAGCGACAAGAGCGACTCCTGGAACAGTCTTAACAAAGTTTGTTAAGGCTTCAAAATCGAGGATTTTTGCTATTTGCCCACCGCAGTCGGATAGGAAGACTCCAACTTTTGCCTCTTCAACAGTTTTCACCCTCGTTTCCCTCCTTTTTCTCCTTACAACTTTACCTTTTGATTCTTTGGATGAGCCTTTTCTCGCTGTCATAAATTTCCACCTCCAAAGGCATTTGGCCAACGGCAAAATGAGTGGCGCATGCGAAACATGGGTCATAAGCCCTAAAGGCCATTTCAATCATGTTTAATATGCCGTCGGTCACTTTGCCCTTCTTGATTAAGCCTTTGGCTGCATCCCTAATTGACATGCATATGCCGGGAACATTATGCGTAGTAGCCACAATCAGGTTGACTTTCTTGGCTAGGGCGTTCTCGTCCAGCTGGTAATGGTGGATAAGCGTTCCACGGGCGGCTTCCACGATGCCCACGCCTTCTCCCGGTTTGCCGGGTTTGTTGCGAATGTTTTTGCTTGTTATTTCCGGGTCTGTTACAAGTTCTAGGGCGCGTTCAGCCGCATACAATAATTCAATAAGCCTTGCCCAGTGGTAAGCCAATGTGTTATGAACTGGTTTTCCGCCTAGTGTGGAGTACATGCGCTCGTATTCGGCTTGGGCTAGGGGTGTTGCCATGCCATCAGCCGCATTAAGTCTTCCAAGAGGACCGACACGGTATACGCCGTTTTCGGCTCCATCTATGAAGCCTTTCCATCCCACTTTTTTCAGGTATGGAAGTTTAACGTAGGTCCATGGCTCCACACGCTCTTCAATAACGTCCAAATACTCTTTAGGTGAGAATTTGACGAATTCGCGTCCGTTGGGGTCTACTACGCGGACGTTTCCGTCGTAGAAGTTTACTTTGTTGTTTTTGTCCACCAAGCCCATATAGTAGGTTTTGAGCGTGTATGCCTCGCTTTTAATCAGGTCCACGTAGGCGGTGTTTTTCAGAACTATGTCGTCGAAGAGTTTCAGCGAGAACTTGGCGAATTCTAGGCAGCTTCTTACCATGCGCTCAATTTCTCGGCGCTCTTCTTCTGAGATTGGCCTTGCAAATCCGCCGGGGATGCATGCGCTTACCGGGTGGGTTGCTTTTCCGCCTAAAATTTCCGTTATTTTTTGGCCATAAGCCCTATGCTTTATAACCTCCTTGCCTATTTCAAGGCCTGCCTTCTCAATGACGCCTAGAACGTTGCGTTTTTCTGGTGGCGCGTCTGGTCCCACAACAAAGTCGGGGCCGCCAAGATAGTAGAAGTGTAGTGTGTGGTCGTATAGGTAGTAGCCGCAGTACATAAGCTCGCGGAGTTTTTTAGCTGGCTCTGGCGGTTCAACGTTGAAGGCGGCGTCTAGGGCCTTGGCGCTGGCCATGTGGTGGGCCACTGGGCATACGCCACATATGCGGGGCGTTATGATGGGCAGATCTTCGGCTCTGCGGCCTTCACAGAATTTTTCGAAGCCGCGGAGTTCCGGGACTTGGAAGTAGGCTTCGTCCACGTCGCCCTCTTCGTTTAGGAATATGGTTATTTTTCCGTGGCCCTCCAGCCTTGTTATTGGGTTTATAACTATCTCTTTCATGGGCGCATCACCCTCCTCCTTAGAAGGGAATTAGCCAGAGAATACTTGTAGAAGGTTCCAACAGGGTCAACTACTTGCTGGATGACTTTTGGGTCTGTGGCTATGGAGGCGAAGGCGCTTATCATGGCTGCGCCTTGGTCTGTCACGCGGGGTGCTGGTCCGCCACACCCGGTGCATGGTATGTTCGCCTTTAGGCATTGGGCGCTGCATCCGCCTCTGGTGGCTGGTCCCATGCATATTACGCCTTGGTCTAGGAAGCATGTTTTGTAGTCGTCTTCTATTTCGTAGATTCGTTTTACTTGGGTGATTTTGCGGTCTTTCTTTTCTCTTGGGCATTCGTCGCAGACAGACTTGTTGAAGAGGAGGTTTGCACCTTTTGGTGGAAGCTTCCCGCTTAAAATGGCTTCTAGGGCGTCAATAACCCTTGGCACTGGTGGTGGACAGCCAGAAATGAAGTAGTCTACGTCAACGGTTTGCGCCAAAGTTTTAACGGTGTCATAGAACTCGGGAAGCTCAAGCTCGCCATGGGGCACTTTAAAACTTGTTTGGGGTGTTACACGCTCGGGATTCCGTGTTGAAGGAGTTTCGAAGTAGGCTCTTTCAAAAATTTTCTCTCTATTCCACAAGTTGCCTAAGCCTATTACGCAGCCGTCGCAGGCGCATGAGCCGAAAGCCACAAGCACTTTCGCCTTCTGCCTCAACAGCTTGGCCATGTATTCTTGTTCGCTGTTTCGGATGGCGCCGTTGAAGAAGCAGACGTTTATGCTTTTGTCGGGCATGGCTTCAACATCCTTATATTTTATGTCCATGGCTACGGGCCAAAAAACGATGTCTGCTTTGGCTATTACGTCTAGGATTTTCTCGTTAATGTCTAGAACAGCGATTTCGCATCCGCCACAGCTTGCTGCCCAATAAAAGGCAAACTTTAGTTTTTTGGGTTTCTCCATTCTCCTCACCAGTCATGTATAATTTTAATGAAGCTAGATTATTGCAGCTTCTATAATTTAAATTTAGCTCATTGAGTAAATAGAAAATATGCTTCATTAAGCTTAATTCAAACTTAAAATAAAATATAGAAGGAGAACGCTAACCTGTTGCCGCTTCTTCAGCCTCTTTACCAGTTCCCTTTTCTACGCCAAGCACCGTTTCTGGAGTTTTCGTCTTTTCTACGGGTTTGATTGGCGGTCCCTCTTCTTTTAGGTTTAGGGTCCCCCTTATCGTGCCGTCCTCCATATACTTCAGCTGGAAGCCCAAATTTCGCATAAGCTCAATAGCCTTTCGGTTTTCTGGAAGCATTATTCCATAAATGCTTTCTAGGCCTCTTTCTCTGCATATTTCTATAACGTAGTCCACGAGCTTTGTTCCTAGGCCTAAGCCTTGCCACGGATCCGCCACCAGAAAGGCTATTTCGCCTGTTTTTCCGTCTAATTCTATGCTGACTCTGGCTGTTCCAATGATTTTTCTTTTGCCGTTTTCTGTTAGTTCGGCGACTATGGCTATTTCTCGGTCGTAGTCTATGTTGCAGTAGCGGACCCTAACTTCGTGGGGCATATGCTTAAGGGTCTGGAAAAGCTTGTAGCGGATGGACTCTTCTGAGCAGTTTTTGAACATTTCAAGCCACAGTGGCTCGTCTTCGGGTTTTATGGGTCTCAAAAGCACTGTTCTGCCGTCTCGGAGTTTCCACAAAGTTTCATACTTTTTGGGGTAGGGGCTTATAACCAAGTGTTGGTGGGGTTCCACTTTCCGGAATATGAGTTCTTTGTCTATTATTATGCGAGCGTCTATGGCTATGGCGTCCTTTTCATCCACAAGCAGTGGGTTAATGTCAATCTCCTTTATTTGTGGAAAGTCTATTAGCAGATGCGAGAAGAGGACCATAACCTCTTCTAGGCGTTTAATGTTGGCTGGCGGCATATTCCGGTAACCTTTCAAAAGCTGGTAAACCTTTGTTTCTTCCATCATGCGTCTAGCCAACGTCTGGTTTAGCGGTGGCAAGCCTATGGAGAAGTCCTTGAAAAGCTCCACGCCTATGCCGCCCATTCCAAACATTATGATTGGACCGAAGACTATGTCCTTCTTTGACCCTAAAATGACCTCATAGCCACGTCTCTTAATCATCGGCTGAACTGTGACGCCGATTATTTGGGCTTTCGGGTTGTATTTTTTGGCGTTCTTCATTATGGTTCTGAAGGCTTCTCTAACTTCGTCTTCGCTTTTAATGTCGAGGATTACTCCGCCAGCATCCGTCTTATGAATTATCTGAGGAGAAAGAACCTTCAAGACCACCGGGTAGCCGATTCGCGAGGCAATGGCAACGGCCTCATCCTCGTCCTTAGCAATATAGGTTTTCACCACTGGAAAGTTGTAAAACTCCAAAACTTTTTTGGCTTCAAACTCTGTTAGTACTTCACGGTTTTCAAGCGCTGCGCCCTTCAAAATAGCCAATATAGGAAGCTTAGGCGGAGAAAGGTCGACAGGCAATTCTTCTGGAGTTTCATAGAGCAGTTCGAGGTTTCGCTTGTACTGGTACATGTAAAGGTAGGTTTTCACCGCTTGCTCTGGAGTGGAGAAGGTTGGAATCTCGTTGGCGTTGAATATGAAGTTCGCCTCTTCCACAGCCTTCCTACCCATAAAAGACGTTAGGATCGTTTTGCCCCGCTGCCCCTTACTTTTCAAAAGCTCCACTATGCTCTTTGCAATTTCAACGGGTTCCGCCACTGCTTGAGCCGTGTAAATGATGAGGATTCCGTCAACGTTTTCGTCGTTTAGGCATGCTTCTAAAACGGCTTTGTAGCGGTCGGCTTTGGCGTCGCCTAAAATGTCTATTGGGTTTCCATGGCTCCAGTATGGCGGAAGAATACTGTTAAGATATTCCATTGTCTGGGGGCTTAGCTTTGCGAGTTTTCCTCCCATCCCTATGAGGGCGTCGGTAGCCATAACGCCTGGACCGCCAGCATTCGTTATTATTGCAAGGTTTGGGCCTCGGGGTAGTGGTTGCATGCCCAAAACTTCGGCGCAGTTGAATAGATCTGCTATTTCTTCTACGCGTACTATTCCGGCACGTTTGAACGCTGCATCATAAACGTCATCCTCGCCTGTAAGCGAACCCGTGTGCGAGGCGGCTGCCTTTGCGCTTTCGCTGTATTTTCCAGCTTTTACAACGATTATTGGTTTTGTTCTGGCGAAGTGTCTTGCGGCACTCATGAACTTGCGGGCGTTTGTTATGCCCTCAATATACATGAGGATGCTTCGCGTTTTGGGGTCTGTTCCAAAATGGTCTATTAAATCGCCGAAGTCCACGTCTATCATGGAGCCTACGGAGACGAAGTGGCTGAAGCCAACATTCTCATGAACAGCCCAATCCAATATGGCTGTGCCGAGGGCTCCGCTCTGGCTTATGAAGGCAATGTTGCCAGGTCTTGGCATCTTATTAATGAATGTGGCGTTTAGGCGTATACTTGGGCGGATAATTCCCAAACAGTTGGGTCCAATAATGCGTAAATCGTATTTTCGCTTTATCTCAAGAATCTTATCCTCGAGGGCTTTGCCTTCTGGACCGGTCTCCTTAAAACCAGCACTTATAATTATTAGCCCTTTTATTCCGGCTCTGCCGCACTGCTCAACCACGTCCGGAACAGTTTTGGCTGGAGTGGCTATAACCGCCAAATCAACAGTTTTTGGAAGCTGCTCTACGGTTTGGTAGGCTTTAACGCCTAAAATCTCTTTTTTGCGGATGTTTACTGGGTAAACTTCCCCCTCAAAACCAGACTCAAGAAAGTTTTTCATTAGGGCGTAGCCTACAGAACCTTCCTCGTCGCTGGCGCCAACAACAGCCACGCTTTTAGGGTTAAAAATCTTGTCAAGATGTAAGGTAACCAAGCCATAGCACCAGCACCATGAAAATTCGGCGGCGAAGATTAAAAGTTTACCTAAAACTAAACCGCATTTTCAAAGTTGATTAAACTTATAACTTTAAAATCAGCATAGTGTTTGATAGAGAAAGGGATGATTGTTGTGATGGATAAGGTGAAGTTTAGCTTCGCATTCATCGGCATAGCCCTATTCACACTTGCAGGCTGGCTTATAGGAGCACTTATTGAGCATACGCCTGGTCCCGGAGGCTTTCAAGCAATAACCGCCTTAATTGGCGCCACTATAGCGGTCGGCGTGCTGGCATTAGGAGAAGCACTAAAAGCTGAAAGGATAAACTGAAACCTTCTTTTTCTCTACTTTTTATGCTAGTTGGGAATAAAAAATTTATACGAAAAATTAACGGAATTAATTGAAATAGTGAAAAAGTATGCCAATAGATACTTTTGAGTTATTAGGACTTAAGTCGAGTAAACCTAAAAGGGATTCAAGAAGGGCGTTTACAGCAACCCAAAAGAAGGAAATCCTATATCAGCAAGACAATAAATGTGCTAGATGCCATAAACCATTAGACCCTAGGGCAACCCATTTCCATCATATTAAGCCTTGGTCTGCTGGTGGAAGGACCATAACTGTCAATGGAGCCGCAGTATGTGCAAATTGTCACGAAATCATAACACATAAAGAAAGACTCAAAAAAGTGGATAAGAAAAGAAGAAGAAAAAAGGAATCTGACATTTTTGACTTATCTAAAGTAAAATCCCTCAGAGATATTATCTTTTGAAAGCGCTTTTGCATAACACTTTTGCTTATATGAACAAGTATTTCCATTCTGTGTTTTTTGGTTTGGGATTATATTTTGTGCAATAGTACTAAAGCTTGATATGAGACGTTAGAGAACTTTTAAGGCGAGAAAAGCTAGAAGGGAGGGGGTAGTCACTTTGGGCTGTTTTTCTAAGCCATTTTCGCAGTTGAAAATCTATAGAGGACTAGCGGCTATTGGCTTTGGAAAAAGCCAAAAAATGTATAGAGGGGTATCCAATTTATGGTTTGGCGGAAGCCTAAATTTGACTTTACTTTTTGCTCATTAAGTATTCGTGGATGGCTCTGGCAGCCCTTTTTCCGGCTCCCATGGCGCTTATAACTGTGGCTTCGCCTGTGACTATGTCGCCTCCGGCATAGACACCTTCAAGGCTTGTTTTTCCGTTCTCGTCAGCCACAATGGTGCCCCATTTTGTGACGGCCAAGCCCTCTGTTGTGCGTTGGATTATCGGGTTTGGAGTTCGCCCAATAGCAATGATGACAGTGTCGGTGTCCATTAGGAATTCTGAGCCTTTAACTGGCACTGGTCGGCGCCTCCCAGACTCGTCTGGTGGTCCAAGCTCCATCTGTATGCACTCCATCTGCTTAACCCAGCCCTTCTCGTCGCCGATAAACCGTGTTGGCGCTGCCAAAAACTTGCAGATAATCCCCTCCTCCTCGGCATTTTCAATCTCCTCTTTACGGGCTGGCATCTCCTCTCTGGAACGACGATAGACTATGCACACTTGCTCTGCGCCAAGACGAAGCGCAGAACGCGCCGAGTCCATAGCAACGTTTCCGCCGCCAATAACCACCACGTGCTTGCCAATCCTTATAGGCGTGTCATACTCTGGAAAGGCATAAGCCTTCATCAAGTTAACCCTGATCAGAAACTCGTTAGCCGAATAAATCCCGCCTAGGTTCTCGCCTGGCACGCCCAAAAACTGGGGTAAACCAGCACCAGTTCCAATGAAAACCGCGTCGAAGCCCCTCTCCTTTAATAGTTCTGGAATTGTGTAGGTTCTGCCAATAAGATAGCCGAGCTTAAGCTCAACACCAAGCTTCTTAATGTAGTCAACTTCAGCCTGCACTATGCTTTTTGGCAGACGAAACTCCGGAATACCATAAACCAACACGCCGCCCGGAAGATGTAAAGCCTCAAAAATAACAACTTCATGCCCAAGCTTTGCAAGGTCCGCCGCAACAGTCAAACCGGCAGGTCCAGCACCTATTATTGCTACTCTTCTGCCGGTGGGCGGAGCCTTATCCGGAATATTGAAGCCCCGTGCTCTTTCCCAGTCCGCCAAAAACCTTTCAAGCCTGCCAATACTAACTGGGTCGCCAACCTTCCCAAGAACACAATATTTTTGGCATTGCTCCTCCTGGGGGCAAACCCGACCACAAATGGCTGGAAGGCTGTTCTTCTCCTTAATCTTCCTTATGCCCTCCTCGTATTTGCCTTCCCTAAGCAATTTAATGAAGGCTGGAATGTCAATTTCAACTGGGCAGCCCTTAACACACTGAGGTTGGGGACACTGTAGGCATCGATTAGCCTCCTCTAGCGCTTGCTCCTCAGTATACCCCAACGCAACCTCGTTAAAGTTGTGTTTCCGAACTTCCGGCGGCTGCTTAGGCATTGGAACAGCCTTTTTCTTAACCTTAGGCTGAGGCTTACTTTCCGCCACACTCGCACCCCCCAAGCTCCCACAACAAGGCGCTTAAACGCTCTTCTGGAAGGAACATGCGCTGACGCTTAACCAACTGGTCAAAATCCACAAGATGCCCATCAAACTCCGGACCATCAACACAACCAAACTTCATCTGCCCACCAACACTCACACGGCAGACGCCACACATGCCCATGCCATCCACCATGATGGGCATAAGCGTAACAACCGTCGGAATCTTGTAAGGCTTCGTGAATTCGCAGACCCTTTGAAGCATTGGAACAGGACCCATAGCCACACACCTATCAAACCTTTCAGAAGCCAAAACATCCTTCAGAAAATCCAGCCCCTTATAGCCTTCGGAACCGTCATCCGTCGCCACATAAAGTCTATGACTCAAGGCTTTCATTTCCTCCTTAAAGAAAAGCAGCTCCTTAATGCGGGCGCCCATAACCGTCACAACAGTGTTTCCAGCCTCACGCAAGGCTTTAACCTGCAAAACCATGGGCGCAATCATAACGCCACCAGCCACACACAAGACCTTGCCAAAATTTCTAATTTCCGAGGGATTCCCAAGCGGACCGGTGATGTTCCATATGCTGTCATTCTTCTTCAACAAGCCAAGCTGCCTTGTTGTCTTACCAACCTCATTGAAAACAAAGGTTATCGAGCCCCTCTTAGCATCGTAGCCAGCAATTGTCAAGGGCACCCTTTCGCCCCTCTCATTTATAATCACTATAATGAACTGTCCAGGTTTGGCTTTCTCAGCAATTTCCGGAGCATAAACCTCAAACAATTTTATCTTTGGCGCAAGCTCCTCAACCCTTAAAATCGCATACATAGGGCTAAGCCTCCGTTTTTAAAGGTTTTATTGGCGGTAAAGCCGCAACCCTCCTAACAAAGTCTTCGAGTTTTTTCTCAAATTTTCCAGCATCCCTCGGGGAAGCCTCATAAAGCTCAA
>JAVZLS010000019.1:0-17132 GCA_038883715.1 Bathyarchaeia archaeon
TTTTCCCTCGCTATTTTCTTCGCCTTCTCATAACCAGCGTCCGCATGCCTAACTATGGCTGTTCCAGGGTCTGTTGTTAGAACTGTGACTATGCGTTTTTCAGCCTCTTTTGTTCCGTCAGCCACCAAGCACATGCCAGCATGTATACTATAGCCTATTCCCACGCCTCCGCCGTGGTGGACGCTTACCCATGTGGCGCCAGCCACAGCATTCAATAGCGCATTCAGTATGGGCCAGTCGGCTATGGCGTCGCTTCCGTCCATCATGCCCTCTGTTTCACGGTTTGGCGAGGCGACGCTTCCTCCGTCCAAGTGGTCTCTTCCAATCCATACGGGGCCGGAAAGCCTCCCGCTTGCCACCATGTCGTTCATTATTTTTCCGAAGCGGGCTCTCTCTCCAAAGCCCAGCCAGCAGACGCGGGCTGGCAACCCCTGAAACTTAACATGCTCTTTTGCCTTCCGTATCCATCGGCAAAGCTCCCTGTTGTAGGAGAACTCCTTCAAAATGATATCGTCTAAAGTGTAGATGTCTTCGGCGCTTCCTACAAGGGATGTCCAGCGGAATGGCCCCCGTCCTTCGCAGAACATTGGCCTAATATAGCGTTGAACAAAGCCTGGAAAGGCGAAGGCGTCTTTGAATCCGGCGTTGTAGGCTTGCTGGCGGAGATTGTTACCGTATTCGAAGGTTATTGCGCCTTTTTCCATCATTTTAACCATGGCTTCCACTTGGGTGCGCATGCTTTGGCCGGCTCTTCGTAGATATTCTTCTGGGTCGTTTTTGCGGAGTTCATCGGCTTCCTCCTTTGATAGTCCAGCTGGATAATAGCCATTCAACGGGTCGTGGGCGCTGGTTTGATCTGTCAGCACGTCTGGTATTATTCCCCTCTTCAAGAGTTCAGGGTGCACCTCAGCCGCGTTTCCAAGCAGTCCAATGCTTCTTGGAATGCCTTCGCGTTTTGCTTCCAAAGCCATTTTCACAGCCTCGTCTAAATCATCTGTCCATGTTTCCAAATAACCATGCCTTATGCGCCTGTCAATTGCGCGTTTATCTATTTCCACAACAAGCGCTACGCCCTCGTTCATTGTCACGGCTAGGGGCTGGGCTCCCCCCATTTCGCCTAAACCAGCCGTTAAGACTAGTCTGCCTCGGAGGGTTCCGCCGAAGTGTTCACGGGCTACCGCCGCCAAGGTTTCATATGTGCCTTGCAAAATGCCTTGCGTACCAATGTAAGCCCACGAGCCAGCGGTCATCTGTCCAAACATGATTAAGCCTTTCTGCTCCAGCTCGTAGAAATAGGCCCAAGTCGCCCATTTCGGCACAAGCATGGCATTAACTATTAGGGCTCGGGGCGCCCACTCGTGGGTTTTGAAGACGGCTACGGGCTTGCCGCTTTGAATAAGCATGGTTTCGTCTGGCTCCAGCTCAATGAGGGTTTCAACAATTTTTTCAAAACACTCCCAGTTGCGGGCAGCCTTGCCAGTGCCACCATAAACAATCAGCCTTTCGGGGTCTTTAGCCACTTCAGGGTCAACAACGTTAAAGAGCATTCGCAAGATTCCTTCAATCTGCCAATTCTTGCAATGCAACTCGTGGCCGGTCAAACATTTTATGGGTCTTTCCAACTTTAACAAGGAACTTTTCACCCTTAATCATGAAATATGTGGTTGGAGGTTACTCTAATCCTTTGCTGAAGAGTTTAGCTGCTTCGGCTATGGAGGCTTCCTCGTCAACAACTGTTCTGCCGTTCTTTATTACTTTGTCCACGAGGTTTACGCCGAAACGGTAGCCGAGAAAAACATGGTTTGGCGCATTCAAAATCACTATGTCCGCTTTCTTGCCAACCTCTAGGCTTCCAACTTCGCTGGCCCTTCCAATGGCATGAGCAGCGTTAATTGTGGCTGCTGTTATGGCTTCGGCTGGCGTCATCTTCATGAAGTAGCATGCAAAGGCTATGACGAGCTGCTGGTTTTCAACCCAACAACTAGGGTTAAAGTCTGTTCCCAAAGCCACTGGAATACCATAATCAATCATTTTACGAGCTTCAGCGCAACGTCCAGTCATGAGGCTGAAGGCTGCTGCTGGGAGCAGAACGGCAATAACGCCCTTCTCAGCCATAGCCTTAAGGCCAACATCAGAAGCGAACAACAAGTGCTCGGCTGAGACTGCTTCAAGGCTGGCTGCAAGCTCAGCACCGCCCAGCTGGCTCATTTCGTCCGCGTGCACTTTTAGCCTTAAGCCGTGTTTTTTGGCGGCTGTTAGAATTTTTCTTGTCTGTTCTAAGTTGAAGACGCCTTTCTCGCAGAAAACGTCGCAGAACTCCGCCAGCCTCCTCTCGGCGACGGCTGGAATCATTTCATCAACAACTAGGCTTACGTACTCTTCCGGGTTGCTTGCGTATTCGGCTGGGATGGCGTGAGCTCCCATAAAAGTTGGAACAACGTCAACAGCGTGAAGCTGGTTTAAACGCTTAATAACCTCCAAAATCTTCAACTCATCCTTTGTTGTTAAGCCATATCCGCTCTTCGCTTCAACTGTTGTTGTGCCATATCGTAGCATAACATCTAAAGTGTTTAAGCCAAAGCCCAAAAGCTCGTCTAGGCTTGCTTTGCGGGTTTCCCTAACAGTTTTCAGTATGCCTCCGCCAGCCCTTAAAATCTCCATGTAGGAGGCGCCTTCAATCCTCATTTGGAACTCGTCTTCCCTCGAACCCGCAAAAACCAAATGCGTATGGGGGTCAACAAAGCCCGGCAGAACGGTTTTTCCGCTGGCGTTCACAATGTTTTCAGCTCTAAAGTTTTTCCTTATTTCCGAGGTTTTTCCAACGGCTAATATTTTGCCGTCTTTTATGGCCACGCATCCGTTCTTGATTATTCCAAGCTCCCGCATACGTTTGCCAGTTCTTGGCTTCTCGTTGCCGCCGGCCAATGTAATAAGCTCGCTGGCATTAACAATGAGTGTATCAGCTTTTTCCTTGGCAGCGGTCTTTCCAGTTTTAGCTTTACTCAAATTTTCCTCCCTTCTCAACGGCGTTTTGAATGGCCACCTCCAACACTCTATCAACCGTGAGGTTGTCAATTTTTAGGTAGTAAGACGCAACGTCAACTATCGCCTTTAGGGGCGCCATTCCACAGAACTCTGAGCCTATCACTGGCACGTTGTAGCGTTCAGTCTCTACTTTTAAGAGTTCGAAGACACGGTATAGTGGGGTTGCTTCAAAATCGCTTATGCTCATCCCAATCTGTGTTATGTTCTTTTCTGGGATATAGGCTGCCATAGCCTTAACATTTGCAAGTCCACCTTTTTTCGAATGCAAAGCCTTAGCGATTTTCTTTGCAATTTTTAGGTCTGCTGTTCCAAGGTTTACATTGAATCCGGCCATAACCTTGCGGGCGCCAGTTATTGTGGCTCCAGCCGTAGGGTGGGGCTTGGCTGGACCGAAGTCTGGTTTGCGCTCCGGCTTAGCCATCATTTCCGCTAGCCTCTCATATTCGCCTTCTCGTATCCAGTCCAAGTCTCTTCTTTCCGGTTTTGTGGCGGCCTCTCCGTAAAGGTAGACTGGCACGCTGCGTTCTTGGGCTAATTTTTTGCCAAACTTTCGTGCCAGCCTTATGCAGTCTTCTGTTGTGGCGTTTTTTATTGGTATGAATGGGACAACGTCCACCGCGCCTATTCGTGGATGCTGCCCCTTATGGGTTCTCATGTCGATGAGCTCCACAGCCCTAAAAGCCATTTTTAACATGGCTTCAAGAACGGAACGCTTATTGCCGATAAAGGAGACAACAAGCCGATTATAATAATTGTCAAAGGTGTAATCGAGCAAAAACGCTTTTTTGGTTGTTTTAAGCTCGTTTAGGATTTGTTCGACAACCTTTGGGTCTGAAGTGCTAAAATTCGGAACGCATTCAATGATCTCCTTCAATGAGTTTCCACCGCCCTCCCCTTCTATCATCCTCGGAGCCTAATTAAAGTTATTAGCAAACTCTGCCACTTTTAGAAAAGCTAAAATCGGCTTTAAATCCAAACTCTTATCCGCGCCTTGAAAACTGGTGGAGGAAGGCTTGACACAACGAGAGCTTGAGTTCGAAGTGCCAAAATGGAACCAAATATATAAGATGCTCGTACAAATAGCGGAAAAAATAAGGAAAGACAATTTTAAGCCAGACGTAATTGTGGGTGTTTCCCGTGGCGGATGGCCCCCAGCAAGAGTCTTATCAGATCTCTTGGAGAATCCAAACCTCGCCAATGTTAAGGTTGAGTTCTATGTGGGTGTGGCTGAAACTAAGGGAGAGCCGACCTTAACACAGCCTGTTTCTGTTGATGTGGCCGGTAAAAGAGTGCTTGTTGTGGACGAGGTGGCTGACACTGGCAAAAGCCTCAAACTCATAAGGGAGCACTTGCAAAATGAGGGTGCCGTTGAGGTTAGGATTGCCGCTGTTTACCTCAAGCCATGGAGCATAATAAAGCCGGACTATTATGCTAGAGAAACAAGCCGCTGGATAGTTTTCCCATGGGAAATAAAGGAAACCATAAGAAAAATAGTCAAAAAATGCGAGGAGCAAGGCAAGTCTGTTGAAAAGGAGGTGGAAAAACTGGTGAGGGCTGGCTTGTCCCGAAGGCTTGTTAACCATTTCTTGAAAGAGATTCGCGGGGAAGAAGGGGCTTGCTGAGATATCTCGAAGAGTTTGGTAGACATGTGGCTATCGCTGGCTTCAAGAATGTGAAAATAGCTAATGTTGAAGATTTTCTCGAAACTGTTAGGAAAAGTTTGACAAAAAATGTGGAAGCCCAGTTCTTCGACGCCGGGTTTGTGGCTACTTGGCAGCACTTGTATTTTGCGGCTTTAAACGCCTTGAGTGCCTTCAAAAACGGCGTTAACATTTCAAAAAGCTTAGCTGTGGAGGTGCTGCTTTATGCCTCTGCCCAGCGTCAAATTCGAAAAGCCATGAGCCTTCTCGGAGTAAAACCCAACTGTGAGGCGATTGCGGTTCTTGTTGTCGGGGAAAGGGCAGGAGATGTGAAGGCAGCCCTACAAGCCATATCAAAAATTGTTGGCGGACGGCGTGACGATGCCGTTTTGGAACTTTCACGAGAGAAGGTTGAGGCTATTCGAAAAGCCTTCGAAATTTCAGACGCGGAGCTCGAGGCAATTATGAGAGAAAACGACTTGGAGCAAGCCCTAGTTAACCTAGTCATCGAGCGTGTGGCGCTCTTGGCAACTGAGCGTTAAAGCACTTTCTCCTTCACAATTGATAGAATGTCTTCCGGCTTAATCACCGAAAGCCCGGTCAACCCGCCGATAACTTCGATTAGGAGAATCTTGTCAGGCTTGTTTAGGTCCACTTTGCGTTCAATGTTGGCTGCTGCCGCCTCAATAATGTCCCTTGTTGAGGTTTCCGTGAAGCGCTTCTCAACGGTAATCCTGAAAGTTTCGTTTTTGCCAATTTTTGAGCTTAGTTCTGTGGCTGCCCGCTGGATTTCCCCCAAATCTGTGCGGATAACCTTCTCTATTGGGATTATGCGCAGTGTATAGCGGAACTCGTAGGGGCGTTCTCGGAGAATCTGCCTAAACTTTTCAATAACTTCAAAGGGGTTGAAAGCCGTTTTTGCTGCAATTAAACCAGCCACTCCAGTCTTGTCCACAACAGGTGCCGAGTCTCCGATCTCGCCAAGCAAATACCAAAGTTCGGAGCAAGCCTCATCTTCGTTTCCTCTTGAAGTTGTGGCTAAAAGGTTGAAGTCCCTAAGCACATAACCACCCACTATAAGTTTTGGTCAGTGCAGGTTGGTTGGCTTTTCACAGCTTTGGAAGGCTCCTAGCCGTCGCCTCACATCATCCCAAATATTACTCTCCATAAACATGGATTTATCTGTTTTGATGGTTCATAAGGATTAGGCTTAAATTTATGGGCGTAGACTCTATCTTTCTAAAGTTCGGGGGAAGGGCAAACGCCAAAACCCGTAATCGTTGTTCATGGCGGCGCTGGAAACTGGCAGCCTGAACGCATAAACCCGGGACTTGAGGGCGTAAAAAAGGCGGCTAAAACAGGCTTTGACATTTTGGCTAAGGGTGGAAGTGCCCTTGACGCTGTTGTTGAGGCCGTCGCCGTTATGGAGGATGAAGGCGTCTTCAATGCTGGTTATGGTTCAAGCCTAACAATAGAGAAGACCGTGGAGATGGAAGCCTCAGTCATGGATGGAAAAACTTTGAAGGCTGGGGCTGCCGGGCTCTTGCGGGACATTAGGAATCCGGTTAGGCTTGCAAGAATTGTTATGGAGAAGACAGACCACGTCTTCATCGTCGGCGAAGGAGCAGAAAAGCTCGCAAAACTTTTCAACCTTGAAAGGCGGAACCCGCTTACGGAGCTCCGCCTAAAATATTATGAGCAGGCGAAGCAAGCCCTCCTGGATGGCAAGTTTGAACTGCCAAAACTTGCAGAACTGGTTAAAAGTCATCCAGAGCTTTTCGACCTTGAAACGGTTGGCGCTGTTGCCTTGGATTTGGAGGGAAACGTTGCAGCTGCCACATCCACAGGCGGTTTTCCATTGAAGATTCCTGGAAGGATTGGCGACTCGCCCTTGATTGGATGTGGCACCTACGCCGATAATAGGAGTGGTGCTTGTTCCGCCACAGGCGTTGGCGAAATCGCCATAAGGCTTGTTTTGGCGAAGACCGTTTGCAACTACATGGAGAGCGGCAAAACCGCACAGGAGGCTGTTGAAGCCGCCATAAGACTTGTTAATGAGCGGATGGCTGGAACCTACAACTCCATGGGTTTAATCGCCGTGGACAAGCAGGGAGAAATTGGAGCCGCCCACAACTCTAAACATTTATGTTGGGCTTATCTTAAACCTCGAATGCAGGAGCCGGAAGCGGCATTAACGGCAAAAATTCTGAAGTAAACCTTTTAAAATATGGGCGTGTAATCAAGGAGGTTTCTCGACAGCAGTCGAAAGAAAATGCTTAAAGCAGTCTTTTGAGGCTCTCACTATGCCAAGCCCACGGTTATGGGAGGTGAAAATGGTGTTCGAGGAAGAAGAGGAATGGGAAGAGGAAGACTGGGAAGAAGAAGAGTGGGAAGAAGAGGAATGGTAAAAACCTTGAAGGAGTTTATGTTTCCCTCGTTTTCTTTTTAACCCGAAAAGTTTTTAGCACCGCGCCAATCTGATTTTAGGCTCATATTTATGTTGTGAGACACATAACTAGATAGTTGCTGGTAAACTATGACGCGTGTGGCAGTGTTAGACTCTGATAAGTGCAAGCCTAAGCGTTGTGGAAAACAGTGCCAACGCTTTTGCCCAATGGTGAGGAGCCACGTTGAGGCAATCCGCTTCGAAGACACAAGGCCACTGATTGTTGAGGCTCTCTGCTCCGGTTGTGGAATATGCGTCAAAAAATGCCCGTTCAGCGCCATATCAATAGTGAACCTTCCAGACGAGCTGGAAAAGGAGTGCAGCCACAGGTTCGGACCAAACACCTTCAAGCTTTATAGGCTTCCCACTCCGTCACCAGGCACTGTTCTGGGGCTTCTTGGGAAAAATGGAATTGGAAAGACAACAACATTAAAGATTCTTTCCGGCGAGGTTAAGCCAAACCTTGGAAATTATGAGAATCCGCCCAGCTGGAGCGAAATTATAAGATATTTTAGGGGTTCAGTGCTGCAGGACTATTTCCAGCGGATGAGTGAGGGCAAACTTAAAGTTGTGCATAAGCCCCAATATGTTGACAAGATTGCAAGAGCCGTTTCAGGAAGGGTTGGCGAGCTTCTCAGAAAAGTGGATGAGCGGGGCGTTCTTGAAAATGTTGCTGAAAGACTTGAGTTGAAAACCATCTGGGATAGACCCATCGAAGCTCTAAGCGGCGGCGAACTGCAGAGGGTGGCTGTAGCCGCCGCGATATGCAGGGAAGCCGACGTTTACCTTTTCGACGAGCCCTCCAGCTATCTTGACGTGAAACAAAGGCTTGAGGTTGCCAGAGCCATAAGAAGCCTAAAAAATGAGGGAAAAATTGTCGTTGTAGCCGAACACGACCTTGCAATAATCGACTACCTCTCAGACCAAATATGCATATTCTACGGCGAGGCTGGCGTTTACGGAATAGTTTCCCACGTGCACGGCGTTAGGACGGGCATAAACATTTACCTTCAAGGCTATATTCCAGATGAAAATATCCGCTTCAGAAAAGAAGCAATAGTATTTCATGAAAAACCACCGACCATAAGCTTCGGAGCTGGAGAAACCCTCCTAAAATGGGATAGATTGGAAAAGACCTATGAAGGCTTCAAACTCGTCGCCCAGCCAGGAGAAATCAGAAAGGGCGAGATAATAGGGATTCTTGGACCAAACGGCATTGGAAAAACAACCTTTGTAAAAATATTGGCTGGCTTGGAGAAAACTGACGATGGGAAAGAATTCAAAGAGCTAACAGTAAGCTACAAGCCACAATACATTTCTGCTGAATACGAGGGCACAGTGCAGGAACTTTTAACAAGTATAGCGAAGGAAGACTTCACATCGGGCTGGTACAAGGCTGAAATCCTCCAGCCTCTTGGAATTACGCCGCTTTTGGAGAGAAACATAGCCGAGCTAAGCGGCGGCGAACTTCAGAAGGTTGCCATAGCCGCATGCCTATCCAGAAAGGCTGAACTTTATCTTCTAGACGAGCCAAGCGCCTACTTGGACGTTGAGGAGAGGCTTAACATGGCGAGGACCATACGCCGAGTAATAGAGGCTAGAAACGCCACAGCCTTCGTTGTTGAACATGACGTTGTTGCCCAAGACTTTATTGCAGACCGTTTAATGGTTTTCACGGGCGAACCGGGAATAAGGGGCGTAGCCAACCCGCCCACAAGCCTAAGGGATGGGATGAACACTTTCCTAAGAGAGATGAATGTAACCTTCAGAAGAGACCCGGTCACGAAGAGACCCCGGGTCAACAAGGAGGGTTCAAAGCTGGACAAGTATCAGAAGGAGATAGGCGAATACTATTATGTTAGGCATGTAGCCATAACAGAAGAGGATTAAACATGGTTAAAATTGGTGAGATGGAGCAAGCCCTTTTAAAGGAAGCCTCAAAGGATTTAGCGAACGCCTATGTGCTTTGGGGTTTCGGTGTTGGCGCGGCGGTTTTGGCTGAGGATGGCAAAATCTACGGCGGCTGCAATGTTGAAAGCTGGATTTCAGGGCTTGGCATATGCGCTGAAAGAAACGCCATAAACCACGCCATTTTACACGGAAACAAGAGGATTAGGGAAATAGCCGTCGTAGCGGAAGCCAAAAACGCTGATGAAATAAAACCCTGTGGGGCATGCCTCCAATATATTTCGGATTTCGCCGAAAGCCCCGAAATTAAAATTGTCATGGCAAAAGTTGAAAACGCCCGGGTGCTGTTTGAAACGGTTAAGGTAAAGCCGCTTAGGGAGCTTCTCCCAGAACCTTTTGAGAAATGAACTGTTCACATGAAACGGCATAGTTAAATTAATGTGCATGCCGCGTATACATACGTTAAAGTGGCTCTGCTGAATGAGGTGACTGGTGGAGGCTAGCGTGGCGCAGGTAACCTTCGAAGAGATAAGTGCATCAGATTTCTTCTATAGAAACCGTGACATAGCGGGATTCACAAACCCAACGAGAGCCATTTTTGCGGCTATCCGTGAACTTGTGGAAAACTCTTTGGATGCTGCTGAAAGTCTCAAAATACCGCCAGAGATTTATGTTAGGCTTTCTTTTGAGGGCGAGGCGAGCAAGGAAACCCAAATCTACAAGCTGCGTGTTGAGGATAATGGCTGTGGTGTCCCGCCTAGGCATATTCCTTCAGCTTTTGGGCAGGTGCTTTTCGGTTCAAAGTATAAGCTGAAACAGCAGAGGGGAACCTTCGGCTTAGGCGGTAAAATGGCTATTTTGTATGGGCAGATAACAACCCACCAGCCAGCCACAATAATTTCCAGCACTGGCATGTCAAGGATTTACATGTACAAGCTTATGATTGACATTCAACGAAACCGCCCAATAATCCTTGACCGAAAGGTGTTTTTAAACAAGGAGGGCTGGCGCGGCACCATTGTCGAGTTCAGCCTTGAAGGCGACTATTTGAGGGCTATGCCAAAAATCCTAGAATATTTCAAGCAGACGGCTATGGTGAACCCCTACGCCAACCTCACCTTCGTAGATCCGAAAGGCAGACTCTACAAGTTTACTAGGGCAACCACAGTTATGCCGGACCCGCCAAAAGAGACTTTACCCCACCCATACGGCGTTGATGTGGAGCTTCTCCAGCGCCTCATACAAGTTACGCTCTACAACAACATGCTCGAGTTTCTGAAAAACCACTTCCATCGTGTGGGCGAAATAACAGCCAGAAAGTTCCTAGAGTTCAGTGGCATAAGCCCATCTAAAAACCCGAAGAAGCTATCCCACGAGGAAATTGTCCGGCTTATGCATATGCTGAAAAAGTTTAAGGAGTTTCTCCCGCCAGACGCCAGTTGCCTCTCCCCACTAGGTGAGGAACTGCTAAAAACAGGCGTTTTAAAAGAGCTTAAACCAGAGTTTGTGGCGGTTCACCAGCGGAAGCCCGCTACTTATGCTGGACACCCCTTCATTGTTGAGGTTGCAATAGCCTATGGCGGGGAAATTCCACAGAAAGGCGGCTTCCTAATATACCGCTTCGCAAATAGGATTCCACTTCTTTATGATGAGGCAAGTGACGTTTCAGTCAAGGTTATAAATGAAATGAACTGGCGACGCTATAAGGTTTCGCCGGACATGCCCATAGCCATAGTTGTCCACATATGCAGCACAAAAGTCCCCTACAAAACTGTCGGAAAAGAGTTTATAGCCGACAGACCGGAAGTCCGGCGGGAGATAGCCAACGGCTTAAGGGAAGTAGCACGCCAACTCCAGCGTTTCTTAACACGAAGAGAGCACGTGGATAGAGAGCGCAAACGTCTAGGAGTTTTCAGCAAATACTTGCCAAAAATTGCCGAGTTCTCCACAAAACTTGCCGGCAAGAAGAAGCCTCCAGATATTGAGAAGCTTTTAAGGAGTGTGAGAAGGTTTGGAGTCGAGGGAATTTAGAAGCATAATGGAAAGGCGAAAAGAAGTTTTAACAAGTCTTGAAAATTTTGGATTGAAAATTTATGAGCAGATTGATAGGGGATATTTCCCGTTTATTGAGATGCCGAGCCGCTCCACAGAAAACATTTACTACGACCCAAAGTTTAGGCAGTTCATTTTAGGTGATAAACGTGTTAGGCGTAGTACCCGCAACATCCGCCACTTGAAACCCTTCGCCCAGCTGGTTTGGACGGCGCTTTTCTCCTATGAACTTACAAGCCAACGTAAGACATCCACCCTAAGAGACGTTTACTATTCGGCGCAAGCCTACGAAATGACCTTCAAAGACCAGCAAGAATCCAACAACATAATAACCGACTTGGAAACGGTTTTGGGCTTCTCACGAGAAGACTTTAATATCTTCCCAGAAGAGCGTTCAGCTGTCTTCGGAGACCTAACAATACGCTATACAGTACCGGGCTACGAGGGAAAAACCCTAAACTTGACTTCCCACCCAGACGGTGTCATGATTGGACCAGCCCTAACCTCCGCGGAGTTTGTCGAAACCACAGCCGACAAAGTGATAGCCATAGAGAAGGGCGGCTTGTTCACCCGCTTTATTGAGGAGAATGTGCATAAAAAGTTCAACGCCCTGCTGGTGCTTACGGCTGGACAAGCGCCAAGGGCAACCCGCCATTTTATTAGGCGACTAAATCGCGAACTCGGCTTGCCAGTCTACATTTTCACGGACGGCGACCCGTGGGGAATGCACATAGCCATGGTCATAATTTCCGGTTCGGCGAATGCCGCCCACCTAAGAGATTTGACAACCCCGGATGCCAAATGGAGCGGCGTTTGGGCAACAGACATTGTCAAATATAAGCTGCCAACAGACCCGCTGGACGAGATTGACATGAAGAGGCTGTATGAACTTCAGAAAGACCCAAGATATAAGGAAGACCCCCTATGGCAAAGGGAAATAAAAACTTTCATGAAGATTAAGCGCAAGGCTGAGCAGGAGGCTTTCAGCAGATATGGGCTAACCTACATTGTGGACGAGTACTTGCCAGCAAAACTCGAAGAGACAAAATAGCCCTTATAAAAGGGAAATTTAAAATAACACTCAATGCTTTATGTAGAAGGACACTGCAAACCTTTAGAGGCTGAAAAGTATGAGCGAAGAAGGCGGCTTCGGAATAACAGCTGCAGAAAAATTCTTTGGGCTAATTCTAGTGATTGTTGGCGCTTTGGCTACACACTTCACTTTAACAAGCAGCAGCACGCTGGGCGTTTACACGTGGTTTTTTGGCTTTTTAGCCATAATTCTACTTGCACTTGGAGTTTTCCTCATAATCGCCAAGGCTGAGTAGCATCGCCTTTAACAGCATTTATTATAAAGGGATAATTTTATTAGTTTGTTGGATGGTTGCAGTCTGTTATCTGCCCAGGGAAGACTGCCATGTCGCTTCGTCAGCCTATCGTCTGTGTTCTTGGTCATGTGGATACTGGTAAGACTCTTCTTTTAGATAAGATTCGCAAGACAAGTGTTCAAGCTCGCGAAGTTGGAGGTATGACACAGCATATTGGCGCCAGCTTCTTTCCAGTTGAAACCCTAAAACAAATGATTGGTCCATTGCTTTCGACTATTAAGGGCGAGATTGAGATCCCGGGATTGCTGGTTATTGACACGCCGGGGCATGAGGCTTTTACGAATTTGCGGAAACGCGGTGGCAGCGTAGCTGACATCGCTATTCTCGTCATTGACGTGCTTCGGGGTTTTGAGGCTCAAACTTATGAGTGTATTGAGATTTTGAAGGCTCGGAAGACGCCATTTCTTGTGGCTGCCAACAAGATTGACCGCATTCCAGGCTGGAATTCTTATCCTGACACGCCTTTTTTGAAGGCTTATCAGCTTCAGGACAAGTATGTGCAGGAGGATTTGGACAACCGCCTCTACGAGATTATTGGCACTTTTTCGCGTTTAGGTTTTAGGGCTGACCGTTTCGACCGAATAAAGGACTTCACAAGAACAGTGGCTATTGTTCCTACAAGCGCCAAGACTGGCGAGGGCATAACAGAGCTTTTGGCTGTTCTTGTGGGCTTGACACAGCAGTACCTTAAGAAGCGTTTACAAACCACTGTTGGACCAGCCAAAGGCACGGTTCTCGAAGTTAAAGAGGAGCCTGGGCTTGGCTTGACGCTTAACACAATAATTTATGATGGGACACTGCGGAAGGACGACTTGATAGTTGTTGGCGGTAAGGAGAAGCCCATAACAACGCGGGTTAGAGCCATCCTAGTGCCAAAGCCACTAGACGAAATTAGGGACCCAAGGGACAAATTCTCTTCAGTGGATTCTGTTTCCGCAGCCGCCGGAGTGAAGATTGTTGCCCCAGACTTAGAAGGCGCCTTGGCTGGCGCGCCCTTGTATGCTGTTGGGGACGGCGAAGACCCTGAAAAGTATGTTAGGCTTGTCTCCGAAGAAATTGAGAGGATTAGGATTACAACGGATGTGGATGGCGTTGTTTTGAAGGCTGACACGCTTGGCTCTTTGGAGGCTATAGCCGAAAACCTTAGGCGGAACGGTGTGCCCATCCGTTTGGCAGACGTTGGCGACGTTTCAAAACGGGACGTTACAGAGGCTGCTATTGTGAAGGAGCATGAGCCCTTCTACGGCGTCATTTTAGCTTTCAACGTTAAAGTTTTGCCAGACGCCGATGAAGAAGCAAAAAACATTGGCGTCCAAATCTTTAAGGAAAAAATAATCTATCACTTGATAGACAACTATATTTCTTGGCTTAAAACCCAAAGAGAAGCCAAAATTGAAGCCGAATTCGAAAAAATGGTCAAGCCAGGCAAAATCCAGATTTTAGAGGGCTATGTTTTCAGAAGAGCCAAACCAGCCATAGTGGGCGTTGAAGTCTTGGCTGGAAGAATAAAGCCAAAAACAAGCCTAATAAGGGCTGAAGACGGCGAAGAAGTGGGCGAAATACAACAAATCCAAGAGAAGGGCAAAGCCCTACCAGAGGCTAGGCAGGGTATGCAGGTAGCCATAAGCCTAGACAAGCCCGTGATTGGAAGGCACATATTCGAAAAGGACATTTTATACGTGAAAGTGCCAGAACAACACGCCAAAGCACTGCTGAAAAACTTTATGGACAAGCTAACTCCGGACGAGCAGGAAGCCCTAAACGAGTACATCAACCTAATGCGAAAGAAAATACCCTTCTGGGCAGCATAGCATGAAGCTTATAAAAGTATATCATAGTTTTAAGTTCTAATAGTGGAGAAAAACAAGTAATGTGCTTTAAATTGGTTACGAAAACTGGACCAACGATATTTTTTGATAAGTTCCAGAAACTTAATGGGACCGAGGAGATTTTAGTTAAAAAAGTCGGTGATGGTTCAATTATAGAAAGATTTGCGAAAATTCCAGTTCCGCGTTCTCCTACGGATATTGTCTGCCCGACCTTCCTAGAACTCAGATGGGCGTACGGGTGTCCCTTTCACTGTTCCTACTGTTATCTTCAAGGGACACTACGCTTCTTGCCAACAGAAAAGCAACCGCGTTCTAAACCTGATAGTAAAGTTAAGCTTCATCTGATGACATTTTTGGCAAATGTAGCTAGTAACATGAGAGAAATCCTGAACTCTGGAGAGTTAGCAGATTCATTAATGTTCGAGGGAACCAAAAAGGCTCTATCTCAAGTTGTTTTACCACTATTTGTAGATCGCAATCCCTACGGGCACAAAGTGTTGATTCTAACAAAGTCTGATAAAATAGACCAATTATTAAATATGGAGGCACAAGAGAGCGTTGTAGCTAGTTTCAGTATAAACACGGGATCTGTCGCTACTAAATGGGAAAAGGGTACAGCTTTACCTAAAGATAGAATCAATGCAGCATCAAAATTGTTCGAGACTGGTTATGAAGTAAGAATCCGCATTGACCCAATGATACCTTACCCAGAAAACAACTGGAAAATAGAATATTTAGATTTAATTGACGAGATTTTTAGCTTACTAATGCCAGAACGAATAACGATTGGTTCTCTTAGAGGGTTGCAAACCACCATAAATCATACTAGCGATACCTCGTGGTTAACATATCTGAAGGAAAACTCAAAGTGGGGAAAGAGGCTCTCTACCCGCACCAGACTTGAAATGTACTCTACCATTATTGAATACTTGAAAAAAAGGTATTACTATGATAAAGTTGCCTTATGCAAAGAACCTGTTTTCATTTGGGAGAAACTTCATTTAAATTGGAAAAATTGTCGTTGCAACTGTGTGTGGTAATATGGGCAGGCGTAAACCCTATTTTGAGTGGTGGATGGAAAGGATAAGAACGTTAAAAGGATACCAAAAAGAGGCTGAGCAACTATACAACCTAACAAAGTTAGCGTACCCAGCTCACTCTTGGACTATACTCAAGCTCTCAATCTTAGCTTATTATATTGACCTTTACACTGTCATAATAAAGTCACGTTATGAACACGCTTTCTATCTTGATTTGTGTGCTGGATGTGGTTTAAATCGCATAGAGGAAACGGGCGATATAGTTTTAGGTTCTGCGTGTATCGCTGACCGAATACCAAGGGTTGATAAAAAATTTGATCAATTAATTCTATTTGAACAAGACGAACAAAGGGCTGCTGCAATTAAAAAAATCCTGCCAACAGCAAGAGTAGAAAATGCCGATTCAAACAGCCCTATACTTACCAATATTTTGCGCGGAATTGACAATGTCCCGCGGAGTCATTTTCTTGCTTTTGTTGACCCTGAAGCTGATGAAATTTATTGGGCAACTATAGAGACTTTATTGAAAACACGGGGTGATATTTTAATAAACTACATGTGTACCAGCATCAGACGTATATGGGGAAACGCTTGTAGAGGCGAGGAGAAATTTATTGAAAGAATGAATAGATTCTTTGGCGATGATTCTTGGAGGTCTTGCGTGCAAGCTGAGGATCTTTTTACAATATATCTTGAAAAGATTCAGAGACATAAAGAGGTGGTTATTCCAATTGAGGTAAAGGGACCTAAAGGCTTTCATTATCACGTCATAGTTGCCGTAAGAAAAACAAAAGGAGCCCAGCAGTGGATTCAAGCAATCGAAAAAGCAAAATACAGCATAGAAAAGGCAAGTCATGAAGACGCGGAAGAGTTTTTACGCATATTTTCAGGGAAACAAAAAACTCTTGATATGTCTTTATGTTAAAACTGTGAAATATACCACAATGAAAGATTAGTGGCGCCATACAAGGCGTTTATTGCTTCTCTATCTTAAACTGAAAACAAGCTTCTGTGAAAGGCTGATATTCTTGCCTCATTTTTTATTTCTATGGCTCTAACGATGTCTTGCGGAAAATCATTTTGCTTCCCTTTAAATTCCTTCATTGCTTCGCTTACTCTGGCAATTCTTATATTGGCTAAAGTTTTTCCGTTATGCTTACTTTTGATTCAACTAATTAAGAATTTTCACATGAAATTATACTATGATAGGAGATGTATGTTGCCTAGACGTACTCGTTTTAGGTGTTTTTGTGCGGCTTTTTGGCATTCTGTTGCTTGTTTTCTGCTTGTTGTTGGCAAGTCGTTCATGACATAGCATGGGTAAAATGCTAAAAGCGTGTAGGGGATTTCTGGGTTCATTTGGCTTATGAATTGGGCTATTTTTTCGACTTCTTCTGCGTCCACATATCCTGGCACAAGTAGCGTGCTTGCCGTTAGGACTGGCAGTTCTGGGCGTTTCGCATAACATTTTTCGCCTATCATTTTGAAGTTTTGTAGAGATGGTTTGTTGGATACTCCGCATAGGGCTATGGCTAGTGGTTCGCTCCATGCTTTCAAGTCGAATTTTATGTTTCCTCCGCTTTTTAGGGCTAGTTCTGCGGCTTTCTCCGCCAGTTTTGGGTTCATGTAGCCGTTGGTTTCCCAGCAGACTCGCATGATTCGCTTTTCCTCTTCTGCCTTTTCCATGGCTATGCGGCTTGCTTCTAGCGAGTGTGGCATCTGCGGGGACGGGTCTCCTCCAAAATAGCATATGCATGAAACCCTTTTGTCGAAGGCTTTTTGGG
>JAVZLS010000020.1:0-16891 GCA_038883715.1 Bathyarchaeia archaeon
TACAACGAGGCAAGAAAAATTGTGCCATTACGCCATGTTGGCGTTAGAAAGTCTAAGCTTCTGACGCAAGTGGCTCAAGTGCAAGTGCCACTGCAAAGGGTTGAACAGCAAAGCTAGCCTTCAACAAACTTTTTGCCATATTCGTAGCCTATCTCAAAGGCTTTTAAGTTTAATTCCTCTGTTCCCCTTGGAACATTAGCCTTAATCGACTCTTTTAGGGCTTCTCTGTCCACTATTCCAGTTATTGCTGCAAAAGCCCCAAGCATGACGACATTTGCAACAATCCTTCTTCCAAGCTCCTCAGCCATCCTTGTGGCTGGAACGCGGAAAACTTTTACGCCTTCAATTTCACTCTCGTTGGGAATCATGTCCGGGTCAAGTATTATTGTTCCCCCCTTTTTCACAGTTTCCGCGTACTCGTTGTAGGCGTGCTGGGACATCACCACCAAGATGTCTGGCTCGGTGACTTTCGGAAAGTCAATTTCATCATCCGCTATTACAACTTCGGATCGGCATGCACCGCCCCTCGACTCAGGTCCATAAGACTGTGTTTGCACCGCGTGTTTTCCGCCATATATGCATGCGGCTGTAGCCACCATAATTCCAGACTTAATTATCCCTTGTCCGCCGAAACCCGCAAATCTTATTTCAATACGCATAACGCCTCACCTATTTTTCACCTTCTTTCATTATTTGCGCCATCTTATTGTGGAGTAACTCCTCATAGGTTGGCTTTTGAAGGTCTACGAATTCGCCGACAACTATTCTTTCTGGGGTTATTTCTGCCTTAGCCGGATCTGAGAAGTTGGCTATAACCGACGCCTTCCTAAACCACTCCATCATTTCAAGTCCTGTCCGCATTTTGTTGTGGCGTCCGTAGATTTCCGGGCATGGCGATATAACCTCTATGAAGGAAAAGCCCTTCCTTTGTAGAAGCTTCTTAATGGACATTGTTAGCATTCGCACGTGAAGGGTTGTCCACCTCGCTACATAAGTGGCGCCGGCTGCCGCTGCTAAATGAACCAAGTTGAAGGGATGCTCTATGTTCCCATAAGGTGTTGTCGTTGTAAAGGCGTCTAGCGGTGTTGTTGGCCCAACTTGACCGCCAGTCATTCCATAGTTAAAGTTGTTGGCGCATATCACCTTAATTCCAATGTTTCTTCTTGCTGCGTGAATGAAATGGTTTCCTCCTATGGCGAAGAGGTCGCCGTCGCCGCTTAAAACAACAACTTCGAGCCCTGGATTTGCGAGTTTAACACCCGTTGCGAAGGCGATGGGGCGCCCATGAGTCGTGTGGAAGGAATCGACATTCGTGTAGCCAGCTGCCCTTCCAATACAGCCTATCCCCGAAACGACGACAAGCTTGTCGAGATTTACTTGCAACTCGTCAAGCGCTTGCACAAAAGCATTGAGTATTATGCCGTTTCCACATCCGGAACACCATATGTGGGGCATCATGGCAGCTCTCAAATATTTTGAGAGGGGATGCTGTTCAACGGCCTCCGTCATTTGCCATACCTCCTTATAAATTCGAGAATCTCCATTGGTGCGTGTGGCTCCTCACCCAACTTTGGCACGTGAAAAACCGGTGTTCCCTTTGCGGCTCTTTCAACTTCCCTTACCATTTGTCCGCAGTTCATTTCTGGAACAATTATGGCTTTGGCTTTTTCAGCAGCCTTTGCCACGTGCTTTTCTGGGAAAGGCCATAAGGTGATTGGGCGGAGAAGGCCGGCTTTTATACCCTGCTGCCTTGCCTTTCTCACCGCGCTCAGGGCCGCCCTTGCAACTATCCCATAGGCAAAAACCACTATTTCGGCATCACTCAGCATTTTTTCTTCGACACGGATAATTTTGTCAGCGTTCTTCCTTATCTTGTCGCATAGCCTCTGCACAAGCCTCATTTGAACCTCTGAGCTTTGGGTGCGTGGATAGCCATACTCGTCATGGGTTAGGCCTGTTGCATGAAAACGGAAGCCCTCGCCGAAACAAGCCATAGGCGGAACCAAGTCGTCGTCGGGCATGAAGGGCATATACTTATCCGGTGACGTGTTAGGCCTTTTGCGGTTAACTATCCTTATCTCCTCAGCCGGAGGTATTACCACTCTTTCCCACATGTGGGCAACAACTTCGTCGGCCATCACCAATGTTGGAACGCGATAGGTTTCAGCCAAGTTGAAAGCTTCAATCGTCAAGTCAAACATTTCCTGAACAGAAGAAGGTGCCAAAGCAATTATTTCATAATCGCCATGAGAACCCCATTTGGCCTGCATGATATCCTGCTGTCCAGGAAGGGTTGGTTGTCCAGTGCTGGGGCCGCCCCGCATTACGTCAACAATAACGCATGGAGCTTCTGTCATTGCTGCCAAGCCTATATTCTCCTGCATTAAGCTAAAGCCTGGTCCAGAAGTAGCTGTCATAGCCTTCAAGCCAGCGTAGGATGCGCCTATTACGGCGGCTATGGAGGCTATTTCGTCTTCCATTTGGATGTAGATTCCGCCAATTTTTGGCATTCTGGCTGCTATGTGTTCTGCTATTTCTGTTGCAGGCGTTATGGGATATCCGGCGAAAAATCGGCATCCCGCGGCAATGGCGCCTTCTGCACATGCTATGTCACCGCTCATAAAATGCACGCCAGTCAAGACCGCCTTTTCATTAGCCATCTAACATCCATCCTTACATTGTTTTTCCCTAACGAAGATTGCGAAGTCTGGGCAAACTGCAGTGCAGAAACTACATAATATGCAGCTTTTTTCATCAACAACTCTTGGGGGGTGAACCCCTCTGGCATTAATTTCACTAGATTCCTCTAAAACCTTTTTGGGGCAGTATTGGATGCAGAAGCCACACCCTTTACACTGGTCTTTTAATATGTGGATTTCAGCCTTTGGCCTCGAAACCTTCTCAATGTCTAGTGGGGTTCTCCAAAGCCTTTCAGGCATCCTAAGCTCCTCCAGCTTCTGAAAAAACTTTTTTGGCGTGTTCTATTTCCTCTAGGGTTACACTTTCCACAATTTTTTCCATTTCATAAATTTTTGAGGCAAATCTTTCTCCTTCGGCTGCTGAAACCCATAAAAGCTGAAGCCTCTCTTTGCGTAGACCGTTCTGTTCCATCTTCTTCCATAAGCGTTCCACACGTTTCTGAGTATGATAGTTGGCGTTAATGTAGTGGCAGTCTCCCGGATGGCAGCCAGCCACCAGAACTGCGGCAGCGCCTCTTGCGAAGGCTCTTTCAACAAATTTTGGAGCAATCCTTCCCGAGCACATAGTTCTAATTATTCGAACTTTTGGCGGATACTGCATCCTACTGACTCCGGCAAAATCTGCACCTGCATAAGCGCACCAATTGCAGCAGAAAGCGACAATTTTCTTGTCGGCATCATATTCTGTAACGGCGTCAATTTGAGCTATTATCTGCTCATCAGTGAAGTGGTTCTGGGTTAATGCATCGGATGGGCATTCTGCAGCGCATGTTCCGCATCCTCCACAAGCAGCCTCAACAATTTCAACGCGTTTAAGCTCTTTGTTCAGAGTTATCGCGTTGTAAGGGCAAACCTTTGTGCAAAGCCCACAAGCCTTACATTTTTCCACATCCAAAATTGGCGTAATGGCCTCAACCGTAACTTTACCCTTAGCCATTAGTATGCCAGCTCTGGCTGCAGCTGCGCTGGCTTGTGTTACGCTGTCCTTTATGTCTTTTGGGGCTTCAGCGCACCCAGCGAAAAATATGCCTCCTGTGGCGGCATCCACTGGCCTAAGTTTTGGGTGAGCCTCCATGAAAAATCCGTCCTGCGTCCTCGAAAGAGTCAAAAGCCTCTGTATCACTTCGCTGTCTTTTCGCGGCTCAAGTCCGACAGATAGAATAACCATGTCAAAGTTCATTTTATAAGGCTCTTTCAAAAGCGTGTTTTCACCTATGAGCCAAAGGTTCTGAGTCCTTTTATCTTCAATTATTTCTGCCGGAAGCCCCCGGATGAATATTACGCCCTCCTTTTTAGCCCTCTTGTATAGGTCTTCAAAGCCCTTTCCATATGCACGAATATCAACGTAAAAGACGTAAATTTCAGTTTCAGGCCAGTGCTCCTTTATGAGGAGGCTGTCCTTTATGGTGTTCATGCAGCAAACATTGCTACAGTAAGTTCGTCCAGTCCTATTGGAGCGGGAGCCAACACATTGTATGAAAGCCACCCGCTTCGGAACTTTCATATCGCTAGGCCTAATCAGTCTTCCACCAGAAGGGCCGCCAGCATTAATCAACCTTTCAAATTCAAGCGATGTGATGACGTTTAGATATCTGCCATAACCATATTGCGGCAGCGTTGAGGGATCGAAAACGTCTGCGCCTGTTGCCACTATAATTGTACCTACCTCTAACTCAACGGTTTCAGGTTTCATTGTAAAGTCTATGGCTTGCCTTTCGCAAGCCTTAATGCATTTGTCGCATACTATCACGCCATCTTTGTTTAGGCATAGGTTCATGTCAATTATGTAGGTAGATGGAACCGCTTGTGCAAAAGGTGTATAAATGGCGTGTCTTAAGGCTAATCCGGCATCAAACTCGTTTGGCGATGTCATGGGACAAACTTTTGAGCATTCGCCGCACGCTGAACAGTCTTCTTTTACATAACGCGGTTTCTTTAATACTTTTACTCGGAAGTTGCCGATGTAGCCCTTTACGTCGACAACTTCGCTGTTGGTTAATAGTTCAATGTTTGGATGACGCCCCACATCAGACATTTTTGGGGCGAGAATGCATATAGAGCAGTCCATTGTTGGAAAAGTTTTATCTATCCTTGCCATCATCCCGCCGATGCTCGGCTCCCTCTCCACCAAATAAACCTTATAACCAGTGTCAGCAAGGTCTAATGCTGCTTGAATTCCTGCAACGCCGCCGCCAATTACAAGAGCCTTTCTTATAATTGGCACTTCAATTTCCTTGGCTGGCTTTAGTAAAGCCGCCTTAGCCACAGCCATTTTCACAAGGTCTTTGGCCTTTTCAATCGCCGCCTTCCTGTCATGGAGATGAACCCAACTGCACTGCTCACGAATGTTAGCCATCTCAAAAAGGTACTTGTTTAATCCAGCCTCTTCGCACACTTTTCGAAATGTGGGTTCGTGGAGGCGGGGAGAACACGAGGCAACGACCACACGGTTAAGCCTATACTCCTTAATATCATTTTTAATGAGCTCTTGCCCTTGGTCTGAGCATGTATAACGGTAATCCCTCGCCAAAACAACATGTGGAAGCTTGGAAGCGAACTCTGCGACATCTTTGCAATCGACAGAGCCCGCAATGTTCAGACCGCAGTGGCAGACGTAAACCCCTATACGTATTTCTTCCTTCGCCATTTTCCAGTCACCTCAAACCCAAAGACTTTAGATAACGGTCAATCGAGACGGCGGCAATTTTCCCAGCACATACAGCCTCAATAATTGAAGCTGGACCGGTTACGACGTCTCCCCCTGCGAATACTCCTTGAAGGGTTGTTTCCATGGTTAATGGATTAACCCAAATTGTTCCATCCTCGTTCAATTCAATCTCCTTGGGCAAAAAAGATAGGTCTGGGACTTCGCCTATCGCCAAAACCACCATGTCCGCGTCCTTAACAAATCCAGAGCCCTCAATAGGAATAGGCTTTCTCCTTCCGGTTTCATCTAACTCGCCTAACTTCATTCGGGCAAACTCAACACTGGAAACTTTTTTACCGTCGCCCAAAATTCTCTTCGGAGAAACCAAAAACTCAATTTTTACACCTTCACTTTCCGCTTCTTTAACTTCCCATGGATTTGCAGGCATCTCCTCCCTAGACCTTCGATAAAAAATAGTCACTTCTCCGGCTCCATATCTGAGAGCAGTTTTTGCGGAGTCAACAGCAATGTTCCCACCGCCAATAATGGCAACACGCTTGCCACTAACATCCGGCGTCCTTCCAGAGTTAAACATCCAAAGAAAATCTAGAGCGTGCATTACCCCTTCCAAGTCGACCCCTTCAACCCTTAATTCTTGTCCTTTATGAGCGCCGGTGCCGATGAATATGGCATCATAGCCTTGTCTCTGCAAACCGTTGAAATCAACATCTCTACCAACCATAACACCAGTCTTCATTTCCACACCAAAGTCGTTCAACGCTTGTATGTCCGCGTCTAGAAACTCTCTTGGAAGTCGATAAGTGGGCAAACACTTTCTTAACATCCCACCAAGCTCTTTCATAGCCTCAAAAACGGTAACCTCATAGTTTTTCAAAGCTAATTCATATGCAACAGTAAGCCCCGCCGGCCCAGAACCTATGACTGCAACTTTCCCTTTCGCTGACTCTGCCCTAATTTCCCTCTTTTTCTCCTCCAGAATTTCCTTCCTTAACGATTCTGCCTCTTTTAGAACCTTCTCCAAGTCTAATCCTGCGCGTTCCGGATGGAAGCAAGCAAGAATTGTAACTAAGGGAAGGGGGGACACCTTAACAATTTTTCGAATAGCATTTTCAAATGATTGCTCATGTCCGGTTTTGACTGCAAACTTCCGAGTGTGAAGAAATATTTCTGGCGGTTTTAAGGCTTGGGGGCAACGCCTATAGCAACGGTAACACCAGGCGCAGAGCCAAATATCATCCGAAACCAAAGCATTTTCGATGTTTAAGAAAATTTTTTCAAGGATATTCCTTGGGTTATACTCTCCTTTCAGAAGCTCCGCCATTGGACAGCTTGCGGTGCATATGCCACATTCGAAGCAGAACTTAATTTTTTCAGCGTCTGGGTATTCGGCGAGAACTTCCTTATAAGTTACAGTTTTTCCCATGCTCAGCGTGACCCGCCTTCCTATTATTGGAAAGGCTCACAGATATAAACTTTACAAATGTAAAGTTTTAAATCATAAGCCAAACTTCTTTTATAGATCCGACCGCCAATAAACCATGAGACATGAGGAGCACTCTATGGAAGAGGTTAAAGTTGTTTTATATGGGGTTGGCGCTGTCGGAAGTTTAATAGCAAGGGCTCTTCTCGAAAAGAAAGGCGTGAAAATAGTTGGCGCAATCGATGTTGCAAAGGATAAGGTAGGCAAGGATTTAGGCGAAATTTTAGGCTTGAACAGGGACCTTGGCATAACAGTTTCCAGCGACGTTGATACCACTCTCTCAAAAACAAAGCCGGACATCGCCATCCATGCCACATCATCCTACCTTAAAGACACCTACCCTCAAATAGCCTCCATAATTAAGCATGGTGTTAATGTTGTATCGACATGCGAAGAACTCTCGTACCCCTACTATTCAGAACCAAAAATCGCAAAGGAACTGGACAAGTTGGCCAAAAAACATGACGTGACAGTCTTAGGCACAGGAATAAACCCAGGCTTCCTAATGGACACTCTTGTGATAACACTGACAGCGGCATGTCAAAAAATAGAGAAAATCGAAGCCGTCAGAGTTATGAACGCTGCAACAAGACGTTTACCCTTCCAGAAAAAGATAGGCGCAGGCCTAACAGTAGAAGAATTTAAACAAAAAATTGCGAAGGGAGAAATAACTGGACATGTGGGACTTGAGCAGTCCGTTGCGATGATTGCAGATGCACTGGCATGGGAACTTGATGAAATAAAGGCTGAACCCGTCGAACCAGTAATAGCCAAAGAACCAGTAGAAAGCGACTTTATAAGGGTTGAAACTGGAAAAGTTGCAGGTTCGAGGCAGACGGCGAAGGGAATAATGAAGGGCAAAGAGGTTATAGTTCTAGACTTTCAAGCCTATATCGGGGCGAAAGAAGAGTACGACGCCATAACGATCAGGGGCGTTCCAACAATCAAGCAGAAAATTCAGCCGTGCGTCCACGGGGACGCGGGCACAGTGGCAGTAATTGTAAACTCTATTCCAAAAGTGCTAAAGGCTCCGGCTGGCTTGCTGACCATGAAAGATTTGCCAGTTCCCTCGGCTGCTGTTGAGGATATGCGGAAATACTTATAATTTTAATGCTTTTAGGAAGTGTTGGTTTGAGGTTTCTGGTTGATATAAACTGTGATTTAGGCGAAAGCTATGGGGCATTCAGGATTGGGAATGACGAGGAAATAATGCCCTACATAACTTCTGCTAATGTTGCGTGTGGCTTTCACGCGGGCGACCCTTTAACAATGGCGCAAACGGTGGCCTTAACAAAAAAGTATGGAGTCGCCGTGGGGGCTCATCCTGGATACCCAGACCTTATGGGGTTTGGAAGAAGAGAAATGCAACTATCAGGCGAAGAGGCAAAAAACTATATCATTTACCAAGTTGGAGCGCTTCTCGGATTCGTCAAAGTTTTCGGCTTAAGTCTTCAACATGTAAAGCCCCACGGCGCGATGTATAATACAGCCTTAAAGAATAGAGAACTTTCCAGGGCTATAGCTGAAGCTGTCGCAGAGCTAGATGAGAACTTAATTGTTTTCGCACCGCCGAAATCCACAATGGCTGAGGTGGCTGCCAACGCTGGATTACGGGTTGCCTACGAATTTTTTGCGGACAGAGCCTATAACCCGGATGGAAGCCTAGTTTCAAGGAGGAAACCCGGCGCTGTAATTGGGGAGCCGGAAAAAGTTGTTAAGCGAGCCATACAAGCCGTAAAGGAAGGCGTAGTTGAAGCTTTTAGCGGCGAAGTCGTGGAGCTTGGACAAGTTCACACAATTTGTGTTCATGGCGACACGCCAAGAGCCGTAAAATTGGCTGAAGCATTAAGAAAAGGGCTTGTTAAAGCTGGAATAGATGTTAAACCAGTAAGCCAATTCATCTAATGATGCCCATGAAAAGCTTGGTTTACCCTTCTGCACGTTATCTTCCCTTTGGCGACCATGCTTTAATAGTTGAGTTTGGCGATGTAATTGATTTAGGGGTGAACAGCAAGGTCATCGCCTTACATGAGGCTCTTTTAAAAGCTGACATAAAAGGCGTTGAAGAGTTTGTCCCCACTTATAGGTCTCTGCTTGTTCGTTATAATCCAGCTGAAATAACTTACGATCAACTTGTTGTACGCGTTAAAGAAATTGAAAAGGCATTGAAAGATAAACCAGCAGAAATAGGGTGGAGGAAGCTTATTGTTCCAGTAGTTTACGGGGGTGCTTATGGACCAGACTTGGGTTATGTGGCTCAGTATCACGGGTTAACCGAGGAACAAGTTGTCAAGCACCATTCAGGGAAAGATTATAGGGTTTATATGATAGGCTTTGTTGCCGGCTTCCCATACTTAGGTGACGTTCCAGAAGAAATTGCAACACCACGTCTTGAAACTCCACGTCTAAAAGTGCCAGCTGGTTCTGTTGGCATTGCAGAAAGACAGACAGGCATTTATCCATGCGAGGCTCCCGGGGGATGGCGGATAATAGGCAGAACGCCAATTAAACTTTTTGATCCGCAAAAGCAGCCTCCAGCCTTACTAAAACCTGGAGATACTGTTAAATTTGAGCCGGTTTCGGAGGAGGATTACAAGAGAATTGAGGAACTTGTTAAGGTAGGCGCTTACAAGCTTCAATTTGAGGAACTGTAGGATGAAAGTTTTTCAAGTGTTAAAGCCCGGATTCTTTACAACAGTGCAAGACTTGGGTAGATATGGCTACCTTAAATATGGAGTTCCGATTTCTGGTGCTATGGACTCGTTTTCGATGATTGTGGCAAATTTGCTTGTTGGAAACAACCCTAATGATGCATGTTTGGAGATAACCCTCATAGGACCAGAACTTCAAGCGTTGGCAGATACTCAAATTGCCTTAACTGGAGGGAAAATTTCGGTGGAAATCAATGGTGAGGAAGCGTCCATGTGGCAAACATTAACTGTACGTAAAGGAGACGTTGTTTCTGTTAGGAAAGTGGAAAGCGGGTGCAGATGTTACCTCTCCATTAGGGGAGGAATAAACACGCCCATAGTTCTTGGGAGCAGGTCAACTTATGTCCGCGGACGCTTCGGTGGAATAGATGGCAGACAACTAAAGTTTGGGGACATAATTGAGGGGTTCAGTGTTCCGCCTATAGATGTTGTTTTTAGAATGCTAGAAAACCTCGTGCCGCACTTTGGGGATAGTTTCACGGTGCATGTTGTTTTGGGACCGCAAGCAGACATGTTCACTGAAGGAGGCATTGAAACTTTCCTTTCAAACCCTTATAGGGTTACAATAGATTCTGACCGCATGGGCTACCGCCTCGAAGGACCAGCAATACAGCATAAGGGGAAGGCTGACATAGTCTCGGACGCCCTCCTGCCTGGGGCAGTTCAAGTACCCAGGGATGGAAAACCCATCATTATCATGAGGGATGCCCAAACAACCGGGGGCTATCCCAAAATAGCAGCTGTAATAACTCCAGATTTGGATAGACTTGGGCAAGCCAAGCCAAATGACATCATAAGGTTCTCGGAGATTACGCTAGAAGATGCCCGTAAAAGGCTTTTAGAGTATCGAGAAATGCTCGCTGGTTTGGCTGAAAAGTTAATTAGAATTTCTTAACCTTTAAATCGGCTTTCGCCGCTTTAGTGCATGGTGTTTCAATGCCATCCAGATGTATTCATGAGAAAGGCACCCTATCAATTGGAGAATTAATTGAAAGAGTTAAAGGAAATCCGAATTTTCAGAAGGCTGGAGCTATTGCCGTCTTTATTGGCGTTGTTCGTGGAGAGAATCCTAGGGAAGAAAAAGTTCAGAGATTGGAAATTGAAGCTTATGATGAGGGAGCAGATGAGGTGCTGTCGAAGATATGCCAAGACTTAAAAAGTAGAAGGGGCATAGTTGATGTTCAAATACACCATTTTTTGGGCAAGTTTGATGTTGGCGAGGACCTTGTTTATGTCGTGGTTGCCGGCTCTCACAGAGAGGATGTTTTTCCAGTTTTAAGGGAGGCTGTTGAGAGGTATAAGAAGGAAGCCCCAATCTTCAAGAAGGAGTATGTGACCACTAAAGAGGGCTTGGAGAAGGCTTATTGGGTTGCTGAAGCTGAAGAAGGATAGCTATGTTTTTGCAAAGTGTTATTAAGCATTTCATAGAAGCTTATTGTAAGGAGATGAGTTCGGCTTGGAAAAGAAAAGCTATGCATGGTTTGAGAGGCGGAGAAGGACAAAGGCTCTTGATTTGGCACAGGAGCAGATAACAAAGGCTTTGGACACCGTTACGCTTCTTCATTATGCTATGCAGAAAATGGCTGAAGGCAACAGGAAAGAAGCCATGCAGCACATAGAAAACATTTTCAAGGTTGAGAAGGAAGTTGACAGACTGCGAACAGAAGTCTTCAAGGAGCTTTCAAAAGGCGTGGCTCTTTTTGCAGATTACCGTGAAGACCTAATGCACCTTGTGAAGAGGCTTGACACTCTGGCCGACCATGTGAAGGACGCGGCAAGATGCATAAAGATGCTTGAAGGAGCCAAAGTTCCTAAGGAGCTTTGGGAGAACACAGCCCACACAACATCGTTTCTTGTGGATTGCGCCCACGCCTTAAGAGGTAGCATCGAGAAAATTGCCGTGGACTCTTCTGAGGCTATAAGTGGAGCAAAAAAGGTGGAGGAAATAGAGAGGAAAATAGACGACGAGTATCTTAAAACCAAAGCCTTATTCATCAAATATGGAGGGCAGATGGATAGCGGCTCAATGGTTATTTTTGATGATCTTGTGGAGTTTATTGAGCATGCTGCTGACATGTGCGCTGATACGGCTGACTACATAGTTATACTTGCTAGCAGAGAATAGCCAGCAGCCCATACTATTTTGTTTCTTCTTCTTGTTTTGATATTAAATTGCCTAGGGCGTAGGCCGCGGCTGAAACTATGATTATGCCGAAGAAGCCCGCTGCTAAAGTTGATAAGTATGGGTTATCAATTGCTGGTAAAGTGTAGTCTGGCATAAGCCCTTTCCAAACGGGTTCCACCTCTTCCACTTTAAGGGTTTCAGCCACTGTTTCTAGGCCGTCTGGGTAGGATGAGGCGAAGGGTATTAGGATTGCAAGCCCAACGGCTATTAGGATTAGCGCCTTAACGTAGCCTTTCAAATGGCTTCCCTCTTTAGGAAAGCTAAACCATTCAGCACCGCGGGTTGCACTCGGTACAGTTGTGTTATGGCTGTTGTTGTTATTGCTGCTTCGCCGAGGCCTATTAGTACATGCCAAAATAGCATGGCTGGGACTGTTACTGTTATTCCACCAACTTCTGTGAAGGCTGGTGAAAATCCTATCTGCAGACCGCATGCCAAAGCCCCAAGAACAACTGATAGCCATGAAGCTGCGAACACGCCTATGAAGAAGCGTTTGCCTTTGGTTGAGTTTCCGGCTATGAGTTTAATTATGTAGAAGCTTAGGCCGCCTATAACTGCCATGTTGAAGATGTTGGCGCCTAGGGTTATGATTCCGCCGTCTGCGAAGAACAGTGCTTGCATTAGTAGGACTATTGTCATGCTTAGGATTGCCGCATAGGGGCCTAAAACTATTGAGAGGAATGTTCCGCCTACTAGGTGTCCGCTTGTTCCATATGTTATTGGGAAGTTAATCATTTGGGCGGCGAAGACGAAGGCGCTTGAAACCGCCAGTAGTGGGGCTAATGCTTTTGGGTATGTGGCTTTCGCTTTTTTCCATGACAAAACGAGGAATATAATGGATATTGCAGCCATTGTGGCGGCGATTTCTGGGCTTATGTAGCCGTCTGGTATGTGCATTAGATTAGCCTCGGTATTACTTTTTACTTGAAGAGTATTACTTATAAACTTTGCCGTTAAAATGCGGAAAACTGAAGATTAGGAGAGTAGTTCTGTTAGGATTTTGTTTAGCTGTTCTTTGTCTTTTACTTTTTTGAAGACGGCTTTGCCTGTTGCGTATAAGCGTATGTAAGTTTCTTTGTATGTTAAGTCGAAGATTATTTTTGCTGTGGTTTTTTGCAATACGGCTTTTTTCAGTATTTTTGTTATTGCCTCCTCTTTTTTGTCGAATTTAAAGTGGATTATGTAGTCTCTTTCTTCTCCGCATGCCTCTTCAATTCTTGCTATGTATGTGTCCAGAATTGTGCTCATAGGGATTTTTCAATCTCCTTTAGGGCTTCCACTAGCTTGTCGATTTCCTCTTCGGTGTTGTATATGTAGAAGCTTGCCCTTGCCGAGGATTTTAGTCCGAATCTCTGGTGGAGTGGTTGGGCGCAGTGGAAGCCGCTTCTTATCATTATGCCATAAGCGTCTAAGAGCAATGCCAAGTCGTGGGAGTCGAAGCCTTCAAGGTTGAAGGGCACTATGCCACATTTGGCTTTCACATCCTTTGGACCGTAAACCTTGACCTTTTCGCATTCTTGTAAGCGTTTTATGGCGTACTCGGTTAGGGCGCATTCATGGGCTTTAACGTTTTCCATTCCTAGGTTTTTTAGGTATTTTATGGCTGCCATTAAGCCTACGCCACCGCATATGTTTGGTGTTCCAGCCTCAAATTTCCATGGCAGGTCGTTCCAGGTTATTTTGCAAGTTTGTGTTTTTGGGTTGTAGGAGACTTCCCTTATCATTTCGCCTCCTCCATGGAAGGGCTCCATTTTTTCTAGGATGTCTCGCTTGCCGTATAGGACGCCTATTCCCGTTGGTCCAAGCATTTTATGTCCGGAAAAGGCTAGGAAGTCGCAGTCCAATTCTTTCACATTTATTGGTATGTGGGGTACTGATTGGGCTCCGTCGACGAGAATGAGGGCGTTGTTTTCGTGGGCGAGTTTTGCGGCATATCGCACATTATTTATCACGCCGGTAACATTTGAGACATGGGTTATGCAGACAATTTTCACTTTTGGTGAAAGGGCTTCTTGGAAGGCTTGTTGGTTTAAGGTTCCATCTTCGTTGACGTCTATGTATCGTACCTTGAAGCCCTTTATTTTTGAGAGGATTTCCCATGGCACAATGTTGCTGTGGTGCTCCATTAGGGTTACTAGAACCTCGTCGTCTCGTTTGAGGTTTCGCAGTCCCCAGGAGTAGGCGACAGTGTTTATGGCTTCTGTTGTCCCCCTTGTGAAGATTATTTCTTCTATGCTTTCTGCGCCTATGAATTTGGCTGTTTCTTCGTGGGCGCTTTCATAAAGCTCTGTAGCCTCAAGTGAAAGCGTATGCACGGCTCTGTGGACATTGGCATTGTGGAGTTCATAGTACTCTTTTATGGCTTCTATTACTTGTTTTGGTTTTTGGGACGTGGCAGCGTTATCAAAATAGATAAGCGGGTGATTGTTTATTTTCCGTTTTAAAATTGGAAAGTCTTCCCTAATCTTGTATGGGTCGAACATTATTTTTCCTCTGCCATCTTCATCTTTTTCTCAAGGATTCTCGCCAACTCTTCCTCTTCTAGGGCTTGTTTTTCTTCAAAGGTTAGTTCATTTGGAAGCCATTCCGGCATGGTCTGTTTGTTTTTGTAGTAGGCTCTTATGGCGCGTCTTAGGGCTCCTACGGCTAGGATTCCGCAGTGGAATTTCACCGCTGGCAATCCGCCAACCTCTTCTGCCACGCTTTTCCACGTTATTTTCCATGCATCTTCGAGTTTCATTCCCTTCACCTTCTCTGTTACTATGCTGGATGTGGCTATGTTGGCAGCGCATCCGTAGCTTTCAAAAGTTGCCTTTTCGATTATGTCTTGCTCGTTTATTTTTAGGTAGAAGGTTATCATGTCTCCGCATTGGGGGTTTCCAGCAACAGCCGACACCGTAGCGTCTTCCATTCTCCCAAGGTTTTTGGGGTTTCTGAAAAGCTCGAGAATTTTTTGGCTGTAGGGCAGGGGTGCACGCGACATTTTATCCCACCACTGTTGTGCCAGTTATCCCCCTAAGCCTTTCAACGGCTTTTGGAAACACTTCCAAAACATAGTCTATATCCTCTTCAGTATGGTAACGGGTAACCTTCATAAGGATGCTTCCATGGGCTTCCTCAAATTTTCTGCCTATTGCTGTCAGGACGTGGCTTGGCTGTAGTAGGCGCCTTGTGCATGCGCTCCCGCTTGAGACGTAAACACCGTTTAGGCTTAGTTCGATCGTTAGTGCTTCGCCTTCACAGCGCAAAAAGCTTATGTTGGCATTATCTGGAGCCCTTTTCTCGCCCCTTGGACCATTTAAGCGTACATCGGTTATTTTTTCAAAAATTCCGCTTATGAGCTTGTCCCTAAGCCTTCGCATGTGCCTAACATTTTCTTCAAAGTTTTGGAAGGCAAGCTCAGAGGCTTTTGTAAAGCCAACTATTAATGGCGTGTTCTCAACTCCAGGCCAGAGTTTTTGGGTGCCTATTTGGCCTTCCAATATTCTTTCTATGTTTATGCCTTCCCTTACGTAGAGGGCTCCTATTCCGCGAGGTCCAAGGATTTTGTAGCTGCTTATTGTTGTCATGTCCACGCCCAAGTCCTGCACGTTGAACTGTATTTTTCCATAGGCGTCTGAAGCGTCTGTATGGAATATTGCGTTTGGGTTTTTGTCCTTGACTATTTCTCGGGCTTCCCTTATTGGTTGTATTGTTCCTATTTCATGGTTTACGGCGGAAAGGCTTACTAGAACGGTTTCGTCATCAACAGCTTCCTTCAATTTTTCAAGGTTTACAAGACCCTCGCCGTCAACTGGAATTTTTGTTACCGTGAAGCCGAAACGGGTTAACATTTCAGCCACATGCATAATGCTCAACGGCTCAACTTCAGAAATTACAATCTTCTTCCCCTTCCCCCGCATCTGAAGGGTCGCACCCAGCAAGGCAAGGTTGTTGGCTTCTGTTTCACCAGGCGTAAAATTAACTTCCTCAAGATTTTTGCATCCCATAAAGCCGGCTATCTTTTGGGCTGATTCCATTATGGCTTCAAAGGCTTCCCATCCAGGCTTATGGGTAAGCGTTGGATTGCCATAGGCGCGCTGGTTAAAGTATGGAAGCATAGCTTCAACAACTTCTGTTGGCACCATGCTTGAGTTTTCAATGTCCAGATAGACTTCACGCTTTAATCCCTCATGAGCCTTTAATAGTTCGCGGACATTTTCCACCATAAACTTTCAAGTCCGTTTGGCTTATCAACTCCTATTAGGTTTGAGCTTATAGAAAAAGCTATTTGACGCCGTTAAACGCCTAAACGTCATATTTGTGGCTGGTTCCAAACAACAAATACACTACCCCTCTCTACATTTTTTGGCTTGAAAAACAACCAATAGCGCCCCTCTCTCTATAGATTTCCGCAACTAAACAGCAAACATCAAATTTACCTGTTAGAAAACACCTAAATTAGATACCCTCTAGAGAAATTTGAGCACGAACAAAGGAAGACCTTATTAGGCTAGTTTTACAGTTATTTAGTGAGCTTTGCTGGCTTGTTGAGCGGGCAGTGTGAAGGCTGCTTTCTTACTTGTTAGTAAAGTTTAACATAAAAACTGAATGTTGGAGGTGAAAAGTGTATGAAGTATATAGGATTTTGGAAGGTTGTTGGAGGCGACGTTATGGATGTCATTGAAAAGTTTAGGAAAATGACAGCTGAAAGGGAAAAGGGAAACGAAGAGTTTGCTAAACTGATTTTTGGTCCTTTCCAGTTCACTGGCGAGAGCAAGGGCTTCACTTTGTTTGAGACAGACGACTCAGAGACGCTTAAAAACATTGCAAACTTCTACTCGCCTGAAATCAAGTGGAAGTTCTTCTCCATAAACGACCCAACAAAAGCAGCGGATTTATACAAGACCTTGAGGAAATAGTCTCAAACGTATTTCTCTTTATTTTTCAAAATTTCTGTTTTTCAATAACGTTTTAAACAGCTTTCGTTCTCTAGTTTGCAATAGGGAAGAAAAAGGCGCGTTCAAGTGAGGATAACAGATCTCCCAATTCCAGAGTCGGTTAAAGAAGTTCTACTTAAGTCTGGAATTGTTGAGCTTTATCCACCGCAGAAAGAAGCCATAAAGGCTGGCGCCTTAGAGGGGCGAAACCTTGTCTTGGCTAGTCCAA
>JAVZLS010000021.1:0-13654 GCA_038883715.1 Bathyarchaeia archaeon
CGGGTTGGAAAACTCCTCGCATTTTTTCCTTCGGCATGTTCTTCAAATAGTCAACAACGACTTTTCTAGTGTGGCTTAATAGTTCAAACACATTTCTTGGATAACATGTGGGCAGTTCAACATTTAACCGCGTTATGTACCAAGATTCAACATGGGCAATGTGCCGCAAGCAGTTCTTAATGGTGCGAGGCTTTCCCGGAGGCAGCCAGTCCAGAATTTCGCTGCTTAAGTTTGAAACAAGTTTCAAAAGGTCTTCCCTAGAGTATTTCATGAGCTTTAAAGTCCATGCAATATCTTTTCTAGTGATGGGAGCCATTTCAGACCAGAAAAGGGGTTCAGGCTTTCCAGCCTCAACTGGATTGTAGCTCACCCTTAAAACTTCTGCAACTTCAATTTCAAAGTCTCTTGCCTCGGCTGGAACATGTTCACCATGCTTTTCTAGCCAGTCGAACCATTCAGCGACAGCGGTTCTCACTTTTGTAAGAGCGCTTTCTGGAGAGCGCCCAAAAACCCAGCATCCCGGGCATTCTGGAACAAAGGCGCCTGTTCCTTCCAAGCCGACTTCAAGACAAACCACAATCTTCCTTGCCATACGCCTTCGTCTCTAGAAAAATCCCCTTTTACAAAGTTCTTTCCATGAAATTTCACCGAGAACCACAAGTGCCTCGTTTATTGTTAGCATCGGCTTTGAGAACTTGGAGGGAGCATCAATGGACACCCGTGGGCATGCCGTATTAACGTAAGCATCCACTGTTGGAAAGTTCATGACCATTTCTGGTGTTATTTCTCTAATGGCAAATAGGTAGGCGTCCTTGCCAGCCTTTTCAAGCTTTTCTCTTATGGTTAGGGCTTCATCCAGCCGCTTTTGTCCAGGTTTAAGTCCCACAAGAACCGCGAAGGTTTTTGCTTTCTGGGCTTCTTGGATACACGCCCACCTTTGCTTCTGAACTTTTTGGGCTTCCTCATCTATTGGGTAGGCTCTCTTCTCGTAGGGGTCTGCGACTATTGTGGGTTTTGATGTTGCGAAAGCTAGTCCTAGAGCATGAAAGCGTCCGCCACCTATGAAGAGGAAGCCTTCAACGTCTTCCGCTATAGATTTGGCGTTGCTGTAGTCGCATCCAACAACCTGTCCGGGATAGTTTAGGCGTCCAGCATCGCCAACCATGACAGTTTTTCCGGCGCGAATTAGCACTTCTTTTGCTTCGTCGAGGGTTTGCACATGCTGGACCGTTGTGGCTAAGCCCACCTTATGCCAATTTTCCATTAAAGGTAGTGCCTTTTCAACGGTCTCTGTGACACTTATGGTGGCTCGCGCCTCAATGTAAATGGTTGGTACTTTTTCATATTTCAAAAGCTTTGTATGCCCATAATGCACTATGAGATCTGCGCCGAGGCTTTCAGCTTCAGAGGTTGCTAGGTCACAAGCACCGTAGCATGGGTCTGCGGAAACGATTGGCAAAGCACCAGCCTTTTCAACAACTTTTGCCAGACGGGGAGCCTCACCTTTCAGTCCTTCTGGCAGTTGTATTAAAACGCGTTTGGCTCCAAGCTTAGCGATTTCCTGCCTTAACCTTTCTTCTTCAAAATCAAACATCTTCAAGGTGGAACACCAAACAAACTTTAAAGAACATTGACTAGGAAAAGGGGATGGTCTAAGCGGTTTACTTTATGCTTTCATCCCATCTGGGCGTCCATTCCCAGTCTTCTTTTGGTCTTTTAACCGGACGCCCTAGGGCTCGCTCATGCTGTTCTGCAAGCTTTTCTAGGATTATTTTTTGCTCTATGCTTGCTACAAGCTTCTTTGTGGCTATTACAGCGTCGGGGTTTACTGATATGCTGTCTATTCCAGCCCGCACCAAGAACTCTGTGAAGTCTGGAAGGTTTGAAGGCGCCTCGCCGCAGATGGAGACCGTGCAGCCGTTTTCATGGGCTACCTTGATTAGGTGGGCTATTATCCTTTTTACAGCCGGGTCTCTCTCGTCAAAGTATCCCATCTGCCCTAGGCGTTCGGAGTCTCTGTCAATCATCAGTATGCCTTGCGTCATGTCGTTTGAGCCTATGGAGAAGCCGTCGCAAAGCTTCGAGAACTCGTCGGCTAATATGGCTATTGATGGTGTTTCAGCCATAAACCAAACCTTAAAGTCCTTTGACCTTTCCAAGCCTTCCTCACGCATTATTTCCAGACACTTTTTGGCTTCCCAGAGGGTACGCACGACTGGAAGCATAACCCAGACGTTTTTTAGTCCCCACTCTTCACGGCACTTTCTTATGGCTTGACATTCTAGGCGGAAGGCTTTCTCATACCATGGGCTTATGTAGCGGCTGCATCCCCGCCAGCCCAGCATGGGATTGTTCTCAACAATCTCGTATTTTTCTCCGCCTTTAAGTTCGCGGTACTCGTTGGTTTTGAAGTCGCTGAAGCGCACAACAACTGGGCGGGGCTGTATAGCCCTAGCGACAGTGGCTATGCCCTCTGCAAGCTTGTCCACAAACTTTTGTCCTTGCCCAATCTCGATAAGGTAAAGCGGGTGCTCTCCAATGTAGCTGGCTAGAATGAATTCGATACGCATAAGCCCGATGCCTTCAAAGGGCAAGTCCTTATAATCTTCAATTTTCTCTGGAACCCCAAGGTTCATGTAAATTTTCGTCGCAGTTACTGGAACTGATTGTACAATGCCAGTAAACGCCGCTTGGGAAGCTGCTCCGGATGGCGTCGGCGTTGGATGTTCAGTCATGGCTGGAACTATGCCTTCATAGACAACCCCACTTCTTGCATCAACGGTATATTCCTTGCCGCTAACCATCAGCTTTGTAGCGTTTTCAGTGCCAACTACACATGGTATGCCAAGCTCACGGCTCACAATAGCTGCGTGGCATGTTATGCCACCCTTGTCTGTGACTATGGCACCGGCAAGCCTCATGAAGGGCACATAGTCCGGATTAGTCATGTCTGTTACGAGGATGTCGCCCTTCCGCATAACCTTGGCGGCTTCCTCTGGGTTTAGGACAACCTTTGCCACTCCAAAGCCTATTCCCCTCTTGCCCGCTGGTATACCCTTAACAACAACCGTTAATGCCTCTTCTGGCTTTGCTAAGCCAACCTCAACCTTCTTTTCAGGCGCTTCAGCTGCCTTAAAGCTCCAAACGGTTTCCGGTCTGGATTGCACAATGAAAACATTTTCTGGGAAACCTAATTCGCTGTCAATAGCCCATTCAATGTCTTGGGGCTTGCCATAGTGCTGCTCAATTTTTATAGCTAACTCGGCGAGTTTTAGAACCTCCTCATCTATTAGGCATGGCATATTCTGCTTTTCAGCTGGCACGTCCAAGTGTACGGTCTTGCCAGTATCGGGGTCACGAGCATACATCACTTTTTTGGTGGCGATGCGCCTCTCAATGATTTTCATGGTTCGCTTGTCAACGATGAACTCGTCTGGAGTGACAGCCCCAGAAACAACAGCTTCGCCTAAGCCATAATTGCCCTCAATAACAATTTGGTTCGGGTCTCCGGTAACGGGGTTTATTGTGAACATGACGCCGGCAGCTTTGGCGTGGACCATTTTTTGGACGCCGACGCTTATGAGAACTCTTTCATGGGCGAAGCCTTTTTGGGTGCGATAGAATATGGCGCGCGGCGTGAAAAGACTGGACCAGCATTTAATAGTTTTCTCAATAACCTCGTTTTCGCCCCTAACATTCAGATATGTTTCCTGTTGTCCAGCAAAGGATGCGTCCGGCAAGTCTTCAGCTGTGGCGCTGGACCGGACAGCCACAAAAACATCATTCACATTCAACCGTTTGCATAGCTCTCTGTAGGCGGCTCTTACGGCCTCTCCTATGTCCTTAGGCATAGGCGTAGACTCGATTAGAGCGCGGATCTTTTTAGAGGCTTCCTCATACTGTTTTGGATCGCTTGGGTCCTTAACAGTCTCCTTTATGATTTTGTAGATTTCGCTAGCTATGCCGGTCTCCTCAATGAAACGTTTGTAGGCGTAGGCTGTTATTGCGAACCCGTGAGGTATTGGAATGCCGGCACTTAGCATTTCACCTAAATTCGCGTTTTTTCCTCCAACAAGGGGTATGTCGGTTCTCCTAAGGTTTTCAAACCATATCACGAGGTCTGTTTTCATTTCTGTCATCACATTTTCGCCTCCTCAACTTGTAATTTTTCAATAACTATTCTGCATGGTGTTGGAAGCTTTGCGGCTCCCCGCCTCAAGGCTTCCTTTGCAACCTCAACGCCGTTAGCATTCACCCTAACGGTCATAATCGTCTGGTTTGGCTCCACACGTGCCGCAGTGCCAATCGGCTTTCCAAAAGCCCTCCTCATTCCATCCTGAAGGCGGTCTGCATGAGCCCCAAAAATCATCTTGTTTTCCCGAAGAATAACATGCGGGTAAGGGTGAACTTGCAAAAAGTAATTGTTTGAGAGTTTATCCATTAAGAGGCGGTTTGTTGCCACACGGGCAGCTTCCAACGCATTATGCCTAACCTGAGCTCTTTCTAGGGCTATGAGCCTAGCCTCATACTCGAATTTGGCGTTAGGGTCTCCCATAGTGAACTTGGTTATTTTCGGCTGGGGAAAACCCTTAACAAACTCCCGTCTAGTGTAGGGTTGCCCTTTAACCTCTCTATAGTTGCGCGCGCGCATGGTGCATCCCTTTCAGCATACACAATGGTGGTATTTAAGCAGTTTGTTAAGCATGCATAAGCATCTCAATACTTGATTAAGGTTATGAATTATGAATTCAGTTTAAGAATATGGTTGGGGAACTAGGGAGGCAAGGGTCTATTTTTAAACCATATTTTTGCCAGCTCATCATAGTTTGGAAAAACCCGCTTTAAAATTGGAATATACATTTTCACTTCCTCGTTTGTCAAGTACTGGAACTGGTACTCGCCTGTGTAGGGTGATGGTTCGCCTTCCCTTGTTATGAACTCTATGTGCATGAAGGGGTCTCCCCGCTTAATGGTTATTGGGCAACGGTCATTACTCAAATTCACAATCTCAAGCGCTAGTCTGCCGACAAAGCCGCTGTGAACCTTCGCCGCGTTAAGGAAGGATAAGCCCATCCGCCCGTACTTGCTCTTGGCTGTTAGATGGGCAACATAATTCGGCGGGGTGAAAACAATCTCGTAGGATATTAAGTTTTTATGCTCCAAGTAGTTCAGCGTCGTCTCATCCCTAACCGTTAGCACGTAGCTGTCCCCGTCGAGGAGGTTGTAGTCGTAGGGGTATATGCACTTATAATTTTCAATAAGTTCCTTCAGCTTGTCCTTTCCAATTATGCACATGAATTTTCACGCTCCGAGAGTGTTTTCTAGCAATAGTAAAGCCTTCACATTATATAGTTTTTCAACAAAATCCTATAAAGCGGTTGAAACAGCTATCCACATAGAAATGAGGACCAAAAATTCCTCGGAGACACTTATTAAGGAAATTCCGAAGGCAGAGCTGCACCTACACATTGAAGGCACCCTTGAACCAGAAATGATGATCGAAATCGCACGAAGGAATAACATCCGACCAAAATATGAAAGTGTTGAAGAGGCTAGAAGGGCTTACAACTTCAGAAACCTCCAAGACTTTTTAGAAGTTTACTACGAGGGAGTGAAGGTTCTGCAAAGGGAGCAGGATTTTTATGATTTAACATGGGCTTATCTGGAAAGGGCGCGCTCCCAAAACGTTTTACATGCCGAGGTGTTCTTTGACCCCCAAGCTCACACAAGAAGAGGCATAAAATTCGATGCTGTAGTCACAGGCATACACAAAGCCCTTAAAGATGGGGAAAAGAAGTTTAGGATTTCATCAAAGCTGATAATGTGTTTCTTAAGGGATTTAGACGTGGATTCAGCCTTCAAAACATTAGAAGAGGCTTTGCCCTACAAGGACTGGATTGTTGCTGTTGGGCTTGACTCGGCTGAAGTTGGTAATCCACCCTCAAAGTTTCAAAAGGTCTTTGAAAAAGCTATTGATGAAGGCTTTTTGACGGTTGCTCATGCTGGTGAGGAGGGACCCGCAGAATATGTTTGGGAGGCAATCAAGCTTCTCAAGGTTTCCCGCATTGACCATGGAAACCACGTCCTCGATGATGAAAATCTTGTTAAAGAGTTGGCTAGACGAAGAATTCCGTTAACGCTTTGTCCGCTTTCAAATCTGGAGTTGGGTGTTGTAAAAAGCATGAAGGAGCACCCATTGAGGAAAATGTTCGACAGGGGACTCCTTGTAACGGTGAATTCTGATGACCCAGCATATTTTGGAGGCTACATAAACGAAAACTACATCGCAGTGCAGAGGGCGCTTAGCTTAAATGCACATCACATATTTGAGCTCGCCAAAAACTCTTTTCAAGCCTCCTTCTTAAGCAAGCAAGAGAAGCAAAAAATGCTTGCAAAGTTAGAATCCTTTAGGGCTAGAGGCTAGCTTTCGCTTCAATGAGCACTATCGTTTCAAAGAAGGGAAGGTCTAAACTTGCAATGGTCTCCGCTTTGAAACCTTTAACCTCCAAAATTCGCATAGTTTCATCCACATCCGCGAGGGTGGACTGCATCAACAAAACACGACCGCCAACATTAACATAATCACTAATTCCTTTCAAAAAGCGGTCTATGACCGCTCTGCCGCTCGTCCCGCCAGCCCATGCACGCTCAACAAAAGTTTTGCCTTCAAACGGTTCTGTTGGCAGATAGGGTGCATTAAAAAGGATTAAATCGAACTTTTCTCCAGTCTTTAGTGGCGCAAAAAGGTCGCCTTGAATAAAGAACATTTTATCGCCAACACCGTTTAGCTTAGCATTTTCCTTGGCACATCGCACCGCTGCTGGGTTTATATCTATTGCAACTACTTGGGAGGCTTTGTTTGAGGCGATTATACCGAGGATACCGCATCCGGTTCCCACATCAAGGACTTTTTCGCCTTCCTTCACAGCTAGGTTTTCTGCGAACAGAAAGGAGTCTTCTGCTGGTTCGTAAACGTCTTGCCAAACATCGAAAACATAGCCTTTGAAGAACACCCGCTTAGTTGGCAAGCGCATTTGCCAGCTCACCAAAGTCTTCTGGCGCCAGCTCCCGCACACGCCTATCATGAAAGGGAAGAGAATCAGCTACTTTGACAGCTTCTCTGAGAGCTTTATGCTCTTTCCTCATGAAGGGTCGGATTGCGTTTCTAACTTTTCTGTTGCGTTGCGTGAAAAGAGCTTGCACAAGTCTAACAAAAAGAGCTTCATCCCTCAGCTTAAAAGGCGGTGGCAGTTTAGGTTTCAGGCGGACAATTATGGAGTCTACTTCGGGCTGTGGATAGAAAAAAGTCTTTGGCACATCATCTAAAGGCTCAACATCGAAATGGTAGTAGGTTAGAACAGTTAACCAGCCATAGTCTTCGCTTCCGACGGGTGCCACAAGACGGCTTGCAAACTCTTTTTGAAAAATAAAAACGGCACACTCGAGTTTCTTGTCGAAGAGCCATTGGATTAAAGCTGAAGAAATGCTGTATGGCGGTACGGAAACAACCTTGTTGAATACTGGAAGTGGAAGCTTAAGAACGTCTCCCTCAATAACCTCGACATTTGGCAACGCTCCAAGTTGCTCACGCAAAACTCTAACAAGCCTATTATCCACTTCAACAGCCAAAACCCGTTCACACTTTTCGGCTAAAAAGCGGGTTAAAAAACCCAACCCAGCGCCAATATCCAAAACAACATCATTTTTGCAAAGCGAGGCGTAACTGGCTAAAAGTTGAAAAATTGACGGTTCAACCATAAAATGTTGCCCGAGACGCTTCTTCGGGAAAATTCGATACCCTCGAAGGAGAAGCTTCGCCTCTTCAATTAGACTCATGGAAGCGTTTACAGCCCCTTTCAGCGGGCTCTTGTGAAAAGCCTATACTTGCTTTCGCCAGCCAACTCCTCCAAAATCCTTTTTGTGAGGAGCTTAACTGGGTTGGGGATTTCGGTTCGCTTCTGTAAATCCTCAAAACTTTCGAAAGGTTTTTTCTCCCGCTCATTTATAACTTGCCACATGTACTTTTTGCCGATACCAGGAATAAGCTCTAAGGCGTGCATTCTCGGGGTTATGGCTTGTGCCGTGTTGAAGAAATTGACAAACCATTTTTCACGGTTAAGCACTATGCGGCTTATAACCGCTGGAAGCTCCATTTTAGCGGCTGATGTCAATTCGTCATAACCTATCCGCCCAATAATATAGGTTATCTCCTCACGAGCATCCTTCCCAACATAAACACGGTCATGAGGCTTTAAAGTAACGCCTTCCTTAACCAGAGCCTCCAAAAGGGTAAAGAATTCCTCGCCGACAAGCTGAACTAGGGCTCCAGCTCTATAACCAGCCCGTCCTGTTATTCGAACTCCAGGACGCCCGTGGGGGAGAAAGTCTAGGACGTAGGCGTACTCCTCGTAGCGTTTCTCCTTCTCCATTGTATCCCCTTATAAACTCCTTACATTTAAAATACGGTTGGAAGAGCTATTTCAATCTATGTTCGTTTAAAAGTTTAACCATTGCTTCCAGTTTAGAGGCTTCAATAATTTTGCGCCCGCCTCCAAGAAAGACTCTAAGCTCTTCGATGGTGCTGGGCATACAATTAACTATTTGAACAGCCTCGGCTTCTTCTAAACCAAAATCTTTAACAAGTTTTTCCACAAGCATCTCAGCAGTTTCGGCGTCAACCCTTGAAAACTTGGATGCATAGTCAAGCACGCGCCTCTGGAACTGGTCCAATTTTTCCTCGCCAAGATCCTCCAGTAGCTTTTTGACATGTGGAATCGTGAGACTTTTCTCCTTAACCTTTTCAGTTTCAGCCTTTTCCAGCATACTAACCACCCTTATAGGGCTCCAAATGCTCTGGTCTAACAATGATTTCCTTGACAGCATCACCTTGGGTGACGCTTACAATGTAGCTTTTACCGCGCACGCCAACAATCTTTCCCACTTTTCCATGATAGCGTCTATGGGGCATGCCCTTCTGAACACTTGGGTCAATTTTTATGACCACGCTGTTTCCAGGCTGGTATTCATGGAGCAGTTTGCTTAGTCTCATTTTGCCTCTTTCCCTAGGGTCTTTCCTAAGGAGGCGCCGCGTTTTTGACCTGTATCCCTTTGACTTTCTCAAATTTTCAACCTTCCTTCACAATTACCTTTAAAACATCAAGTTTTATAGGCTTCGCTTTGTTCCCGAGAATTTCTGAAACGCTTGGGGTTGTTCTTCCCTCATCACCCGTCACCAGTTCTTTTACATATAGTCCTCCTTGACATCTAACTTTCAGTTCAGCCCTATTCGGTGACAATCTTTTAGCTTTAACCTCATATATGTACTTTTCCCGCGTTAAATCCGCCCGCCTGTGTAAAACACGTAGTGGCGTCCTCTGCTTAACAACTACGCCGCTAAGCTTTTCCTCCAACAGCTTTAAATCCTCGTCTGAAACTTCTTTTTCAAATTCCACAGTGACGCGGTACTCTTTTTGCGCAGACTCCGCCTTTTTCAGTTTCCGCACGAAGTCTTTGTCAACAAAGCGGAGTTCTGAAACCTCAACCTTGCCTTTCGCGTGGGCGTTTACGGCTTCCTCAATTTCTTTAAGGTTTAGGAAGCGTTTTCTTGGCTGTGCTATTTCCATGACAAAGGGTCTGCCCTTTCCAAGCATGCGGGCGTCCACGTCCTCTCTTCCGGAGGCATGAAATGCTGTTTTAGTGCCGCCCGTAACTGCGAGAATGGGTTCGCTTATTAGCTCCTCAACGGATTCTGGATATCTTTTCCCGGTCCAGTTGCATTTCTCGCATCCTTTTCCATAACAGTTGGTGCAGAACCATTTTGATTGCGGTATGCCCCTAACAAGTTTCTTGTAGCGTCCGGCAATGTAGAGGGGGTTAACCTGAACCCTTATTTCGCTGGTCATGGGGTTTATGAGCACAACAATGTCTGGTTTTTGGTGTTCCACTGTTTTTTGGCTGTATGCGGCGATTTTCTTGCCTAAGATTCTCCCAAATTCCAGCCTCATATTTTCGCCGTATTCCACGTCAAAGCGAGCCTTAAACTCGTCCTCGCGTTCCTCAACCTCGACTGGAAGTTCGATGCCCACCAAAAAGCTGCTATACTCATATTCTTGTAGCTTTTCAACAGCCCTTTTTGCCAACTCATCAACTATTTCAAAACTGTTCTCGCAGAGAAAACAGGTCTTCGCCACTTTTTTCTCGGAAATGCGTCTTCCCATCCTGCGAAGAGCCTCTAATGCTTTTTTACAGAAGCCGTTTATTGCAAGGACTTTGAGAATTCTTGCCCCTTCATCCTTTTTTGTGCGGGCAAGGGCTTGGGCTTCCATTAATAAGACATTTTTTATGGCTTTTCCTCTCCCATCGTTTTCCATTCCATGCCCCAGAAAAGCGAATTGCCTACCCAAACAGTGGTCACATAGGGGATGTCTTTCCAGCATTTGTAGGGCTTTTTCTAATATCCCCATAAAAGACTCCTTTTAGGTATGCTTTACCGCGATAAAGCCTTAGCCTACGTCAACGGGCAGTCCCTTTCCAAAGAAAGGAAGCCTCTTCTTTCTCCTTAATGTTTTCAACATTTTCCGCATGAGAACATACTGTTTCAAAAGCTCCTTCACATCTTTTTCGCTAGTTCCAGAGCCCCGCGCCACACGCCTAATCCTTGAGGCATTAAAGATTTTGGGGTTTTCTCGCTCTGCCGGAGTCATTGATTGAATTATGATCCGCCACTTTTCCAGCTTGTCCTCAGCCATGTCAAGCATTTCTTCAGGCACATTGTAAGACATGCCAGGCAGCATCTTCAAGAGTTTTCGGAAGGGCCCCATGCCCTTCATGGCTTCAAACTGTTCATACATATCGGTCAGCGTGAATTTGCCGCTCAAAATGGCCTTAGCCTTCTTTTCCGGAACCTTAATTTCGGCTTCCCGAACCTTCTCGATGAGGGTTTCCAGGTCGCCCATGCCTAGGAGTCTGCCAACAAAACGGGATGGAACAAAGGGCTCTATGTCCTCAACCTTTTCGCCAGTGCTTATGAACTTTATTGGTGCACCAGTGGCTACAACAGCGGACAGGGCGCCTCCACCTCTGGCTGAACCGTCAAGCTTCGTCACAAGTATGGAGCCTATGGATGTTGCCTCGTTGAAAGCTTTGGCTTGAACGAGGGCTTGCTGACCAATGGTTCCGTCAATGACAAGCATAACCTCGTCTGGCTTGATTTTCTCCTCAAGCACCTTCATCTCCTTTATGAGCTCGCGTTCTTCCTTGTGGCGTCCAGCTGTGTCAACTATGATTATGTCCTTGTCGCCGAACTGCTTCAAACCTTCAAGGGCGATTTTAACAGGATCTTTGGCTTTTGGATCGCCATAAATTGGCACATTAATTCTGTTGGCAAGTTGCTGAAGCTGGTCAAAGGCGCCTGGACGATAGGTGTCGGCGCATATCAAGGCGGGTTTTAAGCCCCTTTTCTGGAAGTATCTTGCAAGCTTAGCCGCAGCAGTGGTTTTACCAGAACCTTGGATGCCAACAAGCATCAAAACCTTCCTTTTGCCAGGCTCAACCTTTAATGGGACTGGCTTTTCCCCTAGAAACCGTGTTAACTCCTCATAAACAACCTTAATGACATGTTCGCGGCGCGAAATTCCAGGCGGAACCTTCTCTTTGAGGGCTCTTTCTTCTATGCGTTTAGAAATGTCCAAGACCAGTTGAACGTTCACATCGGCTTGTAGTAGTGCCCGCTGCACGTCCCTTACAAGCTCTTTAACGGCAGCCTCGTCGACAACAGCGGCTCTGAAAAGCTTCCTTAAAGCTTCATGAAGCGAAGCGCCAAGCCTTTCTAAAGCCATGACATTCTCCAGATTTAAGACCGCTTACACACTTAAATACATTTAAACATGCCGATAATAAACAATGAACCGCTACTGCTCCAGTCCGGGATATTTTGTGTCCAAAACCTCAATTATGGCTTGAACGGTCTTTTCGCCAAGTCCCTTAACGGACAGCAGCTCCCTTTTTGAGGCTTGGAAAACGCGGCGCACACTTCCAAACCGCCTTAAAAGTTCTTCTGCCCTTTCCGGACCTATTTTTGGCAGGCTTTGCACAGCGAGGAGCTGCCTCTGTCTCAGCGTGTAGGTTTTCGGCTTGTGCTTAACGGCTATTTTTCGTCTTTCCTCTTCTTGCAGTTTCTTGGCTAATGTGTACAGGAACATGGCTGTGTGCGCCTCGTTGGGGGTGAAAACCACTGAGATATTATGGTCAGCCATAACCTTTGAAAGTGCTCCCCAGAAGGCTTGTGGAGTGCGAATATACTTTACGGCGTTGACAAAGTCTCCTTCAACAATAAGGCATGCGTTCTCGTAGGTTTTTGCAAGCCTCTCAGCCTGCTCAAAAAGTCTGCCGTCAAAGACTGAACGGAAAAAGTCGTGAAGCTCTTTCCTTTCTACGGCGTAGTCCTCAGCCACTACATAGTCCGCTGGAGCCAAAGCCTTCTCCACAACTTCGCATCCAAGCTCTTTCAAATGGTCTTTCACGTCCATGCTTTCGCGGATGTCGGCGAAAACTGTTGGCTTAAACTCGCTCGACATTGTTCATGGCCTCAATCAATAAATGGCTTTACGGAGAACTTAAACCTAACATTTTCACAAGTGCCTAACTGGGCAAACCTCTTTTACCACGAAAGCCACTAGTAAAGTTAGTGAAAACTCAAAAATGGAAACTGCTTACATCTGCCGCCGATGCGGAAAGATCTACACCGCCGAGGAATATTTGAAGAGTCGTTTCTGTGGAAACTGTGGAACCTTTTTGACAAGGACAACAGCACATCAAACCGCAATAAAAGAGGAAGTTGTAGAGGATGAAGAACATTTTGATGATCTAGTTAGGAAGTTCTTTCCATACCAGAGCTTCCGACCCTTCCAGATCAAAGCCATAAAATTCGCCCACCAAACCTTCAAAGAAGGAAAAATCGGCTTGCTATGCTCCCCATGTGGCACTGGAAAATCCATTTCGGTTTTAACAGCCTTTTTCGTGGTGAAAGAACAAAATCCTTCTATTGGCAGGCTTATAGCTTTAACTAGAACGAAAAATCAGCTTGAAATCTACTCAAGAGAGCTAAAAAACATAAAAGACCACAGTGGCGTAGGCTTCGCCGCATCCATCTTCAAAAGCAAGAAGGAAATGTGCCCCCACGCCTTTGAAGACCCAAAGCTTAAGGACATAGCCTACCGAGACTTCCTCTACTACTGCAAGGGCATGAAGGAAGGCTTATTCGGCAAAACATGTGAATACTATGAAAGAACATATGACGGGTGGAAGCCAAGCTGGCAAGCCTATAACCTTGTGGGCAAAATAAAGAAGATTGGACCCCTACTGCCAGAGGAAACCTATGAAATATGCCGCGACGAGGGATTATGCCCATACGAAGTTACAAAGATTCTGACACGCTACGCAGATATCGTCATAGGCAATTACAACTACATTCTGGTGGACGCTATACGCGGCTCAATATTGGGAAAAGCCGGAATACGCACAAAGGCGATTAACTGCGTCTTTGATGAGGCTCACAGCCTCCCATACTATGCAAGCGGCATATTTTCAGAAGAACTCTCATCAAGGTCTGTCAGAAGAGCACATAAAGAGATTAAAAACTTCGAGATCGACGACT
>JAVZLS010000022.1:0-12518 GCA_038883715.1 Bathyarchaeia archaeon
TAATGCGGGTTCAACGCGACATACCAGCACCATTAATAGTGGCTGGCGTTAAAATGAGCAACCTCCGCCAGCTTGTCCAACAAAAACTGAAGGAGCAAGGCTTACAATGCCGGTGCATAAGGTGCCGAGAGGTTGGACACCGCCTTTTGGCAGACGGCGTAAAACCAAACCCGGAAAAAGTAGAGATTCTAACAACGCGTTATGAGGCTTCCGAAGGCGAAGAAATCTTCATATCAGCCGAAGACACGGAAAACAACGTCTTGATAGGCTATTTGCGTTTGAGGATTCCCTCAGAAAGGGCGCACAGACCAGAAATAAAAGCGGAGCCATGCAGCATAATCCGCGAACTCCACGTCTACGGAACAGTAGTGCCAGTAGGCAAAAAATTGCCAAAAGCATGGCAACACAAAGGCTATGGAAGCGTTTTGCTAGCTGAAGCGGAACGCATAACCCGCCAAAAATACGGCTTCAAAAAAATCCTTGTCATAAGCGCCTTAGGCACAAAACAATACTATAAGAGGTTCGGATACACACACGAAGGACCATACATGTCAAAAACACTAAAATAGAAAAAGACCACTGGATTTAAGCTGTGTATAGTTTGATTATAGCGTCGCAAAGTTTTTAAATAATAATGAACTCAATTATTACTTGCGAGTAAGTCCCGCCCGAGGCTATGATGCCCGTGGATTCGGGATGGAAGCGGTAGGGCGGGGTTCGCAATTTCTGTTATTTCCAGAGATAATTGAAATACGCCACTTTGTCCTCAAACATTTTATAGTAACGATCATCATTGTGCTCATACTTGTGAAAGCAAGCACCGGCAAGAAAATCCACAGCTTGCAAGCAAGGGTTTCTTTGAGAGTTTTCATGGCAAACTTCTATGTTACTTAATTTAATCTGTTCTGTTTGTCTCCATTGAATAGTCATAAGCCACGAGGCTTTGTTGATTGCATATTTGTTAAATGCCTCCTCACTAATGCGTCTAAGGCTTTTATCAACGATAATATACAGCTTGTCACTTGATGTTAGCTCAGGGAGAATATTTTTCATTACGGTGTCAACTATAACGTAATTATAAAGTAAAGTGGGCTTTTCTCTTAGTTCCAGTTTTACTTTTGCTTTATCCAGCACAACAAATCCGATTTTAATGTTACATTTACATATTTTCTCTAAAACGATTTGTCGTACAGCATGTTTTGAGTTTGAATATTTTAATTCGTTACATCTTCGTGCATATTCTTTTCTTTCATGTAATTTTTTCAGCAACCGTTTCATGACCTTTGATATTTCAAAGGGGTGATCCAATATCATATAAGCAACTATAAAAAATCGTGATGATTTTTCAGAGAACCCTAGATCACCACTTTCATCTATGTAAACATACATGGCAATATTCTTTATAGAATCCTTTGTGTACTTATAAAGTATTTTAACGCGTTCTTGCAATAAAGTTAAAGACCAAAATTGCCTTTCTTCAATAAAAGCTCGGAGAAAATAGAATGAGCGACAGAAAAAATGAAAAGTTTTCTGGTTATAGGGGTGAGGCTTTAGAGGTTATTAGGCGGGTTGGTGCTGAGGTTGGTGATTTTGTTCGTATTGTTAAGGGTGGTCAGGTTTTTGAGGGTATTCTTATTCCTCGTTCTGAGTATGGCGATGACCGGCATATTGTGATTAAGTTGCGGAGTGGCTACAATATTGGTGTTCGCCTAACACCAGACGCCAAAGTGGAGAAAGTTGGAAGGGGCGAGAAGCCAGCTTTTGTTGCTCCGCCCTTGCCTGAGCAGAATCCAGCCCTGCCAAAAGTCTCTATTATTAGCACCGGCGGCACTATTGCTAGTCGTGTGGATTATCGTACGGGTGCTGTTCGTCCCGCTTTGTCTGCCAGCGACCTATACAGCGTCGTGCCAGAATTAGCCGACATAGCCCGCATAGACGCGCAGATACTCTTCAGCCTTTACAGCGAAAATATTACGCCAGTCCACTGGGCGGAGATGGCGAAGGCGGTGGCGGAAAAGATTGCGGGTGGCGTGGACGGCGTTGTCATAGCTCATGGCACGGATACTATGGGTTATTCGGCTGCAGCCCTAAGCTTTGCATTGCAAAACCTTCCAGTCCCAGTGATTTTTGTTGGTTCTCAGCGTTCAGCCGACCGCCCCAGCTCAGACGCAGCCACAAACCTGACTGGCGCGGTTTTAGCCGCTGCCAGGGCGCCCTTCGCAGAAGTAGCCGTAGCCATGCACGAAACAATTTCTGACACAGCCATAGTTCTTCACCGCGGCACCAAAGTCCGCAAGTGCCACACAAGCCGCCGCGACGCCTTCAAATCAGTAAATGCTCAGCCGTTAGCAAAAGTTGAGGAAAACCGCGTTGTTATGCTCACGGAAGATTATCGGAGGCGGGACCCATCGCGGAAGCCCGTTGTAAAGCCGAACTTCAGCGACAAAGTAGCCCTAATCAAGTTTTATCCCGGCATGGACCCAGCCATAATAGACTGGCATGTAGATAAGGGCTACAAGGCAATAGTCCTTGAAGGCACTGGCTTGGGGCACGTTTCAAACCGCCTCTTCCAACCAATAAAGCGGGCTGTTAATAAGGGCGTACTGGTGGCTATGGCTTCCCAGTGCATCTGGGGACGAGTAAACATGAACGTCTATGATACTGGCAGAGACTTGCTGGCTCTTGGCGTAATACCGCTGGAGGACATGCTGGCGGAAACAGCCACCGTCAAGCTCATGTGGATATTTGGACAAACCGACAACCCAGAAGAGGCAAAAAGGCTCTTAAAAACAAACATCGCCGGAGAATTCTCCACGCGAACACTCCACGAAGAAATGCGAGAGGAAACAAACAATGACAAATGAAATAGACTATGGGCGAATAGGCTTAAAAGTGGGCTTGGAAGTCCACCAGCAACTAGAAACGCAGACGAAGCTTTTCTGCAGCTGCAAACCAGAACTCTTCAAAGAAGAACCAGAAATCACCTTCCTAAGGCGTTTGAGACCAACCCAAAGCGAGCTCGGACAAATAGACCCAGCCGCCTACTTCGAATTCCAAAAAGGAGTAAAAATCCTCTACGAGGCGGATAGGCACACTGCCTGCCTAGTAGAAATGGATGAGGAGCCACCCCACCCGCTGAACATGGAGGCTGTTGAAATAGCCCTAACAGTGGCTTTAATGATGAACGCCACGCCAGTAGACGAAATCCACGTCATGCGCAAGACAGTCATAGACGGCTCCAACACAACGGGTTTTCAACGCACATGCGTCATAGCCCTAAACGGCTCTATAAAGGTGGGTCAAAAAACAGTCCCAATACAGCACATAAGCCTAGAGGAGGACGCAGCCAGAAAAACAGGCGAGGAAGGCACAACCATACGCTACCGCATAGACCGGCTGGGCATACCACTGATCGAAATCGCCACAGCGCCGGTCATAAACACGCCAAAGGAGGCTGGCGAAGTAGCCCTAGCCATAGGCAAAATTCTCCGAGCCACCCAACGAGTAAAACGTGGATTGGGCACAATACGCCAAGACCTAAACATATCAATAAACGGCGGAGCCTTAACAGAAATAAAGGGCGTCCAAGAACTCGAACTGATCCCGCTGGTTGTCGAATACGAGGTGCAAAGGCAACTAAACCTAATGAAAATAAGCGAAGAACTTAGAAAAGCCGGAGCCACCCCAGAAACCCTAAAAGAAGAATTTTACAATGTAACGGAGGTTTTCCGCCAAACAGCCTGCAAGGTAATCCGAAAAGCCCTAGAAAAGGGACAAGTAGTTTTAGCCGTAAAACTGCCAAAGTTTGGGGGCTTCTTAAAGCGCGAGCTTGTGCCCGGCATACGCCTAGGCACAGAAATGGCTGACCGCGCAAGGTTCTGGGGACGAGTCGGCGGAATATTCCACACCGACGAGCTTCCAGCCTACGGCATAACAAATCAAGAAGTCGAAGCCTTGAAAATGGCGGTGGACACTCAAGAACAAGACGCCGTGGTATTTGTAGCTGACACGCTAGAAAATGCTGAAGACGCTTTAAGGGCTGTTCTGGAAAGAGCCAAAGAAGCCATAAAAGGCGTGCCAGAAGAAACCAGAGCCGCAAACCCAGATGGGACAACCCGTTACATGCGTCCAAGACCAGGGGCAGCCCGCATGTACCCAGAAACCGACATCCCACCCATACAAGTGACAGAAGAACTCATAAACTGCATCCGCCAGCGCCTACCAGAACTCCCAGAGCAAAGGCTTGAGAGGCTTATGCGGGAATACGCCCTAAACCAGAAGCTAGCCAAACAGCTCATGGACTCAGAATACACAGAACTCTTCGAAACCATAGCGAAGGAAAGTAAAGTCTCACCAACAACAGTCGCTGTCTTCCTAACAGAGACCATGAAAGCTCTAAAACGCGACGGCATACCAGTCGAAAAAGTTTCAGAAGCAAAAATAAGAGAAGTCTTCAAAGCCCTTGGAGCCGGGGAAATCACTAAAGAGGCTCTTCCAGACATAGTGGCTTGGCTTTCAAAAAATGAAGAGAAAACCGTGAAAGAGGCTATTGAAAGCCTAGGATTAAAGGCTATGCTGAAAGAAGAGCTGGAAAAAATAATAGACAGCGCCATAGCAAAAAACAAGGATTTAATCGAAAAGAGCGGGGCAAAAGCCTTCGGCATAATCATGGGGATTGTCATGAAAGAGGTTAGGGGTAGAGCCAACGCCGAAACCGTCAGCGAGCTAATCAAGCAAAAGTTGGCAAGAAGGGCTTAGGCTTTATCTGTACTTTTCCAGTGGAACTACTTTCTCCGGCACAGGCTTTAGGGCTTCACCACAGTACGGGCAGATTTTAAACTCTGGAAGTATGGGCTTGCCACATGCGAAACAAACCTTCGGATAATGGAGCTTCTCCTCAAAGCTCTTAATCTCCCTTTTCAGGTGGCTTAACTCAGCCTTAATTTTTTCCAAGCCCTCCTTTAGGGGCTGAATTTCCTTAACTTCGGCGCGAATGTTGTAGATTACATCCTTAACGTGGGATAAGATTTCGTTATTCATTTCAACGGTCTCGTTCATGGCGTCTAACAACTCGCTTTTCTGTTCTAAAAGTTGGGATTCAACCGTGCTCTGTTTTTTTGCGTCAGAGAGCACCTTGTTTAGGAAAGCTTCAACGGGGTTTTGGAAGGCTACGGCGCATGTTATGCCCCACAGTATGAAGGTGGCTGTGGCGCTTATGAGGAAGTAGATGGGCGGCGTTACAACCTCAAGCTTTTCTTTAGCTACCGGATAGAGCTGTAGGAGAACTATGGGTTTGTTGAAGAGTAGGGCGTTTGCGGCGTCGATTAGGTGGGCGGCTGCTATGGCTGTTAGTGTGCTGAAAATCCAGACGCCCATTCCCTTTTTTGTCAAGGCTTTTGCCTCTTCATTGAATAGTGCATCTTAATATTTAATACGATATTTCCGCCTCCGAAATATATCAAAACACGTAAATTCTAAAAGGAGAACACCACCAATCATATAGGTGTGATAGGTTTGAGTGGGAAGGCGGCGAAACCATCGGAGGGAGAATTTTCATTCCGCGTTAAGGTCGGCGACTACGAGGTTGAAGTGAAGGGTTTAAAGGGCGACGTATTGGAGACTATTCGCGAATTGCCAAACCTCATGCCGGAAGTCAGCAGAGCCTTCGAAAACCTAAAGCCAAAAACCGCAGCCACAGTCATTGTTAAGACTCCTGTTTCAACGGTTAAGGAGGAAACCCCAATGGAGAAGTACCCAAAAATTCCAACGGTGGAGAACTGTAGCGAAGCCATTCTAAAAATTCTTGAAAGCGACTGGGGTAAGTGGCGTCCAAGAACTCTAGCAGAGCTTAAGGCTGCTTTGGCAGCCAACAACCTACATTTTCCTGGGCGCACTTTGGCCGGGGACCTTTTGGGTCTTGTGCAGAAGGGCGTTGTTAGGCGTTGGAAAACTGATAAGGGTTATGTTTACATCCTAGCCGAAAAGGAAGTTTTAGCCCAAAAGGAGGAAACCGCATGAAAAGGGTTGAAGTTCACATTAAGACATCTTTCGGCGAGATAGTTGTTGAGGGAGAAAACCCCCAAGAAGTTTTAAGCCTGCTGGAGGCTTTTCCAAAGGATTTTGTTGAAAACATTTCAAACATGGTTTCCAGCAAACTTGTCCCATCAGCGGCGGTCCAACTGAAAGGCATAATAGAGTTTACCACTGAAGGTCCGGTGCTTGTCGCGCGTGAGAAGCTTACCCATTATGAGGCTATCGGGCTTATACTATACGCCTCTGAAGGTAGGCAAAACACGGCCACACAAATCCAGAAGCTTCTAGAGTCCAGCGGAATAAAATGCATGGTTCCAGCCCGCCTCAACGAGATGGTTAAGCGTGGACAAGTGTTTAAGCCAGACCCGAAGAGGCCGGAGTTTAAGTTGACTGTTCAAGGCGAGAGATGGATTGAGGATGAGGTTTTAGCCAAGCTTAGAGGGAAGATGACGTGACAAGCCCGCAGCAGCTGACGGTTCATGTGAAGTATGGTGATGCTGAATACACTTTCTCTGGCAGTGTTGAAGAGGTTTGGACAGCTTTAAACAAGTTTTTCAGCGAGTTTGTTCCAGCCTTCCAAATAGCGAAGACTCTGGTTTTGAGCGTTGACTTGCAAAGGCTTGCCGAAGACTGTAAGGGTTTGATTGGCTTTGCCGATAACCTGCCGCACTTGTTGGTTTCTAAGGAAAAGTTGACAGACAATGAGACTTTGGCACTGCACCTCTTAGCCGCCCATCTGGGGTTTAGGCTTGGCATGCTGAAAACGGATGTTCTAACAAGGGAGGAACTTCAAGCCAAGCTGGGCAAGAATCCGAAGATAACCAGCACACGCCTCGGCGAGCTTGTTAAGGCTGAAATAGCCGAGAAAACAGGTGAGGGCAGCTATCGCATAACAAGCTTTGGCGTTGTGCAGATGCAGAGGGAATGGCTTCCAAGAATTAAGGCTAAGTTAGGCTTGTAGGAGTTTCTCTTCATCCTTAACTATTTCGTCTGAGCATAGGTACGCGACCAGCGTTTGGCTTATAACTGGTTTTCCATTCTTCAGCGGATAGGCGTATGGCAGATAAACCTCAGCATACTCGTTCAGCCTCAAAGTTAAGCCCTTTTTAACGGGTATTTTTTCCAGTGGTTTTCCTTCGCTTACAAGCTTTGCCACATAAACGGCTCCGTCAATGGAAAATTGGGCTTTTCCGATGTTTCGAACAGTGGCTCTTGGAAAATGCTTTGTTAAGAGTTTGCCTGTTCTACCTTTCGGCGGGTAGTCGCCCAAAATTCCGCCGATGATAATAGCCTCTTTTCCAATAAAGTCTTCTGTTTTTAGTGGAAGTTCGGCTTTTGGGTCTAGAATTATGACTTCTTCTGGATTGAAGATTTCTGCGGCGCTTTTCTCTTCAACAGTGCCGAGCCTTGAAAGTTTTGCTTTGTCGCTTTCTTTTTTGACATTGGTGAAGATTAAGCGATCTTTTCCAACGATTTCAGAAGCGTGCATATACTCATAGAGGAGCCACCTGCCAATTTCCTGTTCCAATTGTTCAATCACGAAGATTGGCTTAATGGCGCATTTTTGCATGGCAAGTCACATTTGGCTCTTGTTGTATTTATGGCGGTTTCTGTTTTCAAGCGTTTCCTTTTTATGCACCAGCATACATTATGGTGAATGTCGGGATGAGTCTTGCCGACATCGCGGAGGCTCTACTATTTTCTTTTCGCTGTCGCCATACTTGTTTTGCTTTGGATTTTAACCCTTCCCGCTATACTGCCAGAAGATATACGCAAGGCGTACCTAACCTACTTCAACATTATTAGGGCGATAACAATTGTTGTTTTTGGAGCCTTAGCCCTTGAGCTGGTGGCTTCGGTCATAACCCGTAGGCTCAAGCATTTAGGCAGAGAAGTATACCTCATTAGGAATGTTATCCTCGTCGTCGGTTATGTGGTTATTGGGCTTATGATTTTGGCGGTTTTTGAAGTGACGGGCATAACTGCAGTTGCAGGCGCCACCGTCTCCGGTCTCATAATTGGTTTGGGCTTACAGCCCATACTGGCGAACTTGTTTGCAGGCTTAATCATTCTTGGAACAGGTTTTCTCAGACCAGGAACAGAAGTGAAGATTTCTGGTGGTTTGCCACTGTCCGCTGTGGCTTTTCCAGCCTATAAAATGTTTAGCAGGGACGAGTTTATGCCGACCCTAAGGGGAGTTGTGATGGAGGTGGGGCTCCTTCACACTAAAGTCTTGTCTGACAGCGGAGAAATGGTGAAAATCCCCAACAATTTGGCTTTCTCCAACAGCGTCGTCATGGAGGAAAAGGAAGAACCCAAAACAGTCCGCGTCAGATACGAGTTTCCAGTGGAATACGACCCAGACAATGTGTTGGCTAAGCTCCGGAAGGCTTTAGGCGATAGCTTTCAAGATTTTAGGGTTTATGTTGAAGAGCAAAGTGACAAAAACTACTACATCGTCCTAGTGGTGGCGAAGACGCCTCCAAACGTGAAAGTGAGAGAGTTCCGATCAGAAATCCTAAAACAAATAATAAAGGTCCACAGAGAACTAAACAAAGAATTCAAGTAACCAAAAAAGAGTTTTCTCACCGCCCATCTCGGAAAGATAGAAGTTAGGACATTTTCAGCTGTTAAATTGAGTAGCCCCTCTCTAGAAAATTTAGCTATAGATGAGTGTTGCCAGCGGATTGGTTCCTTTAACAGTTTTTTACGTGTAGGCTTTTTCTCTTGGTCCAATGTAATGAATTAAAATTGTCTTTTCATCCCACAATATTTGATAGACGATACGTAAATTGCCCACTCTAATTCTGTAAGTGTTTTCATAGCCTTGAAGTTTACAAACATCGGCTTTTTTAAACGGTATAGGGTCGCTTTTTAGAATCAAAATAACAGTTCTTATGTTTTGTTTCTGCTTTTCGCTTAGTTTTTCGAGTTTTCTGAGGGCTTTTCTTTTAATCTTTATGGCGAACATTTGATTTGCCCAACACCTTCATCAATTCATCTTCGCTGGCAAACTCATCTTTTTCTTCTATGGCTTTCCTTTCTTCCGGTGTTGGCTTTTCAACAGGTATTAGCTTTTCCACAAGTTCCTTGTAGAGAAGCCTAAGCTCCCGCAGCTCTTTCCTTATTTCCTCTAACACTTCAATGCTCATAATTTAAAGCCTCAAGAACAATAGTTCACGCATCGCGCTTATATCTATTATGAATTATCACCTTACATGCCAGTTAAGCGGGAGCGGTATGGCGTATAAATTAAATATGACGAGGAGGCTGACGTCTTAATCACAATTCTAGAGGAAAAAGGTGAACTATCCCGCGCTAAAGAGTTAGGCGACATAGTGGTGCATTTCAGCGAGGATGGAAAACCGCTATTTATGGAGATTCTTAGAGCCAGCAAAATTGCGCCGCTAATGGTCGAAAGCCTAACCAACAAAAAAGAAATCACAATAACATAATTTGCATTATGGTGGTGGTCTTTTTTGTGCGTATTGGTATCTGCGGGGTTTTCCGTCCCTTGTTAAAATTCCATCTTTAACCAAGTCTATTAAGGCGTGGGCTACCGCCGTCCTATCATAGTGGAATCCTTTTTTTGCCATTTCGCTGTGGACTTCGCTTAGGGTTTTTGGTGTGGCGAACCATCCTTCTTCCCATAGTTTTTGTATGACTCCTTTGCATGTTTCTGCTCTTGGGGGTGGTTGGCGTTCTGTTAGGGCTAGTGGCGCTTGTTTCAGTTTTTCTGTTACCGTTGATAGTATGCGGTCCACTGCTGCTTGTAGTTGTTCTTCTTGACATTCTATTTCGAATTCTATTTCGCCTACTCGCATTTTTACTCGTATGGGTGGTTTTTGTGGTGGTTGTGTCAATTTTTCACCTTGTTGAATATTGAATTGCGCATCTTGTTCATGCACAACACTTATATATCCCTTCCGCCAACAACTGCATGTTGGTGAATCTTGGTGATTGAACAATACACTATAGCGGCAACACCAAAATATAATTTTCCACAATCAACCATGGACCTGACGCTGCCCCAACGCTTCATAGAACTAAGCCTCCACTCACTAAAACACATGCAAAACCAAACCTTTCAACTAAACCAACAAACAATTCAACAAACCGCGAACAACCCAAGCCAAGAACCCCTATACGCCATTCTAAACAACAGCCTAAAACCCATACCACTAACACCAAGGACAGAGGAAACAACAATAGCCGCGATGGACACATCAAGCATCAAGCTGGGCGAAACAAGCACAGGAATAATAACAGCCATCCGCGGAACATGCATATGGAAAAGGGGCAAAAGCTACGCTTATCTGCGCATAGGACCCTTCATATTCCACATAACAGAAGAAAACCAAAGAGAAGTTTACAAGGCGCTGCAAGCCGCCTACTTCCAAGAGCAAGGCGAAAGCCAAGGCACACCAAACATTATGCAGGCACCAGTGCGGATGGCAAACCTACTGGAAAAGTGGCTCCAGCAAACCCTAACAAAAACTGTCAGTAATGGGCTAATACTTTTTGACGGCTCTTTGACGGCTGGAACACCAGACACACCGACAAGCCAGCTGAAGGAAGCCCTAAACAATGCTAGGGCGGCGGGCAACACTGTTTTGGCTTTTTCAAAAATGACCACTTTAAGGTTTAACGGCTACCTAATAACTGACACGCTAATAACCCAAAAACCTCCATGCCTAATCGCCATCCCAAACATCAAGCCTAAACCGCCAACAGTTCTGCTGGGCGAAGTTTATGTAGCGAAATTAACACGAGGGAACTGCACCTTTAGGCTTGACATAGATAAGGAAACATCACCAGAAAAACGAGTGGAGGCTGTTGAAAGGCTCATTGGAAACGACTTGGTGACACAGAGCTATCCGGAAACCCTACGTTTGGCGCATATCCTATGCACCTTTACGGCAAACGAGGTCATAGCCATGCAACACTTTATCCAGCATCGTTACCGCCTGAAAATCATCGAGCGCCCAGACATGCACCGGCTTTTGTTCGGACCCTTTGGGAAGGGGGAAAGCCACAGTGAGGCTTTATAAAAAAGAGGGCAACATAGTCCAAATCTTAAGCTTCCCGAACGAAACCGCAGAAAAAGGCGACTACCTACTAATCGAGGATGCTGAAGCCCAAAAAGCCCTAATAGTCCAAGTTATAGACATTCAGTTCGCCAACATTCCAGGCGTTTTGGAAGAGCTTTTACGAAGCTTGCCAGACGGCGGCGAAATAATCCAAGGCGAAGATGTTGATCCGCTGGAAATAGCGCCCCACATAACCTACATACAAGATTCTAGGCTATTAATCTGCAAGATCCGCGCAACAGTTGAGGGCGGAGAAAGCCTAAGCCCAAGCAGTTCCTGGCTTCCATCGCGGTCGCAGTCCACTATAAAAAGGCTTCCAATTTCGACTTTGCTTAAGCTTGCAAGGGTTGACGGCAAACTCCCAATAGTTTTGGGCACCACAAAGGAGGCTTCACTTCTAACTGTGGATGCTTCAGCCTTGGATGGACGCCTAAACATAATAACTGGCAAAAAGGAGACAGGCAAGTCGCACCTTTCAAAGCTTTTGATAACAGCGCTGCTTCACTACGGCGCCACGGTCGTCGTCTTAGACTTAAACGGCGAGTATGCGGGTTTGGGCATGACTTCAGACGGGAAAAGAAACGCCTACTACCATAAGGTTCATGTTTTGACGCCTTCCCAAAACTTTAAGGTAGCCCTAAAACAGCTCCACCTCAACGAGCTAATGAATATCCTCATCCACGCATTGCATTTGCCTGGAACATCAGCCCGCGAGTTTCGCCGGATATGGCAGTCTTTAAGGGAGCGGAACGCCCTAACCCTCAACGAGCTTGGGGAAGCCATCCGCAACTGGCACTGCAACCAGAACGTACGTGACGCGCTTTTTTCACGCTATTATGCCATGGTTAATTCCGGCTTTTTCACAGACAACATGGCGGAAGCCACGCTGCTGGAAGAGTGCTTGTCAAAGGCACGGGATGATGGCGGAGCCATAATAATCAATCTTCGGGACACATCCGCCATTGACAGGCAAATAGTTGTGGAGTATCTTCTCGGAAAGCTTGTTGAGCTTTTATCAAGTTGGAGGCTTAGGGCTGTTTTTCTGTTCGCAGAAGAAGCCCACCTGTATCTGCGAGAAACCTACTGGGACGACATTGTAACAAGGATGCGCCACTACGGCATATTCACAACCTTCATAACAAACCAGCCTGACACAATCCGCGAAAACATTTACCGCCAAGCAGACAACATATTCCTCTTCAACTTCACCAACGAACACGACCTAGAAACAGTCTCAAGAGCCGCCCGCGTAGACGCAGAAACCGTAAAATCCATAGCCATGGACCTGCCGCCCCACCACTGCCTAGTGCTTGGCAAAATTGTAAAAGACTTCCCAATAGTCGTCAAAGTCCGAGCCTTAGACGTAAAAACTATGGGGGAAACCCGCCTATTCTT
>JAVZLS010000023.1:0-12056 GCA_038883715.1 Bathyarchaeia archaeon
GCTGCTTCTTTGACTGCTTCCCTCTCCTCTTCCGGTAGTTCACAACCTTCAAGCCATATTGACGCAAGAACAGCGAAGTCTGGGGGTATAACCTCTCTATCGATTCTGACGTCTAGGACAGCTGGTTTTCCGGAGTCCACAGCCCTTTGCAGGGCAGGTTTTATTTGGGATGGCTCGACAATCCTCTCGCCGTAGCAGTTCATGCCCCTCGCCACTTCGTCATACCTTATGTCTGAGAAATCGACCCCAATATGTCTTCTCGAATAGAACAGCGTTTGTCCAGCCCTTATCATTCCCCAAGCGCAGTCGTTCAAAACCACGAACACTATTGGCAGTTGGAGGCGGCTTGCAGTTTCAAGCTCTTGAATGTTTAAGCCGAAGGCTCCATCACCGGTTATGCAGTAAACATGCCTTTCCGGATGGGCAAGTTTTGCTGCAATGGCGTATGGGATTCCAGCGCCCAAGTGTCCAGAATCACCACTAACACAGCTAATGTAGGTGTTTGGTTCATAAACCCTGTTTAGGTAGAAGCACCAAACGGCTGTGTTTCCTCCATCAACAATTGTTATAGCGTCTCCCGGGAAGAACTCCCTGACCTCCCTCACCACGCGTAGCGGATGAATTGGCACGGTGTCTAATCGTGACATTTCCTCAAAATTTTCAAGCCACATCCTTTCTAGACGCTTATAATCCTGAAGGAAGGGATTCTCTTTCCTAGGAGGCGTATACTTTTTAAAGGCTTCCAACAAAGCCTTAAGCGTTGCTTTCGCATCACCCACAATTCCTAAATCAACAGGTCTGTTTAAGCCTATCATGTCGCCTGAAATGTCTATCTGAATGATTTTCTGCTTGGGTGGTTCACCCCACGCCGGCGGTTTCCCCCACATATCCAAGGCTCCAAGTCTGCAACCAACGAGAAGAACAACGTCAGCCTCAGCCTGAGCCACAATAGCCCCATTGCCCGGCGCCGCTGGAATAAGGCATAGGGGATGGTCTTCAGGTATTGCTCCTCTTCCACTCATTGATGTAGTAACAGGGGCTTGTAGGTATTCAGCCAATTCCATAAGCTCTTTTGATGCTCCAGACCTTAGAACACCGCCGCCGGCATGTATTAGAGGTGTTTTCGCTTCTGCAAGCATTCTTGCAGCTTTGTCTATGAGAAATAAATCTCCGACAGGCTTTTCCATGACCCTATAACTCTTTGGAGGCAAAATCTCCACTTCCGCCTCCTCTCCAGTTTGGAATAGAACATCGGAGGGAAAATCTAGATGCACCGGGCCTGGTTTTCCGGACATTGCCGCCCTAAAAGCCCAATGGGTAAGTTCTGGGATGCGTTTCCAATGGGAAACCACAGCATTCCATTTCGTAACCGCTTTAAAGAGCGTTAATTGATCAAGAGCTTGTTGGGAACCTTGGTCTGGGTATGAACGCCAAGACTGATTTTGAGCCGTAATAACAACTATCGGTATGCTGTCAGCAAAAGCCGGATAAACACCTCCAATAAGGTTTGCAGCTCCTGGACCAACCGTTCCTATACAGACTCCAGGCTGCCCAGTCGTTCTAGCCCAAGCGTCAGCGGCGTGAGCTGCAGCGGCCTCGTGGCGCATTGTTATGAATTCTATGCGCTTATCCTTGTAAATGGCATCCAATAGGGGGCATAGCTGGTCTCCGGGAACTCCGAAAACGTAGCGGACGCCTTCCTGAATTAAGCAGCGTTTCAAAACTTCGCCACCAGTTATGCGAGCCATACAAATCTCCACACTAAAATATGGTGGCTTTAGGTCTTATCGATTTTACTATTAAGATTTTCTGAAAAGTCAAAAGCCTTAAAGAGGGCAAGTATTAAATCTGTTTTGCCGCAGAAATTTTACAGCGGTGATTCTATGCCTAGGGGTTATATGGGGAAAATTCTAAGAGTAAACTTGACCACTAAAAGCTTGAAGGTTGAGCCAACTTCCGAAGAAGTTGCAAGGAAATATCTAGGGGGTAAAGGTTACGCCGTATACCTCCTCTACAAGTATTTGAAGGAATATGAGAAGGCTGGAATTTCACCAAAAGATATTGACGCCTTAGGTCCAGAAAATGTTCTAATATTTGCAACAGGACCCGGAACCGGCGTGCCGGGCTTTCCATCTTCTGGCAGATATCATGTAATGGCGCTGAAGTCGCCGTTGACAGGCTCTGTTGGAAGTGCAAATTCAGGTGGGGAGTTTGGCCCTTTCCTAAAGTTTTCCGGCTTTGACGCCATTGTAGTTGAGGGAGTCTCAGAGACTCCCATATACTTGGCTGTTGTGAATGGGGAGGCCGAATTAAGAGATGCGAGTAACCTTTGGGGTAAAAACGTGTTTGATACTTGTAGAATATTGAAGGATAAGGTTGGTGGCAAAAACACAAGCGTTGCTTGTATCGGGCCTGCTGGTGAGAATTTGGCGTATATGGCTTGCATAGTTAATGACGAGCACAGGGCTGCGGGGAGAACAGGCGTTGGGGCTGTTATGGGTTCGAAGAAGCTTAAGGCCATTGTTGTTTCTGGAGAAGAAAAGGTTCCAGTTGCTAAGCCAAAAGAATTCTCAGAAGTTTCAAAAAGATGCTTAGATGCTCTTAAAACTAACGCTGTCACTGGTGTTGGACTGCCAACATACGGCACAGCCATACTTATAAACATAATTAATACTGCTGGCGGACTGCCATACAAAAATTGGCAGACAGGTGTGAACCCAGACGCGGAGAAGATAAGTGGTGAAACTCTTGCAGAAAAATATCTGTCCAGTCGGAGGTCGTGTTGGGGCTGCCCAATTGGTTGTGGAAGAGTTACAAGCGTCAAGTCTGGGCCGTTCCAAATTTTGGCTTCAGAAGGCCCTGAATACGAGTCTGTTTGGGCTTTGGGAAGCAGCACAGGAGTTAAAGATTTAGATGCTGTTGTTAAGGCAAACCACTATTGTGACGAGTTTGGACTGGACCCAATAAGCATGGGCTCAACAATAGCAGCGGCCATGGAACTTAATGAAAGGGGGTACATTCCACAAGAAGATCTGCAAGGCTTGGACTTACGTTTTGGAAATGCCGCGGCCCTTGTGGAGGCAGTTTGGCGAACAGCCTACAAAGCTGGATTTGGGAAATACTTGGCCTTGGGTTCAAGGAAGCTCTGCGAGATTTATGGGCATCCGGAGCTTTCCATGAGCGTTAAAGGCTTGGAAATGCCAGCCTACGACTCGAGAGCCATAAAAGGTATAGGGCTAAACTATGCCACAGCGAATAGGGGAGGCTGCCACGTAACCGGGTACACGGTCTCTCCAGAAGTTTTAGGAATACCAGAAAAAATAGACCCGTTGAAGACTGAAGGAAAGGCGAAGTGGGTTAAAATATTCCAAGACTTCACATGTGTGGTTAATTCAGCCGTGAACTGTTTGTTTACAACCTTCGCTTTAGGAACGAAGGACTACGCTGAGCTTTTGTCAGCAGTCACTGGATGGGAGCTGACGGAGGATGAAATCCTAAGAATTGGAGAGCGTATCTATAACCTAGAAAGGGTCATAATCAATAAGTATGGATTCGATGGAAAAGATGACACTTTGCCAAAGCGCTTGTTAGAGGAGCCTATGCCAGAAGGACCAGCAAAAGGCCACATAACAGAGCTTGAAAAAATGAAGGAAGAATACTATAAGTTGCGCGGCTGGGTCAATGGCGTTCCAACAAAGGAGAAGTTGGCTGAGCTTGAAATAGAACTTTAGAAAAGTAAAAATCCCCTTTTTCTTCTTTTCATTTGTTGGAAGCACCTCGGCCATGGTATCTGTAAAAATTTTGCTTTTCGCAACTTTGCGAAGCAAATACAAAACTAGGGAGCTCGCTGTTGCATGTGATGGATCACTCTTAAGCATGATTGAGAATGCGTCTAAAATACTGGGGCTAGAATTTATTGACGACGTTTACGATAGAAATAGGGGAAAAGTTAGGGACGACATGATAATCATGGTGAATGGACGAAACATTAAGGATTTGAAGGGAGAGATAACCCTAAAAGACAATGATGTAATAGCCATATTCCCCCCTCTGGCCGGAGGCTAAACCATTAGGAACGCATCCTCATGGATGACGGGTTTCCAGAGGCTCTACAGATAGAAGTTACAAACAAGTGCAACTTCAACTGCAAAATGTGCATTAGGCGTGTTTGGAACGCAAAGCCATTGGACATGGACATAACCCTATACAGAAAAATTGCTAGGGCATGCTTTTCAAGATTGAGAAGGCTTATGCTTTATGGCTTCGGAGAACCTTTTATCCATCCACATATTCTTGAAATGCTCCGCATAGCCAGAAAAAACCTCCCGGAAAATGGAGAAATTATCATAAGCACAAACGGCTCGCTAATAGCTCCAAAAACTGCCAACAAAATTGTAAAGGAAATAGGCGTTGACTCCATATCTTTTTCCATAGACACCATCAGCCAAGCCAAACTAAGCCGCATAAGAGAGGGCTCCGACTTCAAATTAATAGCCAATAACATCATAGAACTAGCAAGGAAAAAGGACGAGGCTAAAAGGGATTTTAAGCTAGGCTTAGAAACAGTCATAATGAAGGATAATTTCCTAGACATTCCAGAACTAGTCAAGTTTGCAGCTTTGAACAATGTTAACTATATAATAGCATCTCACATTGTGCCATACATAAAGGAGATTTTCAATGAAACTATGTATCTAACTTTGAGCAAGCCAACAATTGAAATACTGAAACCATCACTGAAACACGGGTGGAACCTTATACGCGAATCTACCTTAGAGCTTTTCGACAAAGCTTACGGTGTGGAAATGGAAACCGCCCCAACCCAGCTTATCAGAAGCTTTTGGGCCAAAGCTGAAAAGAAGGGCTACTGGATTAATCTACCCTTACTTTTAAGCTCTACAGAAAAGCTTGACGCGTTGAGTCATCTTGAGAAAGTTTTACAAAAAAGCGAGAAAATCGCACACAAATACCAAATTGATTTGAGGCTGCCAAATCTATACCCAGACGCCAAGAAAAGAACATGCCCCTACATTGAAAAGAGAACTTTAACCATAAGAAGCGATGGGAAAGTTTCACCATGCCAAGATTTCATGTACACTCACCCCTACTATGTTAATGCCCACAAGAAAGATGTCCATGAAGTAATCTTCGGGGATGCAGTAAAAGAAAAGGTTGAAGAAGTTTGGCAGCGAGACGCTTACGCCAAATTTAGAGAGGTTAGGCGGGACATGGCTAAAAACATGCCTTGGTGTGGAGACTGCCCCTACTCGGCTTTAGGATGCTTTTATACAAAAACCAATGAAGTTGACTGTTACGCAAATACGCCCACGTGCAACGAGTGCCTATACAGTGTTAACTTGGCACAATGCAACATTTGAAGACGCTATTCTATTCGAGAAGCAGCGAGACTGGTCCGGCTTTCCAGGCTTCTATGGCGGCTTTCAGTTCTGGATGTTGTTCGGCATACTGCTCCAGTGGAATTCTGTTCATTGTGGCTTCTATGGCTTGCCTAAAGGCTTTCGCGCCAGCTCTAGGCCCCATTGGATGAGCGTGGATTGCTCCGCCAGCTCCTATGGCTATGTCTGTGCCTAAATCGCTTATTAGCTGTGGGACGTGGAGCTGTGTTATTCCGCCTGATGGCATGGGCAACGTAGGCTTGATGTTGTGCATCGGGAAGAGCATGGTTCTGCCAGTTTTCAAGTACTTCTCTTTTAAGAAGAAGGGTTGTTTCCCATAAGGCGCCGGATAAACAAGTATGTCTGCACCCGCAAGTCTCGGAAGCTTTGCCAGGGTTAAGTGGGATGACATACCCGACTCTGGGTCCTCGTAAATGGCTCCGGCGAAGTCCATGTGGCCTAAAATTGGAACCTTTGTGCTTGGGTCTTCGGCTAAAGCCTTTAAAACGCCTATGCCTGCCACTAGGTGGTTAACCATTATGGCATTGGCTCCGAGCTCTATGACCTTCTCTGCAAACTCGAAGATTTTCGGTGCGTCCGCCGTCACATTTATCGTATACATTTTCTTTTCTCCAGTTTCTTGGGCGGCCTTGTCAACAACTTCCATGTACTTTACAATTCGGTCTTCCACCGTATTGAAAGGCGCATTGGCTAAGAGCTCATCGTCTTTAACAAAGTCTGCACCGCCCACCAAAGCCTCGTAAGCGAGCTTTGCGCCCACATCTGGCGGGTAACCGGTGCAAGGTTTAATCATATTGTTAAGTATTGGCCTCTTATCGATTTTCAAGTACTCCCTCAAGCCTTGAACACCGAATTTTGGTCCCTTAAACATTTCAAGATAGCTTTTTGGAAAAGTTATATCTACGAGCTTCAGTCTTCCAGCCATGGAAATGTTGCCAATAACAGTTGTTAAAAGCATTGAAATTTCGTTCATGAAATTCTCGTAGGGGTAGGCTATCTGAACGATATAACGCCTTAGCTTCACATCAGTTGGAACCTCATATTCAAAGTCTGGGACCTCGTTTATGGCGATTACTTTGGCTATATGCCTCTTCCGCAGCTCGATAGTTTCGCCCGGAACGCGGATCCACGTCCCTGTGCTTTGCTCAACAGCCACGGCCATGGCAATTTTGTCTATAGGCCATTCTCGTGGGACAGCCGCGTAGTAGGTGGCTATCACGTATTTTTCGGGGTCTATCCCCTCTGGTAAAGCTAGTGGAAGGGCTTCAATTTCTTCCGACATTAAATTTCACCAACCTAGTCAACTCTATAGATGAATTGTTGCGGTAATAAATATGTACACTTCTATTCGGCTTTCAAGTTTAGCCTACGGTACATTTGCTTATTATTCTTATAGATATTTTGGAACTCCTTGAAGATTCTCTCGTACACAGCAGCGTTTTGCGGATTCGGCTCATAAACAGCGTCTATTTTTACCAATTTTTCAGAGTCCTCGAAGCTCTTGATATGGCCCAAGGCAATTGTGGCAATTATTGCTGCTCCTTTTGCACCTGCCTCTTTCGGGTCGCTAACCCTATTTATTTTCTTGTTTAGGGCGTCTGCGAATATTTGGCACCAGACGTCTGATATGGCGCCTCCGCCTATGATGTTTATGCTTTCAGCTTTTCCCGCAAGCTTTTCCATATAAAATAAAGCCCACTTTATGTTTAGGGCGACGCCTTCAAACACCGCCCGCACCATGTGTTCTCGTGTGTGCTCAAGGCTTAGGTTGTGGAAGCCGCCCCTAACCGTTGGGTCGTCCAGTGGTGCTCTTTCGCCGAAAAGCCAAGGCGTAAATATTAAGCCGTCTGCACCCGGCTTAACTTTTGCGGCCATCTCGCTGAAAAGCTTGTAAACATCTGCTTCCAGGCTTTCCTTAAACATCGTGTCTTTCAGCCAGTCTAGGCATGCTCCAGCTGTCTCTTGTTCGGCTACACAAAGATACGTGTCTGGGTTCGCACTGCAAATGCTGCCAATATAATGGAACAGGTCCTTTTTTCTTTCAGAAAGGTGGCAGCCCAGCCAACCACTCGTTCCGACATAAGCGTGGATTTTTCCCTCCCTTACCGCACCAGAGCCCACTGCCGCTGAAGCAACGTCGCCAGCTCCGACAATAACCGGTATGCCTTCTAGCAACTCCATTCCCGCAGCTGCTTCTGGAGCAAGTTTTCCAGCTACATCGGTGGCCTTTCTTATCTCTGGAAGTTTAGCCTTATCTATTCCATACTTTTTGAGAATCGTGTCTGACCAGTTGAATCTTCCCTTTCTCGTGTCCATCATCCACCAAATGTTGGCGTAGTCCCGGCTAATTACGAAGTTTCCTGTGCACTTGTAAACGAGGTAGTCTTTGCAGTCGAGGAACTTGTAGGTTTCATTGTAAATTTTCGGCTGGGTCTCTTTAACCCATAAGATTTTGCATATGGGGTCTTTCCCAACATGCCCATAAATTCCACCGGTTATGCTCAGAAATCTTATAAGGGTTAGAAGCCCATATCCGGCAACTTTTATCAGTCCCTTGCTCATTTTTTCGGCTTGCTCTTTAGCTCTTGTGTCAAGCCATATCATGCAAGGCATTAATGGCTCGCCGTTGCTGTCCACCGGTAATGTGCCGGACATCTGCGTAGTAAATATAATAGCTGCCACTTCTGAAGGCTTAACCTTCGCCTTATCTAAAAGCTCCCGTGTTGTCTTTGTGACGGCGTTCCACCAGTCTTGAGGGTGCTGCTCAGCACACCCCTTTTTCGGATAGTATACCGGGTATTCGGCTGATGTATGCCCAACAATTTCGCCATTTAGTCCTACGAGCACAGCCTTGTTACTTGTAGTCCCAGTGTCGTGGGCGAGAATGTATTTCCCTTTCAAGGTCCCTTAACCAGCGATTCCAAACTTAGCTTGTGGACTTTCCCGTCTTTATCTATGTGTTCAACGCGGATAGGTAAGCCTACAGTTCCACCTATCCTTATCTTCTCTTTAGCAAGCATGAACAACTCAATTGGGTTTACGACGGCTTCTGGTGGAAAAACGCCCTTCAGCTTTATCCTACCCATAGCCATAAGCATAGTACCCAAGGCTGCTGGCACTCCGGTTCCCTCCCTCATGCCCATACCCCTTGAAGACATCGAAAAAACATACGTGCTCGGTTGTCCCTTCTTCCTGCCTTTTACAACTATTTTTAGGCATCCCATAGGCTCTGTTATTCCAGCCTCCTTCAACAATTTTGGTCTCTGATGCAGTGCAAAAGCCACTGCAAAGTCTATAGGTGCAATTTTCTTTCCATTAACTTCTATAGGCTCTTCACCTGTCATTCCAAGGCGCACAATACCCTTAATGAGTTCAGCATAGGCTGGTGGCAAAACCAAGCCGAGGTTTGTGACTCGGCGAACACCTTTAATGTACCTTGGAAGGGTTATCGTTTCCGGATGGGGATAAGCGTAAACTCTGTAGGTTCCGACATCCGCAAACTCAACATCCTCCTCTAAAGCTTTGCCACTTTCCTCAAGAACCTTAACAGTTTTAAATTCTCCATCTAGAAACATTGGCACTGGTATTATCATGGAATGTATTCTATGCTTAACAACAGCTGGGCCTTCAGTTTCTTCACCGCCATGAGCATGATAAATGTCTATGGATTCAACCTCGTCTAGAAGCATGTCTGCACAGAACTTGACGAGAACATTTGCAACACCCGGGGAGCTACCCATGCCTATAAGGGCTGAAATCCCAGCCTTTTTTGCCTCAGCATCCATTTTAAGTAAGGCTTCAGTTGCATCAACATCATCACATATGTCAACATGATTTACTCCGGCCGCTATGGACGCCTTCAAAACTATTGGAGCATACTTGTAGAATGGACCCACACAGCTTAGTACAACATCAGACCCCTTAATCGTCTTCTGAAGCTTGCTTGAATCTGTAACATCTATCTTAACCGCTGAAACTCCTTTAATGCCTATTTCTGAGGCAAGCTTCTTTGCCTTTTCAAAGGCCACATCCCCAATAACAACTTCTGAAAATATTCCGCTTGAGGCCAGAATTCTAACAGCCATACTTCCAATAGTCCCAGCTCCACCCAAAACAGTAACCTTCACATTCCACACCATCCTTCAAAATATGTTCGGGTACGACTTTATTTAGCATTTGTGGAATATGAGCAGATAGCAAAACATATCAATGTGAAGGATGCAAACATGAGAAGCATGGAAAAAGCAAAGGGCCTTTCTTACCGTTGGGTTGTTCTGCTCTCATACATGATCGTGGCTGTTGTATCGCAAATACTTTGGCTTAACTTTGCACCAATAACAAAGCCAATAATGACATCCATATTTGACGTAACCGAATCCGACGTTGGACTCTTATCAATGGTTTGGCCGTTGCTCTTCATACCAATCTCCATACCAGCTGGAATACTTATCGACAAGAAAGGCTTCAAGTTTGGAGTTTCCGTAGGCGCATCAATAATGGCGCTGTTCGCGGTCTTGCGGATATTTTCCGGAGAAAACTTCACATTACTTCTAATATTTCAGTCATGCGCCGCACTTGGCCAACCATTCGTTTTTAACGCTATATCAAAGCTTGTAACCTTATGGTTTCCCTTTGAAGAACGCGCCTTAGCCACTGGAATCGGAATAATGGGACAATATATTGGAATGATAATTGCTTTGACGCTGACGCCTTTTCTTGTGCCAAGCGAGGAAATCATGTTGCTAACAAACATGCTAATAATTTACGCCTTCATATCTGTTGCTGGTGCCGTCCTCTTCATCGCGCTTGCCAAAGAAAAACCCAAGACCGACTTAATTGGAGGTCCCGAGGAAGTTAAGGCTTCCATTTCATCCAGCGAAGTTAAGAAATTTTTCGGAAAAAGGGACTTCATGATACTTGAAGCCTTGTTCTTTATTGGTGTTGGGCTTTTTACAGCTCTACTCACTTGGCTGGAAACCATATTGCAAGAACGTGGACTCACAGTTACTGGAGCTGGACTTGTCGGCGGAGTAATAATTATTGGAGGAATTTTCGGATCACTGATTATTCCTGGGATCTCAGACAAGGTTACGCAAAGGAAACCCTTCATAATAGTTGATTTGGCTGTTGCCGCCGCCGCGCTTTTCCTTTTAGCTGAAATTAGCGATTTCGCCATATTGGCTGGGGTAGGCTTTGTTCTCGGATTTTTCTTCATGTCAGCTTTGCCGATAGGCCTAGAAATGTCAGCTGAAATTGTTGGTTCGGCATTAGCCGGGAGTGCTTCAAGCTTTTTGTGGCTCTTTTCACAGGCTGGCTCTGTTGTCTTCATTATACTCATGGATGTTATTAAATCCGCCACCGGAAGTTACTACCATTCAGTTATATCAATCCTAATATTCGACATAATTGCACTGTTGCTCTGCTTACTGTTAAGGGAAACTGCGAAAACTAAAAGCTAAATTCTGAAAACCTTAAACTTCTTCTTGAGTGCCTCCAAATCTATGCTTCCAACTTTGGCAAAAAGCTTCCTTTTCAAGGTTTCCCAGTTTACTGTATCTTTTCCAGCCAGCAGTGTGGCGACCAGTTGAACTTTAGCGCACTCCTCAACCATTCTAGTTAATAGTAAGGCTTCTTCAATTGTGGAGCCAACGGTTATCAAACCATGATTCTCCAAAATAACAGCATTATAGTCTCTAACCAGTTTCTGGACGGCCTCAGCCAACTCTTTAGAGCCGGGCAACTCGAATGGCACTATTGGAACCCCGTTTGGAATATATAAGAACATTTCCACTTGTAATGGAATTATTTCTGTTCCAACTATCCCAAAGGCTGTTGAAAAGGGAGCATGAGTATGAACAACTCCTCCGACATCGCTCCTCACTCTGTATATGGCTATGTGTAAAGGTGTCTCTATAGAGGGGGCCAACTCTCCTTCAATTTTATTTCCATCTGAATCCACAATAATCAAATCTTCAGCCCTCAAAGAACCCATGGAAACACCGGATGGCTTTATCAAAACTCTATCTGTTCCGGGGATTCGGGCACTTATATTTCCCTCGTTTCCAATTACAAGGTCATAGTCGTACAATTGCTTACCAACATTCACCAATCTGCCTCTTAAATCACGAACAGCGTCCTCGATCATGCAGGCACCTTTTTGGTTTTTGTATGGATTATTGTGCTTTTACTCTTTTATTAGGTATCCGCCGAACCCTATTGCCCATAAAAGAATTGGATAGGCTATCATGCGCTCCATTCCGCCAACACCCAAGCCAAGGTCAATTTTCAGTCCAAAGAGTATGAGCGCCACCAGCGAGATTACGCCCAAAACAACTGCGAAGTGGGATAATGGAGCTTTTTGGAACTTGTAGGAGGCTATTGCTGATAAGGCTCCGAAAAGAAATGCTATTAACGAGACTGCAAGGTGTATTGGGCCGAAGTCTTCTGGGAATACTCCAACACCCATGGCGCCAACTCCACATAAGATTAGAAGGCATAGAAAGACCTTATTGGCAATTGTTTTCTTCAGAAAGTAGGCGCCAGCCACAACGGTTAAGCCAAGCACAAAAACTGAAGCATTGAAAATGGGTGCGGAGACTACACCAAGTTTTCCAAGGTCGCTTATGTAATTTCCAGAGA
>JAVZLS010000024.1:0-11990 GCA_038883715.1 Bathyarchaeia archaeon
GAATATAAGGCTGGGGATGCCCGTGGCAGTCACCCGATGGGCTTAGGCCCCTACAGACTGACAAAATGGACTAGAACTGCTGGCAGAGACGAAGAGATGGTGCTTGAAGCTAATCCTAACTACTGGAATGCGTCCGGAGGTTATCCGAAGACTCAGAAAATTGTTATTAAGTTCTATTCGGATTCTGCAAGTCTCGCTTTAGCTATTGATGCTGGGGAAATAGACATTGCCTTCAGACAGCTTTCAGCTACGGATATAAACAACCTTAAAACGAAAACTCACTTGAAGGTTTGGGAAGGAACAGGAGCTTTCATCCAATATCTTGTTCTACAAGAAAAATATCCGCCCTTCGATAACCCGATAATAAGGCAAGCTGTTGCTGCCGCTATCAACAGAACAGCTATTGTTAACACGGTCTTCCTTGGGCAAGTTCAAAAATTATACAGTATGATACCTATAGGCATGTTCGGACATAGAGATGCCTTTCTAACGCTTGGTGATCCAAACTATACGCTAACGCGGCAACTGCTGGCTCCATTAGGATATAATGAAGAAAATAAACTGACATTCGCATTGTGGTACGAAACTTCCGGACACTATCCACAAAGTCCAGAACTCGCCCAGATGCTAAAGGCTTCCTTAGAAGCTAGTGGAGTAATATCAGTAAACCTTCGAGGGGTTGATTGGGCGGCATACAGGACGAAACGAATAAATGAAGAAATGGAAGCCTATATCCTAGGCTGGTATCCAGACTACATAGACCCTGACGACTACATCTATCCATTCCTCCATTCTTCCGGCGGATCGTGGCTTCACCATAACTATAACAATACCTATATGGATCAGCTCATTGAATGGGCGAGGGGCAACACAACAGCGTCCATAAGAGAACAACTTTATGAGGAAATTCAAGAACTCATGGTGGAGGACTGCCCGATAATACCGATTTACCAAGGTTCAGCTTGGGCTGTCACAAAGACAAACATTAAGGGAGTCTACTTGGACATAACACAGTCTTGGCGCCACTGGCTAGTGTACAAAGAAGAGTAATAAACAAACTTTAATTTCTCCCTTCTTTTTATGCATTATTGATGTGGACAACATGACACTACGCGCTTACATAATTTCACGAATATTGCTTACGATACCAATGATATTGATACTCCTTACAATGGTATTTGTCATAATGCGAGTTTTACCCGGTGACCCCGTTTTACTTCACTTTGAGAAAGCAGAACATCCAGAAGCAATAGAGGAAATGCGACAAAAACTGGGGCTCGATAAGCCTCTATGGGTTCAATATTTTGACTATTTATTTGGCCTTTTAAGGGGAGATCTTGGCAAGTCAATGCATGACTTCTCCCCAGTAGCTGAGCAAATTTTCTCCGCATTTCCTGCGACGTTAGAACTCGCAATCTATTCCATGATCATTGCAGTTTTAATTGGCATATTTTTAGGAGTGGAAGCGTCAAAATCTTACAATAAACCAAAAGATCACGCGATAAGAATTTTTGGAATAGTCACATATGCCATGCCCATTTTTTTCTTAGGCATGGTATTTCAGATAATCTTCGCGGTTAATTTGCGCTGGCTACCAGTGGGAGGAAGAACATATCCAACAATGGAGCCAGAAGGGTTAAAAATACCGCTTTCTCAACTTTCTGGAGGGTTCGCCACTCACCTAATTTTGTCTTGTGTAGCTGGTTTGATAATCTCTATCCTATGCTTTGTTGCACTTAAATTAAAAGGCAAAAAAATTACAAGAAAAACCTTAGGAACTCTTATTTCTATATTTTTAATAGTTTGGATTCTGTGGGCTTGGGTGGGCTGGTACTTTATCTCCAAGGGCGAATTACGCATAGCAACTGGCTTATACACGATTGACAGCTTGCTCGAAGGAAACCTTTACAAGTTCGCTGAAGCCCTACGATACCTTATCCTACCATCTCTAACATTGGGTTTGGTTCTTTCTGGGGTCTTCATTAGGCTGACGAGGAGTAACATGTTCGAAACTCTTAGGCTTGACTTTGTCACAGCGGCAAAAGCCAGAGGATTAAAAGAAACCACGGTGATTTACGGCTATGCCCTCAGAAATGCCTTCCTTCCAATACTTACCATGATGGGACTACAATTTGCAGCCCTCCTTGGCGGAGCAATTTTGACGGAAACCACCTTTTCATGGCCTGGTCTTGGAAGGTACATTGTCGAACGCATAAACTTCAGAGACTACACCGCTATTCAAGGGGCTGTTGTTTTCTTTGGGATTTTGGTGTCCATAGTTAGCCTGGTGATCGATTTGTTATATGCCTATTTGGATCCGAGAATTAGATTGTAAGAGGGGCCATCATGAGTAAGTTTGGTATAAAGCGAGGCATGCTTTCGAGCATTATTCCAGCCATAGGTTCTCTGAAAGAGAGAGGGTTGTCTGGATGGCTTGTAATCTTAGGCGCCGCTATAGTAACGTCAATAATTCTTATGACTTTGCTGGCTCCATGGATTTCTCCATACGATCCAACAACTAAAGGAGTAAACGTTGGTGCGCCACTAACCCCACCCAACTCCAAATTTCCTTTCGGGACTAATCATCTCGGCCAGGACATGTTAAGTAGAGTGATATCTGGAGGGAGTATAATGCTTCAAGTTGCTTTTCTATCAGTTGCGATCTGCTTAGCAATTGGAGTTCCGGTAGGGCTATTCTCGTCCTATATTGGTGGGATGCTCGATAGAGGCATTTGCCTCGTTATGGACAGCATTTACGCGTTCCCCGGTCTAATTCTTGCGATTGCAATTGCGGCAATGCTTGGTAGAGGAGTTGTGAACATGGCCTTATCAATAGCCGTGGTATACGTTCCATCCTACTTCAGAGTTGTTCGAAGTCAAGTGCTAAGCATAAAAGAGATGCCCTACGTTGAGGCCGCTCGATCCATTGGGGCAAAAAGCAGCACAATACTCTTCAAATATATTTTGCCAAATGTTATTCCATCAATAGTTGTTGTTGCAACCGTAAATTTTGCCGACGCCATCCTTACGGCTGCTGGTTTAACCTTCGTCGGTTTAGGCGTTGAAGTAGACGTCCCTGACTGGGGATGGGATCTTGCAAACGGTCGTAAACTTCTTCCAAGTGGAGCTTGGTGGGTGATAACATTTCCTGGAATATTTATAATCCTTTTAGCCTTGGGATTCACGTTAATGGGGGAGGGGCTAAGCGAAATATTGAATCCAAAACTTGGAGAATAAGGAAATGCAAAAACAGCTGTTGACCGTTGAAAATCTGACAGTTGAATACTGGACAAGAAAGGGAAAGGTACGAGCAGTAGACGAAGTCTCCTTCTCTTTGGGTAAGGCTGAAACTCTGGGTGTAGTTGGAGAGTCGGGCTCTGGAAAGTCCACGTTAGGTCTTTCCTTGATCCGTCTCGTTCCTCCGCCGGGTAGAATAGTTAAAGGAAATGTGTGGCTTGAGGGTAAAGACATTTTAAAGCTTCGTGAGGGCGAAATAAGAAACATTAGGGGGAGGAAAATCTCCTTCGTTTTTCAAGATCCAATGACTTCTTTAAACCCTGTTAAGCGAATAGGCGAACACTTTGTAGAGTTGATTCAAACCCATGAACCAAACGTGAGCAAGGATGAGGCCTTTAAACGCGCGGAGAGGCTTCTTGCAGATGTTGGTATACAACCCGAGCGCATCGACGACTATCCGCATCAGTTAAGCGGTGGAATGCGGCAACGTGTGATGATAGCTTTAGCAATAACCCTAAATCCATGCGTGGTTGTCGCCGACGAACCAACAACCGCATTAGACGTAATTGTTCAAGCAAAGATACTTGACCTCCTAAAGGATGTTCAAAACATGTATTCTATGGCCCTCATCTTTATCACACACGACTTAAGCATAACGATTGAAAGATGTGACAAAATTCTTGTGATGTATGCCGGACAAATTGTTGAGTATTCCAATATAAGGAATGTCTATAAAAATCCCCAGCATCCGTATACACAAGGCCTTTTAAAATCTATTCCAAACATCGAGTTGGCAGACCAAAAACTTGAAGCCATACCGGGATCCCCTCCAGATCTCCTTAACCCTCCAAAGGGTTGCCGGTTTTGGCCCCGCTGCTCTTACGCTATGGAGAAGTGTAGAAAAGCCATTCCACAATTGGTAGAAACCGAAACAGACCACCTTGTTCGCTGCTTTTTGTATGGGGGATAGGGAAAATGAGTCAAACAGAGATTGTAAGGGTTGAAAACTTGAAAAAGTATTTTCCGGTTGAAAAAAGCTTTTTAGAGAGATTACTAACTCGCACCAGAAGCTTTGTCCACGCGGTTGACGGTGTAACTTTCTCTGTTCGGAAGGGTGAAGTTTTCACTTTGGCTGGTGAAAGTGGTTGTGGAAAAACCACCACTGGGAAGCTTATTTTAGGGCTTATTCCGCCAACATCTGGAAAGGTGTTTTTTAAAGATCAGGAAATAACAAAACTGGGCCAGAATGAATTAAGGCTTGTGAGAAGAAAAATGCAGATAATCTTTCAAGATCCTTACGCTTCATTTAATCCTCGAATGAGAATAGGAGACGCCATAGGACATCCGCTGGAGATTCACGGATTAGCTACGGGTGAGGAAAAGCGGAAGAAAGTTTTGGCGATGTTGGAACGTGTCGGCTTAACACCTCCAGAACAATTCATAGATTTATACCCCCATCAGCTGAGCGGAGGACAAAGACAGAGAGCAGCAATGGCGCGGTCACTTATCTTAGAACCTGAATTTATTGTTGCAGACGAACCAGTTTCCATGATTGATGTCTCTCTTAGAACAACTATAATTGACTTGATGTTAGACCTTAAAAAAGCATTGCAACTCACATATCTTTTCATAACACATGATTTGGCAATAGCCAAATACATTTCTGACAGAATCGCGATAATGTACCTCGGAAAAATCGTGGAAATGGGCGATAAAAAAGAAATATTCTTAAAACCCGTGCATCCCTACACCCAAGCGCTTCTTTCAGCCATACCTGTTCCAAATCCGGAACGTAAAAGGAAAGTGATAGAGCTTAAGGGTGAAGTGCCTTCAGCTATAAAAATTCCCACGGGCTGCCGTTTTCACCCAAGATGCCCGCTCGCCGAAAATATATGCGCAAAAGAGGAACCAGAATTGAGAGCTGTAGCAGCAGAGCATTTCGTGGCTTGTCATCTAGCAAAAAGTTGAAGGATCATTTCTAACTTTGGCTTAACGCTCTTTGTAGGGCGTTTATCACGTTTTGTTTGCCCATGGCGGTTATGTATGGGCCTAGTCTGGGTCCTTGTGGCGCGCCTATTAGTATGTTGTATAGGGTTTTGAAGAATTCTGGCGGTGGTATGCCGTGTTTTTTGGCAGTATTGAATATAGCGTTTTGTATTTTTTCCGCCTCTTCTTCTGTTTTTAGGGTTTCGATTAGTTCTTTTATGGCGTTTTTCTCTTCTGGTTTTAAGGTTATTGCGGTTTCTCGGATTTCTTCGAAGTCTTTAACCCAGTTGAGGGCATATTCTATTCGCCTTCTTAGGTTTTGGTCTGGCTGTTGTCCTTTTTGTAGGTAGCCGTAGCTTTGGAGCTTTTCAGTTATGAACTCTATTTCTTTGCCTTTCGGCGCGATTTTTGCCAGAAAAGTTAGAATGTTGTATGGCACATGTATGCTCGGTTGTTTGGGCGGTTTTAAGACCCAGCAGTACTCATATAAGCCTCTAAGCTTTGCTAGCTCCTTTTTGTCTGGAACTGTCTTCTTTCCAAAGTACATGTCTTCCAAATAGTCCAATTCGTTCATGTATGACGGTATGTCCGTCACGTCCAAAGTGCGAGTCCCAACAAACCTTTTTAGCATGAGGAGCATGAGCGATTGGGGTGAACCATACCTAAACCATACTTGCGGCGTGAAAACGTTGCCTGTTGACTTTGAAATTTTTCTCCCGCTTTTGTCAAGGAACATTTCATATTTTGCGTGGGCTGGCGGTTCGCAGCCTAACACTTCGCGGCATATTCTGTCATTTACGCGAACCGAGTCGGCAATATCCTTGCCATAAGCCTCAAACCTTATGTCTAGGGCTTTCCATCTTGCTGCAAATTCGCCCTTCCAGCTTAACTTTCCTTCACCCTTTGTTATGTCGGCTTCGCCCTTGTATCCGCAACCTTCAATCCACCTGCCCTTAATTTCCATACCATCGCAAACGTAAAGCACCTTATCCTCTTTTGGAAGGTATTCCAGCGCTTTTGTGGTGTATATTCTTCCACAGTTTCCGCAAACTGCGAAGTATGGCAAGACCTCCATGTATCTTTCTTGTCCCACCTCTTCCTTGACAATTTCCCCAACCTTCTTCGCATTTAAGAGCAATGTTCGGATTTCCTTGTTTAGTAAGCCGTTTTTGTAGGCGTCTTTAGCCGATATGTAATGGTATTCTATGTTGCATTTGTCTAGGGCTTCAAGTAGAAGGTGGCTCATGTGTCTGCCGTAACTGTCATGGCATTTAAACGGGTCTGGTATGTCCGTGACAGGAAATCCCAAATATTTCTCTAGAGTTTTCGGCAGCCCCGCCGGGACTTTGCGTAGTCCGTCTTTGTCGTCGCAAAAGGCTATTAGCTCTGAACGGCAGCCTTGCTCCCTCAAGGCTAGGGTGACAGCGTAGGCGCGAGCGGCGTCGCCTAAACTTCCAATGTGGGGAAAACCTGAAGCTCCCAGCCCCATCTCGGTCCTTATTATGTCTAGGCTTCTGCCCAGCTTCCGCTCTCTTTCAATTATTTTCAGAGCCATTTTGTCGTACCATGTTCCCCGACCGATGATTTCGCTGCCCATTGGGCTTTCAACCCTTACCGAATATTCTTTTTGTGGTATGTGGATAAAAAATGTTTAGAATTAGAATAAGGTTTAGCAAAGCCTATAATATCCCAAATTTGGCTATCGGTATGTCCCCTTTTATGACGGTCCCCGTTGCTCCATCCAGCCACAAATTGTAGATTTCGCCCCTATACTCGTATTTTATGAACCATATCGGCGCGTGAAGGTAAACCGTTTGACCAATTTTTATCTCGTTTTTCATTTCAATGATTCTGTCGACATCTTGCTGTGCCAGGTAATGGTGATGCTCTACAATCTGCTGTTTAGCGATTTCAACAGCCTCATCTCTGTCGATTTCGCTGTTTAATATTTTTGCGAAATCCTCAATTTTCCTAAAGTCGTATGGAATCTTGCCCTCTAATGGAACGTCGTAGTCTCTTGTTGGAAATTGTGTGGCTTTCCTTGCAAGAACAAGCCAGTCATACTTTTTCACGATCTTCCCCTCCTTCATAAGGGGTGGGGTTATCCTTTCAAAAATGCCTTTGTAGGTGCTTTCCGCTTCAACCGATATGATCCAGAAGGGGAGATATATCAGCGTCTTCTCAATTATTTTTGACCTCTTAGCTAGATCTGCCGGTTTGAGAAATCCAGAACTCATCCAACCTCTGATAGGCTCTTCTACTTGCACCAAATTATACTTGTTCAGCAGCATTGAATGCTCAAAGGTGAAGGCTTTTCCGGTTTCAATTATCACCGTGTAGCCGCAGTATCTGCATGTTGCTATAATTTCGCCCGGCTCAAAAGAGATAGGTGCGCCACAGTAGGAGCAACTTAACTCCTTAACGATTGACATTTCCTTTAACCTTCTGTTTTTCACGCTTCAAGATCTCTCTTGCTACTATGACGCCGGATGCCGACGCCTGTATTAGTCCTCTTGTTACTCCTGCACCGTCGCCTATTGTGAATAGGTTTCGTATTTTTGTTTCAAGGGCGTTGCTCAGTTCCAGTCTTGAAGAGTAGAATTTCACTTCGACACCATATAATAGTGTGTCTCGCGAGTGTATTCCAGGGGCTATCTTGTCGAGGGCTTCCAGCATCTCCCTTATATCTGCAAGATAGCGGTATGGTAAAACAAAGCTCAAGTCGCCGGGTGTGGCGTTCTTCAAGGTTGGCGTTACAACACTTCTTGCGATTCTCTCTGGTGTTGAGCGTCTTCCAGCTTCCAAGTCGCCTAAACGCTGTATTAGGATGCCTCCGCTTAGGAGGTTCGAAAGCCTTGCCAGATATTTTCCATAGGCTATTGGCTCTTTAAACGGTTCTGTAAATGAGGTGCTGACAAGAATAGCGAAATTTGTGTTTTCCGTCTTCCGCTCTGCATAGCTTTGACCGTTAACCGTTAAGACTCCATTGTAGGATTCAGATATGACCTCGCCGTATGGCGCTACGCAGAAAGTCCTAACCTGATCGTCGAAAAACTTTGAATAGTAAACAAATTTTGGTTCATAGAGAATGTTTGTTAGCTCCTCCATTACCGCGGCTAAAACTTCCACTCTGACGCCGACGTCCACGGGGTTGTTAAGTGTTTTTAAACCTAATGCTTGGGCTTCTGTTTGAAGCCATTCTGCACCGCCCCTTCCTGGCGCTACAATAACATATTTGCCGAAGAACTTTTCGCCATCAACTGTTTCGACCCCTTCAATGGCGCCGTTTTTCACTATGAGCCCTTTAACGTCCTTCCCCATTCTGATGTCGACTTTTCCGTTGAGTTCTTGGCGCATCTTTCGCAGTGTTTGGGCGCATCGTTCTGTTCCCATGTGCCTAATCTTCTGATGGATAAGTTTCAGTCCAGCTAATGACGCCTTTCTCTCGATTTCCTCAACTTTTTCTACGTCTTCGCCATAAACACGGTTTGGAGCGCCAAATTTAATGTAAACGCTGTCTACATAATTTATCAGTTCGCTCAACTCCCTTTCTGAAACATATTGGTTTAACCAGCCGCCAACCTCTGTTGATATGGTTAGTTTGCCATCGCTGAAGGCTCCAGCCCCACCCCAACCACATAGAAGCCCGCATGGCTCACAGTTTACGCATCCAAAACCTCTGCTGGCTGGACATCTCCTCCGCTCTAGGTCTGGACCCTTATCAAGCATCAATACGTTAAGGTCGGCTTTTCCAACCATTTCAAGGGCTGAAAATATCCCAGCAGGACCGGCGCCGACAATTATCACATCGTATCTCAAAGCCTTATACCTCTTTGAAGCCCAAAACTAGATGTAACAACAAGCATATATTTTTAGCGAATCCCAAAACAGCGACTATGGCTAGACTAAGTCAAGCCTTATTTAGATTTGTCGTGGTGAGGAACGAGACAAAGAAACTTCACAGTCTTGCTTCCGTCGTTTCTAAACTGGTGCTTCTCATCGGGTGGAACAAAAACCACGTCGCCGGGCTTAAACCTTCTTTCTCCATCAGCACCGACGACAACACCTTCACCCTCTAAAATGAAGACTTCATGCTCCCATGGATGAGTATGCAATGGACTGTGTCCTCCAGGCTCCATTTCAAAAAGCCTCATTGCAAAATTCGGAGCACCAATTTCCCGTGTAATCAGCCATCTAACCTTTAACTTTGAGGCTCCTTCTTCTATGGCTTCTTCTGGTTTAACCTCACTATAATGGAAAACTTTCATTGAAAACGCTACCTCCCAATGCAATTTTGGCGTTTGGTTTCCTAATCTTTTATGGCTTCAAGTATACTCATAACATTCCAAAGTTTAACACGCGTGTAGGGCGGCATGTTTGGATCTTGTAAAATCTCGTCCAGTATGGATATGGCGTTTGAAGCCCTAACAGCGGGCGTGAACTCTGTTGTCTGCAAGGCGTCCATTGAGTCCTTAGCCGCCCTCCTAATGTTGCGGGGGGTTGTCGTGTCTTCTGAAACTTCAGCAAGCACAGCCATAGCCTGCTTTATCCGCTCCTCATACTCCTCAAGCTTCTTCTTCCTAACCATGGCTGTCACCACACCAATTTCAGATAATCAAGTTATATAGGCTTTTATACCTATCTATTTTCGAGGCTTGAGGGATGTCGCGAAACACAAAAGAAGCAGATGCAAAAACAGCTGAAGAACAGTATATTAAGCGTATGGCTGACTTGCTACGTCAAGGTCAAACCTTAACGGAGTTAGCTTGTCCCGTTTGCGCTTCTCCATTGTTTAGGCTTAAAAGCGGAGAGCTATGGTGTGCACGGTGCGAGAAAAAAGTGATCGTTGTTAAAGAAGAGGCGGAGCTTGCAAAGGTGACAAGCGCCTTAAGTCTTGAAACCCTTGAGGCCACTTTACTGGCGAAAATACAGGAGATTCAAGAAAAGCTGCTGCATGAAACGAATGTTGAAGAGCTTCAGAAACTCGGTTCAGCGCTTTCTGGACTGCTGGAAAATTTAGAAAAAGTGAGGAAAGCCAAAAGAATCTAGCCCTTAAGGCGAGGTGGAAGCATGCTAGGCTTTTACGAAAATTTTCCAGTGAACGTGCAGAAGGTTATGCGCTTCACAACCGCTATTTCCAATAAAACGCTTCAAAGGGTTTTGGTCCAGTGCCTAGAGAAACTTAACAACGAAAACCTGCGCCTGCAAGATGTCACAAGTCCTTCCACCTCTGATTGCATTGTTGCCTTCGAGTTTGGAATAGCCGACGGTGACACATTCAACTATTTGGACTCGGAGGAAGCACGGAAAGTTTTGGGAGAAATCCGTCGTTCTTCTCTTCGGATAATGGACTTTTTCTGTGCTATAAGATATTATAAAGAGCATGATGGGAAGAGGTCTCCGCTGAAATTTGACTATTATATGCTCCGCCTAATATTCAACATGGGCTCTTTGGAAGCGCTTATTTTTCATGAAAGGGGACCAAGACACGTGCCACCAGAAGACCTCGCCAACCTAATCATTGAGAGGGTTAACAAATTTTATTCACGAAAAGTTTTGAAGACTATCTAGATGCCTTTCAAATGATCTAAAACTGTGGACAAAATTTCTTTGGCAACTTCCCTTTTCGATTTGTTTCCATTCACTCTGACGAGTTCACCATTTTCAACAAATTTCAGATAGACTTCTCGAACCTTACGCTGGGTTTCAAGATTTTCCATGACGGATTTTTTAGGCTTCAGCCTTTTGATGACAGTGTTTGGCTCCACATCTATGAAAATTGCCAAATTTGGAGGTATTGCATGCTCGTTTATCCTTCTAATCCAGTCCAAGTTTAGCCCAGCTGCTCCCTGATAAGCCAGAGAGGAGTAAAGGTAGCGGTCGGAAACCACTATCTTTCCGTCCTTTAAGGCTGGGATTATTTCGGTTTCCACATGTTCGTATCGGTCAGCAGCAAAGAGTAAGGCTTCAACTATGCTGGAGATACGTTTGCTACCATGGAGGCAGTACCTCTTTATGAACTTTCCAATTTTTCCACGGCTTGGTTCAGCTGTGTAAACTGCATCGTAGCCGATTTTCCGCAGTTTCCTCACTAGAATTTTGGCTTGGGTCGTTTTTCCGCAACCGTCCAAGCCTTCGACACATATGAAGAACCCCCGTTTTTCCAATGTTTTATCCTCCAGTCGGCATTAGACATTATAAGAGGAGCATGCATTAATAATTGTTAAGCCGCAATTGCTGGAGAATTTGCAATGCCGAAAAGCTATTGGGGTGAAATAAAAGACCCTGTGCATGGATACGTATACATAACAGAGGAAGAGAAGGAAATAATAGACTCTTATCCGGTGCAGAGGCTCCGTAGGCTGAGGCAGTTGGCTGGCGCTGAATACGTTTATCCCGGGGCTAATCACACACGCTTTGAACATTCCATAGGCGTTATGTACTTGGCTGGTAAGGTGGCTGAAAACCCAAACATTTCCCAGCTGATAGGCGAAGAAGAGGCTGAGGCTGTGCGGATTGCCGGATTGCTCCACGATGTTGGACACGGTCCTTTCTCCCACGTTTTTGAGCATTTGTTGACAAAAAAGCTTAACAAAACCCATGAGGACATAACCGCGTGGATAATCAAAAATAGTGAGCTGAAAGATGTTCTCGCCAATTTTGGGTATAAAGCCGAAGACATAGCTGAACTCGCTGTTGGTTCCTTGTCCATCCGCGGTAAAGCCTTCCTAAACCAGATAATAAGAAGTTCTATTGATGTTGACAAG
>JAVZLS010000025.1:0-11061 GCA_038883715.1 Bathyarchaeia archaeon
CTTGTGCCTATTCTTCGGCCCAACACTATCAAGCCCATCACCAAACATAATAAAATCCTACAGCCCAGTAAACGTGGTGGGAAAAATCCTCGAAGATCCAAAAATCCTAGAAAAAGTCAGCGAAGGCGAAAAACTAAGAGTTGAGAAGCTCTAAGTCTCTGCTCGTAAAACAATCGAAAGCCCTAAATCTATAAACTTCTCATCTCACCAGAAAACAAATGGGCCGGTAGTTCAGCTGGTATGAACGCCCGACTCGCACTCGGGAGGTCGCGGGTTCAAATCCCGCCCGGTCCACCATCCCTCGCCGGAATGCCAACATCAACTCGATCACCACTCACAAGAAAACCTCCAAGAAACGCGTTTATCGCTTATCAACTGTTATAAATAAATTTTTACCTGTTAAACCGAGAGTAAAGATTTTAAAACCCGCATTTTGAAGTATTTGTCGGCGATGAGAATATGCTCCTCCTCTCATCGGGCTGAATTTGATGAAGAGGGGGGCATACTCCTGAGCTCAAGATCAGAAGCTTCTAAACTAAAAAGGGTTTAAAGGACTATCTGAATTATTATTAGAGCGATTATTAGTGCTGCGAGTACTTTCATAGCCTTTTTGTTGAATTTTGCGGCTTCCTCGATTTTCTTTGCATCTACAAGCCTCATAATGTAGACGGATGCCGAAAGGTTGTAAAGGAATATGACATAAACTGACATCATCATTCTATCCGCAAAGGTCAGATAGCCTATCGGCGGCAAGCCACTAAGAAGGGATAAGTGGAAAGCCGTAGCAGACATAAGGGTTGTTACACCTAAACCTATTCTCTGACTGAAGTTTTGGGGTGAAATGAAGAATGTGAGAAGCGATATCGTTGTTATGACAATTATGGGCAGTACACTTTTCACAAAGGATGACAGCATTGGGCGTCTTAATTGAATGCTAAAAATGAACCTTGAAAAAGTCTCTTCGCCGTACGAGTGTTCAGTTACTGTGGCGTTATACCCACCTATCTCCCATCCTGCTATATTAATGGCTTCATCAACCGTCGAGTTCTGATCTGCAATATAGCGTAGGCTTGACACGTCAAGTTCTTTGTGCTCCAATTCTATGGTGAGCGTGTGGGTTTCAAATGGGTAGTTGGTGAAGTCGAAGGTTTTTATGAAGTCTCCTTTAATACGGTATTCAACATAACCGCGCGTTTCGTTCTCCTCTATTGGGGTGAAAGGCCCAAGCGGACCGTTTACAAACTCGAATTTCTTTACATCTGCCAAGCTAATTTCAGAAGAGTTAAACTTAAACCATAAATAGAAGTCCAGGCGGTAGCTGCTTGCGGCTAAATCCACCTTTTCAACATTCACAAGCCAAACTCCAGCATAAACCCTTGTTGGCTCCGTGTTTGACTCAAGGCTTTCAGCCATCGTTCGTGGGGTTGACATCAACATTAGTGGCAAAGCGAAAGCAAATATCAGCATAAGTAAATAACGCTTCTTCAAGATGCCTCACCAGTTGGGTTTCAATTTGAATGCCGAGTTTGATATATAAGCGTTAAGGACGGCAAAATGTCACTTTTAGCATGATTTTTATTGCTAATAAGTATGTTTGGCTATTCCTACGGATACATTTTAAGGATTCGCTACCTTTATTTATATAAGAGGGCATTGAATAGGTTGAAGAAATACAGGAGAACAATCCTATGTCGAAAAAGGCTCCATCAAAGGACGACGCGCTTGAAGCATTAGACTTCATCATTAATGTTTTAAGGGAGCATGAGAAGGATTTAGACCGCCTCATAAATGAGTTAGGCAAAATAACCGAGAGGCTCGGAGAGGCCGGCGAACTAAGCGGCAAAATAGAAAACGTTGAGGAACGACTCACAAATCTTCAGAATGAAATATCCAATCTTATCTCTTACCTCTCAACATCTCACGAAGCTCCGAGAGCAGCCACTACGACAGCTCCAGCTCAAAAACCTCAAGTTTTTGCAGCTGAAGTTCGAGGTCCACCAGTCATTTTACGCTGCAAACAATGGGAGGACTTTCAAACCCTAGCCCGTCAAGCCCAAGCACTCTCATTCCTATACAAGGAGGCGGAGAAAACATTCCAAGCAGATGCCCTGAAAAATAACCAAATCATAACTTATAGTGGGGAACTCCCAAAGCCCACAACTCTCCTAAAAAGTTGGCTTTCTAAACAGCTGGATGTTCCTGAAGAGAAGATTCTTGAGGGGATATTAGCCGTCGGCTAAGCTTCTGTTTAAGAAGTTGTATGTTTGTGTTATGTAGTAATGTTTTTATATTTGCATGAGTATTAAGTCTTACGATGCAGTATGGGGTGGAGGTTGAAGGCTGAACAGGGGCAGCCAAAATCGGTTTTTCCGTTTTCGAAGCCTTCTCCTTTCTCCTCGATGACGGAAATGGCTGCTCGTTCAGCCAAAAAACAATGAAAGCCCCAAAACCAAGCCACAAATTATGGAGGCGCAATAAGCGTGGAGGAAAGCCGAAAAGCCCTAGAAAGGCTTCATGAAGAGTTTGTGAGGTTTGAGAAGGCCATGGAGGAACTGCGCTTCTTAAAGATGGTGGCTCAAGACCTTAAAAGCTTTAGGAAGATGCTAAGTTTTAGGAGATACGATTAAGATTATCCAAGAAAGTAAAGCCTTTAAGTATTGTTGTTACTATCATTTTGGACGGGATATGGAATCTAAGTGTGGAGAAATTTTCTTCTTTAACACTTTGACACGGAAAAAGGAGGAGTTTGTTCCTTTAGAGGAAGGCAAAGTTCGGATTTACACTTGTGGTCCCACGGTTTGGGATTTTGCCCATATCGGAAACTTTAGGACCTTTGTTTTTCAAGACATTTTAAGGAGATGGTTAGAGTATCGCGGTTTTAAGGTAATACAGGTCATGAACATCACCGATGTCGATGATAAGACAATTAAGGGGGCTAGGAAGCGGAACATTCCTTTAAGAGAGTATACAGACTACTATATCAAGGCGTTTTTTGAGGATATTGAGGCATTAAACCTTGAAAAGGCTGAGTATTATCCTAGGGCTACTGAGCATATTCCAGAAATGGTTGATTTGATTAAGAGGCTTATGGAGAAGGGCTATGCCTATAGGGGAGAGGATGGCTCCATTTATTATGACATTTCAAAGTTTAAGGATTATGGGAAACTTTCAAAGTTGAAAATTGAAGAGTTGAAGCCGGGCGCAAGAGTGAAAGTTGATGAATATGGGAAGGAGGAAGCTCGCGACTTCGCCCTTTGGAAGGCTTGGGACGAAGAGGATGGCGACGTTTTTTGGGAGACGGAAATTGGCAAGGGAAGACCCGGATGGCATATCGAATGCTCAACCATGGCAATGAAATATTTGGGTGAAACCATAGACATTCACAGCGGCGGCGTTGACCTCATTTTCCCGCATCACGAAAATGAGATTGCTCAAAGTGAGGCTGCTACTGGCAAGCCCTTTGCCCGTTATTGGCTTCACTCTGAGCACTTGCTCGTCGAGGGTAGGCGTATGGCTAAGAGATATGGCAACTTTTACACTCTGAGGGATTTGGTGGCAAAGGGTTATGATCCTTTGGCTATACGTTATTTGCTTATGTCCACTCATTATAGACAACAGTTAAATTTCACCTTCGAAGGGCTTGAGGCTGCAAAGGGTGCTGTTGACCGCTTAAGAACTTTTATGCGAAGGCTTTTGGAGGCTGATGGTGAAGGTTGCGGAGAAAAAGTGAGAAGTTTGATGGTTGAAGTGCAGAGGCGTTTTGAGGAGGCTATGGATGACGACTTAAATATAAGTGTAGCTTTGGCTGCCCTTTTCGACTTCATTAGGGATGTAAACAAGCTTATGGACGAGAACAAAATAAGCAGGCAAGAGGCTGAAGAAGTATATAATTTGATGATGAATTTTGACAAGGTTTTGGGCGTTATAGGCGAAGTTAAAGCCGAAGAAAAGTTGCCGCCAGAGGCTGAAGAACTGATCAGGAGGCGGGAGGAAGCAAGAAAAGCCAAGGACTGGGCGACCGCTGATAAGATTAGGGAGCAGCTTAGAGCTATGGGTATCATATTGGAGGATACGCCTCAAGGAGTGAGGTGGCGAATAGAAAAACGTTAGCGTAACTCTTTTCCATGCATATTCCATTCTGTTGTTGCATATTTTTCTATGCAGAGTTTTTCAGCTAGCTTTTTCTCATAACTCGTTAAATCATCTTTTTCAAGCGTTGCCTTTAGCGCCTTTTGGAAGCCTTCGATTAGGGCTTCGTGCACCGTAGCGAGCAGAATTTCTCTTCCAAGCTCCGCCTTTATAGATGTTATCTTGTTTTTTGCTATACCTACAACTTCCATGCATGTTTTTGCCCATGGAACCCTTATGAATGTGAACATCTTTTCGAGGTTAACGTCCACAAGTATTGTGCCATGTTGCAGGACTACGTCGGATTTGTGGCACTGGGCGCTTCCAGAAATTTTCTTCCCATTTATTGTCAGGTTTGGGCATGCCCTTGCATCACCCTCATTAAAATCTGCTTTCAGCCCTAGAATTTTTAGGGCTTCAACTATGCCGGCGTAAATTTTTGCATAAACCTCTGTTATGTCCTTGGCGCCTAAATCCTCTTTGCTTGCGACTACACTGTAAGTTATTTCGCCTTCCGCGTCATGGTAGACCGTGCCTCCGCCAGTTATTCGCCTAACAATGTCCACGCCATACCTTTGACAATTTTCGAGATAAACTTCATTTTCTATTTTTTGAAATCGCCCAATAGACACTGCCGAAGGTTTCCAACGGTAAAACCTTACAGTGTTAGGCGCCAACCCTTTTGTTCTTGCCTCCAATATGGCTTCGTCTACTGCCATGTTCATGTAGGCGTTATGGGTTTGAAACTTTAGCAGTCTCCAATCAGCCATTTTGGAAGGCTCCACGCATCTGCATCAACTTATGTGTTTCGTGTTTTAGAAAATTTCTGTTTTGGAGCTTTTCTAAGCCAATACGAGCCTCCCCTCTCTAGTTTTTGATGGTTTCTGTCTCGTTCAGTTTAAATATTAGATGTGTGATTACACGTAGCGAGAGGAAAAAGTAGGCTATGGGTTCAAAGTCTCCGAGAGGCGAGTTCGCCGCAAGAAAACTCGCAGAGAAAAGGAAGAAGTTCCGTTGGAGTAGCATGTACTATAAAAGGCGCATGCTGGGCTTAGATGTTAAGGCTGACCCCCTTGAAGGCGCACCAATGGCGAGGGGCATAGTTCTCGAAAAGGTTGGTGTGGAAAGCAAACAGCCCAACAGCGCCATAAGAAAATGCGTCCGAGTCCAGCTAATCAAGAACGGGAAGGTTATTACGGCTTTTCTACCCGGAGACGGAGCCCTAAATGTTGTGGACGAGCACGACGAGGTAATAGTTGAGGGTATTGGTGGATCCCGTGGGAGAAGTATGGGCGACATCCCAGGCGTCCGCTGGAAGGTCATAATGGTTAATGGTGTTTCCCTAAAAGAGCTTGTGCTTGGTAGGAAACAGAAGCCAATGCGGTGATAAAGGTTGAGCAAGGAGCAAAAAGCAAAAGAGACAGAGCAGCAGAAAAAAGCTGAAAGAAAGGCTGAGGAGAAGGAGATAAAGCTTTTCGGAAAATGGAGCTTCAAAGAGGTTGAGGTTAGAGACCAGGGCTTGAAGAGGTACATATCGTTAAAACCGGTTGTTATTCCTCATAGCATGGGACGCCACGAGCACAAACGTTTTGGAAAGGCAAACGTGAACATTGTGGAGAGGCTTGTAAACAATCTTATGCGTCCCGGGAAAAACGCTGGTAAAAAGGCAAAAGCCATAAACATTGTTAAGCATGCCTTTGAAATTATCCACTTGCGGACTGGAAGAAACCCAATAGAGGTTCTTGTTAGGGCTGTTGAAAACTCTGCACCATGCGAAGACACCACAAGAATCGCCTACGGTGGCATAGTCTACCACTTGTCCGTTGACATCTCACCTCAGAGGAGGGTTGACCTAGCTCTAAGGTACATATGCGAGGGAGCGCGGCAAGCGGCCATGCATAACCCCCGCTCAATTGAAGAGTGCCTAGCAGAAGAGCTTATTTTGGCGGCAAACAACGACATGAAAAGCTATGCGGTTTCAAAGCGCCACGAGCTTGAAAGAATAGCTATGGCTTCAAGATAGCCTCATCAAGCCCTATTTTGTGTGAATTTCAACAACGTCTCCATCTTCAAGGGTGAATGTGGCCCCAACCCTTTGGGGACTGAAGACGAGGCGTTTAGCCCAAACCCTTGCATAGGCAAAATTCTCGCTCAAGTCGCTGTGGATATTTCTGGCTAAATCATACACTGTTGAGCCCCTCTTCATGACAAAGGGCTTTTCAGAAGCACTTTTTTCAGCCGGCTCCTTTGTGTATACACGAATTAGGTCCAAAGTTTTGAATAGCGCCTCGCCTATCTCTTTTATGCCGGTTCCTGTCTTGCATGAAATGGCAATTATCGGAAGTTGTCCGCCAACATACTCCTCTAAAATTTTAAGGTTTGCTTCTGCGTTTTCCACGTCAACCTTGTTTGCAACAATTATGGCTGGCTTGTAAACCGTGCTTTCGAAGATAGCATCTTCAACGTCGTCCAGTGTTGCCTCGCCATAAATTTTGACAACAGCGTCTGTAACCCTATAGCTTTTCAGAAGCTCCTCAACATCCTTAAAATTGCAATTTAAAAGCCTTCCAAAAACTATTATGCGCAAGCCGGCGCCCATATACTTCCTTTCAATTTCAACCCGTGCTTTCGGCTTGCTAACAAGTATCCGCGTCTTCTCCAATTCGTTGAAAATTGTGGAAAGCTGCCAAACAGGGTCTTGTGTTAAATCCACCATTAGGATTAAGCCGTCGGCATTTCTAGCCAAGGCAAGGGTTTGAAGACCCCACGCTCTCCCGTCCGCTGCGCCTTCCATTAGAGCTGGAGCCTCAACAAGCTGAAATTGAATATCCTCGTAGGGAAGCATTCCGGGAACAGGCTCTTTAGTGGTGTATGGAGCTGGTGAAACCTCAACTTTTGCGTTCGTGGCAGAAACGAGAAGACTGCTTTTCCCAACATTTGTCAAACCCAAAATAACTATTTGGGCTGCACCATCCTTTTCTATAAAGAATTTTGGTCCTCCCCTGCCAGCCTTTCGCTGCTTTCCCTCCTCAAGCTCTCTCCGCAGAACAGCCATCTGCTTCTTAACTTGGGCGCATAACTTGGCCGTTCCCTTGTGCTTTGGAACAAGGCTTAGAAACTCTTGCATAAGCTGAAGTTTCTCCCTCGGGTTTCGTGCAGCTGAAACCTCAGCCCATTTTCGTTTGGCTTCCGCTGGCAGGTTTGTAGGCATAAGCCGTACGCGTCCCAAAACTTTATTCAAAGCGAATGCTAATATCCATTTCGAAAGGACATGCCAAACGGCGACCTACTTTTCAAAGTTAAAATAGTGCAGCTTATCATCGCGGGACAACTTGACAAAGCTCTATCTATGCTAAGTCGCCACTATAGCGTTGATTCTCCACATTTAAAGGTTGGAATGCCTAAGGGACACCGTGGCAAAGCTGGATGCTATGTTCCCAAAACAAAAACCATTTATATTATCAACCATGAAAAGATTAGAGATCCCTTTATCATCCTCCACGAGTTTTACCATCACCTCCGAACCTTCGGCGGAAAACATAAAGGAACGGAGAAAAACGCGGACAAATTCGCAAAAGATTTCATAGAAGCCTACAGAAATTTTGCAAATGTCCAATAATTCACGCTTCAAACGTTTTTATCATAAACTTAAAATAATTGAATGAACAGTTGTGTAAACGAATCCACTAAAAATAGGGAAAATTTAGAGTTTAAAGTATGGAGGAAAAGGGATGAGCAGACCGGAAAAACCCCACCTAAACCTAGTGATCATGGGGCATGTTGACCATGGAAAGTCAACAACAACGGGTCACATGCTCTACCTAGCTGGAGTCGTTGACGAAAGAACCGTAAAGCAATACGAAGAAGAAGCCAGAAAAATGGGAAAGGAAACCTTCAAGTTTGCATGGATTCTCGACAACCTAAAAGAGGAGCGGGAAAGAGGACTAACAATAGACCTAAGATTCCTAAAATTTGAAACCAAAAAATACTACTTCACAATCATCGACGCGCCAGGCCACAGAGACTTCGTTAAAAACATGATTACAGGCGCAAGTCAAGCCGACGGCGCCATACTATTCGTCTCAGCGAAAAGAGGAGAATTCGAAGCTGGCATAGGCCCAGGCGGACAAACAAGGGAGCACGCCTTTTTGGCTTTCACTTTGGGCGTTAACCAGCTTGTGGTCGCCATAAACAAGATGGACGACCCCACGGTTAACTGGAGCCAGGAACGCTACAACGAGGTCAAAAACGAAGTTGCCAGAATGCTCAGAATGGTCGGCTACAAAGTTGAGAAGGTTCCGTTCGTACCAACTTCTGGATGGACCGGCGACAACCTTGTCAAGCCCAGCGACAAAATGCCATGGTACAAAGGACCAACACTAATAGAGGCATTAGACGTTTTCGAACTTCCTCCAAAACCACTTGACAAGCCTCTGAGGATTCCAATACAGGACGTTTACAGCATAACTGGTGTAGGAACGGTACCGGTTGGCAGGGTCGAAACAGGAGTTCTTAAGGAAGGCGATACAGTCATATTCATGCCCGCCAACAAGCAAGGCGAAGTTAAGTCAATAGAGATGCACCACACAAGAATCCCAAGGGCTGAACCAGGCGACAACATAGGCTTCAACGTTAGAGGCATAGCCAAAACAGACATACGGCGAGGAGACGTCTGCGGACATGTCAACAACCCGCCAACAGTAGCGCGGGAGTTCATAGGCCAAATAATCGTCATATATCACCCAACAGCCATAGCCGCCGGCTACACGCCAGTGCTCCACTATCATACTGGACAGATGGCGTGCAGATTCACAGAACTAATAAGGAAGATTGACCCACGCTCCGGACAGGTTGTCGAGGAAAAGCCGTCCTTCCTAAAGACCGGAGATGCTGCACTAGTGCGGATGGAGCCACTACGTCCAATAGCCATTGAAGCCTACTCTGAGTTTTCAGAGCTTGGAAGGTTCGCCGTAAGGGACATGGGAACAACCATAGCCGCTGGCATCGTGAAGGAAATAACCAAGAAGGGGCTGCAATAGCCTCATCCTCTCTTTTTATCCATTTTGATTTTGAAGGTAAGTAAGCAGACAATCTTCTTTATAGAAGGGCACAAAAGCAGAGAGGAACCGCAAGAGAAAATAAAGTCAAAGTTTGTAGGATAGCATTAGAGTTGAGGCTATGTCTGGGGCTGAAACACTCCTCCCGTATTTGAAGGAGAAGAAGGGCGAAGAACAAGAACCCACAATAATTGTGGATAGCCGTGAGGCAAGCAGCGCTGGAAAGGTCGTTAAGGGGCTCCGGGAACGTGGCGTAAACGTGAAAATTGAGCCTTTGGAAAAGGGAGACTACATTTTATCCGATGTTTGTGCTGTTGAGCGTAAAAGGGTTCAAGACTTTGTTTACACGCTTACGCACCGCTACCTCTTCGAGCAGCTTTTCAAGCTTAAGGAGGCTTACCCCAAAGCATTGATTCTATTGGAGGGCTATATGCCCATAATCTACAAGTTTAGCAGAATAAAGCCGGAAGCCGTTTGGGGCGCCCTATTTAATTTGGCAAAAAACGGTGTGGCCATAGTTAACACTACATCATACAAAGAGACCGTTGACTTCCTATACATTGCCGCCCGCCAAGAGCAAATAGTGGAAAAGAGAGTGCCAACGGTGCATCCAGTCAAGAAATGTGAAACCCTTGAGGATGCCCAAATATTCTTTGTGGCCAGTTTGCCCAATATTGGGAGGGAGAAAGCCATAGCAATTCTTAAATCTTATCAGACACCGTTAAATGCCTTTCTAAATGTTGACGAGTGGCCAAAAACTGTTTACGGTCTTGGACCAAAAATAAGCAGCAGAGTTAAAGAAGTGTTAAACACGCCATTTAAAGGGTGAAGAAGGCGTATGAACGTGGAAATTGCCTCAACGAAAAAGGTTACAGTTTTAGGACTGGACAAGCGAAGCGTAGGCGACATTGCATGGTGCGCCACTACCTATGGTGCGAATAGACTTTACTGGATAGACGGCTATTTGCTGTGCCTAGAAGTTTATGAGAAGTCCTTTGAACATGAGTTGAAAAACAGGGAGTTTCCAATAAGCCAAATATGCTATGCGGAATTCCCAAAATATGAAAAGATTTATGAGGTGGACAAAAGCCTCCAAATTCCAGTGGTGAACGTTTCAGACATGAAAATATTTAAAAACATATTGAAAGCCATAAAGGAAAATGCAAAAACTGAAGGCGAGCAAAAGGGCTAGTGGTGAATTTAGGCTTCTTTAAGCATTTTGGCATATTTGTAGCCAAGTTCAAAAGCATTTACATTCATTTTGGCGTATTTTCCCGGGACAAGCTCTTCCAAAGCCTCTATTAGGCTCTCCTTTTTTATTGGCAATTTCCCAATGGCAGATAAAGTTCCAAGCAGAACCGCGTTCTGCATTACGGCACTTCCAGCTTCTTTTGCGAGCCTTAAAGCTTCGATAACGACAATGTTTTTAGAAAAGCGCCTTAACTTTTCAAGGATTTCCTCCAGCCTCGGGTAGCTTTCACCTTTTAACGTAAACTCTGGCGGAGGAATCTTTTCGTCCCCCATAATTATGAGGGTTTTTTCAGAAGCATACTTCACATTTCTTAAAGTTTCCAGAGGTTCAAATCCCAGTAGGACATCTGCTTGTCCGTCAAGGACTAGTGGAGACAAAACGTTTTCGCCTATTCTAACGGTGCATAAGACGGCTCCCCCTCGCTGAGCCATTCCGTGGATTTCGCCGACGCGAACATTTAAGCCTTCCTTCACGGCGGCTGTTCCAAGAACTTCAGCCGCCAAAAGTATGCCTTGACCGCCAACGCCGGCAAGAACAATGTTAAACTCCTTCATTCCGCGTGTCATCCTCACACTTGTTTTGCTGGTTCTATGGCTTTGTATGGGCAAACATGGGCGCATAAAC
>JAVZLS010000026.1:0-10785 GCA_038883715.1 Bathyarchaeia archaeon
GCTCTAAAGCCTCCTTCAGTTGGAGGGCTGTTGCTGTGTCAACAATGTCGTAGCTTGTGGCGCCAAGATGCACATAAGCCCCGCTTGGACCGCTTGCTTCGGCTAAAGCCCTAACAAGAGCCATAACATCATGCTTAATTTCACGTTCAATCTCTTTTATGCGCTCAAGTTTGACGTGCCTAAGCGAAGCCACAGCCATAATTCGCTTTGCATCTTTGCGTGGAATGTTGCCAACCTCGGCGTGAGCCCATGCCAAAGCGGCTTCAACGTCCAGCATTTTCTGAACTCGGTTTTCCTCCTCGAAAATCCGCCGCATTTCCGGAGTCCCATAACGTCCAGTGTCAATTGGGAGGATTGGCAAGCCTTATTCCCTCTGAAAAGATAGCATGCTTAAGGATTAATGCTTTTCCAGTTCTCTAACAACCTGTTCCAGTAAACCTATTCTGGGGATTATGTAAACCTTCCAGCTTGAAAGCTTAACAACACCATCCACATTCTCGTCAATTAGCACAGCATTCATGTGGGAAAGCACAGCGCCAACCAAATCCTCAAAAACACTGTCGCCGACATGCAAGGCCTCATGCGGCTGAACACTAAGCTTCGAAAGTGCCTTCACAAAAATATCTGGTTTCGGCTTTGAAACCCCCAACTCATCAGCATAAAACTGTTCATCAATAAACCTGGACAAACCAGCCTTCTCAAGCAAGATTCTGTTGTAGCTTCCAGGCCAGAAAACCACGTTACCCACAACCACAACCTTAACCCCCAACTCCTTAACGCGGCGAACAGTTTCTCTTGCATCTTCTATAAGGTGCTGCTCTGCTGAATGCTTCTCAGTTGCGGCAAGAATTGCCCTCGAAACAGTATCAGCCTTTACGCCAAGATACTTGGCTATTACTTCAAGAGCTGATGGAACAATTTCAGAATCCTTAAACCCGCCAGCCCGCCTAATAGCCCTAACCTTCCCATAACCTTCAACAAGCCTATCCGCAATTGTTTCTGGCGGCATATTCATGAGCTTTGCCAATTCGAAGGCAATGCTGCGATAATAGGACTTTACAGACAACAATGTGTCCCAAACATCAAAGCTTACAAGCTTAACTCCCAGCACTAAAGTCTCCCTCTCAATGTTAATGTGCACCTAGACAGTTTTCAAAATGCCTGTTTAAGATTATAAGCTTGAATAACAAATGACATCATAGAGGGTAATCATGAGCTCGCAAGAATCCAGAGTCGTTAAATATTATAGAAAATTGGCTGAAAGCTATGATGAAGGCTATGCTGGCGATTTTTGGAAGCAAATTTACGACAAGATTACTTGGCGCTATATTGAACCCTACCTTCCAAAAGATGGCATAGTGTTGGATGCTGGCGGCGGAACTGGCAAGTGGGCGATTCCGGTAGCCAAAAAAGGTTTGAAGGTTATAATTTATGATATTTCTGAGGATATGCTCAAAATTGCCATTAGAAAAGTTAAGGTGCAAGGCCTTGAAGAAAGGATAAGCACCAAGCATGGTGATATATGCAAAATGGATTTTCCAGATGAAAGTTTTGATTTCGTTTTGGCTGAGGGCGACCCAATCTCCTACTGTAGTGACCCAGATAAGGCTGTTTCAGAAATTTACCGTGTACTAAAACCCAAATGCTTCGCCGCGGCAGGGGTTGATAACACGTACACTGCGGTTAGAAGCGCCATTATTCATCATCAAGATACTGCTTCAGCCCTCAAAGTTTTAAGAGAAAAGAGATATTATTCGGAGGAGTGCGGCTTCCACTGGTGGACTTTCGCACCAAACGACATAAAGCAACTTTTTGAAAGGCACGGGTTTAATGTTGTAAAAATAGTTGGGAAACCCGTCTTATACATATACCATCATGAAAAGGTGCAGGAAATGCTGAAGGATTCTGAAAAGGCTGAGCAAATTCTTAACCTTGAACTCGCGTTATGCGAAGACCCTAGCATAGTTGGGTGTGCGGGGCATCTTCATATAGTTGCAAGAAAACCATAACCAGATGCGATTCGCAACATAATGTTCCTCTAATAACGAGGGTAATGGCTTGAAGGCTATTGTAACTGTTCTAGACAGGAGAGGAGAGAACGCTGTTCAAAAGGCAGCTTCGATGCTGGCTGTTTTGGGACGAGAAGGCGCAGACGCTTTCGCCATAGCAACAAAAAACCAAATCGTAGTGAAAGAGTCTTTGGAGAAGTTGCAAGTTGAAGGCTTGAAATCCTCAATAACCATAGGACATGTTTTTCTGAAGATTCTAGCCCGAGACAAGCCCCAACTAAAACAAATTGGCAATGCAACCTTCACTTTTGACGGACGAATCTACGCTTCAAGCGTTGAGCCTTCTGAGGCTTATGTTGTTGCGCAGAAGCTTGAAAAGGGCATCGAGGTCGGCGCGGAAGCGCTTCTAAGAGAATTTGACGGCTGCTTCGCTTTCGCCATAGCCAAAGATGGTAAACTAATCGTTGGAAGAGACGCTTTAGGCTTGTATCCGCTCTATTACGGCGAAAGTGGAAGCCTTCTTGCCTTTGCATCCGAGCGCAAGGCATTATGGAAAATCGGCATAAAAAGGGCACAGTCCTTTCCACCAGGGCATTTACTGATAGCGGAAAAAAAGAGTTTCAAGATGAAGCCAGTTAAAGTTCTCAGTCGTTCTGTAACCGCATCCCTATCAATGGAGGAAGCAGCCAAAAGGCTTCAAACACTCTTGGAACAGTCAACAATAGAAAGAACGCATGGCTTAGGCGAGGTTGCAGTGGCTTTTTCAGGAGGCTTAGACAGCAGCCTAATCGCGTGGCTTGCAAAAATGGCCGGAGTCAAGGTTCGCCTAATCCACGTAAGCCTCAAAAACCAGCCGGAAACGGAGCGCGCAGAAAAAGCCGCCAGCCAACTTGACGTGTCCTTCCATGAATTCTTGTATGATAAGGAGGATGTGGCGCAAACGCTGCCCAAAGTTTTGTTGGCAATAGAAGAACCTAACCCCCTTACGACAAGCATCGGTGTGCCAATCTTTTGGGCTGCTGAAAAGACAACTGAGCTTGGTTTTAGAGTTCTTTTCACCGGACAGGGGGCAGACGAGTATTTTGGCGGATATAGGCGTTACTTAAACATTTACAAGCGTTTTGGAGAAGAAGCCGCTGAAAAGGCAGCGGTTCACGACATTCTAACAATGCATGAGAGCAACTTTGAAAGGGACAGCAAAATCTGTGCCTTCAACAATGTGGAACTCCGCTTGCCCTTCGCCTCTTATCCAATCGCAGAGTTCGCCCTAAACTTGCCATTAAGAATGAAAGTAGAGTCGCCAAGCGACCTCCTCCGAAAGGCTGTTCTGAGAAGGGCTGCAGAGAGGCTTGGGCTGCCCTCTGAGATGGTTTGTAGACCAAAGAAGGCTGTTCAATATGCCACTGGTGTTGCTAAGGCTGTTAGGCGGTTAGCTAAAAGGGAAGGGCTAAGAGTAGAACAGTTTTTGCAGAAGCTGTTCTTAAAGGTTTTTGATGAATTTTACAGGTGTTTTTAAAGAAAGGGATTGGGTGGCGGTTATTCGATTACTTGGATGGCGCTTTCTGGACATTGAGCTTCACACGCCCTGCAGACGAGACATTCTTCCACTTTTACGGGAACGGATTTTCCGTCCTTTATTTCATAAACGCCTACTGGGCATGTGTCGACGCATGTGCCGCATCCTGTGCACTTGTGGTTGTCAACCACTATTTTTACCATTTTATTCCCCCTTCAGCTAGATTTCCTTCAAATTTTAGGGGTGAAATAAAAGCCTTTAGGTTGGCTAGTGGGTTTCTTCACGTATCCTTAACAGAATTCCGCTTATGGTGGTTTCAGCTTTTTCCCTTCTGCTTTCATAGTCTGCCAAAAGTTTGCGGTAAGCCTCCAATGTTAGGTCGCCCCTCCGATGACGGGCTTCAATACTCCTAACATTGGATTCAACTTCGTTAAGTTCTGTTTCCGCAACCTCAAGCTGGCGCATCAAATCCGCGTAGCGTCCCCCAGCGGACCTAAGCTTCAACTTCAAATCGTCTAAGCTTCTGGACAAAGCTGCAAGTCGCGTTTCCAAGGTTTTCCTTTGCACTTTATACCTCTGTCTCGGGATTCTTCCCTTGCTAACCGCCACCTCAAGGGACTTCAAATCCGATGTTATCCGCCGCTTCTCCTCGTAGGATTCCACAAACTTTCTGAGGGTTTCTGGACTCAGCCTAACAGCAACGGTTGGTACCGCAATAACGGCCTCTGGTGCTTTTGGTCTTCGCCAAACAGCGACAATGGCGCATCCCAAAATCGCTATAGCCCAAACCCATAGCGTGGGTCGGAAAGCCAACCACAATGGATTATAGTCATATGCTAATTCCAAAGTGAAGTTGTCCAGGGATAAAACACTTTGTTTACTTATGGTGACCTTTTCTTGGAATATGTCCCTTGACGTGCCAAATGTGTCAATGGACAAAACGCTGTTGAGGCTTAAATTTGTGATTTTGGCGCCTTCTGGCAATGTGATAGTTATGGATGCTTTCTCAATGCAGTAGTTTATTTCTTGGAAAAATGTGAAACTCGTGCCCTTTGGCAAGTTATACCTTACAATAAACCTTGTTGATTTGCCGCTTTCAACTGGTAAGGATAATCTTACGTTGTACATGTTAGTTCCGGTACTCGATATATTGCCCTTTCTCCCAAACTCGTCTTCAACAATTGGTTTGCCTACAACGTTCGGAGGGAGAGCCACCTTAACAGAGGTTATCTGTTGTGGCGAATCATTCCTTATGTAATAGCTGTCTGAAACCATAATCTCGCCCATGCTGCTAACGTTAACTTCGCGTTTAAACTCTATCACGGCGAATAGCTGTATATCGTCGGTGGTCAGCTGAAAAGTCAAGTTCGCCGGTTCGTATGTGAACTGTGGCAACGGCTTATTCACTGAATAGTTTGTCGCGTTAACGGTCCCAGTGCCGCTTAAAAATTTTGCACCTGATGGCAAAACAACCGAAGCATTACATAAAGAGGCATCTACTGTAAGGCTTGGGTAAGCTGGAAAATCTAGGGTGTAGAGGCTTGTGTTTTGCGGGTTCTGTCTGAGAAGGTTGTTTGAAAGCACAAAAATGATGCTGAAAACTCCATTTTGTGGCTGCGGATTTAAGGTGACGTTAAATCCGTAAAAGCCCATGCGGTTGTCTAATGGTACATCGCTGACAACGTTGTATTGTTGAGCGAAATCAGCTGTGTCATAGGCTATGTAGCGGATGACATAGGGCGCGTACTTGTATGGAAAACCAATAAGGAAACCGTTTTGCGCGCTCCCGTTCACTTTTATTGTATCGTTTACAAGGATGTAACCGTTATAAAGAATTTTCACTTCATGATTAACCCACTCAACATTGTATGAGGGAGCATCCGCCTCAGCGTGTCCAATATAAACTATGTTTAAAACGAGAATTAACAGCGTAGCCGTCAAGATCGTGAAAGCCAACGCTTTCCTTTTCAAGCTTTTTCCTCCACCGCTTAAACTTTGAAATTCTGGCTTTCTAAATATTAAAAGACCTATTTATTTACTTTTGGAAACATCCAGCCTTCTGGCAGCATTTAACGAAACTGCTGTGAATGCTTTTTTAGTTTGTAGACGAATACTTCTCTTTTCTGCCCCCTTATGTCAGGCTGAATCTCCACATGCACAGACGACACGTTGTACTGTCCTAGGAACACGTATTTACCCGGCGACTTCTTCTCAAAAACAAATATTGGATAGCCTTCCGTCATCTGCCTCTTTAATGCCAGATTCCCCCTTTCCATTTTCTGGTTTCCAACTCGTCCCTCACCAGTGTAAAGAAGGGCGTCATCCTCCAAACGGTCATGATACGGATTTCGTAGGCTTTCTTCCGGCGTTTTGTGTAAAACTGTTATCAGAACAATATGTCTAATTCCCTTTTGTAAGCTTCCGTTGTACCTTATCCCCCGCTGGGCGCAGACGCCGAAAATTCTTGAGATTTCACGATTGCTTAGAATGTCGCCAAATTTCAGCAACATCACTAGAACTATGTATGTATGGTAATAATTTAAAACTAGCCTCAGCCATATCTTCCGTCGAAGGCTGATTTCGTTTGGCAACATTCTATGACCCAATTACGAGGCATATAGCCATAGAAAAACTGGTCACGCGTGCTGGTCCCGAGGGATTTGAGCGGAAGTATTATCGCATAAGACCCGCAAGGTGGTACGGCGGCATAGTAACGGCTGACTGTGTCGGGTGCGGTTTGCTCTGCCGTTTCTGCTGGGTTTCAGACGCCGTTATGAACCGCCCGTGCAATGTCGGCACATTTTACACGCCTGGAAAAGTTGCTGAAAGCCTAGTTTCTCTTGCCAAAAAATGTAAACTTGACTTGCTTAGGCTAAGCGGCGGAGAACCAACAATTGGAAAGCAGCACATGCTAGAGCTTCTCGAAAACCTTGACGGTAAAGGTTACCGTTTCATCCTTGAAACCAATGGCATTCCCATAGCCTATGACGGGGAATATGTGGAAAACCTTGCAAGATACAAATTTATACATGTGAGGGTCTCGCTTAAGGGTTGCAACGAAGAGGAATTTGCACTGCTTACCGGCGCCAAACCCGAGGGGTTCAAGTTGCAGCTTAAGGCGTTGGAAAAGCTGTTGGATGCAAGGGTGAGCTGTCACCCATCAGTTATGGCGTCTTTCTCTACCAAAAAGAGCCTACAATCTCTCATAAAGCGAATTGAACAGATTAGCCCAAAATTGGCTGAGGAAATAGAGATTGAAGAGCTGATTCTTTACCCGCATGTGGTTCAAAGGCTGCGAAATTACGGGCTAAAATATTATACGGGTTACGCTCCAGAAAGAGTGCCACCAGAACAGGTCTAAAATGTGCTACTTTATTAGTCCAGCGCGTCTTAAATAGTAGTTTTCCTCTTTTTTGGGTCCAAAGCTTCTGACGCCTTTCTCTTTCAGTTGTTTTCTAAGTTTTGCCGCGTATTCCTTGGTTATTTCGCCTCTTCGCTCCATGTAGGCTATTATTTCTTCTGCTTGCTCTGCTGTATCGCATCGGCGGAGAAAATCTATGACGTCTGGGTCGTAGTGGACAAAGTTTCTTGAAACAGCCCTCTCCCCCGACTTAACATCTGTTCTAACAGAGCTCACCGAGACTTTGTTTTCGCTGGATTCCATTTCCTTTGCAAGGTTTGGAAACAACCTTTTGAAGGTTTCCTTATCGAACTCCAATTGGACGCCTTCAAATTGCGCTAATTCAATATTTGGAGGTTCACATATTTAAACATCTAGCAGAAAAGCCATCTTCAGAATGGAACAAACCTTTTCGTGGGATTTTCCACGAGCAGTCTCTCAAGTTCTTGAATGCTCAGCCCAGTAATGGTGTCACCGTATATTTCGCAGTTTTCCTTAACACCAATTTCCTCTATGTCTCGTACGGTTATTTCGGCTTTTTCACCGCTAGGCAATTCGACGAGTATGTGAAAAGATTTCTTTGGTTTCCCCATTTTTGTTACCGCTGTACAACCAGACTCCAACACCTTAAATTTTCTTTCTAAAAGTTTTAGAATTTCATGGGGGTTGTTGTGGTATACGACTATATCTATGTCGCTTTCTCGGTAAATTGTCCCGCGCCAAACACTTCCAACAAGCACTGGACTGAACTTCTCCAATATTTTCATTAAGTTTAGGGCTTCCCTCCGCATTTTAACTAGACGCTCCGTTCTGGTGGCGCCTTCATTTTCCTCGGCTATTCTATCAAGCTCCATGGCAACTTCAAGGTTTGTCGGCAGAAAGTGAACGCCTAGAGTTTTCGCTGCCCTCAACTTCGCCTGCTTATACTCCTTCTCCAATCCAAGATAGAGGAGAGCGGCTGCTTCCCTCGCCACTTTTCTTCGCATGTTAGCATCGGCAGGTAAGAAGCCCAAAATTCACCAGTCTGCAGCGTTTAGCGTTTTATTACACGTTCATAAAGCTCAATTGTTTTTTCTGCTATCTTGTCCCATGTGAACTCGTTTAGAACTCGACGTCTCCCATTCTTTCCAAGCCATTTCCGCTTTTCCGGATTTTCTAAAGCGCTGACAACGCCCCAGGCTATGTCTGCCGGATTGTTCGGGTTTATATGATAGCCACACTGTTCCTCTCCGCATGGTATAACTATTTCTCTCATTCCGCTGACGCCTGCAGCCCCAACAACCACTGGTCGTTCCATGCTCATGGCTTCTAGGGCAACTATGCCGAAGGGTTCGTAAAGGCTTGGGAAAACTGCCACGTCGCAGGCAGCATAATGAAGGATGCGCTCCTCTTCTGGTATGAATTCGAAGTTGAATTTTACAACATCTTGAAGTTTCATCATCCTTACAAGGTTAACTAGGTAGTCCTGCAGGTCGCCCAAGCCGACGATGACGAGCTTCGCGTTTGGAATTTTCTGCAGTATGTGGGGCATAGCCATAACAAGCTTGTCAACGCCCTTGACGCCCACAAGCCTTCCAAGGAAGAGAATCATGGGGTCTTCCGGTTTTATGCCGTAAATCTCTCTAACTTGCCTTATCTGGTCTGGGCTTACGTTTTCTGGGTTATACTTTTGGGGGTCAACACCGTTATAGCAAACCTCAATTTTCTCCCGTGGAAAACCAAGCTTTATCAGCTCATCCTTCATGGCATATGAAACCGTAATGACAAGGTCTGCCGCTTGGGCTCCACGAAGCTCAATGTTGCTTACAACTTCTGAACCGTTTCCCAAGGTTCGTCCCTTCTCTGTTGAGTGAACATGGAAAACCAGTGGGAGACCAGTTTCCTTCTTTATGGTTATTCCAGCTATGACTGAAAGCCAGTCGTGGGCGATCACAATGTCGTATTTGAAGCCTTCCTTCCCAATTAGTTCGTTGACAAGTTTTGAGGCGCTAAGATAGTTGTAGACGAGGATTTTTGAGAAGAGCTGTATGCCCCTGCCCCACTTTTTAACGTCCTCAGCCACCACGTCAGGAAGAGAATCAGAAATGTCAATGTGTAATGGACGGTGGATTTCTATGCCTCGCCAAATCTCCCTTGTGGGTAGGCTTCCCTCATCATCATTCATGGTGAAAACCGTAACATCGTGGTCCATTAAAACAAATTTGCGCGTGATTTCAGCCGCATAAGTGCCTAAACCACCAACGATTTTCGGCGGATATTCATAGACAAGCACAGCCATTTTCATGGGGATTCCCAAATTTTGAAAGCGACAGTTGTAGGCTTAATGTAGCAAAAGGGTTCCTATTTACGTTTTCGGATAAAAAGCCAAAGTCAAAATAGCGCCGTCTTGGTGGGATTAAAGGTTTATTAGCTGAAACCGACTAAAGGGCTGGATGCGAGGAATAGCCTTGACCAAGAAAGGGTTTATCGAGGACACTTATGCAGAAGCTTTTGAAGGAATATACTGCCGAGTTGTTGTTACGGCTGATGATGTAGAAACACTGCGAAAGGCGGCATTGCATGCCACTGCCACGCCATCCATAGTCATCGGAAGAGTTGAAGGCGGAATTGAGAAGTGGCTGAGCGAAAGGGAAACTCCAGACAGACGGAAAGGCGTTGTTCTCCAGTTTTGGGGCGGGATAGACCCCAAAAGGCCTTTTTCGGAATCTCTCAAAAAGTTTGAGATTGAGCTTTCATATAGGATTAGGCAGGACGTTCTAGTTAAGCCTTTTACAGCGGTTTTTGATGCTTTGCCGAACGCTTTGGGCAAGATTGACATGATGGAGCGTGTTGGTCACTGTGGAGACGGTTACGAGTGGGTTGAAAGCCGTCATGGACGCGAGGTCATAGTTGTTCCCATAATGGTTCCAGACTTCATAATAGAACGTTTTTTGGGATACTCCCGCGGCGTCATGGGCGCAAACTTCTGGATAATGTGCCAAACGAAAGAAGCCGTTATGGAGGCTGGAGCAAAGGCTTTGGAAGCCATCCATAAGGTGGAAGGTGTGGTTACGCCTTTCGGCATATGTTCTGCTGGTTCAAAACCTGAAACTCGCTATCCATGGATAGGACCGACAACAAATCATCCCTACTGTCCATCATTAAAGAAAAGGCTCGGAAAGGAGTCAAAAGTTCCAGAAGGCGTAAATTATATCCCAGAAATCGTAATTAACGGGGTTTCGCTTGAGGCTGTTAAAAAGGCTACGAAAGCCGGAATAGAAGCCGCCCTATCCGTAGAAGGAGTGGTGAAAATTTCAGCTGGAAATTATGGCGGGAAACTCGGCGATTACAAGATTTATTTGCGTGAGTTGTTCCCATGAAACGCTTTGACGTTATAGGCTTCGGCGCCCTAAACGTGGATAAACTCTATAAGGTTAATAAGATAGCAGGACCAGAAGAGGAAGGCTTCATTAAAGGCTTTGAGGAGACTTGCGGAGGCTCAGCCGCCAATACCGTTGTTGGCTTAGCTCGGCTTGGCTGCACAGTGGGCTTTATTGGGAAGGTTGCCAACGACAGAGAAGGCAGAATGCTCCTAGAAGACTTCCGCAGAGAAGACGTAAATACAAAGGGCATTATAAGGGCAAAGGAGGGACGCAGCGGAACAGTCATGGGCTTCGTAGACGAAAGAGGCGAGAGAGCCCTATACGTAGACCCTGGCGTAAACGACACCATAAGCTTTGAAGAAGTAGATAAGGGGTATGCCAGTCAAGCGAAATTCCTTCATTTAACCTCTTTTGTGGGCGAGAAATCCTTTGAAACCCAGAAAAAGCTTGTGGAAACCCTGCCAGAAGATGTTAAAATAAGCATGGACCCGGGCGAAC
>JAVZLS010000027.1:0-10245 GCA_038883715.1 Bathyarchaeia archaeon
GAATCCTCGCAGCATCAAAAAGCGTCCTAAAGGGGAGCGACGTCTGCGAACCATCAATTTCAAAATATCACCAACAAATGCTGGAACAAGTCATCGAAGCAGTTCCGAACACACGTTTCCAAGTGGCAGATGTGGCTGTTTCGGCTGCAGAGGCACGACACACAGATCCCGATGCCGTTGGCTTCCGCTTCGAGACAAAGGAGTTTGGCGATTTTGCCTACACAAGCGACACAGAATACTTTGAGGGCATAGGCAAATATTACAGAGGCGTTAGGCTTCTAATGCTTTGTGTTATGCGCCCAGCCGGTAAGCCGTGGAAAGGCCACATGACAACAGAAGACGCCATAAAAATTGTCGAAGAATCCCGCCCAGAACAAGCCGTTTTGACGCATCTCGGAATGCAAATGATATTCCAAGGACCAGCCCGTGAAGCCAAAATAATCGAGGAGAAGACCGGGACACCCTCAGTGGCAGCCATAGACGGCATGCGCATAATTTTCGGCGAGCAAATTCAAGTAGAAGCAAGGCCTAAACGTGTTCAACAGGGCTTAAACCAGTTTATTTAAGTTGAGCCCCAGCTCTAAAGTAGAAGTTCATAACCGCGGCATGTTAAAACTTCTTTCGGTTGATATTTCTTTTTGATCCCTTCTAAATCTGTTTCCGGCATTACATGAGCGTATACCTCAATTACATGCAAGCCATCCCTATCGAAAGCCAATAAATTTTCACGATTAGTTATAAGAACATGATGATACTCATAGAATTTTTTGAAACCATATTTTTCGAAAAAGATCCATGCTTGGGGCTCAATGGACCACAGTTCTAATCGTTTCATGCCAAGTTTTTTGCCGCGTTTCACTCCTTCGTTCAAGAGCCTTGTTGCAATGCCCCTTCTCCTAAATTCTGGTAACACTCCAACATCCCACAACATGCCATTTCCCTCAAATTTTCTGTAGCAAATCTTTCCCGGAACTTCTTCAAGCTCAATGTCTAGGAAACCAATGATTTTTCCAGCCGCCAAAGCTACAAGTTCAACAGTTTTTCCGGCATAGGTACGCTTATTTCGTTCCAACCTCCTCTCGTTTGTGTTCAAATAAACCAGTGCGTGGCATTTTAACCACTCTTCTTTATCTTCAGTTTTGTATTCGCGAATAATTAAATCCATCATGTCAGCTCCCTAACTTAAATTAATATATCTCAGTATTCAATTTAAGACCTATGCGGATCGTGATCCGAATTGGCGGCTCCGTTGTTGCCACGCCAGTAAACATCCAACTAATGAGCGAATACGCCAAAATTTTGAAGAAACTGAAGGCTGAAGGGCACACGCTAGCAGTTGTTGTCGGCGGAGGAGCCCTAGCAAGAGATTTCATAAAAATAGCCAAAGAACTTGGCTTGGCGAAAAAAGACCAGGATGATTTGGCGATTAGCGTTTCAAGAATTTACGCCCAACTTTTCGCCAAAATGCTGGGTGGGCTGGCATGCGAAAAAATCCCAACAAGCGTAGAAGAGGCTGTTCAATGCCTAGAAAAGGGGAAGATTGCAGTTTTAGGCGGCTTAAAACCGGGCATGACAACGGATACTGTTGCCGCCCTAGTGGCTGAAAGCATAAAGGCGGACATGCTCATAAAAGCCACAGACCAAGAAGGCGTGTACACAAAAGACCCAAGAAAGCATCCAGACGCTGTAAAACTTGATAGGATAAGCTTTGAAGAACTGCCAAAAGTTTTAGCTGAAGATAGGCATAAGGCTGGAATCCACCAAATCTTAGACCCAGAAGCCATAAAAATTCTGAAGACTAAGCGAATAAAGGTCCATGTTTTAAATGGGTTTAAGCCAGGAAACCTTTTACTGGCGGTTGAAAGAAAAGCTGTTGGAACGTTAATAGAGTGAATGTATTAGAAATGGCTTTTAATGGGCATAATCCTTAAATATGCGAATGTTATGTTTTTATCGAATTTGATATCGATGGTGATATAAATGTTTGGTGACGAACGTTTTCCACCGCCTCCGCCTCTTCCGCCTTTCAGGCACTGGTTGAGGCATATGGCTGCTGTGCCAAAGGGTTTTCTGCGTTATCAAGTTTTGGAGCTTTTGAACGAGAAGCCAATGTCTGGCTCTGAAATTATGAACGAGATTGAGAAGCGAACCAATGGCTGTTGGAAACCAAGCCCTGGCTCCATTTACCCGCTTTTGGCTTGGCTCCAAGATAATGGCTACATCCGCGAGGTGCCAACCGAAGAAACAGGTGTAAAACGTTACACGCTTACTGATAAGGGAAGGCAGCTTCTCGAAGAACAGCGGAAAATGCGCGGTCACTTCCGCATGGGACGCAAGTTGTTTGTTCCACCACTTATTGGCTCCTTTCTGCTACGTCTTCCACGTGAGCAGTCGGAGGAAGTTCGTGAAGCTTTTAGGCGTCTATTCAAGGCTTTCCTCAGTTTAGGCTTAACTTTGGAGGAGCGCTTTTCAGAACAAGCCTTAAAGGAAACATTGCAAGTTTTGAATGAAACCTCACAGAGGCTTGAAGATATAGAAAAGAAACTGCGGGGCGGAAAGGCTTGACGGAAGAGGTAATTAAGGCTGAAAACTTGACGAAAGTTTTTAACAAGAGCCTAGTGGCTGTGGACCACGTAACCTTCAGCGTCCGAGACGGCGAAATCTTCGGCTTTCTGGGTCCAAACGGCGCCGGAAAAACCACCACGATAAACATGCTGATAACAGTGCTGAAGCCGACAGAAGGTACTGCCTCGGTGCTTGGCTACGACATTGTTAAACAAGCCAACGAGGTTCGAAAAGTGATTGGCGTTGTTCCTCAAGAGTATACGGCGGATGAGGACTTAACCGGTTACGAGAATATTATGCTCTGTGCAGATTTGTACGGGATTCCCCGCGAGATTGCCAAAAAACGTGCCTTGGAACTGCTGGAGCTTGTGGAGCTGACGGAGTTTAAGGATAAGCGAGTTGAAACCTACTCTGGCGGTATGCGCAGAAGACTGGAGCTTGCATGCGGGCTTATTAACCGTCCTAAAGTGCTCTTTTTGGACGAGCCGACCTTAGGCTTGGATGTGCAGACGCGGGCCGCCACTTGGGAGTACATCCGCCGTTTGAAGAAGGAGTATGGCATGACGCTTTTCATGACCACGCATTATTTGGAGGAGGCTGACGCCCTCTGCGACCGCATAGCCATAATAGACCACGGAAAAATAGTTGTGACTGGCTCGCCGAGCGAGCTTAAGGACAGCCTAGGCGGGGACATAATCACCATAAGCATAAAGGAGAATGCAGACGTAACCAGCATAATAAAAAGCGTCGAAAAAGTTAAGGAGGTTAGAAACGAGAACGGCGCCTACCGGATTAAGGCTGAAAAAGGCGAGGCAACAGCCCCACTAATAATTGAGGCTTTGAGGAAGAAGGGCTACACGGTGACGAGGCTTTCGCTTACAGAGCCAACCCTAAACGAGGTTTATCTGGAGTACACTGGCAGAGCCATGCGCGACACGGAAGAGTCCCGCATGGAGATTATGGCTCAAAGACTACACTTGAGGAGGGCTAGGAAAACATGAGCGAGGCTGCTTCTCCAACGGTTGTCAACGAGTGCAAGCCAAGCCTTATGAGAGGATTGTGGGCTTTAACCTACCGGGAACTCAAAAAGTGGCTTAAAGACCCAGTTATGCTTGTAATGTTTGTGCTTCAACCCCTCATATGGATGGGATTGCTGGGAAAGTCCATGAATATAGGTGGACTCTTTTCAGCCAACAACATAAACCTGCCACAGCAGATTGGCATTGATGGTAGAGCCGTTATTTATCCGCCGGGACTCCAAGGCGTGGTTCTTAATGGCACAGCGCTTTCGCAGATGTTCGCTGACATGGGTTCAAGTATAATGAAAGACACTTTCGGTGTTGCAGACTACTTCAGCTTTATGGCTGTCGGCATGGTTTCAATGATAGTCATGACTACGACCATGTTCAGCGGCATGTCCATCGTCTGGGACCGTCGTCTCGGCTTTCTGGACAAAGTGATAAGTACTCCAGTTTCGAGGGCAGCCATAATATTTGCAAAAATTTTTAACGCAACTTTTAGAGCGATGTTCCAAGCCACGGTAATTTTGGCGTTAGCCTATCTGCTGGGACTACAATTAAGCGGCACCTTCATAATACTTAACATTTTAGGCGTTTATGCAGCCATATTTCTGCTCGGTGTTGGGCTCTCATCGGTTTTCTTGGCTTTCTCCATAAGGTCCACCCGGATGGAGCGCCCAATGCAGTTTGTAAGCCTCATCACGATGCCATTAATGTTTGCCAGCAACACATTCTTCCCAACAAGGCTTATGCCAGACTGGATGCAAGCTATTGCTAACGTAAATCCTCTCACATACCTAACGGACGCCATTAGGCAGCTCACCATACTGCCAATTGACGCATCTAAACTAATAGTGGACTTCGCTTATCTTGGCGTTTTTGCAGTGGTCCTCTCCATCTTAGGAGTAGTGTTGGCGTGGCGATACCTAACAAGGTGAAATTAAGGGGGCAGAACCATGACTGTGATTGTTGAGGCTGTAAACCTTAGGAAAGTGTATATGCTGGGCAAAGTTCCGGTGGAAGCCCTAAGAGGGGTAAACCTAAAGGTTGAGGAAGGGGAATTCCTATCTGTTCTCGGTCCTTCTGGGAGTGGCAAATCAACCCTTCTAAATCTTATAGGGGCTTTGGACAAGCCAACTGATGGAAAAGTCTTCATCGAAGGCGTGGATGTTTCAACCCTTAATGATGGGCAGCTGGCAGATTTAAGGCGTAGAATAGGCTTTGTTTTCCAATTTTTCAATTTGATTCCAAGGTTTACGGCTAGGCAGAATGTGGAGCTTCCCATGGCTATTGCCGGGTTAGGAAAGGAAGCTAGACGGAAAAGAGCTGAAGAGCTTCTCAAAATTGTTGGTTTGGCTGACAGAATGGAACATAAGCCAACAGAGCTAAGCGGAGGCGAACAACAACGGGTGGCGATAGCCAGAGCCTTGGCTAATAATCCACGCTTTCTCCTTATGGATGAGCCCACTGGAAACATAGATTCGAAAAACGCCTACGAAATAATTCAGCTCATAAAGGGGCTGAACCGAGATTTGGGCGTAACAGTGATAATGGTTACTCATGACCAGCGTTTGGCTGCGGAGGCAAAAAGAACAGTGCAAATGCTTGACGGCCTCATAGTGGATGAAAAGGTGAATAAAGCATGAAACCAACAGACATATTCTCATATGCTTTCAGTGCCATAAAACTGCGCAAACTCAGAGCTGGCTTAACAACCCTAGGCGTCGTCATAGGAATAGCTGCGATAGTGGCTCTGCTATCAATAACCCAAGGCTTGCAAGTGGCGATATCCACCCAACTTCAGAAGGGACTTGCAACAGACACCCTAATAGTCACGGCGAGAAGCGAATCCGGATTTAGGCTCTTGGTCAACGATACAAAGACGATAGAGGATGTATGCGGCGAAAACGTCACCATATCGCTTGCCGTCATCCTAAGAACCGGCTACATAAAAGCTGGAGAAAAAACAAGCCGAGTCACAATTGCCGGCGTTGAATATGCTAAATACGCTGAAATCTACGGCAGCCTATTCGTAGCGGAGGAGGGAACAATCCCACAAAACCCAGAAAACAGCGCTGTTGTCGTCGGAAAGCGCGTCAGCGACCCGTGGGGGAACGGAACACTCTTCTGCAAAACTGGCGACAACGTTGAAATCATTTGGACTAACGCGACTGCACGACCATTCAAAAACGAAACTTACACGGGCAATGTTGTGGCTGTTCTCCGAGAAATTGGAGGATTCAGTTTTGGCGGTCCATCAGACACAAGCATATACATACCAATAACGCAGGCTCAAACCTTTTTTGGAACAGAGGAATGCGAAATGATAATTGTGAAACTAAAAAATGATGATAAAGAAACTATTGACAGCGCTGCAAAAGCCATAAGAGACGCCTTTGGCGGTCAAGTCACTGTAACCTCTTCAACGGCCATCCTCAACATAATATCAAGCGTGTTTTCCACCATGGAGATTTTCCTAGGTGGAATTGCAGCCATATCACTATTGGTGGCTGGAATAGGCATAATGAACATCATGATTGTCTCAATAATGGAGCGAACAAGGGAGATAGGCATCCTAAAAGCCTTAGGAATGAAAAATAGGCAGATGCTCCTAATATTTTTGGGCGAGGCAGCCATAATAGGTTTGCTCGGCGCAGTCATCGGCGTAGGAGCTGGATGGGGCATAGCCCAAGTCGCAGTAAGAGTTTTCAGTGCTGGAGGCGGCATCGGCGGAGGCATACGCCAAGGAAGCCAAGCAGCATTAGCCAACGGAATAACAATATCGCCAGTCTTAACGCCTACGGTGCTTTTCGGCGCCATAGCCTTCGGCTTAATAGTTAGCGTACTCTTCGGGCTTTACCCAGCTTGGAGAGCCTCCAGACTTAAGCCGGTGGAAGCCCTAAGATATGAATAGCAAACGCGCCCATCGGACAAATTATATAGGCCTTGCTTCGGATATTTAGCGCAGAGGCAGTTGCGAATTGGCAGATTCCTTTAAAAGAAGCCTTGGCATTCCAATGGGAGACCTATCCCATTTCAGAAAAAGACCAGTGGCAACCATTGCCATAATAGTGGTTAACATCGCAGTCTACGCCATAACATCTTATGAGAACATCTTCTTAGAAGTAAGCGACTACTGGGTAAGCGCTGGGGGCTTTGTCCCAGCATTAACGCCGATGCCGACCCAATGGTATAGGATTTTCTCATCAATGTTTTTACATGCTGACTTCTTTCACATCCTATTCAACATGTACTTCCTCTACATTTTCGGAAGAGCCGTTGAAGAAGCCCTCGGCAGTTGGCGTTTCCTCGCCCTATACATGTTTTCAGGCATAGTCGCATCCATATTCCACACAGCTTTCAGCTTTCTAGGCGGAGCAACAGCCTACGTAATCCCAGCCATAGGCGCCTCGGGAGCCATAAGCGGAGTTTTAGGAGCATACCTAATCCTTTTCCCAGGTACATCGCTGGTTATGGGCTGGTTCTTCCTATACTTCCCAATGTTCTTTAGGCTGAAGGCAGCCTACTACCTCCTCTTCTGGTTTGCAACCCAAGTGATTTACGGCTACTTCAGGCTAAGTGGAAGCACAGCAGTCTTCGCCCACGCAGGAGGCTTCATAGCAGGGATAGCGCTTCTCCCACTAGTCGCCAGCAAAGAAAGGCTTATCCAATTTAGGCTCGCGAGACAAACTGCCTTCCCAGCCTACATAGTTTTTACGCCAACACCAGCCAAACCCGTCGGTCTAGGACACACAACAAAAATAATAATTGCAGCGCTTTTGGCTGCGTTGCTTCTTGGCACAGCTTATGCCTCAACTGGGTTGGCAAGCCACAATAATGTAAAGTGGGTGACCATGCAATATACATGCGAAGGAACAGCGTACACTGATAGTGTAGGCGTTTCATTGTACGATATTTGGTCTCAGCTTGCCAGCATATCCCTAGATAAAACAAGAGTAATGTTGAATAGACTGTATGCTGCTGAACTGCTTTACAATACTTCTAAAGCCAAGAGCGAAGGCTCCTTCAGTTTTACTGGCAAAGTCCCAATTGGAAGCGTGGAAGTTCCAACCATAATAATTCTTAACGGAAAATATGACAATGATGGTTTTCTCGAATACGGTAAAGGGAATTTAACAACGTTTATAGTTTATGATGGCAAGTACTTAGGACGTTTTCCAGTAAGTTATAGTTTTGAAATTTCCTCAAGAACGGTTAACCTCGCTTATATAACGCAGTATACTGGAATCATGTCTTTTGTGGCTACCGCCGCCGCCCTCGGCGTGGCTGTTGTGAAGGATAGGGATTTAACTCTTATAGGTGAGGAGCCTAGAAGGGTTTGGCATCCTTACACGCCTGTTGCATAGGAAAGTTTAAGAATTAAAAGGGAATAATGCGTGAAAGGGTTTTGGCGTGGTTCGGCGCTTTTATCCAAGCCAGCCGGTGGTCGGCGTAGGAGCCATAATAATCTGTGACGGGAAAATTTTGTTGGAGAAGCGTAAGGGCGAGCCTGGGAGAGGTAAGTGGAGTGTTCCTGGCGGTTTGGTGGAGCTTGGTGAGAGGGCGGAAGACGCCGTTATCCGCGAGGTTAAGGAGGAGACAGGGCTGGTTGTGGCTGATCCGGAGCTTATTGATGTTGTTGACAATATTGTCCGAGACGAAAATGGCGAGGTGAAATACCACTTCGTCATAATAGACTATTTTGTGAAGCTTAAGGGTGGAGAAATGCGGGCGGCGGACGACGCCGCAGAACTCCGCTGGGTTCCGTTAGGCGAGACGGAAAAATACGATCTGACAAAGACTTTGAGAGCTTTCCTCCAGCGGAACAAGAAAAGGTTAGAAAAACTCAACTCCGGTGTGTAGTAGTTTCGCCTTTATATTTCCTTTTGGAAGTATTTTTCTGGCGGCATCCTTTGGACGTAGATCCCGCGCTTTTGTTTTGTTAAAATTTTTTTCTTACATAAGTTATCTAAAGCTTTGCATAACGATGATTTTGGAAAGTTATAACGTTGATTTTTAAGCGAGTTATCTACTTCAGAAAATGTTCTGGGTTGGGCAAAGTAATTTTGTTGGTACATAAATAGTAATACGCTTTCCGGTTTTGCTGGTTCTCCTTCACGTGTTATAATCATAGTAGTGCTAACTTTTACTGTGTCGTTCACTATTCCAATCAGCTCCTTTTTTGCTCTGATTTTGTAACCTATACTTTCCAAGGTTTCTAGATATTCCATATAAGTTATTGGGATTTCGCTAATGCATGCTTTTGCAATTAATATTCCGGCGGCTCCTGTGTCATGAGCCCCTTTTCTTGACCTTTGAGAATAGATATACTTCATTCTGTTCATCAGAAAGTGAATATCGCTTATACGATTAGATAAAAGACTTATCAACTTGTTAACTTTATCCTCAAATTTAGCAATTTCAAGTACTTCATAATGCTCGCCGGCCATAGCGAGTCTTTTCACCAGTCTCTCGCATATTAGTCCGCAGCGAATTACAGAATCTCGAAATTCCCGCGTCATAAATTCTTCAAAAGCGTAGATATAATGCTGAAAGAAACAAATAACTAAGTCGAGTTCCTTGTAAATCACGCTTTTGTCTTCGCTTTTCCGCAACATGGTAAGGTAATAGTCGTTTATTATACGAGTTAGTCGATCATTGCCAAGATATTGCTTGCTCCAAACATCAAGAACCCATTTTAATTCTTTAAGGAGTATATCCTCATCCGCGCTACTTAAAATAACATTATTCCAAGCTACATCATAGATCCTGTTAAGTACTCTTTCTATTTCATCCTCGTCTGGATACTTCTTTGGTTCGTCAGTGGAATAACCCAAATTTGTCCACCTGATAAATTTAAATTGTAATTCCTTTTATAATTAAACTTGGTGTATATGTCCGAGAATAAAAAGGAGTTTCGGTCCGGCTTTAGGATAAAATGGGCTGATAGAGAGATTGAATATTATGACGAATCTGGCAAATCTGTATTAGATGTTTTTAACAAAGTCTTTGAGCATATAAAAGGCATCCCTGTTGGAGTAACACAGTTCATGACACCACCATCTGCTCCAACACCTCAAATTGGAATTACAAATAAACAGACTTTGATTGAGGGAGATGAGTATGATCGGATTGCAAAAGATGCAAATGTCGCCAAAGAAGATGTTGTTAAAGTTATCAAATTTGAGAAAAGCCAAGATTTTCCAGATCTAGTTCCGTTTTTGCCTATGCATCCAAACACCACGGATGCTGTAAGACTGGTATGTTATGCTATTCAAGTAGGATTGCAGAAGACACCCATAGAAGTGTCTTATTTAAAGAAAATCCTGAAAGGACCAAACGGTTATCCTTTACCGGGACGTGAACTAGGACTGATATTGGCTAATTTTCGTAGAAATGATGTAATAATAGCCTCACAAACTAAAGGGAAATATAAACCGTTCACACTATCAACGAAGGGAATCGAACAAACAAGAGAGCTACTTAAGAAAGCCATAGAAGGCAAAGCTGGCTAAATTATTTCAACTCTTTTCGAAGAATAGGCGGGTTTCCCCCATAGTTTTTACGTCTAAGGCTCGGACTTTGACGACTATTGGGAAGTCTTTTACAATTTTGCCAAGCACTAGGCAGTGGTGGGGCGGCAGGTCCATGGCTATGGATT
>JAVZLS010000028.1:0-9002 GCA_038883715.1 Bathyarchaeia archaeon
GAAAACCTTGGCGTGGCTTACTAGCTTTTTAACTATGCCTAAGTAGACGTTTACGGCTATTATGTTGGCTAAAGCTACAATTAGGTATAGGAGGCTGTACCAGAAGCGCATGTACTCGTCAAATGTTGGCATAAACTCTCGGCTCACGATTAAATGTCCAAAGCCAGCCAGCGCTGCCAATTGATAGACGTATGGGAGTTGCGATGGAAAATGTTTGTCCAAGAGGCATGTTAGGAGGCTCATGGCTAGGAATAGGTCTATGCCTACCAATGAGAAGAACTCTGGCTGTAGTGGGGAGGGCATGCCTTTTCGCCCGAAGGTCTTTGTTTCTTCTTATTTAAGACATGTGAATTCGGAATTCGAATCCGAACTCAAGAGTATAATTCTGTGGCGAGAAAGATAAATCTTGTGTAGTAATACTCACTACACACATATAACAAGCCTACTAACGCCTAGGAAGAGCCACAGCCCTAACATTAAACTGCTTTTGAATATGCCTAGCCAAAGTTTCAGCATAACCAATCCGAAAATTATCAGTAACAACAAATTTAGGCCTAGAACGCCTCACATACTCCATTAAACCATCAAAATCAGAATGGTCGCTCAAGGCTACAACATACTCATTTTCGCCTATCTCGCGGCATGGAACATCAAACTCCCAACCACTAACATAAACGCGGAAGCAGCCATGCCCAACACGAGCCCTAGAACCCATATGATAAAAAGCCAAACAAGGCTGGTTCCTATCAAGCATTTCTTTAGCTTCCTTCTCCTCAAGCCGTAATAGGCGACCTATACGCATGCCGTGCCTCTCACAAATTTTTGAGATTTGAAAAACCCTTTGAGGCACGATAAAAGGTACTTTTATGTCAGCGTCGTGGAGAATCTGCATAACCTCTTGAAGTTTACCATGATAACCGAAAACATAAACAACGCCGCGCTTAAGCCCCTCCCTAACAATGGAGACTAGCAATTCTCTAACTTCGCTGTTGAAGGGGCGCCTGCAAGATGGACTACCATAGGTGGCTTCCATAACAAGCACATCAGCCTCTAACACTGGGGTGCCCTCAATCCTAAAATCCCCAGTGTAAACAATCCTTGTCCCTTCGGCATCTTCAACAAGAACTTGACAAGCGCCTAAAATGTGGTCTGCTGGAAAAAGCGTGATGCTTTCTTCGCTGTAGTGTAGTGTTTTTCCATAATCGAGGTTTTCCACGTATCCGCCCACAAGAAACAGCGGATTCTTCATAACGTCAATCAGGTCTTTTGTGGCTTTTGTCATAAGCACTTTTTCGCAGGTTCTTAGGCTCTGCTGCAAGCCAATCATGTGGTCCGCATGCGCATGGGTAACAACCCTTAAAGGTTTGGAATCATCGAAGGCGTCGCATGCAACACTCTTGCCTAACAGAACGGCGCCCCGCTCAGTTATGTTAGCCTTACTGTACAACAGTGTGCCACCACCTATCAGCTAGTGTGGGCATGGGCAAAGTCGCTAATCAGAGTGGCAATAAACTTTGTTCCGGTGATGAAGCTTTCAATTTTCAAGTTTTCGTTAGGTGCATGAGTATTAGACTCGGGATGACCGCAACCAGCAGAAACAATAGGATAGCCCAAAAGGTTTCGGAATAAGTGCATGGTACCAGAACCAGCACTAAGCGGATAAATAACAGCCCTTTTACCATAAACCTTCTCGGCTGTTTTCGCCACCAAACCAACAAACGGGTCACTAATAGGCGTTTTAGCTGGCTCAGTTGAGCCATGCCTTATTACCTCAAAATTCCCAAACCCGTGCCTTTTAAGATGGCGGACAAGCTTACCAAAGATTTCATCGGGCTTCTGGTTCGGGACAAGCCTAAAATCCAGCTTAGCCATGGCTTCATGAGGCAAAACAGTCTTGGAGCCCTTCCCGGTGTAACCGGCAAATAAGCCGTTTATTGTGCATGTGGGCTGGTAAAGTAGAGCCTTCAAAGCCTCAAAGCCGCTAACATTTTTCAAGAACTGTTTTAAGCCAAGCTCTTCCTTCAGCTCTTTCTCCTCAAAAGGAATTCGCCTCAAACACTCGATTTCTTCAGCGGATGGCGGCACAACATCGTCATAGAAACCGTCAATGAGAATTCTTTCGTTCTCATCTTTTAAGGTGTTTAAAGCCCAGACCAAACGCCACGCAGCATTGGGTATCAATGGAGCATTTGCAGAGTGAACATCCTTGTTGGCGGTTTTCATCCTCAACTCAACGGATAGGACGCCCTTCAAACCCAAATATAGGTGGGGTCTACCCTTACGGTCCGTTCCGCCGAACTCCCATATGGCAGCATCAGCCCCAAGAATATGCCTATAAGCCCTAACAATCGGCTCAAGATTCGGGCTTCCAATTTCCTCCTCACCTTCAACAAAGAACTTTATGTTAACCGGCACATCGCCATCCGTTTCCAAGAAAGCCTGAACAGCCTTAAGCCTAGAAACAAAATTCCCCTTATTGTCTGTGACACCTCTCCCATAGATTTTCCCATCTATAATTTTTCCGCTGAAAGGCTCGTAACTCCACTTTTCAAGGGGCTCAGGAGGCTGAACATCATAATGGTCATAAAAGAGCAAAGTCTTATCGGAACTTTTAGACTTGACCTCGCCATAAACTACGGGATTTCCTTTTTCGCCTACCAAAACTTTTGTTGAAAGTCCTGTCTCCTGCATCATCTCCTCAACAAGCCTCGCGCATTCGGCTATTCCTTCGCCCTTCGCTGAAACGCTGGGCTGCCTAACAAGCCTCACAAGGTCTCGGACAAAGGCTTTAGCATTCTCATCAATGTAGTTGTAAATCTTCTCCAAACTCAATTTCTCCACCATTTTTCTAGGCTGTTTTTGGCGCAAGCCAGTCAATCAACCGCCTCGGGTCATCACATCTAATCTGAACCTTTATCGGACCTAAAGGCGACTCTGCCACAGCCTTTGAAAAAGAAACATGCCCAACAAAAGCCACCTGCTTGTTTAAGTAGAAGGTTATGGTTTTTTCACCTAACCCCTCGAATAGGGCACCTCTTGCGGCATCGCGGATGCGCTCTCTACGCAGTAAATTGTAAAGTTTTGTCAGGAATTGCAGTCCTTTTGCATCCGCCGTGAGGAGGCTTCCCCTTCGTAGCGACTTTATCTGGACTGGTATGCCGCCGAAAATGTTCTCAATAGCTCTTCTCACTTTTTCTTCTGATTCTGTAGGGTTTATTTCAACTTCCACGTGAACTTCTACTTCATCCATTTCCTCTCAATCCTCTTCAAGATCATTGCAGCCTGTTTTTTGGCTGCTTCTAGACTTTCCTCATTAATTATTATGTATTCAGCCAGGGCTATAGCATTTCCCAATCCAACGCTTAGCTCCCGCATGTCCCGTTCACGGAAAATTTCCCAGTTTTTGGGGTCGTCGCTCCTCTGCCTATGAAAAAGCCGCTTAAACCTTGTTTCAGGGGAAGCATAAACGGCAACCAATGTGAACTTTGGAAAGTGCCGCTTAAACTCTTCAACCTCGGCTAGGCTTCTTATGCCATCCACAACAACTTTACTCTCCGTTTTCTCTAGTATTTTTGAGATGCAGCGCCTCGCTATTACAGCTTCTCCCTCTAAACGTCTCAGCTCCAGCATTACGCGCCCAAGATTTTCAGGGGTTGGTTCTAAACTTCTTCTTCTGGCTTCCTCACGAACCTCGTCGCCCATAACAACAACAGCGTAGCCACTGGCTCTTGCAACGTTAACAACAACGGATTTTCCAGCTCCGGGCATACCAGTCAAGCCTACAACCAACTTTTCAGTTGTCATTCCAAGTCTTCCTTTTGCCAATATGTAGATGTGCTATTATTATGAGTATCCTTCTAAAACGTTAAAAGCATTTAATAAACACGTGCAGCACTTCACATTTCATTATGGACAAAGCTTTTTATTTGATGACCGACAGAGGACGTTCAATAACGAGGTTACGGGAATGAATCTTGAATCAATGAAGGCCTTGGGCTTTGTAGGCGCAATATTAATGGTCATCAGTTTTGCAGGTGCAGCAGGACGCTTATACGAGGGTTTGCCACTGCTTGCCGGCATAATCCTGGTCTTAATAGCCTTAAAAGGGTTCGCAGATTACTACAAAGATAAAGGCATATTCAACAACTCCCTCTACGGAACGGTAATAGTGATTGTTGGCATAGTCGCAGCAATACTAATTCTCATAATACTCATTTTACCACTAGCCCCACAGCTCAAAGAACTAGACTGGACTAACATGGCGGCTGTCCAAGAATTTATCAGAACACATTTATGGTCTTTCTTAGGACCAATTGTCGGAGCCTATTTAACGCTTGTCATATCCCTAATCATCTCGGCAGTATTCTTCAGAAAATCTTTAGATGCCCTTTCCACAAAGTCTGGGGAGAAAATGTTTGAAACAGCCGGCTTGGTTTGGCTGATAGGCGCAGTTCTATCAATAATTCTTGTGGGCTTTATAATAATCTGGATTGCATGGATAATCATCGCAGTCGGATTCTTCTCAATGAAAACACCAGCGGAAACGCTACAGCCTCCCATGCAACGTTCACCATAAAAGTTATCACCCCTTAACTATGCCACAAATGCTCGCTGTTAGCACTTCTACTAACATAAAGTTGTTTGTATAAAATTGGGGGATTTGTTAGAGAAGTTTATGAGTAGTCTTGTTCCATTTGGTACAAATCCAGTTTTATGCCAAGGGGTTTTTCGGGTTCAGCGTATGCCTCTAGGTTGAAGAGTTGTGGTGCTATTACACCAAGTCCGCTTGGGATATAAGGTGAATTCACTCCAGTCAGCACGAGGGTTACTTTTAGCTTTCCGTCCATTTCAGGGTTGACTCTCGCTCCCCAAATGACCAGTGCGTCGTCGTCCATCATTTCTGTGACTATTTCTCCGACGCGGTTTGCCTCCTCAATTGTCATTTGGGCATCTCCAGAAACATGGATTAGGGCACCCTTTGCGCCCGCATAATCCACGTCCAAAAGCGGGTTTCTCAAGGCGTTTCGCACCGCTTCCTCAGCACGGTTTGGGGCGTCTGATTCGCCAACGCCTATGACGGCTAAGCCGCCTCGCTTAACAATGGTTTTGAAGTCTGCAAAGTCCAAGTTGATTAAGCTTGGAGCTGAAATGGTTTCCACTATGCCCTTAATCATGTTTGCCAAAACTTGGTCTGCAACCTTGAAAGCCTCGTTTATTGGAAGGTTAGGCGCCAGATGAATCAGCTTATTATTGTCAATCACAACAACTGTGTCGCAGCGTCTCCGCAACTCAGTCAAAGCCTGAGCTGCATATTCTACGCGTCCCTTCTCAATTCGGAAAGGCGTTGTCACAACTCCAACGGTTAGAGCACCCTTTTTCTTGGCTATTTCGGCTATAACTGGCGCTGCACCTGTTCCAGTTCCGCCTCCCAGGCCGGCGGTTATAAAGACTATGTCTGCCTCACTAAGCAGTTCTTCAATTTTTTTCCTTGACTCTTCGATGGCGGCTCTTCCAAGCTGTGGGTCTCCGCCAACCCCCAAGCCCTTGGTAAGCTTTTCGCCTATCAAGATTTTTCTGTGAGCCTTTGAAATGTTGAGGTGGAGGGCGTCAGTATTTATGGCTATGCATTCAGCCCCAACTATGCCCATCTCCATAAGCCTTGTAACAGTATTATTTCCAGCCCCACCAACGCCTAAAACAAGCATCCGGCAAAAGCTTGGCGGGCGAATCTCCTCTGGGAAAGTGTTCTGCCAAGAATATTTGAAGGTTTGCTGCTGACTAGCTGACTGCATCTAACCAACCCTCTTCCTACGCCAAACCTCATTGTTAATCAGGTCGCGGATAGCCACACGAATAGCCTCAGCCCTGTTTGGATAAAACCTCTCATTCACGAGCTGGTCTAACGCCTCAATATATGGTTCGGGAAGATATAGCGTTATTAACTTCATTTTAAATTCCCCCTTCGGTAAGCGAGAGAAACGAGTTTTAAACCTATACTCTTACATAATACGTTTTAAATATGTTTTAAATATGCTCGTTCTTTTTTTTATAAGGTTTATTCTATACGCGTTTCAGAAACTTGTAAATCCGCTTTGTGGCGAACCTCTAGGTTTTTATTCCTTGTTAAAGCATTTTACGTATTGCCATGGAAGCCACACAAGTGTTCCTTAGAAGCTTTGGTTGTTCAACAAACTTAGCTGACGGCGAAGTTATGGCTGGTTGCCTAGCAAAGGCTGGGTTTAAACTTGTTGATAATATGGCTGACGCTGACATAGTCATTTACAACACTTGTGCGGTTAAGGGTCCAACAGAAAACCGCATGATCGACATTTTGAAAAAAGTGCCTAAAGAAAAGAGGCTTTTAGTGGTGGGCTGTCTCCCCCTAATCAATTTTGATAGGCTTTGTCGCGAGGTGCGTTTTGATGGAGTTGCGGGGCCAGCTTTGGGCGAAAAAATAGTTGATATAGTTAATGATGTTTTGAGGGGCGAGAAGGTTGTTCTTTTGGAAAATGCGGATAGGGCTAAACCAAGCCTAAACCTTCCGAGGATTCGCCTAAACTCTGTTGTAGGTGTAATCCCAATAAGCTATGGCTGTTTGGGTTCGTGTGCCTACTGTTGTGTTGTCTTTGCAAGAGGGCACCTAAGAAGCTACAGCATAGTAGAAATTGTGGAGCGGGTTAAAGCCGACTTGGCTGAGGGCGTGCGGGAGTTTTGGCTTACTTCACAGGACACCGCGTGCTATGGGAGAGATATAGGCACAAACTTGGCTGAGCTTGTTGAGGCTGTGTGCGCGGTCGAGGGAGACTTCAAAGTGCGGGTTGGAATGATGACTCCGAATATGGCTATGGGCGTTCTAGAAAACTTGATTGAAGCCTACAAAAGCGAGAAGGTCTTCAAATTTGTCCACTTACCTGTCCAAAGCGGAGACGACTATGTTCTAGAGAAAATGCGCCGCTTTTACACGGTGGCTGACTTTAAAAGGATTGTAAACGCCTTTAGAGAAGCCTTTCCAAAAATAACGATAGCGACAGACGTAATCTGCGGCTTTCCAGGCGAAGATGAAAAAGCCTTTGGAAAAACCATGCAGTTGATAGAGGATGTTAAGCCCGACATAGTTAATATATCGAAGTTTTTTGCCAGACCGAGAACGCCAGCGGCAGCCATGCGAGGTGCTGTTCCATTTCCAGAGATAAAGCGGAGAAGCGCCTTGCTAAGCAGTTTAGCAATGAAAATTGCTTTGGAGAGGAATCGTGAATGGGTTGGCTGGGAGGGCGAAGTCCTAATAGATGAGCATGGAAAAGTTTCTGGTTCGTGGATGGGTAGAAACTTCGCCTACAAGCCAATAGTGGTGGGAAACGCCGGGAACTTGTTGGGCAAAGTTTTGCATGTTAAAATTTATGATGCCTCCTCAACTCATCTTGAAGGCTCATTATTGAATTAGAAATATTTTTGTAATTTTTACATCAAAAATAAAAGAAAGTTGATTATTTTTTGCCTTCTTTACCGTTAATCCAGCTGAAAATTTATATACACCTCTGTTTAATGCGTTAGAGAACCCGAAATGCAGCACAAAAACGTAGACAATTATTTCACTTATCCGGATAGGAGACCGCCAAAATCAAGAGATAATGGCGAAATAGACAAGATTCTCAGCTTGGACATAAAATTGCCCTTCGTTCATGTGGCGGATGTCTGCGGCGCAAAGATAGAGTTGCGCACCAACTCTAGGCATGTTAGCCGCTGGTGGCAGTTGAACTGGCATCTCAGCATCTCAAAACCTGATGGGACAGTTTATGTTATTAACGGTGTTGAGGGTTATGAGCCTCATCTGTTTTATGACCTTGAAAGGCGAAGGGTGCTCATAGTCAATTCTGAATATTATGGTGCGGCAAAGTCTAATGGCGCGCTAGGCTTGGCTAGTGTAATCCTAAAGGAGAGAGGCAAGTTTCCTCTACATGCGGCTGCGGTTGGCTTTGAGAGGGGAGGTAAAGCCTACTGTGTGGCCATAATTGCTCCAACGGGGACGGGGAAGACAACACAGTTTCATGAGCTTTTGTATAACGTTAGGACCAGCAAGGTCATTGGCGATGATTATCTCTTCGCAGGTTTCGACGAAGAAAGGAGGGAAGTTATCGTAGAACAGCCTGAAAAGCAGCTTTACATGAGGACTGAAATAGCGGAGAGACATCCAACCTTCATTAAAGCTTTTGATGGTTTACCCTTGGAAAACGTTGTCGTTAGAAAGGAAGATTGCCGACAAAAAAGCGACGATGCCAAAAAGATGGGTCCATGTTATAGGCTTGTCTATGAGGGTAGGAAAAGGTGCGTTTTTGATGAAGGTTTTGACCGGTGCTACTGGTCTTATGGAAATTCGAGGGTTATGTTCCCTCGGGAAAGGTTCACCATGCTGACTGCAGACGAGAAGGGCGATGTATACGAAGTTTTTAAGGGAAAGGAAGGTGTAGCGGACAAAGCAGTATTGAAGTATGTACTGCTGCTAACAAGGGATGAAAGCTCACCCATCATAAGGAGAATAGAATGTGAGGAGGCAATAGAAATTTTAAAAGAGGGAAAATTTCAAATAGCGCCCGGTTCAGGCCCGCCGGAAAAGTGGGGGCAGTATGGCTCTGAACCCTTCTACGACCCATACCAGTTAGAAATGGACAAGGATAGGCAGGAACAATTTTTCCGGGAACTTTTTGATTATGGCATTCTGTTTTACTTGCTCAACACGGGATACCATAATGGAAGGAAGATCGAGGTTCACCAAACCCACGCCTACATAAGGGCGGCTTTAAGGCTGAATGGCTAGCAAGCCATAATTAGGTAAATTATTTATTGGCTACAAGGGATATTCTATCCTCTGGAGATGAAGGTGTTTGGTTGAGGAAAACCTTGTTGAGGTTGGACGCGTAACCCACTATTTCACAAAGATTAGTGTGGCTGTTGTTGAGCTTAAGGCTCCATTAGCTGTTGGAGACCGCATAGCCATCAAGGGGCCG
>JAVZLS010000029.1:0-8759 GCA_038883715.1 Bathyarchaeia archaeon
CCAACAAGCCTTAACAAATCTTGAGCCATAACAATATCACTAAACTTAATGTTACACGATAGCAATTTAACATTTCCCAATACGATGAAAAACGTTAGAGTGGTGTTCTTTAAAGAGAAAATGAGGAATTGGGGTTTTAGATTATTCCGAGTTTTTTGCCGCCTTCTTTGAAGGCTTCCGCTGCTCTGTCAAGCTGTTCTGTTGTGTGCTTCGTGCATACTTGGACACGGATTCTGGCTTTATCCCTTGCAACCATTGGATAGAATATTGGAAGGACGAATATGCCCTTCGTCCACAAGTAGTCTGCCAAATCCCTTGCAGCCTTGCTCTTTCCACACATGACTGGAATTATTGGAGTTTCCGTATTGCCAGTGTCAAAGCCGGCGTCTTGCAGTGCGTCCAGCAAGTGGTTTCTGTTCTCCCAGACGCGGCGGACGTGTTCCGGTTCTGTTTCGAGGACGTCTATTGCGGCTATGCAGGCGGCTGCCACTCCTGGCGGGACGGCGCCGCTGAGGAGCCAGCTTCTAGCCTTGTTGTAGGCAAAATTGCGGAGTTCCTCGCTTCCAGTAATGTGTCCGCCTATGACGCCGAAAGCTTTTGAAAAAGTGCCCATTTCCACATGCACTTCATCGCGCCTAAGCCCGTAGTGGCTTACTATTCCTCGTCCGCCTTCGCCCAAGACGCCCTCGCCATGTGCGTCGTCCACATATACGCCAGCGCCGTGCTCCTTTGCAATTTTGGCTATTTCCCGCAGTGGCGCTGTGTCACCGTCCATGCTGAAAACTCCGTCGGTTATTATCCATATGTGGTTGTATGGGGGGTCATGTTTTTCGGCTTCTTCCATGACGCGGGCTAAATCCTCGACGTCCTTGTGCTTATATATGGCTCTGTCCGCCCGGCTTAGCCTGCAACCATCGATTATTGAGCCGTGGTTAAGCTCGTCTGAAACTATCAAGTCGCCTTTGTCTGCGAGCTGTGGTATAAGCCCCTCATTAACCATGAAACCGGTCTGAAATGTAAGCGATGCCGGAGCCCTCTTGAACTTTGCTAGGCGTCTATCCAGCTCCTCGTGAAGGATCATGTTTCCCGAAATTGACCTGTCGCTTCCAGCCCCAGCGCCGTATTTGCGGGTTGCCTCTATCATGGCGTTGACAACTTTTGGGTGGGTTGCAAGGTTTAGGTAGTTGTTGGCGCAGAGCATTAACACCTCTTTCCCATTAACTATGCATATGGGCTCGCTGGCAGACTCCAAAACCTTAAGCTCCCAGTTTAGGTTCTCCCGCACCAAACGCTCATATTCCTCAGCCAAGTAACGTGTAGGATGCCTCTCAACCATCCACTTTCACCCTCTAATAAGTCTAAATTTGAGGCGCTTTTAACACTTCCTATAAAATCGTGGCGGAAAGGAACATTTTAAAAGCGTCCTTCAGCAAAACGCCCGGAAAGCTTCTCAATCATATCACGCGTCATAGAAGCTAAATCGTATTTCGGGTTCCAACCCCAATCTTCGCGGGCCGCACTATCATCTACGGACATGGGCCAAGAATCAGCAATCTTCTGCCTAAAATCCGGCTTATACTCGCAGACAAAATCTGGAATATACTTTTTAATCTCCGCCACAAGTTCAGCCGGAGAAAAGCTCATGGCAGCAACATTATAGCTTGTTCGACACCTAATCCTTGAAGGGTCAGCCTCCATAAGGGTTATGGCCGCATTTATACAGTCGGGCATATACATCATTGGCAAGACGGTGTCAGCCCTCAAAAAGCAAGTGTAACGCCTACGCCTAACAGCCTCATAAAAAATTTCCACAGCATAGTCCGTTGTGCCTCCACCCGGAGGGGTTTCGCTACTTATTATTCCGGGATAGCGGACGCTTCGAACGTCAACGCCGTAGCGGAGGAAATAGTAGTTGCAGAGCAGCTCGCCGGCAACTTTCGTCACGCCATACATGGTTCGTGGAATCAAAACGGTATTCTGCGGCGTCTTTACTCGTGGGGCTTCTGGTCCGAAAACGGCTATGGAGCTTGGCCAAAAAACCCTTAAGCCGTATTGTCTTGCAATTTCAAGCACGTTGTAGAGGCTGCCCATGTTAATGTTCCAAGCGTTCTGCGGATTCTCTTCGCCAACGGCTGAAAGAACAGCCGCCAAATGATAAACCGTGTCAACGTCATATTCCTTAACAATTTTCTCAACGTCCTCTCTCCTCGTTGCGTCCAAAAACTCAAAGGGCCCAGAACCTAGGAGTTTCTCTCCGGGCTTCCTTTTATGTCCAGCTGCGACAACGTTTTCCCCGCCGTACTTGTTCCGTAACTCCAATGTCAATTCGGAGCCAATCTGACCAGTTGCCCCTGTGACAAGAATTTTTTTGGCATGCTTCCTGTACATTTTGAAACCTCGCTGGAGAGATGCATTGTAACTTTTCATGGTATATAAGAACTTTTGAAAGAGGTGGACTGTTTCTAACGTGCCCATTCTGGGATACGTGCATCTTGAACTGCATTGTGGTGGGGAATGTAGGGCTTGATGTCAATAATTGGCGAACCCTCCATGGCGTCCAACCCCTTAACTATCAAGGTACAATTTTCCCTTCCAACGAGCTCAACAACGCATAAGCCTATCGGATTTGGACGGGAAGGGCTTCTACAAGCAAAAACGCCCTTCTCCACATAAACTCTGTGCCTCCTCGGAAAAACCAGCAGCGTCCGCCTATCCGCCTCATTATCACGTAGATGGAACCAGTATAAAACAATCAGGTGGGAGAACTCCTCCACGCCCTTAAGCCCGCTGCAGAACTCTGGAAAAATCCTTATTTTTGCTTCCTCTTCGCCAGCTTTTTCAACAACCCCTATAAAGTAAACTTCACCCTTGCCAACACTTTCCATTTAGTCTCACAATTACATGTTGACTTGAGCGCCTTATAACGCTCATGTTAAAATGCCAAGAAAAGCTCTAAAATCATTATTTTGAATTCATCTTCTGAATTCATAAGTGTTTTAATGTTTCATGATTAACTAATGGCTTGCAGGGTGGAATTGCCTTGAACAGCCAAATCCTTCAGGCGTGCAAGGAATTAATTGACGACGCAAAAATGAGATGCGCCGACCTTGTTTTTAAGGAAATATGCCTAGACATCCTGTCGAGGGCACGCAACATTTTAACAGAAAAACAATTTAAGGTACTGGCTATATACGCCGCTGAAAGGATGAGAGAGAAAGTTCCTTTCGAAATTCAGCAGGAATTAGTAGCCCCATAATTAAGAGCCTCTTCAAAATATTGGCAAAAACTGGCGTTAACGCCTAAACCCTTCCAATTCCACCCTGCGAAGCCCTTTCAACCAAGCTTGTACCCTATTTTCCGCAGAAACTCCTTCCTAGCCTTGATATCGCTTTCTGCTTCTATCCCCCTACTTTTAAAGCCGTCAATGACGCCTATGATGCCTCTGCCTTGCTCTGTTTCTGCAACCACTACCTCTAATGGGTTAGCCGTAGCGGCATAAATTGTGCAGACTTCCGGCACCTTTCTAATCTTGTCTAAAACGTTTATTGGATAGGCGTTTCTAATGAAGATTATGAAACTGTGGCCGCAAGCAAGCTCGAAAGCTTTTTTGGCGGCAAGCTGCCTCAATTCCTCGTCGTTTCCCTCGTGTCTTACGAGGCATGGTCCAGAGCTTTCGCAGAAGCCTATCCCAAACTTTATGTTTGGCACAGCGTTAACCAAAGCCTCGTACAAGTCTTCAACAGTTTTTATGAAGTGGGCTGTTCCCAAAATCACGTTGCAATCTTTTGGCACCTCAATCTTCACGGTTTCAAACTTGAGCATGCAAATTTCGCCTCCATTCAGTTTAGGTTGCACGTTTAATCTTCAATAATTTTATGGCGAAAAGCATTATTGTCAGCTTAATAAAGGGTGACCAGCGGAAAGTATGTTACATCGGCTACGTTTTCTTTTTTATTAGGAGCCAGTTTTTGTCTCCCTTAAACATTACTAGGGCGTAGTCTCCCTTCATTTTCTCGCCATATAATGTGAACTCTATTTTGTTGGTGCTTCTGCTTTTCAGCGTGTATGTGCCCTCGTCCCATATTTCCACTTTTCCAGCGCCGTACATTCCCTCTGGTATTGTGCCTTCAAAGTCTATGTAGCTTAGCGAGTGGTCCTCAACCATTACGGCTAACCTTCTAACGCCTGGCTGTGTTGGTGGCTCTTTAGGAACAGCCCAGCTTTTTAAAACACCGTCCATTTCCAGCCTAAAATCGTAATGCAAATGCGTTGCATGATGACGTTGAACCACAAATCTTGGCATAACCCTCGCCAAACCGTTAACTTTACCTCACATAAGTAATTAACCTTAATTCTGGAAAAGCACGATTGAGCGAATCCGCAATTATTAGGAGGCTTGTGGAGTTTCCATACTTGCCAAGTCCAGCATCCGTAATTGATGCAGCCCTAAACATGGTTGAAGTTAAACCCGACGAGGTTTTTGCAGACCTAGGATGCGGAGACGGTTCCGTGCTAATGGAGGCTGCCAGAAAATTCGGAGTTTACTGCGTAGGATTTGAAGTCAACCCAGCAATGGTTAAGCTTGCCCACAAAAAAGTGGAAAAAGCCAAATTAAAACACCTAATTGACATTGTTCACTCAGACCTATTCACCGTTGATCTTTCAAAGCTTAACGTAATATATGTTTACCCATTTCCACCAATAATTCCAAAGCTTTCAGAAAAAATAATAAACGAATGCAAAAGGGGCACAAGGGTGCTAGTCCACGACCACAGCCTACATGGACTCCAACCAGCAAAAAGCATTGAAATATTTGAAAGGGGAATCCACGTTCATTCCGTTCAACTCTATGTCCTTTAATTTTAAAAATGTGGATTTTGAATATAGATTGGCGATTCATAAGTTAGTTAAATATGCTTAGCCTATTTTGTTGCGTGAACTGGGAGGAAATAGCTTGAAGAGAGATTTAACCCCTAAACAAAGAAGGGAAATAAAAGCTAAAATGGCTAAGGCCCTCAAAGATAATATTAAAGGACTCTCTACAGATTTTCAAAAAATATTGATAGATGACTTGGTTACTGCATTTCAAAATAGAATAAACGTGTTAATGCGAGTACAAGCGAAAAGGAGCTATTAATGGAGACTAAATAGGCAGAAGACGTAGTTTGAATCCATAAAAGCTTTATATAAAATTTGGGGAAAATATGGCAAGAGGTTTGGATGATGAGGCGCTCCAAGCTTGAGATGTATATCGACATTCTTAAGGTGCTGGCGCACCGCGGCCCATTGAAGCTGACGCATATTATGTATAAGGCTAATGTAAACTGCAGTGTCTTGAAAGAGTATCTAGACTTTCTGATGAAGCAGAACCTTGTTGAGGAGAGAACCATTGGCAAGCGAAGGGTTGTTTACGCTATAACCCAGAGGGGCATAACGGTTCTAAAGCATTTCAAAGAGCTTAAGCAGGTTTTGCCAATAGTTGAAGAAGCCAGGAATAAGGCTCCAATACCATACTAGTTAGTTTTATCTTTTAGCTAAAATTTTCTGCATCTTAATTTTTGTTAGCTTTAAATCCGTTTGTCGATTTTTGATTTTGTAGGTTTGCATCTGTTTGTGAATCATTATGAGTATTTCGTAAGACTTAATAAACTCCTTCCCCCACTACCATATGTACACACGTAAAACAAATGGGGAAACAACAGTGTCCAGCCAAGAAGTTCTCGGAAAGAAGCCCCTACAAATCCTAGAGAAGATAAAGGAAAACCTCGAAAAGCTAAACGAGAAAATGGAAATAATGATTGAACTTCAGAAGCATGGAAGAAGGGACATACAAACAATTCCCCAAGAAGCCCCATTAGACGTTATGACACTCTTATCTATGCCAGACCATCTAAGAAAGACGGCCATGACTGTCTGCAGGCTGGGGCGAGCAACAGCCGACGAGGTTGCCCAGCAGACCCGCAGGGCAAGAGCCGTGGAAAGCGCCTACCTGAACCAGCTTGTTATTATGGGTTATCTTAAAAAGGAGCGGAAGGGACGGAAAGCCTACTTTTATGTGGAGAAGGAAAGTCAGGGGTGAAAGCCTTGGGCAAGATTGTGGCAATCCACTCCTACAAGGGTGGCACCGGGAAAACCCTCCTCTCGATTAATTTGGCTGTCACTTTGGCTAAGCAAGGCAGGAAAGTGTGCCTCTTGGACTTGGATTTTAGGGCTCCAAGCCTCGCCACCCTTTTGCACATGGAAAAGGTTGATTATTGGCTTAACGACTACCTTAACGGAGTTTGCGAAATAGAAAAAGTCTTAATTGACTTAAGCGAAAGAATAGCCAATCAAGGGAAATTTTTTGTCGGCTTAGCCAACCCCTCGGTGGAAGCCATTAGGGATATGTCCTCAAAAGATAGGAAGTGGGAGATGAGGGCTCTTGGAAGACTGCTCTCCCTCAGAAACTCGCTTTTAAGTGCCAAGGGCTTCGACTACATAATTTTTGACACTAGCCCAGGCTTGCAGTACTCCTCAATAAACGCCATTGTAAGCGCTGACGTTGTTATAGTGGCTTCAACCCTTGACAATTCAGATGTTGAGGGAACAAGGCGGATGCTGCGGGAACTCTACGACTTGTTCGAGAAGAAGACAGAAATTATTCTAAACAAGATTTTGTACGATGATTCCTTAAGATCCGGAAAGGAGAAGTTGCAAGCCTTGGTGAAGGAAACCTATGAAGTTCCGCTTTTGGGGGTTGTTCCATGCTTCTGCGACATTTCAAGGGCTGAGGGGAAAATAATTTTTGTTCATGAAAAGCCAGACCATCCATTCACAAGGATTCTAGGCGAGATTGCGGCCAGAATAGATAAAATGTAGGCTAGCCTACTGTGCCAAAAGTCTGTTTACAAGCTGGTATACTCTGCAATTTTTGCATTTCTCATATTCCTTCTCGTCGCACTGTCTACAAATTATCCTATTTAGCTCTTTGATTTCGGAGTTCATCGCCGCAGCCTCTCCAATAAAATTCGGGGCGGCTATATGTATAGCCTATATTCCACCTTCGAAATATTCCAAAGTTATCAGATGGAAAAAGCTTATAGAAGTCCGAAACACTTTCATACGCAAAAACTGTCAAGGAAAGCATAAACCATTGGACAATTCGGCAATAGTGTTGGCTGGAGGCGCCTCCAAAAGATTTGGCTACGATAAGGGATTAGCCCCGCTCTCTGGCAAGCCCCTAATAATACATGTTTTAGACGCTTTGGACAACATTGCTGAGGAGAAAATTGTGGTTGTAAGCTCGAAAGAGCAAGCTGAAAAGATGGTGAAAGTCTTGGGGTCAGAGGTTAAGATAGCCATTGACCAAAACAAGCTTCAAAGCCCCCTTGTGGGCGCATTAACAGGCTTTAAAGAGGCACATGGCGAGTATGCGCTTCTGCTTCCATGCGACACACCACTGGTTTCAAGGGAAATTCTAGCGCTCATCTTGGAACTTTGCGTGGGCAAGAATGCAGTTATTCCCCGCTGGCCAAACGGTTACATAGAACCTTTACATGCAGCCTACCGTGTTCAGCCAGCCTTAGAAGCTGCTGAAAACACCTTGAAGGATGGAAGTTTGGACATGCGTTCCATGGTCGAGAAGTTGCGGAACATACGCTACGTCTCAACTCTCGTCTTTCAGCAGTTTGACCCTCAGCTTAAAATGTTCTTTAATGTTAACACGCCCTTGGATTTGAAAAGGGCTGAGTTGATGCTTAAGGTCTAAATTTTGCCAATGGTTTTGGCATAGTTCTCTGTTGCTTGGAAGAGCTTTTCAATGTCGGCGTCTGTGTGGGCTGCACTTATTGAGCCGAAATGTGTTGGGAGGAAGAACACCCCCCTAGCAATTAGGTTTAGGTGATATTCTGCAAGCCTCTTTCTATCCGCTTCGAAGGCGTCTCTGGCATTCCTAACATGTCTGCTTGTGAAATGTGTGTTGAGCATGGAACCTGCACCAGTAGCTTGGACATCTATGTCTTTAGCCTCAAATATTTCCCTTAAAGTTTCTCTGACCTTTTCACCAATCCTGTTCAGCCTTGAAATGATGCTTCCATCTTCAAGGGCTTTAAGCACTGCCAGTCCAGCTGCCATTGTGATTGGGTTTGCACAGAATGTTCCCCCGTGAAATGAGAAGTTGGGTCGTTCATAGACAAGCGGGTTGAGGCGCTCCATGATCTCACGTCTTCCGCAGAAGGCGCCAACCGGGAAGCCTCCGCCCAGTATTTTTCCGAGGACCGTTATGTCTGGCAAAACGCCATAATATTGTTGCGCCCCTCCAGGCGCAAGCCTAAAGCCTGTGATAACTTCATCATAGATTAGGAGAATACCCTTTTCATTGCAGAGTTCCCTCAAACCTTTGAGGAATTCTTTTTCAGCTGGGATGCTCCCGCCAGCGCCTAAGACAGGCTCAACTATAATTGCTGCTACCGGTTCTTTTCGGGCTTTTGCCTCTACGTCTTCAAGGTTGTTGAAAACCGCTAGTATCGTGTCCTGCGTTGCACCGGCCGTTAATCCGGCAGATTCTGGAATGTGGAAGGGGTATTTTACGCCTATGTGGAGGGCGTCGTATCCTCCATGCCATCCGCCCTCAAACTTTATTATTTTGCTCCTTCCAGTGTAGGCTCTTGCCAAGCGTATGGCATACATGTTAGCCTCTGTCCCAGAATTAGTGAAGCGCACCATCTCAGCGCTGGGCACCATCTTCACAACTTGCTCGGCAAGTGCCACCTCCAGCTCAT
>JAVZLS010000030.1:0-7969 GCA_038883715.1 Bathyarchaeia archaeon
TTCTTTGAAAGCATATATCCGAACGGAACAACAGCAAGAAGCAATTCTGCAACAACCATCGCAAGGCCATAATTTAAATCAGCGATAAACCCCGCCAAAAAAAGTGATAGTAAAAGACTTGCAACAACGGCTAATAGAGCTTCGCTGATTGGTATCTGTTGGTTTTCTTTGGTTTCGCCTATCATCTCAAGTCCTTTCTGGTGTTATCTTTAATGTTCGAAATCCCCTTGCAACCGGGTTTAAAATTTCTACAATATTAACCTTTTTTAACGAGTCTTTATTGTCAATAGCATATCCCCTTACATCATGTTCGGCAGCCATCAAAGATTGCATGTAGACCCGATCCTCTTTGAATATCGGCTGACATTTTAGCGGCAAACCAAGCATTAATGAACTTTTTTCTTTAACAGCTTTTTCAGACGCGTATATTATGGCGTGGGCTCCAGCGGTTAGTTCCGCCACCCTTACGGGGATGCTATCCTTCCCTATCGCCAAGGTTTCAACACCATATTTTTGTGTTATTTCACCAGCGATTTTCCTAAGCCTGGGAAGAATTTTAATTAAGTTGCTTTTGGCTTTGCTGGAAATTTTCAAGTTTGAAAACTGTATGGGTGAAAGCTGTTCAAGGGAGACAGCGCCCAAAGATATGTCAAGATGCACAATGTCTGCTCTCACTTTTGCGACCAACTGCTTGCATAGCTCTGCCTCCCGCACTATAACTTCGTGGCTGTTTTCGGCGTCTGCAAAAACCGGTTCAGCCAAATACTCGCTTGGTTCTCTATAAGGCGGTTTAACCAAAACGGCGGCGGTAGCCACAATGCACATGGGTTCAAACTTTTCATTTAAAATGGCAGCCGACGAGTCTGCAGCAATTATATTCAAATGTTTCACCTTCTTATAATGGGGTTCTAGTGGATTTAGCTCTACCGCTCATCAGCTTTTAAATGCATTCCTAGAATGAAAATTTCCGAGCTTTTCGCCCTACTTGCTTTAGGCTTTATTACCTTTACGTCTTCAAAATGCCGTTTAACCATGCTTATGAAGTCGTTTAACATGTCTCCTTGAAAAACTTTTACGAAAAAGTTCCCGCCGGGCTTTAGAGTTTCCAAGGCTATTTCAAGCGCCTTCTGCGCAAGGTCTATTTGGCGGGCGTGGTCAAGCTCCCATATCCCAGAAATGTTCGACGAGACATCTGATACAACGACGTCCGCTTTCCTAGGCAGCATTTCCAAAATTTGCCGTGCAGTATCGGGCTCTGTTATATCGCCTATAATTGTTCTAATGTTTCTCTCCGAAAAAGGTTCAAGCGGTTTTATGTCTACTCCTAAAACGAAACCCTCAGCCCCAACAATTTTTCTTGCTGCTTGTGTCCATCCTCCTGGGGCAGCGCCCAAATCAACAACAACGTCACCGTCTTTAATGAAGTGATATTTCTCTACGGCTTGGAAAAGTTTGTAGGCTGCTCTTGAGCGGTATTTCTCTTCCTTTGCTTTTCTATAATAATAGTCTCTTTTACGTTCTTGTATCCATGCTTTAGGCAAAACTAGCTGTCACCTAATATTTTGTACTCGCCCTCTGCCAGGCGTATAAGCCAATCCGTCAGCTTTTCACAGCTCTGCGGCGTTATTGCACCCGTGGGTCCACATCTCGATGTGTCCGGGCACATCATGCATGGGCAGTCGGCTATTGAGTTTATTGATGCTGGAAGCCTTTTTGGATAAAGCCTATAAGTCCATCTTCCGTTGCGAAGCTCTCTTTCTCTGCGTATTAAGCCTTTGCTTTCAAGTTTTAGAGCTATTCTTGAGCCTTCTCTGCTGCTGGCTCCAAGCTTTCTCCATAGTTCCGACTGAGGCAGACCTTCGTTTCCAGAACTCATTATTATTTGAAGAGCCTTTTGCTCCAAATCGTTATGTTTTGGCATCTTCCTCTCCGTTTCCACGCAGATATATAGGTGTTCCCAAATAAAATATGCTTGTCCAAAGATAAAATAATTTAGGTGAAAAAGAGGCGCCGGTGGTGTCTGCAAGAAAAAGAGATGGTTACTGTCTAGGTATTGAAAGTACAGCAGACGACTTTAGCATTGGAATAGCCACCTTTAATGGGGAAATTTTGGCAAACGTGATAAGTGCCTACATGCCTCCAGAAGGCGGAATACACCCGAGAGAAGCTGCACGACACCACGCTGAAGTTGCAAACAAGGTCCTTGAAGAGGCACTGCGAAAGGCTGGAATAAAACCCAAAGACTTAACGGTTATAGCCTTCTCTCAAGGTCCGGGGTTAGGTCCATGCCTTAGAACTGGCGCCACAGTGGCGAGAGCCCTAGCCTCTCATTTAGGCATCCCTCTGGTTGGTGTTAATCACTGTGTGGCGCACATTGAAGTGGGCAAGCTAAAAACCGGCGCTGTTGACCCTGTTACGCTTTATGTTTCTGGTGGAAACACTATAGTGGCGGCTTTTGATTCTGGACGCTACAGGGTTTTCGGCGAAACATTGGACATAGCCCTTGGAAACTGTCTAGACGTGTTCGCAAGAGAAGCTGGATTAAGGCAAAAGCCTGGCGAACCCTTCGGAGCTGTTATAGAAAAACTCGCGAAAAATGGGCGGAGGCTTATTCCACTGCCATATACCGTGAAGGGCATGGACATGTCCTTCAGCGGTTTGCTTACAGCGGCAGTTAACCTTCTAAAGAAAGGCGAAAGTAAGCTGAAAGACTTGTGTTATAGTCTCCAAGAGACAGCCTTCTCCATGGTTACAGAAGTTACGGAAAGAGCCCTAGCACACACAGAAAAAAAGGAGGTTCTGTTGACAGGCGGTGTAGCCGCCAACAAAAGGCTTCAGAAAATGGTTGAAGCAATAGCTAAGGAGCATGACGCTAAATTTTGCGTTGTGCCAAGCCAATTCGCCATAGACAACGGCGCCATGATAGCTTGGACTGGTGTTTTAGCCTTCACCCATGGCATTGTCACACCAATCCATGAAAGCTTTGTAAAGTTGAGGTGGCGGCTTGAAGAGGTTGAAGTCCCTTGGATGAAATAAGTCAGCCGAGGCTAATTAAGAAAGGGGCTGAGGCATGCCTATACCTCGCGGAATGGCATGGCAGAAAAGTAGTAATGAAGAGGCGATTGCCCAAAAAATATAGGGTATCAGTCCTAGACGAGCAAATAAGAGCCTACAGAACAATCCACGAGCCCCAGCTGATGCATGAAGCGAAAAAAGCTGGTGTGCCCACCCCAACAATCTATTTGGTTGATGCAAAAAACGCCACAATAATAATGGAGTTTATCGAAGGGGAACAAGTAAAACAGTTGTTGGCCAAAGTTTCTGAAAGCGAAAGACGGACATTGTGCCGCAAAATAGGCGAGTTGATCGGTAAATTGCACAAAAATGGGATAATTCACGGCGACCTAACAACATCCAATTTGATTCAAACTCCTGAAGGAAAAATCGTTTTTGTGGATTTTGGGCTTGGCGAAAAAACACGCGAGCTTGAAGCAATGGGTGTGGATTTACACCTTATGAAGAGAGCTTTACAAAGCACCCATTTCCAGTTTGCCGAAAAATGTTTTAGCGCCATAATTGAGGGTTATGTAAGCATTTTAGAGGCAGGCAAGGTGAAAAACGTTTTAGATAAAATAAGGGAAATAGAGAGGAGAGGACGCTACATAGCCGAAAGAAGGGGTGAATAAACACGATAAAAACAGTTTGGTGCATAACCTTTTATGTTTCAGATTTAAAGAAGGCGACGCAATTTTATGAGAAAGTTCTTGGCTTAGAAAAGAAGTATGAGTATTCAAGCTATGTTGGTTTCGAGTGCGGCGGAGTCGAGATTGGGCTTATTCCCAGACTAAAGGAAGGGGAATGTGTTGCTCCAATTTCGCCATCTGTGGAGTTTCTGGTGGACGATGTTGAAAATTTCTACAACGAATTAAAAAGAAAAGGCGTGAAGTTTGTTAAGGATTTGCACGAAGAGCCTTGGGGTGGAAAACAAGCCACTTTCACGGATCCCGACGGAAACATTTTAGAAATTGTGCAAATTAATTGGGAAAAATACTTTAGCGTGTCCGCCGAAGGGGCTAAAAAGAAACGTGAACCGCCATGAGCTTCCAATTAAAGGGCAAAGTCGTGTTTTTTGCAACAAACAACATTAACAAGTTTAACGAAGCCCGAAGGGTTTTGAGCCATTACAGAATAGCTGTGGGCATGATAAGAGTTAAAACCTTAGAAATTCAAAGCGAGAGCCTCGAAGAAATCGCAAAAACAAGCGCTGTCCACGCCTACAAACAGTGCAGTCTTCCTCTCATAGTTGAGGACGCCGGACTGTTCGTTGAGGCCTTAAACGGCTTTCCGGGACCGTATTCCTCCTACGTCTACAAGACCATAGGTACTGAAGGCTTGTTAAAGCTTATGGAGAAAGCTTCAAACAGAAAGGCAAAGTTTCAGTCTGTGGTGGCGTTTTTTTCCGAGGAACTGAAATCTCCAATATGTTTTAAGGGTGAAGTTGTAGGCGAGATAATCAAAAAAGTGCGAAGGGAAAGCCACTACGGCTTCGGTTTCGACCCAATATTTAAACCAGCTAACAGTCAAAAAACCTTCGCTGAAATGAGCATCACCGAAAAAAACAAGTATTCCCATAGGGCGAGAGCCTTCCGAAAGTTTGCAAAATGGTACAAAAGCCTAAAAGTCTAAGCGAACAGTTTAAGTCGCCTTTTCACCAATAAAGTTTAAGTAGAAAAGAAGCATCGAAGGTCTTAAATATCCGTCTGATCTCGCTCTTACAGAACTAAAAGGGATAATGGTATGCCTAAACAGGAAAAGGGCAAATCCCATTCAACAAGACCTGTTAGCAAACGCCCTCCAAGCTGGTGCAAATACCAACCGGAGGAAGTGGAAGCCCTCGTCATCAAACTGGCAAGGGAGGGGCATCCTCCGAGCCGCATAGGAACAATACTGAGGGACCAGTATGCCATTCCACTGGTTAAGCCGCTAACCGGCAAGACCATAACCCAAATTCTCAAGGAGGCTGAACTTGCCCCTTCAATACCTGAAGACCTTAGTAACTTGCTTAAGAAGGCGGCGCGGCTTTCAGCCCATCTTGAGAAGCATAGGAAGGACTTGCACAATAAGAGGGCTTTGCAGCTTGTGGAGGCAAAAATTCACAAACTTGCGCGATATTATAAACGGGAGGGTGTTTTGCCCCCAAACTGGAAGTACGAGCCGAAAATAGCATCAATAGCCTAGACTGAACATTCCCATTCATCAGCCCAGTCGCCCTTAAATTCTAACCGCATATACATTGTGATGAAAATGGGGTTGGACGAGAAACAAACTGCACAATTCTTCGATGGTGTTTCAGATGCCGCCAAAAAGATTTTGGAAACTGTCAAAGAAGGTGGCTACATTCATGTTTTTTCACATTTGGATGCTGATGGTGTCGCTGCAGCTGGCATTATTGGGAAAGCCCTTTACAGGCTTGAAGCTAGATTCCGCATCAGGATAACCCAGTGGGTTGACGAAAAACTGGTGGCTGAAATACTGCAGGAAAAGCCTCAGATGATTATTTTCACAGACCTTGGAAGCGATTATGCAAACTTGCTGAGACAGAAAGCTAAAGACATAAAAGTTGTTGTTCTAGACCACCATCAGCTTGGCGGAGAACTGAGCGGCGATTTTCCATGCGTCAACCCTCACTTGTTTGGTATTGATGGAGCACGGGACGTCAGCAGCGCCGGGGTAGCCTATTTCGTGGCTAAGGCGATTGACGAAGTGAATATGGATTTGGCTCCAATAGCCGTTGTTGGGGCGCTTGGAGACCTGCAAGACAAGTATGACCAGAGAATGCTTGGAGGACTTAATGAGAAAATCGTTGAAGATGCGAAAAGCCAAGGATTACTAACACTTGAGAAGGACTTAATATTCTTCGGTAGGGAAACCCGCCCAATCCACAAAACTTTAGCGTCCACGACAAACCCTTTTATTCCAGGCATAAGCGGAGAAGAAGACAAGAGTTTAGCTTTTCTGGCGAGCATTGACATAAAGCCAAAATACGGTGACAAGTGGCGGGCTTTAAGAGACCTTTCGGAAGATGAAAAGAGGAGGCTCTGCTCAGCACTGGCTGAGTATTTGCTCTCAAAGGGGCTGCATTATGAAATATCAAACCTCATAGGATATGTTTACACCCTCACCAAGGAAGAACCTTGGACACCTCTCAGAGATGGAAGAGAGTTCGCTGTTCTGCTTAATGCTACCGGACGCATGGACAAACCTGGCGTTGGCGTGGCAATTTGTATGGGCGACAGAGGAGCAGCACTAGAAGAAGCTGGAAGAATCCTTGAGGAGTATAGGCGTACAATTAACAGGTATTTGGGCTGGATTATGGAGAAGCCTGAAAGGATAAGGGAGATGGAAAACATCTACGTTGTTTACGGTGAAGACTTTATAGACGATAAAATTGTTGGCGCAATCTCGTCAATTCTCACAACAAGCCTTCCAAACCCGGAGAAACCCCTTATTGCTTACGCAGACGTTAGGGAAGAAGGACTTGTAAAGGTTTCAGCAAGAACCATAGACACAGTAGCCTACAAGGGCGTAAATCTCGGCGAGGTTATGCAGGTGGCGGCTGAAAAATGTTTGGGAAAAGGTGGGGGGCATAACGTGGCTGCCGGCGCCCAAGTTCCGATGGAAAACGTGGAAACTTTCATAAAACTTGTCAACGAACTTGTTGGAAAGCAATTGGCTGGGGAGAAAATTGGAAGCTGAAATTACAATTAGTTATGACGATGTGGAGAGAGCCGAGGCGGTGGCAAAAGCTGTTTCACCAGACAACTTCAAAGTGCCGCCTGGCTTGTCTGTCGAAACGACAAGGGATGGCAAAAAAGTCATTACTCGCATAAATTGTAGAAGGAAACTTCAAACTTTTATTGCGACAATTGATGATTTACTTTTCGCTATATCCTTGGCGGAGAAAACTCTAAAAACTGCGCGGAAACTTGAATAGTTGGTTTTAAGATGCTCGACATAAAGCTGATTCGAGAAAAACCAGAACTCATAAGGGAAAACTTGCAGAGGAGAGGCGAGCCCGAATTTTTAAAGATGCTGGACGAGCTGATTGAATGTGATAAGCTTTGGCGCCAGCACTTGACGAGGCTCAATGACCTGCGGTGGGAGAGAAACCGTATAACAATGGAGATTGCGGCTGCTAAAAAGAAGGGTGTAGATGCCACGCCGATGGTTTCTAAAGCTAAGGAGATAGACAAAGAAATAGTGAATTTGGAGCGGTTGGTTGGCGAATATAGGGAGAAAGTGCGCTACTATCTCATGAGGCTTCCAAACCTTTTACATGATTCTGTTCCAATAGGCAAAGATGAACATGACAATGTTACCGTGAGGACATGGGGGAAAATACCACGCTTTAACTTTCCAGTTAAAGACCACATTGAGCTTGGCTTAAGCCTCGACATAATGGACATTGAAAGGGCTGGAAAAATTGCTGGAGCGCGATTCTTCTACCTTAAAAGGGAAGGTGTTCTACTTGACATCGCTCTTTTAAATTTTGCATTAGAGGAGATGGTTAAGAAGGGTTATACGCCCATAGAACCGCCCTTCATGATGAGGCGCAAACCCTACGAAGGAGTCACCGCCCTCAGCGACTTTGAGGACAGCCTCTACAAAATCGAAAATGAAGACCTATACTTAATTGCTACTTCGGAACATCCAATGGCGGCGATGTTTATGAATGAAGTTCTAAAGGCTGAAGACTTACCCATCAAATTTGTAGGCATAAGCCCAAACTTTAGAAAAGAGGCGGGTGCCCACGGCAAGGACACTCGCGGGATTTTCCGCACTCACCAGTTTAACAAGGTTGAACAGTTCATATTTTGCAAACCAGAAGACTCTTGGAAGTTTCATGAAGAGCTTATTAGAAATGCGGAAGAACTTGTTCAAAAGCTTGGCTTGCCATATCGTGTTGTGA
>JAVZLS010000031.1:0-6230 GCA_038883715.1 Bathyarchaeia archaeon
AAACGGGTATAAAACCCAAAACATTTCATGATGGGTGAACATGTCTAGGAATATGTGGCTGAACCCGCCAAAAAGACTTAACAGATAAATGTTGAGTAGCGGATATTTCGCCTTAACAGGATTAAGCCCCAACCACTTGTAGGCCGTCAATAACTTGTTTTCAAAAAGGCTTTCCGCCACGTAAACTCCAATGGTCACAAGGATAGGATACAAGGTTAGCGCCAATATAAAGCCGTGCCAAACCCGATGGTCTAGGGACTCGCCTAAGAGAATGTAGTAGAAGGGTTCAAGGTCTATGAAGGTTGTTGAAATTGCTAATGCCAAAGGGTCTATGCGTCTTCTATCCCTAAAGTATAGGAAGAATAGGGCTGTTGCGTGAAGAGGCGTAATTGGCATTTTAAGCCTTCTGCTACTTTATACTGGTATCCTTCTCCCGTTAAAGTCGCGCTTCCAAACTCCAAACTCATCTTTAACTGTTCTTAGTTGTTCCGTGTTGAATATTGGTCCGTCTCTGCAGACTCGGAATCTGCCAATAATGCAGCTTCCACATATGCCTATGGCACAGCGCATTAGGCGTTCTAGGCTTGCCTCCATGAAAGCGTTATGCTTTTCGCATTGGTCAAAAACTTTTCGAATCATTTGTTCTGGACCACAAGCGTAAACCATGTCAAATTTTTCCATGGTCAAAACTTTTTCGGCAAAGTTTGAAGCCACATCCTTCACGCCGTAGCTTCCGTCCTCTGTTGCAGTCAGGACGTTTGCCCCACCGCATACTTCCTTCAACTCTTCCAAGAATAGAAGTTCGCTCTTTGTCTTTGCGCCCATAACCATTGTAATTTTTGCCTCTTTAAAAGATGCCAGTTTCTTAGCTAGAAACGATAGTGGCGCTATGCCTATTCCGCCCCCAACCATGAGGATTCTGCCAGTGCTTAGCGTGAAGCTGTTTCCAAAGGGTCCACGGACGCCTATTATATCGCCCACCTTTTTGTCATGGAGCGCTTTTGTTGCCTCTCCGACCCTTTTAACGGCTACGGAGATCACTCCTTCCCTTTCGTTTGTGTCGAAAATGCTGAGTGGGATTTCGTCCGCTCCGGGAATCCAAAGCATTAGGAACTGTCCGGGCTTGGCTTTTGCACACAGCCTGTCCTTGAAAGTGAAGGTTTTAACTGTTGGGCTTTCCGTTTTAATGCTTAGAAGGCGTGTAGTTCTCAGCTTGTTAGCTTTTGTGAGCCAAGCCGACAATTTCATTCACGCTCCTAAACCCTTTCCTTTTCAAGTAAGCCCTCATCCCTCTTGTTACTGCCCGGAAAACGTTTGGTCCTTTAGTGGCTATGGCTGTTCCAATCTGGATGGCTGTGGCTCCAGCTAGCATAAACTCCACAGCGTCTCGCCAACTGGTTATTCCGCCGCATCCTATTATGGGCGCTTTAACCCCTCTTTCATAGATTTCGTAGACACATCTGACAGCCACGGGCTTTATGGCTGGTCCGGATAATCCGCCCTTCCGATTGCTTAAAACTGGCTTTGCGGTTTCAACGTCTATCGCCATAGCTTTCACCGTGTTTATGGCAGTTATGGCGTCTGCGCCAGCCCTAACGGCTGCTTCGGCGACTTCCCCAATGTCTGTAACGTTTGGCGAAAGTTTGACAAAAACTGGCTTATCAACGGCGCCTTTGACCTTCTTAACAACTTCGGCTAAAACTTCCGGCTTCTGCCCTATTTCAGCGCCTGTCTCCTTGACGTGGGGGCATGAAACGTTAAGCTCAACAGCATCAGCGCCAGCCTCCACGGCTTTCTCTGCAACTACGGCGTATTCCTCGGCTGAAAATCCATAAACACTCACTATTAAAGGCACTTTTAGGAGGTTCTTTGCTTCTTGAATATCCTTTGTGAATTCTTCTATCCCTGGGTTGGGAAGCCCCATAGCGTTTATTAAGCCACAACCAGTTTGGACAACTGTTGGATTTACATAGCCTTTTCTAGCTCTTAACCCCACGGATTTTGTTACCACCGCAGCAGCTCCGCCCTTAACGATGCCTTCAAGGGTTTGCGCTGAATACCCCAAAATTCCAGAAGCCAACATCGTGGGGTTCTTGAGGCATAAGCCAGCGAGGTTAACCTTTAAATCTTCGTTTCCCACCAGGTTTTCACCGCTTGCTTCTAAAGTGATTGCGTTTTAAAGAGATAAAGTTTAGTTTCAAATAACAAAAGCCTAAAATGGGGATAGACAACCACTTAATGGCGAGGTGAATAGCCTTATGTCTGTTATTGAAGTTACTGTTAAAAGTCAAAAGGGGAAATGCGCCTTTGGGCACAAAGTTGGCGATAAAATAGTCTTTGACGGGAAATCCATTAAGGGCGAGATATGCTATAGCGCATTAATGGTTTTGCTTCCAAAGGTTTATGCCATGCGCTATGGCGTGGAGTTTCCATGGGCTGAAGATAAGGACATCATATACAACGCTTGCCCCGACCCAGAAAACCCTGTTGTCTTCGAAATTCGCCGTGTCAAGAAGTGAAACGGATTTCTCTTCAGAATCCTTTATCTATCCAAGCCTAATAGAATAGTATTTTAGACTCTGAGGTTGGATGATGAAGGCGGCGGTAATTCAGTCTTTGTTTGGGGTTTTAGCCTTCGACGAGGGTAATAGGCTTGTGGCTCATTCGCTTTTTAGCAAAAAGCCTGATGAAGCTGCGAAAACGATAGTTGAGATAGAGTCTGGAAAGGCTGTAAAAGAGGTTGCCGACCTCATAAACCATCTGAAAGGCTTGGGCTACAGCACTTTTGTTTTTGAGAACCCCCTTTTGGCGGTGGACGTTAAGGAAAAGTTTGGCGTTGAGGTTGAGGTTTCGAAGGTTTCTGAAGCTGGCGAAATGCTCCGCTCTAATGTAGAAGGATTCGCCATAGAAACAGGCTTTGTTAAGGATTATGAGGAGTTCCGTGTTTGGACGCACAGCGTGACAATGGAAATCGCCAAACTACGGGTTAAGAGGGCTGTTGAGAAGAGGGACTTGATAATTGCTCAGGCTATTCAGACTCTTGACGATTTGGATAAGACAATAAATCTTTTCATGAGCCGTGTGCGGGAGTGGTATGGAATTCACTTTCCAGAGCTTGACCGCCTACTAGAGAAGCATGAAACCTACGCCCGCCTCGTCGTGAACCTTGGAATTAGGGAAAACTTCACAGCTGAAAGGCTTGAGAAGGAGGGCTTGCCGAAGTCGAAGACTGAGCAGATAGCAAAGTCAGCCCAAACCTCGATGGGCGCAGACTTGGCAGAGGTTGACCTAGCCCAAATTCAAGCCTTAGGCAAGACGGTGTTGAACCTTTATGAGCTTAGGCAGAAGCTGGAAGACTACATAGACTCAGCCATGGAGGAGGTTGCCCCCAACATTAAAGCCTTAACCGGAGCGCTTCTGGGTGCTCGTCTCATCGCTTTAGCTGGCGGGTTAACAAATTTGGCTAAGATGCCCGCAAGCACACTGCAAGTCTTAGGCGCTGAAAAGGCGCTTTTCCGCTCGCTTAAAACTGGAACCAAGCCTCCAAAGCATGGGATAATCTTTCAACACGCCTTTCTGCATGAAGCCAAAAAGTGGCAGAGGGGCAAAATAGCCCGTGCCTTGGCTGGCAAGCTTGCCATAGCCGCTAGGACCGACGCTTTCGGCGGAAGATACATTGGCGAAGAGTTGAGGGCTGACTTGGAAAAGCGGATTGAGGAAATCCACCAAAAATACGCTGAACCTCCAAAAGTGCCGGAGAAAAAGCCAAAAGTCAAAGAAAGGTGGAGAAAGGGTAGACATGCACGTTAAACCCCACTCCCAACTTCCCCAAGTATTTATAGCTGCCTTGGAGGATGGGAGCCAAAAACTTGCAACGCGAAACCTAGCGCCCGGAAGAACCGTTTACGGCGAGCGGCTCATACGCTTTGAAGGCGTCGAATACCGCCTCTGGGACCCGTTCAGAAGCAAGCTTGCCGCTGCCATCCTCAAAGGAATCAAAGCGGTTCCAATAAAACCCAATCATCAAGTGCTATATTTGGGTGCGGCTTCTGGCACAACAGCCAGCCATGTCTCCGACATAGTCGGCGAGAAGGGATATGTGTACTGTGTCGAGTTTGCAGCGAGAGCCATAAGGGAGCTGGTTAACAACGTCTGCGCCTACAGAGTTAACATGCTACCCATACTTGAAGATGCACGCTTTCCAGAAAAATACGCCATGTTTATTCGCGGAAAGGTTGACGACATATACTGCGACATAGCCCAGCCTGAACAGGCAAAAATTTTGGCTGACAACGCCGACCTCTTCCTTAAAAAGCCGGGGTGGATAATGCTCGCCGTTAAAGCCCAAAGCATAGACGTCACAAAGGAGCCCTCTGAAATCTATAAACGGGAAGTTCGCGTCCTTGAAGAAAGAGGCTTCAACATAGAGGATGTTGTTCACTTGGAACCTTACGACAAGGCTCACGCCATGATAGTAGCTAAAAGGTAAAGCGAAAGCAAAGGCGCATATCCTTTATATTTCAGAGCGACGTGAATTCTTTTGTGAATAGCCGATGACTTATAGGGAGATGGGGAAGGTTAAGGCTGCAGAAGCCGTACTGAGGGAGGGCGGCTTCACCGTCTCCCAGAGGTGCTGTTCAAGACCAAGCTGCTTCGACATAGCAGCAAGAAAGGAAGAATCCCTAATTTTCATAAAAGTCCAACCGGACATCGGATGCGTCTCCCCATATGATTCCTTAGAGTTAAGGATAATTTCAGAGCATGTCTCCGCTGCATCCCTCTTTATCAGCGAGAAAACCCGTGAAAAGCCGCTAGAAGACGACACTGTTTATTCGAGATACAATGTTTTGGCTATCACTCCGAAAACTTTCAAAAACATCGTTTTGAAAGGTATTTATCCGCTGATTCAGGCTGGTCCCGGAGGCTACTATGTAGAAATCGACGGAGAAGCCGTTAAGAGGCGCAGGCAGGAGTTGGGCTTGTCCGTTGGTGAAGTTGCCGAGAAGATTGGTATTTCAAGGCGGACTCTTTACGGTTATGAGCGGAGCATGGCTAAAGCCTCCGTTACAGTGGCTTACAACCTTCTCTGCACATTGGGCGTTCCAGTTGCAAAGCCAGTCAACATTTTTGAAGCCCCTAAGAGCCAGCGGAAAACCCTTATGGCAAGAGCCAGACGGATAATAACCAGAAATAGGCTTCTTCAAAGGATTTTTAGAAAGCTTGCAGGCTACAACATCGTAGCCGTTAGGAAGGCGCCCTTCGACTTTGTCATAACTGTTCCAGAGGAGAACATGAAGATTATCGGCGGAGTTGCAGACGGCAGGGAGGAAGCATTAAACCGCAGGGTTGAAGAGATTTTAAGCCTAAGCAGGGTTGTTCAAGCCCACCCGGTCCTTGTGACAGATGGACAGAAGCCCCGGCTGGACGAGGACATTTCATGCATCAAAAGCGAGGAAATTTCAAAAATTAAAAGTCCAGAAGACTTGTGCAAGCTTTAAGCAAGCCTTGTCTGCTGCGCGTCGTTTTCCCGCTTAATCTTTTTGGCTGGTTTCCAAGACCTTCTGACAAATTCGGGGTACTCCTTAAAGTTTTCTAGGCATCGGCGGAGAAAAGCTAAAGTTTTCGGGTCTGTTGGGTAGCCACATCCGAAGTCACCATACTTGGCTTTCAGCTCTGCTATTTCGCGGTCCCTTTCAACTTTTGCTATTATTGAAGCGGCTGAAACAACGGGATATTTACGGTCAGCCTTATGCTCCGAGACTATCTCAACTTTGAAGGGTAGGTATTCGAGAATCTGTTGTTTAAAGCGTTCCTCCAGAACGTCTGAGGCGTCCACGTAGGCGATGTCCGGCTTAAGAAGCTCTATGACCTTCGCCATTGCCTGTGCCTCCAGCCTATTAAGCCTAAAAAGTTTTCTGCCCCTCTCCACAACCTTGTCAATCTCTGATGGTGAAAGCTTTACAACGGCGTGTTTTTTGGCTATGCTCTTAATTTCAACGGCAAGCGTTTCCCTTCTGCTGGGCGAGAGAAGTTTTGAGTCTTTAACGCCCAGCTGGACAAGTTTTGGAATGTCTCCCTCATCTATTAGGATTCCAGCTATTACCAGCGGTCCTATGACGGAGCCGCGTCCGGCATCATCAACACCAGCAACCAACATTGGAGGATTCCTTCAAACGCTACATCCAATATAGGCTCGGGGGATGGTTAAAGCTTTAGCGCCTCACTCCCCC
>JAVZLS010000032.1:0-5914 GCA_038883715.1 Bathyarchaeia archaeon
ATTCTGACTGTTGGGAGGGTTCGGAGTTTTTGTTCTTCCTTGCCTATCACTGCAACTTGTTGCTGAGGGTTGTGCTGGATTATTTTTGCAACTTTTGGTGCAGCTTTTTCGCTTACTATGCGTTTCTTGTAGCCGCATTTTGGACAAGTAAGCGTGAGGGATTCCTTTTTCTCAGATTTTGCCTTTTTTGGCACGAGACGTGTTCCGCATTTTGGGCAAAATTCCATTGTTTTAAACTCCGGTTTCCGTTTGTTTTCCCATGACTTGGTGTCTTTTAAACTTTTTCTTTTGGCAATTAGGATTCAAACTATATTGTGCTAAGCCCGGATGCAATTAAATGTGCAACGCGGAGTGCCTCGGGAATGTAGCTCCGCGTTGATGTCAACTGCAGAATTTTTTTGGCATCCTCTTCTGAGATTCCAGACGTCTGCATGTAAATTTTGCCTTTCCCACATCGTATGGGCACTTCGTAAAGTTCTCCAGCATTAAGTATGGCTTTCCATCTTTCCTCACTTTTTGGAAGCCTTTTTAGGGCTTCACGGATTTCGTCAAAGTTTGGCTTATCTCGTGTTACGGCTATTACTGGAAGTCCCGTGTTTGCGTTAAGCTTTTTTATGTCCACCACATTAAAACCAGCGATTGTTACGCCATTAAGCAATACAACCCTCACCTGCTTATAGTGTGGGGAACTCTTTATCATGGACACGATTTTTCTTGTGGCTTCAAATCCGTCAACTCTAACCGTTGTGTGCATAACTCCATCAAGCCAGTATCCGCCGCGGAAAACAACGCCCACAACAGGTACAAAACCTTTTGTGTGGGGTTTAAATACTCCGTCATCAACTCCCAAAACGCGGATTTCAGGCTTTATTACGCGAAACTTTTTTGCAGTGGTGGGCAAAATTTTCCCTCAAATTGTCCAGCAGAAATAGAGGCTTGTACACATTATAAGTTTAGCGAAAACATTTGAGATGTGATAGCAGAATACAAGAAAACTTAAAAGTTTTTGGAAGTGCAAACTAAAAGCGTTAAGGCTGGCATGTGAAAGGTTATGGACAAAACAGAAGCCATAGGCGCGTTTTTAATAGTCATAGGGCTCTTGCTAATTATTCATCATATGATTTTTTGGCAGAAACCCTTTGACTTTGCCGACATGCTGCATCACGAGTTTTTCGAGGCAATATTTTTCACGGCTGGTGTAACCCTCCTAGTAGTGGCATGGTCAAATAGGCGGAGAGGAAGTTAACATTGAACCTTCTGATTCATGGCGGAACCATAGTAACGATGCGCGGGAACGAAATAATTCGCGATGGAGCCATAGTAATAGAAGACGAGACCATAATTGACGTTGGAAAAACCGTGCAGATGTTGAGGAAATATGCAAGCGGCTATGAGAAGATAAACGCCAAAGGAAGGGTGGTGATTCCGGGGCTTATAAACACTCATCAACATGCAGCCATGAGCCTTTTGAGGGGCTACGCTGACGACCTACCCTTGCAAGAGTGGCTTGAAAAGTGGATTTGGCCCATAGAAAGGTTGATGACAGCTGAAGACATCTATGTCGGCAGCTTGCTAACAGCCGTAGAATCCATAATGGGTGGCACAACAACCGTTAACACAATGTATCATTACATGCCTGAGGGAAATGAGGCGAAAGCCTTTGCGGATGCTGGTATTAGGGGTGTTGTTGGGCATGTTTGCTTTTCATGGAGGAAAGATGAGGACAGGAGGGCGTTGGAGGATTTAGCCAAAAACTGGCATAATAAAGCTGGAGGGCTTATCCGCGTCAGCGTTGACCCTCACGCGCCTTACACTGTCGACCCAGAATACATGAAGGAACTTAAAGCTTTACGTGACGAATTCGACAAGAAGTATGGCTCTGAAAGGGCGCCAATTATATGGCATATCCACGTGGCTGAAACATTTGATGAGGCTGAAAAAGTTCGGAGAGTCTTCAGTGTTGATATGAAAGGCGGTTTGGTGGAGTATTTGGACTCTTTAGGAGTTTTAGACGAGCGTGTTGTTGCAGCCCACTGTGTGGCACTGACGGATAGGGATATGGCGTTAATGAAAGCCAGAGGCGTTAAGGTTTCCCATAACCCAATTTCGAATCTTAAGCTTGCTTCCGGCATAAGTCCCGTTCCAAGAATGTTGGAACATGGCATAACAGTCTCGCTTGGCACAGACAGTCCATGCTCTAACAATGCGGCGGACATGTTTGAGGTCATGAAGGTGGCAGCCCTGCTCCATAAGGGGGTTAGTCAAAATCCCACGGTGACGTCTGCGCAGCAAGTCCTAAAGATGGCAACTTTGGATGGCGCTAGGGCTTTATGCTGGGAAAACGAGATAGGCTCAATAGAGGCTGGGAAAAAGGCGGATTTAGTCATCATAAATTTTGAGAAGCCACACCTATGCCCACTATACAACGAATTTAGCCATCTGGTTTACGCCACAAAATCGGCGGATGTTGAAACTGTCATAATAAATGGTAAAATTGTTATGGAAAACAGGCGTCCAACAACCTTGAATGTTGAGAAGATTATGAAAATGGTTGAGAAAGCTAAAAACCGCCTTTTAGAAAAGCTTCAAGCGCAACATTAAATAATTGTGGGTGAAAATGGCATAGCGGAAGGCGATTTAATGGCAAGCTTTAAAGTTAAAGATGAAAGCCTAGCTCCAAAGGGGGCGCTACAAATAGAATGGGCTTCAAGACATATGCCCGTTCTAAACCAAATCAAGAAAAGATTCAGTGAAGAAAAACCTTTAAAGGATGTTATGCTCGGCGCATGCCTCCACGTCACAAAGGAGACAGCCGTGCTGGTTGACGTTTTCCTCGCTGGCGGTGCAAAAGTAGCCCTTTGCGGCTCCAATCCGCTTTCAACGCAGGATGAGGTGGCGGCGGCGCTGGCAGAGAAAGGCGTCCATGTTTATGCTTGGCGTGGTCAAACAACAGACGAATACTACTGGTGCATTGAAAGGGTCGTAGACTATAAGCCCTTAATAACGTTGGACGACGGAGCAGACCTAGTCAGCACAATCCACAGCAAAAGAACAGATGTACTGCCAAGCGTTAAGGGAGGCACCGAGGAGACAACAACGGGTGTTTTAAGGCTTAGAGCCATGGAGAGGTCTGGAACCCTAAAGTACGCGATAATAGCTGTTAACGACGCTTATACGAAATATTTGTTTGATAACCGTTATGGAACTGGGCAAAGCACAATAGACGGCATTTTAAGAGCGACAAACATTCTCTTGGCTGGTAAAAACTTTGTTGTCTGCGGCTATGGTTGGTGTGGCAGAGGTGTAGCAATGCGGGCAAGAGGGATGGGTGCTAACGTCATAGTGACGGAAGTAAACCCCTTAAGGGCTCTTGAAGCTGTCATGGATGGTTTCCGAGTAATGCCCATAAGCGAGGCAGCCAAGATAGGTGACATTTTCCTAACAACAACTGGCGACGTAAACGTCATTAGAAAAGAGCATATGGAGAAAATGCGGGACGGAGCCATCCTCGCCAACAGCGGCCACTTCAACGTTGAAATAAGCCTAAAAGACCTTGAAGAACTGGCACCCTCAAAAAGAACCGTTAGACCAAACCTTGAAGAATACACCTTAAAGGATGGTAGGAGGCTTTACTTGCTGGCTGAGGGAAGACTTGTAAACTTGGCGGCCGCAGAAGGACACCCATCGGAAGTTATGGACATGTCCTTTGCAAACCAAGCCCTAAGCGTCGAATACCTCGTCAAAAGCGAGAAGATGCCGCCGAAAGTGTACCCTGTTCCAAGAGAGATAGACGAAACAGTAGCGAAGCTGAAACTTGAGGCAATCGGCGTAAAAATAGACAAGCTCACAGGGGAGCAGAAAAAGTATTTAGCAGCATGGGAAATTGGCACAACATAGCATCACATTTTCATGGTAAACTTTAAAAGGAGAACAAACAATAAACATGGCTTTGTGTGGTGAAACGTAAATGGTAAGCAAGGATCAATCAATAGGAGGAGCAATATTCATCATTTGTGTAGTGATTGCCATAATCTACACGTTAATAGTATTTCTCCCAACGCAGACGCTGGGAATATTTGGGCTTAAAGTGAGTGACATAGAAGCGCGTATCTGGGCAGTGGTAATTCCGGTTTTCCTAGCGTTCATAGCTATTATGGGCATTGGTGCTTGGATAGGCTGGACTATGGCCACGACACCGCCGCCAAAGCCTATAGAGGAGATAACAACCGAAATCGAAGAGGAGGAGAAAAAAGAGGAAACAGTCAAAGAGCCCAAAGAGGCTGCTGAAACAGAAGAGAAGGCAGAGGAGAAAGGAAAGGGTAAAACCAAAAAGTAATGCGTAATGCTTTATAATCCCAACATTTTAAATGCGAAGTGTAAAGCGACGTTTATTGCTGCGGCTATACCAAAAACCAACAGTATTATTTTTGGCGAGAAAGATGTGAGGGAGCCCTCCTCGCCCTTCGGCTGAATCTCATATGCTGTTATTTCTTGGGTTTCAGCATCCACATGAATTATGGCTGTGAGCTTCTTCATCTCCACTTCAACCGTGTAGATTCCCTCTTCTAGAGAAACCCTCTTAGGTTTTATTCCTCCTTTGTGCCCTATCCTCTTAAGAAAGCCGGTGGCAATGGATGTCACTGATTCAGCGTTTAGCCTCTTCATTTGCGCAGTGGGGGTAACGACACCTGGAGCTTTTTTCTGCAGAACCGCTGACAATTATGGTGTCTCCTACCCATTTTTAGAGGCGTGCTAATGCTTAAAAGAAGGTGTGTGTATCATTGGCAACCAACCTACTCTGTTATGGTCTTAAGCATGCACTGCACTATCTTTTCGCATACAATACACTCTTCTGGGACACCTTCTTTTGATGAGCGCTTGCTTAAATACCCAAAATAATGTTTACATTCGGTTTTCTCTGGAATTGCCTGAATTTCACGCCTTTCTTTGGTTGATGGTTTTCCTCCGACTTTGTTTTCTTCTGCTGGAATTTTCGGTTCCAAGGCAGATATGAGAACCTTTTTTTCAACAGTTATCTCCGTTAGGCAGTAGGGACATGCATCATAAACGGCGCGGCTTCTTACATTTTCAACCTTTATCGGGTTTGCAAAGTTTTTCCCACAGATGGGGTTTGGGCATGTGTGGCTTTTGTTTTCTTCGGGGTCTTCCCTCTTCTTTTTCGTGGATTGTTCCTCCTTAAAATTAGAATTGGACTCCGAGTTTATAGTGTTGATGAATCTAGAATACTTATCCTAACTAATCTTCGCGCAGTGTTATGGGGATGCAAGTTTTTCTAGGTCTTTTTCGCCTTCAGCGTAGCCCGAAGCAATTAGGATGTCGCCAACTTGTATCCGCGTTTCTGGTTTTGGGCGTATGCATTTGTCTCCTCTTTTTATGGCTAGAACCCACATGCCCGTCTCCTCGGGGATTTTTGTCTCCCGCAAAGTTTTGTTTATCAAGGGCGATTTTTCCGTCACCTTTGTGTATGTGATTGTTTCTTCGGCTTCTTCTATGGCGAGAGCCAATACTGGGTGGGGTTCTATGCCCCTTAAAACAACTTCGGCTATTTGTGCGGCAGCGTCGGCAATTTTCTCTGTTACAACTCCAAGCCTTATCAGCCCTAAAAAGCCTTTAGCCTCTTCCCTTTTGAATTTGCTTGATAGGACTAGTAGTTCAAATTCTGTGTGCAGCTTATCCATGTATTCTTCGAGTTTTTGGACTTCTTCGGCTAGCTCTTTGCTATTTAGGAGCAGTGATGAATAAGCAAGGTCAATCATTAGTTCTGATGTGTCTTTAAGCTCTACGAAGCGTTCGACGATTTCTTCAAATTTTTTCTGGCTTTTTCCCGCCACAACTAGTCCTCCAGTTTGTCAAGTTTTCCCTCGCAGAGTTCCTTTAGCTCTCTTAATCCTTC
>JAVZLS010000033.1:0-5895 GCA_038883715.1 Bathyarchaeia archaeon
ATTCGCTTTTCCTCTTCTGCCTTTTCCATGGCTATGCGGCTTGCTTCTAGCGAGTGTGGCATCTGCGGGGACGGGTCTCCTCCAAAATAGCATATGCATGAAACCCTTTTGTCGAAGGCTTTTTGGGCTAGGGCTTCGGCGGTCATGACTGGCTTGTGTTTGGCTGAAAGATTGCGGTAGTGCCAGTTTTGGCAGAAGAGGCAGTCGTAACTGCATGCGCCGTAGAAAACTGCCAAATTGTAATAGCCGTATTCTGGTTCTGGCTTGTAGGCATATTTCGGATAGCCGCTTCCAGTGCATCCTGGACAAAACCACCAGCTAACACAGTTGGTGGGCAAGCCATCATAATACCATTCCAAGACGCCTTGTTCTGCTGTTCCGCCGAAACGGACGAGGCGACCGCCAACATTCCAGACAAGCCCACAAAAGCCACTGTTACCAACGCCTATGACACAGTTGTTGGCACAAACACCGCATGGAAGTCCGCCCTTATCTCGTGGTGGTTCTGGAGGTAAACCATAAACGGCTCTGCTCTTGGCATGGGCTTCCCTTGCGGCTTCTAGGGCTTTTTCAGGCTTTTCCCTAATACATTTTAGACAAACGCCCAAATTCCCAGAGATTAGTGGCGAACTTTCACCGCAAACCCGACATTTCCCCATCGCAAGCTCAAGAAAACTATTGCTTATCAAACCTAAAAATCTAGAGGGGGAAGTCCACTATTGGCTTTCCCACAAGCCAAAAACCTAGAGAGGGTATCCAATTTAGCAAAACCCCACAGCCTAAAATTGACCGAACAGCCTTCCTTTTAGCCGCCGCCCACTGGTGGTATAATTGCCAAGACGTCGCCATCTGCCAGTTCCGTCTTAAGCCCTTTCATGGTGGAGGCGCTTCTCCCATTTATTAGGAATTGGAGGAAACCCTTCACATCACCGGTTTTACTATCATAAACGTATTCAACAAAGTCTTTCCCATACTGTTTCGCCAATCTTCCCAGCACTTTTTCCACGGTTACGTTTTCCCCGTCTGGAAATTCCAGCGTCTCCTCTCTCTTGCCGGTAATTTCCCGAAGGGTGGTGAAGAAGCGCACCGAAACCCTCAAGGCTTTTCACCATCAACAATGGAATATAAAACATATGGAAAAGCTTTTCCCAAGGCAGAAGCCACTCTTATAGGCAAAACACCCACTTAAAGTGCATATCATTGGATATAGCCACAATACTGGTCATAGCCGTTGGGCTTGCAATGGACGCCTTCAGCGTCTCCATAGCCTATGGCATAACAGCCAAAGGCAACGGCAAAACCAACGCCTTAAAGATGGCTTCATCCTTCGGAGCCTTCCAAGCCTTCATGCCAGTAATAGGATGGCTGTTAGGCGTTGAAATCCTAGAGCTTATAGCCGGCTTCGACCACTGGCTTGCATTTCTTCTCTTAGCCCTCATCGGATGCAAAATGATTTATGAGGCGGTAATCGCCAAGCACCAGCCAAAAAGCAAGAGACTCGACTTTCCCACACTTTTGTTGTTGTCTATTGCCACAAGCATAGACGCCCTAGCAGTGGGCTTAAGCTTCGCCTTCCTAAAAGTCTCCATAACCACGCCAATAGCCATAATAGGCACAATAACCTTCACGCTGTGCCTTATAGGCGCAACCATAGGCGACAGGCTCGGAAAGACTTTTTCAGACAAAATTGAAGTTTTAGGTGGACTAATCCTAATAGGCATAGGCGCAAAAATCCTCATTGAGCATATGGCTTAAGCTTATGCATGTGCTAGGTTAAACTCCAACTTCCTTTTGGAAAAGTTTATATTTTACCGCATTTTTGCTTAACCACGAAACCATTTTAACATTGATTGGAGGAAAAGCTGTATGGCTTACTTAACAACAACAGCTTCAGGTCAGCCCGTCTTAATCCTAAAAGAGGGGACAGCCCGAAGCCGCGGAAGAGAAGCCCAAAGAAACAACATTATGGCAGCCCGCATTATAGGCGAAGTCCTAAAAACAACACTTGGTCCCCGCGGCATGGATAAAATGCTTATTGACAGCCTTGGCGACATAACAATAACCAATGATGGTGCCGCAATTTTGGACGAGATTGAGGTGGAGCATCCAGCCGCCAAAATGATGGTGGAAGTGGCAAAAACCCAAGATGACATGGTGGGCGATGGAACAACAACAGCCGTTGTCTTGGCTGGAGAACTCTTGAAAAAAGCTGAGGAGCTCCTAGACCAGAACATTCACCCAACAATAATTGTTAGCGGTTATCGAAAAGCCGCTCAAAAGGCTGTGGAGGTGATAAACCGCATAGCCAAGCCAGTGGACATCGAAGACCGTGAAACCCTCCGAAAGGTGGCTTTAACATCCATGGCAAGCAAAGCCGTTGGTCCAGCCAAAGAACACTTGGCAGAGATAGCCATAGACGCCGTAAAACAAATCGTTGAGAAGAGGGGCGATAGGCTGGTTGCGGACATAGATAACATCCAGATAATTAAGAAGACTGGCAAGGGGCTCTTCGAATCCCAGCTTGTGAGGGGAGTAATAATAGACAAGGAAGTTGTCCACCCGGGAATGCCGAAGAAAATTGAAAATGCAAAAATTGCATTACTAGACTGTCCACTGGAGATTGAGAAGACAGAGTTCAGCGCTGAAATACGCATCCGCGATCCATCCCAGATGAAAGCCTTCCTAGACCAGGAAACCCAAATGCTCAAGGAAATGGTTGAGAAGATTAAGGCTGCAGGCGCCAACGTTGTCTTCTGTCAAAAGGGCATAGACGACATGGCACAACACTTCCTAGCCAAGGAGGGCATACTAGCCGCCAGAAGGGTCAAACAGTCAGACATGGAAAAGCTGGCAAGAGCCACAGGCGGAAGAATAGTTACAGACCTAGACGACCTGACACCGCAAGATTTGGGTACCGCTGGCGTTGTGGAAGAGCGGAAAATCGGCGAGGACAAAATGATATTTGTTGAAGACTGCAAGAACCCGCGTTCTGTTGGCATTCTCATAAGGGCTGGGCTTGAAAGGATGGTGGACGAGGCGGAACGAGCCATGACGGACGCTCTGTCAGTGGTTTCAGACGTAATAGAACACAACAAAATCGTGGCTGGAGGCGGCGCAGTAGAAGTTGAAATAGCCAAAGAGCTCAGAGACTACGCGGCGAAGGTTGGCGGAAGAGAACAACTAGCCATAGAAGCCTTCGCAGACGCCATAGAAATAATACCACGAACACTGGCCGAAAACGCTGGGCTAGAACCAATAGACATAATAGTTGAGCTTAGGGCTGCCCACGAAAAAACCGACGGCCACCCCATGGGAGTAAACGTGTTCACAGGGAAAGTCGAAGACATGTACAACAACGGCGTTGTTGAACCAGCCATAGTCAAGGAGCAAGCGGTAAAATCAGCCACAGAATCAGCCTCCATGATACTCCGCATAGACGACGTCATAGCCGCATCAAAACCGAAAGAAGAAAAGGAGAAAGAAAAGCCTCCAAGCGAAACCGAAAGCGAAGAATTCTAAATCACCCAAACTTTTTCTAAACCCTAAAACTGTTTGACTATTGTTTTCCTTAAAACTTTAAAGGAATCCTTTTCCATCATGTTTTGCATTGTTTGGTTAGTGATTACCATGCCTTTGGTTTGCAGCAAGTGCCGCTTGGCAAGCGCTGAAGTACAGATTCCATACGCCAAGCTAAATCTCTGCCCGGGCTGCTTCATGGACTTCTATAAAGCCAGAGTGCGGAAAACTGTTGAAGAATTTAAAATGTTTAGGGAAGGCGACACTGTTGGCGTAGCCGTTTCAGGCGGAAAGGACAGCGCCGCACTCTTGCATGTTTTGCGGCAAGCCTATCCAAGGCTTGGACTTAAAGCCCTACACATAAACTTGGGCATACCAGAATATTCGGCGCATTGTCAAGAAAAGGTTGAAAAGCTTGCAGACATTTTGGATGTTGAGTTGCATGTTTTCAGCCTTCCAGAAGAGCTGGGCATAAGCATAGGAGACTTTAAGAAAACGCCATTCAAAGGGAAAATATGCTCTGCTTGTGGAACAATTAAACGCCGCGTCTTCGAAGAGCTAGCCATAAAAGCCAAAGTTCGGGTTTTGGCAACAGGCCACAACTTGGAGGACGTTGCAGGCGTTTTGTTTAACAACTTCCTTTACGGACGATGGGAACAGTTCGTGAGGCTTAAACCAGTTCTGCCACCGCTGGCTGAGGGTATGGCCTCAAAGGTTAAGCCCCTCATAAAGTGTCCGGAAAACGAGAATCTGCTCTACTGCCTTTATGGGGATGTTCCTTTCCGCGAAATTGACTGCCCCTACGCAACTGGAACCGGCGTGAGGAAAAGAGCGAAGATTCTTGAGCTTTTGTCGAGGGACAACCCATATTTTAGGCATCAACTCTTGAACCGATTTTTAGAAATCATGCCGCTGGTTGAAAGTGTTACGCAGAAGCCTACCCTTGGCCGATGCAGAGTCTGCGGTTTTCCATCATCAAGTGAAGTCTGCGCTTTCTGCAGGCGCCTAGCCATGGTTAAGGAAGCCGCTGGCAAAGTTTAAGCCTTGAAAAATGCTAAAAATTATTGTGGACCAAATTCCGGAGCATCAACACCTATACCTCGTGAAGAATCTTAGGGGAATAATCTACCTTTCAAGAGGTGTTTCTCCGGAAAAGGAGGTTGAGTGGCTTAAGAGAAAGTTTAGGTATAGGGAACTTGGTGTTTCAGAAACCCTAAAGCTCGAGATAAAATGGAAGAAGCTCCTAACCTTACCAAAAATTGTGGATAACCCGGTTTTAGATTCGCTTATACAAGCCTCCAGCTTTGTGTGCCCATTAATAGTTTTGAAGAAGGAAAGCCTAAAAGACTTCGAAAACGCTGTAGTCGCATTCCTCAAAACAAAGGAGAAGCTTGGAGACAAGGACCTAAAATTCAATTTAAGGCTTGTAAATTACGCCATAACCGACTTTTACACGAAATCCATAGAGCTTGCACTCCAATCTGATTTGGATGGGCGGAAAAGGCTTGCTGAAAAAGACTTGAAAAGGTTTTGGAGAATCCCAGAAAATACCAGCGGAAAAACCTTGATTGCCTACATAGACCCGCTTCTGGTTAAAAGCAGCTTGCAAAAACCGGTATACATGAGCTTGGTTCCAAGTTTAGTTCTTGACTTAAGCTAAAACGTGTTATGTTTATTCGGAATCCGACTTTAAAATATGAATAATTCATACTGAAAATTCACACAACTTAAGTCTTCTGGCACTAAAATTCTATTCGGAGAAGAATGCGGGACAGGAAGAGCTTGGGAGAACAATACTATTGTATAATAGAAGTTAGGGTTCCAAGCGGCCCAAAAGGTTGGCAGGAAACCGTTAACGGCAAGATGAGGCAGGTTTTGGAGAAGCTTAAGATCAGTGTTGAGGAGTTGGGCGGCAAAGTCTACATCAGATATTAACGTTGGCTATTACAGAATTTCTTTTGCCGCTTCCTTGTAAACTTCAAAGTCATGCCTACTGTAGAGGACAAGCACCACCTCTTCAAGTTTGTCCTCCTTTTCCAAGAACTCTTTGACTGTTTTTAGGGCCACTTTGCAAGCTTGCTCTATAGGGTATCCGTAGGCACCTGTGCTTATTGAAGGAAAGGCTATTGTCTTCAATCCTTTTGAAACGGCTAGTGCCAAAGAGTTGCGGTAGGCTTCAGCCAAAAGTTCTGGCTCCCCGCTTTTTCCTCCCCGCCAAATTGGTCCAACAGTGTGGATAACATATTTAGCCTTTAAGTTTCCGCCCGTGGTGATTACGGCTTTTCCTGTTGGAAGTCCGTTGGGCCATTCGGTTGCCCTTATACGTTTGCACTCTTCTAGGATTTTTGGTCCGCCCTTTCTATGGATGGCTCCGTCTAC
>JAVZLS010000034.1:0-5565 GCA_038883715.1 Bathyarchaeia archaeon
GTTGAGCGGGCTGAAGGAACCCTACATTTTAAGGGCTACACTATTCGTGTTATTGACTTGCCGGGAATATATTCGCTTTCAACTTTTTCAATTGAAGAGATTGTTTCGCGGGATTATATTGCCGTTGAAAAGCCAGACGTTATAGTTAATGTTGTTGACGCTTCAGCCTTGGAGCGCAACCTCTACTTTACTTTGCAGCTTTTGGAGCTTGAAGCCCCAATAGTTATGGCACTAAACCAAGTGGACTACGCGGCAAAAAAGGGCATACGCATAAACGTTGAAAGGCTCTCGGAAATTTTAGGCGTTCCCGTCGTCCCGACGGTGGCGATCACTGGAAGCGGAATAAACGAGCTCCTAACAACTGTCATTGCTGTGGCAAGTGGCGAAAAGAGGTCTCAACCATTAAAGGTTAGGTTTGGAGCTGAGGTTGAAAAGCGGGTTCAAAAACTTCAAGGGATTGTGGAGCGCAAGCTTCCACAGCTTTGCGATGTTTACCCAGCGAGATGGGTTGCCACAAAGCTTCTGGAAAGAGACGATGATGTTGCTGGAAAACTGAAAAACTATGAGGGTGGAGCAGAAGTTTTAAAGCTTGCTGAAAAGTTGGCGGCGGAGCTGGAAAAACTGCACGGTGAACCCTCGCCGGTCATAATAGCCTCTGAAAGGTATTCAATTGCGAGCAAAATAGCCAAAGAAGTTACTATTGAGGAGGCTCCTCCAAGAATAAGCCTCGAACAGAAACTTGACGCCATAACAACACACAAAATCATCGGATATCCGATTTTGGTAGGTGTCATTTTGGCAACATTCTCCTTAATCTTCATTGGAGGAAGTATTTTCTCCGGGCTTCTGGAATCTCTTTTCGGAGACATTATTACTTATATTGGGAATGTTTTGACTTTTTTGCCATCGGTTGCCCAAAGCTTACTCACCGAGGGAGTTTTACGTGGAATAGTGGCGGGAATAACCATAGCCTTGCCATATATTGTTCCCTTCTACGTAATTCTGGCCCTTCTTGAAGACAGCGGCTATCTGCCAAGAGCCGCCTTCCTAATGGACAACCTTATGCACAGAATCGGCCTGCACGGAAAAGCCTTCATCCCCCTGATTTTGGGTTATGGCTGCAGCGTCCCAGCATGTATAGGCTGCAGAATAATGGAAACAGAGCGGGAACGCCTCCTAGCAGCCTTCGTTGTCACGCTTATTCCATGCGCCGCCAGAACAGTAGTCATTCTCGGACTTGTGGGAAGATTTGTCGGACTTCACGCAGCACTAGCCATCTACATATTCGACCTAATCCTCATTTTCATTCTCGGCAGGGTAGCCTTCAAAGTCCTACCCGGAGAACCAGTAGGCCTAATAATGGAAATGCCTCCATACAAAAGGCCTTTACTAAAAAATGTTCTAACAAAAACGTGGAGCAGAACGAAAGACTTCGTCTACATAGCCTTCCCAATAATTGTGGCTGGAAGCCTAACAATAACAGCCCTAAACATCACAGGCTTCATAAACTATATAATCGCTGGAGCAAAGCCCCTAATGAGCGGATGGCTTGGGCTTCCAGCGGAGACGGGAGTCCCACTAATTTTTGGTGTTTTACGCAAAGAACTAGCCCTAATTCTTCTCTCGCGGTTAATCCCCCTTGAGTCGCTTTCAGCCTTACAGATGATTGTATTCGCAATAGTCATAATGGTTTATATTCCATGCATAGCCACAATAGCCGCCCTAATAAGAGAATTTGGCTGGAAAAAAGCCACAGCAATAACCATCACGGACATAGCCCTAGCCATATTCCTAGGAGGCATAACCCACAAGCTTCTGCTATTATTTATCCCTACATAACCTCGCTTCAATTCTACTCCATCAGAAAACTGAATCTTCTAATACGTTTTGGCTATACCTTTTAGGACCTTGCATGGATGCCCTTAGAGCCTAAGTCAACATAAAACCATTAGTTTAAAAATTAGTGGAAATCTTTATATGTTGTTGGCTTTAATACCTTAACTTTTGAAGGGTTAGCTTATGTCTGAAGAGGAAGTCTTTTTTGCGAGAAAAGCTTCTGGACTTGTGAGGGAACTTACACCTCTAGATGCGGCTATATGGGCGTTTGGTGTCGCCGCAGTTTCTGGAATCACCTTCTACTCCTGTAGAATGCCTTACCGCTTCCCTGGAGCCGATCCGACACTTTCCTTCTTCATATCCTCGGCTATACTTCTCCCAGCCGCCGTTGCGTTAGCCCTAATGATGGGAACAATGCCTAGGTCTGGCGGGTTGTATGTAGCAATAAGCCGCGTCCTCGGACCAGAAGTAGGCTTCCTCAGCCTATGGTCAATAGTCATCGGGTGGGGGATACTGCTTGGATTATGGGGCATAGTCTCTGGGAGGCTTTTCGGATCAGTTTTCATAATGGCTGGCCTCACCGATATAGGATCATTTTTACAGACTCCTGTGGGAGCGTTTATATGGGGCATTTTCTGGGTTACGCTATTTGCATTGTTCTCGATGCTTGGAATAAAATGGATCAAGTGGGTTACAAGGATAACATCGTATATTCCGCTTATAGCAATAATAATTGCATGCATACTTTTCGTTGTATTTGCACCGAATGCCCCAACCAATTTCAGCAAGGCATGGAACGTTGATGCAAATACTTTGATAAATACAGCTTACGCGCTTGGCTACACCAAACCGGAATTTTCATGGTCAGCCACAATAGCATCATTTGTTATTCCCTTGTGGGCATGGACGGGATTCGAAGCAATAACATACGCTGGAGGAGAAATTAAATCTCCGAAGGCTTCAGCTTACGGGTTCTTGGGAGGCTTCTTTATTGTATGGGCCCTATATACCATCATACCAGCATGTCTATTCTACGCCTGGGGCGATTTTATCGGTCCATATGCATGGCTTTTCAACGCAAAAAAAGAAGTTCTGGGAACATTTATGACTCCGACAGAACCGTCGGTTCCATTTTTTGCATACTCTATAATTGGCGGAGGCACAGCAGGCTTCATTCTGGCACTGGCGATAATGATGCTATATCTTAAGGGACTGCCGCCAGTGTTCGGAGCAACATCGAGAATGTTATTCGCATTAGGATTTGACAGAGCTTTGCCCCCAAAAATCAGCGAGGTGGATAAAAGAGGCTCGCCAAGGTTATCTGTCGCCATAATGTACTTGATAGGCATCTTCGGCCTCGTGATTGCGGACCTAGGAATAGACGCTGTCCTAGGAATACTTGACTACACAATGCTAGGCTTCTTCTGGTTCCTTGGAATAGCACTTATGCTCCTCCCCTACAGAAAGAGAGAGATATACGAAGCCTCACCATTTAGGGCTGAAATTGGCGGCATGCCTCTAATGGTTATAGTGGGCCTCCTAACGGTGGGAACAGGCTTCTTTGTAGCAGCATTCTCAATAATGGAATTTGACTACACAATGGCCTGCATAATGGCGATAATATACTGTATAGGCTTTGCCCTCTACGCGTGGCAGCAACATAGGAACGCTAAGGAAGGAATAGACACATCAAAAATATACTCAACGTTGCCACCACTGTAAGTTGCCTAAAATCTCCCCCTCTTTTTATTTTAACCCTCAACCCTCCAGTACTTAGTGACCTTCTTGTTTTCTATCTCAAACAGTATTCCTCTTAACATTTCTTCTCCATACTCTGACCCGGGGTTTACTATTGGTACACCATCAATTTTCTCGATACCACCAGATTCATGAATGTGACCATGCAACCCGATTTGAGGCTTATACCTTATTAGAGCTTCACGAATGGCTTTGCTTCCAACGTGCACAAATTCCACTTCCCCACCTATAGTTACTGGTTTGAGGTTCTTATCCAGTTTAGGCGCAAGATCAAGCCTAGTTCCGTATGGTGGGCAGTGAAAGTTGAAGATTGATTGTCCAGGATCCTTCAACATTGAAACTAAGCCATCTATCCTTTTCTTCATTTCTCCTTCCTCAAGTTCTCTTGGCGTGTCCCATGGTGTTGGATTTACATGATCAAAACTTATTGTTTCAACGCCGGCTATTTCCACAACCTTATGTAGGGGATAAACTACCCCCCTGTCCTCATATTCTTTTATCACATCATCTACTTCGAAAATGTCGTCGTTTCCGGGCATAACTATTAACTGCTTAGCTTTTGTATCTATTTTTTCCACAGCCATATCCAGCCATTTTCTCAATCTTTCAAGGATTGCGCCCTTCATGATCTCATCTATCACTTTTTCAGGATTCTTCTTCAGGTACTCAACTTCCTCAGGCGTTGTCATGTAAGGATAGTTTCCAGAATTTTCTATACGCATCTTCATTTTCTCAAGCTCCTCCTGGGTTTTAAGGGTCCATGTGGATTTAAAGAAGCGCACAATGTATGTCCCATCTTTCTGTTTCATTATCGGAACAACCATCTTGCCCGTGAGATCCCCGCACAACATTATCGTGTCTACCTTATGGAAAATTGTCGCCGCAAGCCATTTCCTCCAAACCGCTGTACTTCCATGGACGTCTACTGCAAAGAAAACCCTATGGGCACTCAAACGGTCCACCAGCTTAAATTTTAGAAACAGATTATTTAAAGTTTAAAATCTAGGGTGTATAAGGCTTATCTCACTATTTCTTCAACTTCCCTATACCATGGTTTAGAGGTGCCCACCTTGGCTCTTTTCAGCCAATCCTTAGTCTTTGGCGTTTTATCGATAATCGCCAACAACTTATCAATCCTCTCTTTAATAAGCTCGTATTGCCTATTTGAAATTCTTGAATCGTTATGTAATGATTCGACGTATTTCTTGACTTTATTCAAGTTGTTGGTTGCATCATACCAAAACCCCCAATCGTCAGCCAAAACACTAGCTATTCTCCCTCCTATTTCTGCGTCAATATCATGCCCAGCGAATAGGATTATAAGGTCAACGACATCCTTAACATTCATTTGATGTATCTGCAACTTTGTTAAAAATATGTCTGGCAGACTTATTGTTGGATAATCAGCCTCCAACCTGCCGTTTCCAGGTTTAGACCCGAAGAAGATGTCATGGGAAAATTCAAGCTTATCAAAGAACACATCCACATGATAATAATTCATCGGGTGGTTGTAAACTAGTCTCTTATAGCCAAAAAGAGCATTCACTTGTATGTTAGGTTTAAATTTGACAACTTTCTCAAAGAAATCTTTCACGGAATTTCTTTGTGTCGAATAGGCCATGAGATCCAAATCCGTGAACTTAGGTTTGCCCTCGCCGAACCTCTGTAATTCATCATACAACCTGAAAGCCTCAGAATGATTCCGCGTGTGCAAATAAACGGCAAGTGCACCCAACACCCTTAAAACCACACCATTATCCCTAGCCTTATCTATTAGACATGTAGCTTCTCTAACAAAGTCTTCGTCGGAAATCCTCACAAACTCTTCAGGCAATCTTATACCCAAATATAATTTAATGGTACCAGTATTTTTAGTTTGATGCTAATTGAATGAAAACCTCCATTGTCCCGCTTTGCAACATCAAAAATGGCGTGGGTTCATCATAGGCGCCGGGGGTGGGATTTGAACCC
>JAVZLS010000035.1:0-5451 GCA_038883715.1 Bathyarchaeia archaeon
ATTTTTCTGTGTGTTCATGTGTACATTTTTCTGAAAAATGTGAACATATTTAAAAGCGGCCTCTAAATAGGTAAACACGTGAGGCGCCATGTCTGTCCACCTACACACAACAATAACAAGAAAAGCAAATGAAATACTTGAAGAGCTAGCCAAAACGTATGGCACAAAAAGCCGAGCCCTTGAAAAAGCCCTCGAAACCTTGCTTAGAGTGGATAAGGTTGGCTCATGTGACGACTGCGCCATAAAAGCTAAGGTAAACGAGCAAACCAAGCTTAGAGAAGCTCTCGACCTAGCTTCAATTAGCAGAAGAAACCTAGACAGCCTCCTGGAAATAGCCATAGGAAACAAAACAATTGAGGATTTTATAAAGGAGCAAAAAGCAGAAGCAAAAAACACCATTGAAATTCTCAAAAGTTCCATCAACTGGAAGCCGCCATCAAACTTTAAAGAATTCCTCATAATCCTGGAGGAAATTAGAAATCTCACAAACATGTATGAAATACCATCCTATAGCGAAATCGACAATATAGCAATTTTAAGACCAAAAGTTTTCAAGCGTTTGCCGATAATAGTCGCCTTCAACACTGCCACAATACTGGAAGGAATAGGAGTTTACTTTGACATTCGCGTTATGGGCGAAGACATAGCCGTAAAAATGGTGAGGCCAGAAGTTTACCCCCTAAGGAAGAAAGAGTTCGGAGAGTTCCTGGAACAACAAGTTGAAAATGAACTAGCAAAAGTCACCCCCGGACTGTTTAAGGGTACCCTAATGCTTGTTGGACCAGCCTTCATGAGCTGGGCAGAAAAACATCTGGAAGAGCCAATATCAGATTTGGGCAATCTTTTAGAGGATGCAAGAATTGTTTTAGGGGTAGACGAGTTTCCAAAGGAGCCAAAGGATTTTGTGAAGGCATTATTATCCGCGTTTGTAAAAATGAACTGGTTTAAACAGGCAAAGGTTTTAATCGAGAAAGATGAAAACGTCTTGGAACTTGTTTTTCAGGCCGCGCTACCTTCAATAACTCGGATATCTGTAGCAGCCTTATCTGTCATGCTGGCGACTCGCGGATGGAAGACTTTGAACTACACGACAGAACACACTACAGTTAACATGACAATTCAGTATGTGGGGGCGGAAGACCAAAGCCTCCTCGACCAGCTGGCTGAGTTAAGCCTTTTCCAAGTTATTGGCAAACAATTCTTGGATGTTATTCCTGTCCCACGTGACCTCTTCAATTCCTTCGCCTTAAAAGTTTATGAAAGCGATAAGCGGAAGTTTGAGGAGATATATCGTGTAACTGGGACCCGCATATCTAATGCCATCCGCATGTTAGCAAGAAATGACCCTGAAAAGATTAAGAGACTCGCCAAAAATTTCATCCTCAAAAATATTAATGCAACCCAGCCAGATGCTGAGGTTCGCTTCGTGGATGATGAACATTTCACCATAATTTTTAAGCGTATAGATCCCCTCGTAATGAACAGTCAAAGAGTTCTGATAGAATCCATGTTTAGAGAGTTAGGCTATGAAATAACGACAACAACCTTCCAAAATCTCCTAAGTTTCAAACTAAAACTTTTGGAAAAGCCTATACTTGAACCATTGCCACGGAAAAAGCTTATGCAAACATTGATCGAAGGCATGTCATGCAACTCTGTGGAGGAAGCGTTCGCCATAGAAAAGGAACAACTTGACGAACTATTCCCGGAGGATTATCCGTGGACAATAAGGGAGGTTGGTGAAAGAATTACAGACATGTACAGAGAACTCGGCATAGAAGTTGAAATAGAATATTTTGAAGGAGGTTTCACCCTCAAATACAAAAGCTGTCCCTATTACAAACTTGTAAAAACAGGACAGAAAACGTGGCTCTGCAGCCTCCGCAAAAAAACAATCGAATACATAATCTCAAGGGTGAGTCACGGAAAGAAAGGGAAAATAAAAATCATAAAGTCCCTACTACAAAATGAGCACCCATGTGAATACGCAATATTCTTAACCGGTTTCCTCGAAAAGGAAGAAAAGGCTGAAGCTTAAGAATAGCTTTTAGGGAAGCCAAACAAGTATTTATTAACTCTTCCCTTACTATGAAAACGGTAGGAGGCTCTCCAATTGAGTTTTGAGATGTGGGCTGAAAAGTACAGACCAAAAACATTGGATGAAATGGTGAACCAGAAGGAGATAGTGGAACGCCTTAAAAGTTTTGTTAAAGCTAAAAATGTGCCCCACTGCATTTTTGCCGGACCGCCCGGCACCGGGAAGACTACGGCAGCTCTTTGTCTGGCTAGGGACCTTTATGGTGAATCTTACCGCGAATATATTATGGAGTTGAACGCCAGCGACGAGAGGGGCATAGATGTTGTTCGGGAAACCGTTAAAACTTTTGCTAGGGTGCGCTCTATAGGCGAAGTCCCATTCAAAATAATGATTTTGGATGAGGCGGACAACATGACCGCGGACGCTCAGCAAGCTTTGAGGCGGACTATGGAGCGTTATACGGAAACATGCCGTTTCATATTGTGCGCCAATTACAGCGGAAAAATAATAGAGCCCATACAGTCGCGTTGTGCACCCTTCCGCTTCACATACCTACCACGCGAGGAACACGACAAGTATTTGCGGTACATAGCTGAAAACGAGGGCGTAAAACTTCTAAATGATGGGCTTGACGCCATCTACGAGGTTTGCGGCGGAGACTTGCGAAGGGCAATAAACACGTTGCAAGCCGCCGCCTCTTTGGGCAAACCGGTGGACGCAAAAATTGTTTATTCAATTGCTGGAAGAGCCAACCCAGCAGATGTGCAGAAAATGATTGAAACAGCCATGAAGGGCAACTTCCTCGAGGCGCGAAAACAGCTCCGAGAAATGATTCAGAAGTATGGTGTGGCTGGAAGCGACATAATCCGCCAAATCCACACGGAAATTTTTAGGGCGGATATTCCGGAACCATGGAAGATAAAGTTAGCCGACATTGTTGGAGAAATTGATTATAGGCTTGTTGAGGGCGCAGATGAAGAGGTCCAATTAAGCGCATTACTAGCCAGACTCGTTGAGGCAGCCTACGAAATTAAGGGAACGAGAAGGGTGTAAAACGTGTATCAGCCTTGGACTGTTAAGTACAAGCCAAAAAGTTTGAAAGAGGTTGTTGGAAATCGGGAAGCCGTACAAAAGTTTGTTGAATGGGTAAAATCTTGGGATGAGGGGATACCAAAAAAGAGGGCAGCTTTTCTTTACGGACCGCCTGGTGTTGGGAAAACTGTCACTGTTGAGTCTTTGGCAAACGATTTTAAAATGGAGTTGGTGGAAAAAAACGCCAGCGATTATAGGACAGAAGAAGCTGTAAAACGCTTTGCGGGGCTTGCATCCCAATACGGTTCACTATTCGGCACAAAAAGGATAATCCTATTCGACGAACTGGACGGATTGACTGGTACAGCGGATAAAGGCGGAGTTAAAGCCATAACAGACATAATTAAAACGGCTCAATGCCCAATAGTGCTTATCGCCAACAACGCCTTTGACCCAAGGTTCGCTAACCTCCGCAACTACTGCCTATTAATAGAGTTTAAAAAGCCTCCAGTAACTGATGTCCTAAAGCACTTGAAGGCTATATGCCTAAAAGAGGGTATAGACGCAGAGGAGAACGCCTTAAAGTTTATTGCTCAACGTTCAGAAGGTGACATCCGCTCGGCAGTAACGGATCTTCAAGCCTTGGCACAGGGCAGAAAACGCCTAACATATGAGGATGTGGCGTGGCTTGGTTTCCGAGACCGTCAAGAAACAATATTCACAGTTCTGCGAATGATTTTGTATGGGAAAACATGTGAAGGGGCTAAACGAGCCGTCAACATGGCAGACGTGGATATCGACATGCTCTTTGAATGGATTTACGAGAATGTTCCAGCTCACTTGACAGATCCTCACGACTTGGCTAGAGCAATGGATGCTCTTGCAATGGCTGACGTTTACCGTGGGAGAATAAGAAGCACACAAGACTGGAGTTTCGTGCGTTATATAATTGACTTTATGACTGCCGGTGTAGCCATGGCAAGGGTTAACACAAAAACTTCTGGTTGGACTCCCTTCCGCTTTCCAGAGCGGATACAAGCATTAGTAAGGTCTAAAGAGGAGCGGGCGATGCAGTTGGAGATAGGCCGAAAAATTAAGCGCAGATGCCACATATCCGCCACAAGAGCCTCGAAAGAGATTCTCCCTTATTTGCGGATAATCTTCAAAAACAACATGGAAATGGCCGCTGGAATCGCGAAGTGGCTTGACCTAACCCCGGAAATGGTTGAATATTTAGCTGAAGGCAAGGAAAAAGCTGAAAAGATAAACAAATTGTTGAGTTAAAGCCTTAGTAGATTTTGCTCCCTTCAGTTATATCCTTTTCTGGTTGTAGGACTACGACGTTGCCTTTGTCGTCTTCAGCCGCCAAAATCATGCATTGAGATTCCACACCCATGAATTTTCTTCGCTGAAGGTTTAGGATGAAGGCGAATTTTTTGCCGATAAGGTCTTCCGGCTTATACCATTGAAGAAGCCCAGCAACAGCTTGGCGTTTCTCTGTTCCAAAGTCCACAATCATTCTTATCAGGTTTCGTGAACCCGGAATTTGGTTTGCCTCCAAAACCTTTCCAACACGCATGTCAAGCTTTTGAAACTCTTCAAATGTTATTTCCGTCATAGGCATCACCTCAAATTCGTATACGCAGCACTTTTAAGTTTTGCGTGCAGCCCTCTTCTTCTTTATTTTCTCAACGGTTTTTGCCACGCCTTCCCATCCTTCGGCAACCTTCGAATGAATTATTTCGAAGGCTTCCTTCGAGGTTAAGCCAGGCAACTCTTCGCCAACAGCCTTCTTAACCAGATAAGCTGCAGCGTTTAGGACTTCGCCGTTTAATCGCGAATCCATCAAATCCGCCAGGTGGCAGATTAAGGCTTCAATTGTGTGCGGTCTGATTGGGCCGTATTCTCCGTGGTGGGCGGAAACTACGTGAATAAGCTCCAGTGGAAAGCCTCTTCGAACAAGCTCTGATATGACGATGGACAAGTGATCCATGTAGTCAGCCAAACCAGTTGTGCCATAACTCCCATTCTCATTAACCATGTAGGTTACTGGTTTGAAGATGTCGTGGAGCAAAATGCCAGCCACAACAAGGTCACGGTTCACTTTCCCATGATAAACCTTCTCGACAGAATTGCACAACGCCAAAGCCAAATTTGTCGTAGAAACTATGTGCTCTATATAGCCGCCAGGATAACAATGATGATGGGACAAGCCAGCCGGCGCGGTGTTTAACGGTAAGCCAGAATAGACTTTACCGCCAACCTCAAAAACTGGATTCTCAAGAAGTTCAACAACCTTTTTACGAAGTTCCTTGTCACGAATTTTCTCTGTTATGGCCTTTATTTTCGGATGAAGCAAACTTTCACGCATCCGCTGTCGG
>JAVZLS010000036.1:0-5016 GCA_038883715.1 Bathyarchaeia archaeon
GCCTTCGCTGACTTTTTCTAGGATTTTTGGATCTTCGAGGATTTTTCCCACCACGTTTACTGGGCTGTAGGATTTTATTATGTTTGGTGATGGGCTTGATAGTGTTGGGCCGAAGAATAGGCACAAGCCCGCCTTAAAAGGTGCTTCGAAGTAAATTTCTTTGCCCCAAAATTCTGCACGCGCTTCAAAGGGCAAGACCTTCATTAGGGCTTCAGCGGTTTTCGGGTTTTCGTCAAACCTTATTTCACATCGAATGGTTATTCCAGATTCAAATGAGATTTTTATTCGCTCCCTTTTATCCATAGGTTTACCTTCAAAAACTCATTCTTTTGTTAGGTTCAAAAGGATTCGCATAGAGTTTTCCACAACTTTTGTGCATACTTTCTCTCTTATTTTCTGCTCTTTGAATTTTAGCCTTCCCTCCATTGTTGTTAGGTCGCATTGGGTTAGGTCTCGGCAGTAAATGCCTCCACAAATGCTTTCAAACTGTTTGCATAGTTCTCGGCATTTAGCCAGGCATTTCTCATAGGCCTCTGTTTCGTTGGGCTTGTTTCTGCCGTATTTTAGGCCTAAAGCCATCACGGCGCCCGTTAGTGCTCCGCAAAGAAAACCGCCTCTACCTATTCCTCCGGCGAATCCCGTGGCAATTTTTGGTATTTGCTTGCATTTTATTCCTTGGGTTTCTGCAAAGGTCATGAGGATGGATTCAGAACACACATAGCCTTCTTTAAATCTGGAGACTGCTTTTTCCACAATTTCTTCTTCTAAACTTTTCATATGCTTGGCTCCTTGGATCCACTATAGAATTGCAATGTAGATTTTCTTTTCATTCAATGAATACTCGTGCCACTCCGCCTTAATTTCATCTCTGCCTCTGTGCAGATGGACTGTTTTAGCCCTCACAAGTTCAGCCATCTCGCCCAAGTATGACTGTAGAAGCCTCATGCTTTCTTCGTCTAATCCGGCAATGTGGACGCTGTTTAATATGTCTGTAGGTATGTAGCCTAAATCCTTTCTCAAGGATTGCACTCTTCTAGCTATGTCGCGCATGATGCCCTCGCCCAAAAGCGCCTCATCCCTGTATATGTCTAGGTATACGCTTATCCCCTTTTCAGAGGCTTCAACCCATTTTCCCGCGTTGATTTCAGCCTTTACCTTTTCGGGAAGTTTTTCTGCGTATTTTGCTTCTTTTACGTTTGAAAGTTCTAAGAGAACCTCGTTTAGGCTTTGGAGAGCTTTGCAGGCTTTTTCCGGCGCCACCACCAACATTTTTCTTAGGGGCCATCTCCGCTTGAGTTTGGCTGATTGGCGTGCAGAATAAACTAGTGAAACGCATTCAAGCATTGCTTCAAATTCCTCCTCTAATACTTTGTCGCGGAGCTTTTCATCCGGCTCTGGCCATTTTTCAAAGTTTATTGATTCTGGCAGTGTTGGGTCTAGGCGTTTGTAGATTTTCTGGTATAGGGCTTCACATAGGAAGGGCGTTATTGGGTTGAAGAGGAGCAATGTTGTTTTTAAAACATGCCATAAGGTTGCGTATATAGCTAGTCGACGGTTAAGGGTTTCAGGGTCGTCTGTCCAAAGTTCTTTTCTTATCATTGGCACGTATAGGCGGCTCACTATTTCAACGACAAACTCTTCAAGCTCTGCAAGCGCCGTGTTAAACTCGCATTTCTCCAGCCTCGCCGTATAGTCGCCTATTGCCTTCTGAAGTTTTGATAATAGCCACAGGTCTGGCTTTTTGAGCAAGCTGTTGGTTTTTGCCCATTCAAGTGTATGCTTTTGCGGGTTGAAGTTGTCGTATTCGGCGTTTTGCAGGAAAAATCTATTTAAGTGGTATAGGGTTGCCAGAACCTGGTATGGTCGGCGGTTCATCTCGTTTATGTCGAAGTTCATGAACTCTATTGGTGAACATTTTCGTAGGAGGTAGAACCGGCAGACGTCCGCCGAAGCCTTCTCTAAGAGTTTGTTCACTTCGATTATGTTTCCAAGGCTTTTGCTCATTTTTCTGCCTTTGGCGTCTTGTGTTAAGCCTTGGAATAGGAAAGACTTGTAGGGGGCTTCGGCCCTTCCCGTCAGTATTACGTGTTCTAGGAGAAGCGAGTTTGCCCAGCCCCTTGTTTGGTCTATGCCCTCTGTTAGGAAGTCCACTGGCATATATTTGCTAAACTCTTCGTCTGTGAATCTTGCGTATGGCGAGGCTCCGCTGTTATGCCAAGTGTCTAGGACATAGGGTTCTCTGTGCATTGTGCCTCCGCATTTTTCACATTTTATTTTTATACGGTCTATCCATGGCTTGTGAAGTTCAAAGTTTGGCGGCGGTTTTTCTATGGCTTTTTCAATCAGTTCTTTCTTGCTTGCCACTAAGGTTTTTGCTCCACATTTTTCGCAGACCCATATGGGCAGTGGGGCGCCCCAGACACGTTCCCTTGAGATACACCATGGTTTGCCCTCTTTCAAGAAGGATAGGAAGCGGTTCTTCGGAGCTTCGAAGAAGTATTCGACTTTCTCCGCTGCCTCCAAAACCTTATCGTTTATCCTGTCCGTTCTTAGGAAGTATTCCCTTCTTGCGAGCCAAACCAGCTTGTGGTGGGAGCGCCAACAAGTTGGATACTCATGCCTTATCGTCTTAACCTCGACAAGCAAGCCTCTTTTGCGGAGTTCCTCAACAACCATGGCGTCTGCATCTCTTGCAAAAACTCCGCTGAAGGCTCCAGCCTCTTTGGTAAACTTAACCTCGTCGTCGAAGGGGGCGAAAACTGGGACTCCACGTTTTTGTGCTGCAAAAAAGTCTTCCTCACCGTTTCCAGGTGAGAGGTGCACAACACCAGTTGCTGTGTTTACGTCTACAAAGTCTTCGCATACAACCCTATGTACAAGGGGATGGCTATCCAGCTCCGCCTGCTTGGGAATCAAATCCTTAAACGGGTAATCGTACTTCACGCCTTCAAGGCTTTTGCCCGAAACAGTTTCGGTTATTGCATATTCTTTTATGCCAAGCTCCTGCATTACTGGTTCAACACGCTGCCTCACCATTATCCACTTTTCATCGCCAACCTGGACTTTTGCATACTCGGCTTCTGGGTGGACTGCCAGCATCAGGTCTGTGACCACCGTGAAGGGCATGGTCGTCCATATTAGGAAGTGCTCGTTTTGGCTTCCCGCCACCCTAAACTTGAAGTAAAGGGACGGGTCCTCAACCTCAACGTATGAGCCTTCGTAGCCAACCTCGGCGCTGCTTAGGCTTGTTTGGCATCCGGGGCAGTAGGCAACAACATAATAGCCCTCTTCAAGCAAGCCTTGTTCCCAAGCTCGCTTGAGGTACTGCCACTCCCGTTCTATGTAGCTGTCCAAATAGGTCCAGTAGGCTTTTTCTTGGTCTATGAATATGCCGAGTTTTCGGTCAGCTTCAACCCACTCTTTATGATAACGCATTATGGTTTTCTTGCACTCTTCTATGAAGCGTTCTTCGCCAACACGCTCCAGGAGTTCACGTTTGTTTTTAACGCCTAACAATTTTTCAACTTCAAGCTCCACTGGCAAGCCTTGGCAGTCCCAACCCGCCCAGAAAGGCATAAAATAGCCTTGCATAGTCTTCCATCTAAAACGTAAGTCCTTCATTACACGTCCTCTGGCATGTCCCACGTGGGGTATGCCATTAAGTGTTGGTGGTCCCTCAACCCATCCGGAAACGCCCACGTTGTTTTTCTCGCGGTACTCCATGAGTTTTTCTTTTATGCGGTTTTTCTCCCAGAACTCGCGGATTTCTCTTTCAATTTCAAGCGGGCGGTAGTCCATGCTCAAAGTTTTTTCAAAACTAGCTTGGAATTTGGCGGTCACCTTTCATCACAGCGCACCCGCAAACACAACAAAATAGCCCAAGCCAAATATAACCTTTTTGAATTTCGCATTCTTGCTAAACAAATTACAAATAAAACCAACTTCAAGTATGCATAAATTTCATTTTTCCAGATTCTCGCAAGTCTTATATTATATATTATCACTTTTTATTAAAAGGGGAAGGGTTTTGCGTAAACAGGTTTTCGGCATGATTGTAGTGTTGTTAATGATGAATGCTCTGACGTTTAATACTCAAACAGTAATTGCCCAAAGGCGTGTAGGTGTGAAAGTTGGCGATTGGATAAAATACGAGTATACGACGATGGTTGTAGCTGGCGGGCATCCTTGGGTAAAAATTGAAGTTAAAAGTGTTTCGGGAACCACAGTAACAGTCCTTTTAACCATGGGACCTAGCGGAGTATCAATTCCTTACATGCCTGCTTATGGTCAAACCTTAAGCTGGGACGTTTCAACAGGAACAGGTGCTTTCTCATTCTTCATTATTTATGCAAATGCAATGGTTGGTGACTCTGTTAGTGGATTTGGAGTGCCGAACCTATTACAAATTCAAGGTGAAGCTACTAGAACATACGCGGGGGCGAGTCGGAGGGTTGTGTATGCAAGCTATTCCTCTTACGGCATGCAGGAATCTTGTTATTGGGATAAAGAAACTGGTGTGCTGCTGGAGTGGAACATGAGCGCAGGTGGTATCGAATTCGCGCTTAAGGCTGTTGAAACAAACTTATGGCAGGCTGGCATGCCATTATGGATAGTAGGCGCGGTAATTGCAATAATAGTAGCGGTTACTCTGGTAATCATCATTGTTTTCTTGAGGAAAAGAAAACAACCAGTAATGGCGCGTGCGGAATTTCCACCGCCCCCATCTCCGCCACCGCCAACATCCATCTTTTTCTCTAAATGTAATACTTGTAAAATTAGAGCCGCTTTTTAACATTCAACCAGCACCGAATAGAGTAAAAGGTTAACAAGATTACAACACCATTAACAATTATCGATGCTCGTTCAATATAAAAAGGATTTCCATAAGTAAACGGGTATAAAACCCAAAACATTTCATGATGGGTGAACATGTCTAGGAATATGTGGCTGAACCCGCCAAAAAGACTTAACAGATAAATGTTGAGTAGCGGATATTTCGCCTTAACAGGATTAAGC
>JAVZLS010000037.1:0-4248 GCA_038883715.1 Bathyarchaeia archaeon
TTTTCCATTTTTTATCAATTTTATGGTTTCTGGTTTTAGCCTAATTCTTCCGGTAGCTGTTGCTTCACGGTAAACTTTCGGCTTTCCGGTTATGTCAACCATCGCCACACAAATCACAGCTCCATTCAGAGTTTAGAAAGCCAGCTCATTATTTAATGGTTCTGAAAAGCCTTGTCAATCTTTTCGGTTTTCTCCCAACTTTCGATTAGGTCTTGTATAGCCCTAGCCTTTGCAGAGTTTATGTCAAAGCGGTATAAGCGAATTCTTCCAAACCTTTTATGTTGGAGAATACCCTCTTCTTCAAGGATTTTCAAGTGTTCCATTGTTGTCTTGTGATTTGCGCCTATTCTTCTGGCAATTTCCGAAACATTCAGCTCTCCCATCTGGTTTAAAGTTTTTAGAATTTTTAAGCGGAGCTTGTTTCCAAGAACTTCTTCTATTTGCATGTCGCGTGAAAGTTTGGCGACATCCCTATTTAAGTTTGGTCTTGATACATGTTGTCCACGACTTTAATCCATCTTGTTGCCAGTATTTGGTCGAAGTCTTCGCTTTTCGGGTCTAGGTCTGAAGCTACTAGATGCCAGTGGTCGTTTATTGTGGCGAAGGTGCTATCCAAAATCACGAATTTTGGCGTGTACTTGAAAACTTCCCGCCCTATCTGAGATATTATGTTTAGGGCTCGTTCATAAGCCTTGTACGGTATGGTGTGCTGGTGCCGCTTATAAATTATCATAATTCTCTCCCTGTGCCCCTTAAGATTCTTGGTTCGCAGAACAATGAAGGAGTCATCCTCGTAGAAGACTTTCTCTTTTTTGAGGTCTAGCTCGCATAGGGGACAGTTTGCCGTCATCGCACATACCGCCTAACAATCAAGATGATAAAAGCGTGAAGAGGCATATGTATTTATTGCATCACTTGCCCTCAATTTCCCTTCCCAAAAGAGTGATTAGCTCCCTCTCCAGTTCTTGTGCTGGAATCCCCGGTAGACATATAAGTGTGGTTCTACCTCGCTGACCAGCGGATGAGACGCTTTTTCTAATTATGCCTATGGCTGAAAGCATTTGCAAGTACTTCCACAATTGCGTGTGGGTATGGGGTTGCACGTCAAACTCTTCGCATACAACGGCGTATGCCCGCTCCACCTCTGTTAGGGAGGCATAAGCCCTATCACAGTTTTCTTTAAAGAAACGCGCTACGCCTAGCAGAAAGAGCTTCTCGTGTAGGCTTAATGCGGCAAGGTCGCTTTTCTTCGCAACCGCGTATATGCTTGAAACAGCCTTTCTGACACATTCTGGCGTCACTGTGCCTAAATCTTCAGCGTCAGCATATTTCCCAGCCCTCCATAAGAGCTCTATGGCGAAGCGGGCGTTTCCACCTTCTGAGTAGGCAAGTTCAGCAATGAGATTTACAGTTTCTTCTTGAACAGTTAGGGGTTTGAAGGCAAGTTGAACCCTATCGTTTATAATGTCTATAAGCTGCTCACAGCTGTAAGGTTCAAGGTGTATTATGTTCGACTGCAACGTGCTTCTGGTGCTGGGGTCAAGCCCCTCAATAGCCCTTAGGCTTTTCAATATGCATATAAGGGAAACTCTCTGTGGCTTGTCAATTCTTGCCTCTTGCAGGCGTGTGAGCTTGTAAACTGGTTCGGCTCCTTCCCTCTCAATTAGGCTTTCAAACTCGTCAAGGGTTAGAATGGCGTAGGCGTTCTGTTCATCCAAGACTTGTAAGAAAATATTGAGGAGCTCCTCTGCTGAAAAACCGCGTTTTGGGAATGTTGGGTGGAAAAATGAAACTGCATGGTGAAGTATGAGGAATAGGCTTCCGCGATACTGGCGGCAATTCACATGAATATAGCTGAGATTTATTTCCTTCTGTTTGGCTTGCTGGGTTACGTCTGCCCCAAACCTTTGGGAAAGGGCTGTTTTTCCTGTTCCAACATCCCCCACTATTAGAACTCTTTGAGCCATTTTTCCCGGGGCAGACAGCGCAAAGCTGAAAAATTCTGCGAGCAGTCGCATTTCAGCCTCTCTGTGAGGGAGTCTGCTTGGAACATAGTTTATGTCAAGCTTCGTCTCGTCCTTGAATACACTTCTGTAGGCTGACAACCCTCAAAACCTAGTGAAAAGATACGCTTAAACCTCTGTTATGTTTTTCCCTTCAAAATTTGCGTTCGGCTTTTTGAAACACAAAACTTTTAAGCTGATTCTCGTATTTTACAGCGAAAAGTGAAATGATTCCAAAATACTTCTTTCTAACAAAGGGTGTCGGAAAACATAAGGAGCAGCTTCAATCCTTCGAGTTGGCATTGCGGAATGCGGGAATTCAGCATTGCAACATAGTGAACGTTTCAAGCATAATACCGCCCGGCTGCAAGCTCATCCCAAAAGAGAAAGGACTGAAAATGCTTAGACCAGGCGAAATAACCTTCGTCGTTTTGGCTAGAAACCAGACAAACGAGCCACATAGGCTTATCGCCGCTTCAATAGGTGTGGCAATTCCATCCGGCAAGAATAATTATGGTTATTTGTCGGAGCACCATTCCTTTGGGCAGACAGACGAGGTGGCGGGGGACTATGCTGAGGATTTGGCTGCGACTATGTTGGCAACAACTATGGGAATTCCCTTCGACCCCCAGACGGCTTGGGATGAGCGGAAACAACAGTTCAGGGCAAGCGGACTCATCATCAAAACCACCAATATAACACAGTCGGCTACGGGCGACAAAAACGGCTTATGGACAACGGTTATCGCTGCGGCTGTCTTCGTTCCCGGAAAAAGAACTAGCGTCTAAACCTCGCCCTTTTTCTATGCCTCTCATCTAAAAGGATATTAGGCCATTGCATCTAAAACCAGCATTGTTGGTGAATAGGCTTTGCCCTTAAAACTCAAAACTCCTTTGATTCTGGTTAATTTCAAAACTTATTTGGAGGCAACCGGCAAGAAGGCTGTTGAGCTTGCAAAAAAAGCCGAAAGAGCCAGCCGCGAAACCGGCGTCCAAATATGTGTGGCTCCCCAGTTTACGGATATAGCCGCTGTTGCAGAAGCTACGGAAATTCCAGTCTTCGCCCAGCACATTGACCCTGTAGAGCCTGGAAGCTATACCGGGCATGTGTCGGCCGAAGCCGTAAAAGAAGCTGGAGCGGTTGGAACAATTCTTAACCATTCTGAAAGACAGCTTAGGCTTTTTGAAATTGATACTGCCATAAAAATGGCCAGGAATGTTGGGCTTGTTTCGGTTGTCTGCGCCAACAACCAGAGCATAAGTGCTGCTGTGGCAGCCCTAAATCCGGACGTGGTGGCTGTTGAGCCTCCAGAGCTTATTGGAACAGGCATACCTGTTTCGAAGGCTGAGCCCGAGATTGTTAAAGCCACTGTTGAGCTGGTTAGGAGGGTAAATTCGAAAGTTGTGATTTTATGTGGCGCTGGCATAAGTCACGGTGAAGACGTGACTGCAGCCTTAAGGCTTGGAACTCAAGGCGTGTTGGTGGCAAGTGCCGTTGTGAAGGCAAAAGAACAATATAGGGTTTTGCTGGAATTTGCTGAAAAAGCAAGGGTTTAGGAGACCAGCCCTTTGAAGGTTGAAGCCGAATGTGCAGCGTGCATAATCAGCAGAGGGGCAGCTGAAATCAAAGAGGCAACAACCAACCCAGCCTTGCGGTTCAGAGCTATGATGGAGCTTCTCCACATGTTAAGTAAGGAGTTTAAGCCCTCTGCCGTCCCAGCCGACTTGGGAACGAAAAGGGATCGCCTAATCAAAAGGGTTACTGGAAACAGCGACCCATACAAGAGAAACAAGCGGCTATGCAATGAAAACGCCTTGAAGCTTTTGCCATATGCCAAGAAGCTTGTGGAGGAGGGCTACACGCTGCAGGATAGGTTTAAGAGGGCTTGCCTCTGCGCCATGGTTGGCAACACCATGGAGTTTGACATTCCAGGGCACAAGTTCACATTTAGGGGTTTAAGGAAAAGCCTAAGGGATGCTGGAAAAGACTTGGTTATCGACGATATTAGCAAAATTTATGAAGCGGCAAAAAATTCCAGCACAGTTCTTTATTTGACGGATAATGCCGGCGAAATAGTTTTTGATACACTGGTTGTTGAACAGCTTAAAAACATGGGATTAACGGTCATTGTAGCTGTTAAGGGCGGACCAGTCATAAACGATGCAACCATGGAGGATGCCGAAATTTCGGGCATGAATAAAATTGCGGATAAGGTTATAACAACTGGGACGGATGCTGTTGGCTT
>JAVZLS010000038.1:0-3817 GCA_038883715.1 Bathyarchaeia archaeon
AGGCAAAACCTTTGGTTAGAGAACACCCTAGAAAATTATAAGGACCGAGTGAAAATTGTGGCAATACACCACCACATAATCCCAGTTCCAGACACAGGTGCAGACCAAATCACAATAGTGGATGCTGGAGACGTCCTTAGAAGTCTTGTGAAGGCTAGGGCGGATTTAGTCTTGTGCGGGCACCGTCACAGACCGTGGAGGTGGCGGATAGAAGACATGCAGGTGGTTCACGCTGGAAGCGTCTCATGCGAAAGGCTAAGGGGTTTCTTCCTCAACTCCTACAACGTTATAGAAGTCAAAAATAAGAAGGTTGAAGCTAAACTGAAGATCGTCGGCGGAGACTACATGAGCTTTGAAGAAGTTGTTAAGAGGAGGGAAATTCTCCAAAAAACAGATGTCTCCCAATATGGCGATTCACTGGCAAGGTAAGGTGAAGGGCTTAAAACCCAATTTTAGGCACTCATCCTCCAAAAGGCTTAGGCTTTTAAAACTGAAAAGGTGACTTCTACACTTACAATCAGAACAGCCAAATCCATCAATTGGAAAAGCAATACCGCCAAGGCTTTGCGCAGTTCTGCACTCTTCTTGTTTTGTAGCCTCCTTGTAAAAAGCCTTTACAACACTTACGCCGTTTATGGCGAGGAGATGGTCTATGTGCCAAAAGCGCTTTTTACTTGTCTTACTAAAGTGCCTTATAAGACGTTTTTCGAGGCTTTTTTGAGCAGAACCCGCATAGGCGTAAAAGCCCTTTTCTAAGAAAAAATTCTTTCGCGAACAAACCTTAACGTTTATGTTTTTGCTGACTGATATTGCCAGAACGTAAACTCCTTTCACCAAGCCCTTCCGCCTGCAAACCACTACTTTCATACCATTTCAAAATTTCGTCAATAGCTTTTTCAGAGTATCCCATTTGCTTAAGCATCGCGCGCAGTTCCATTCTTGAACCCTCACTCAAATAGTGCACCCACGCCTTGTTGCAAAGCTTTAAGGCGTTTAGAACTATTTAGCCTTTAGCAGAGGCTAAAAGGCTCAACTGGACTGCAGATAAGAGTTTACAGCGTCTAAGTCAAATTTTTCATATTGCAGCACGTTACGCACAAAGTTTATCAATTTTCTTCGAACATTAAGGCTTAAGTTTGGATACCATATCGGCGAAGCCACCACTAAACCCCGCCAAGCATAGAAGGGTTGAACAACCTCCAAAATTTCCCAGTCCTCAGTCTTCCGCAGATAGTTTTCCCAGAAAAGCCTAAACAACCGATCGAAAACACCAGCCAGTTCGCCATACTTTTGCAACGAGTAGAATATGTAGTTTATTGTCATAGCTGCAACATCGTCTGCTGGTTCACCCCACTCGCCTCTGCTGCGGTCGAGAACTGTGAAGTCTGTGCCCTCACGAAACATGATGTTCCATGGATGGAAGTCGCCGTGAACTTGACTGAGTCTATGGGCTTTCCTCTTGAGGCGCCAACGCCAAACAACACAGTTTCTTTCAATGTCTATCAGCTCGTTTTCTTGTACAAAATCCAGTTGCGGCGGGTAACTATCAAGCAATCCCATTATGCACTCGCCATGCCCAATAAGCTCACGTGCTCTCCTCACATAAAGCCATGGAGCATCACGCTTTACACTGTGGATGCCAACTAAGTAATCTGAAAGGGCTAAACAACGCTTCTCGTCCAAATCGGTCATTTCGCCCTTATCCTTTATACGATCCAAGTCAAAATGGTAGAGGGCACCTTCAACATACTCTGTTAAGAGGAAAAACTCGCCACAATTCCCAAGGGATCGCATTCCCTTGCCATCAGTGGTAAAAGCACCAACGTCAATTGAGCGCACATGCCTTGGAAGTTTGTTAAAAACTGAGTGCTGCCACAAAAGGATTTGGGCACGGTCTGATAGATAATCGTGTCCAAAACCCTCGGGGCGCATTGTTTCTAATACAACACGTCGAACCTCGTTCTTAACCCTAAACTCAATGACATATGGCACACCATAGCCAAAACCCTTCAAATCTTTTACGCCCCGAGCTTGCTCTTCTCCAAGCCTCCATACACCACAGACTTCAACGTCAGATCCATATAAGCCAGAAAGATACTCAAGTAAGGCCTCAACTGAAAATTCGATGCGAGCTGTACCACCGTGCTTTTCCTCAATCATGCCCTACACCAAAACGAACATACATTAGGAAATCGTACTTAATATAAATTGGGGCTGAAGAAAGAAAACTTTAGGGCTCAAAAATGAAGAAACACGATAAACCATTCCTCCTAACAAAGCCTTACAGAAGCTTGACAGAGGTGCTCATGGACCATAGGTTGGCGGCTTTAGGCGACGCGTACATAAACTTTGCCTATTCATTGGCAATATCCATGAAAAAGGGTCAGCCTTCCGGGGCAAAAGTCAAGGGGACAGTGCTTGCCGAAGCTTTCAAAAAAGCTGGCTTGAGGGAACATGTGCCTTCAAGAGTTTCAAGCCACATGTTGGCTGATGCCGCTGAAGCCCTCATAGTTTATGCCTGGCTTTACGGACTCATGCCACTGGACGAGTGTGTATCAATACTACATAAGTCAGAAAATTCTGTGGACGGCTTCACCCAACTATTATCGACGATAAGGGATAGAGTCACTTTTTAAGGGCTTTTTGGAGGGCTTTGCTAAACTCCTCGTTCATTTCACGGGCTTTTTCTAACGCTTTTAGTAGAGCCTCCTCGGGTTTAACTTTGCCCTTTGTCCGAATATAAATGACCGGGACTGGTGTGAGGGGATGTGGAATATCGTAGCCAGCCAACTCCACATTTTCATCTTCTAAAAGCCTTTTTTGGAGGAGGTTACATATGGTGTGACCAGCCCCTTCAACCTCAATTTTAAGCTCGTTTTCCGTTCTCTTTAGAACGCTAATCTTCATTTTTCCACCAACCATTTCAGATTATTCCTCTACCATAGTCTAAAGCTGTTTTGCGCTTTTCAATTTTCCCGCATCTTGGACACTGCAAACCTCGGCCTTTAAGCTCCAGCACTTCGCCGCATTGAGAACAAAATGCATAAACAACGCCTAAGCTTTTGTCCTTAGTTGTTAGATGATAAGCCCTGTTCTTTTCGCTTATTACTTTTGCGCGGAGTATGTCGCCTGGCTTGCAGATGTCAAACATGGACTCAACAAACCTTAGGTGTACGTCAGAAACATGAAGTAGACCGGTGAAAAATCCTGAAAGAAGCTTCTTTCCAATTTTGAAAATGCGGACTGTGGCTATTTGCGTCTGGACATTGGAAACTTGCCCTATAACGATGCTTCCAACCTTTGGAACGCGGGCTCCATGAACTAATGGGAAGACTGAAACCCGCTTGTTGAGAAGATCCAGAAGGGAACGCCCAACAATCTTCGAGTATATGACCCCGTCCTTAACATATGTACCAGCGTCTGGAACAAACTCTTCAATAACGCCTAAGGGTTCGCCAGGCAGAACCAGTTGTCCACTGTTCCTTTTTGAAGATTGCAAACTCATGTTGCCAGCATCCCAACTATAAGGCTTATTAGAATACTTCGGAACAGCTCAATAAACCTTTCCCAGTTCGCTATAGGTCTGCAGCACTTTGGCTATGTAACGCGTATGCAACCTTTCATGGTCCACAAGTCTCCTCAAAACCTTTCTGGCGGTCCAGAGATTGCACATCGGGCTTTTGTCCGTTTCGGGTTGGAAAACTCCTCGCATTTTTTCCTTCGGCATGTTCTTCAAATAGTCAACAACGACTTTTCTAGTGTGGCTTAATAGTTCAAACACATTTCTTGGATAACATGTGGGCAGTTCAACATTTAA
>JAVZLS010000039.1:0-3528 GCA_038883715.1 Bathyarchaeia archaeon
AAGGAGGATTTCGCTGTTCCAAACTTGGCGTGATACCCAAGAAAAACAGCGGCGTCGCATTCTTCAACGCCGGCAACCATGCTTAACGGGCGGGGAAAACCCCTAACAATCTCCATGTATTCCGGCAAGTCTTCCACATGGAGGTTAACCATTGGACCATGGCTGTCTGCTACAACAATTTCTTCGAAGCCATTTTTGTGCAGCTCATCGGCAACTATAAGGGTAACCTTCGTGGCTATTTTCCTAGCCTCTTCATATAATGTTCCCTTTAAACCCAAGTGGCTTGGCGTGACAATGTAGGGCATGCCTTCCAAATCAACGGATATAAACGCCTTCAATCAACCTCACCTTGCCGTTTATTCATCATAACATCCATTCACAGCTAAAACGTTTTGGGCGCCAGCATAAACCAGAAGTCTAATATGGGCTGTTAGGTTTATCCAGTTAGAAATGAGCTGTGGAAAGCCGAAAATAGATTTTCCAACAGAAATCGTCCAAGAAGGCGAAGTTAAGGCGCTTGTGCCGAAGCTTTCAGCCTTTATTGAAAAGCCGAGCGAGTATGCGCCTTCAAAGGCTCCAGTCTTCTACAATCCGGTCATGGAGCTAAACCGAGACTTGGCTGTTCTAGCTGTTCAAGCCTACCAAAAAATGGTGAAACATGAAATTTCCATTTGCGAACCACTGGCGGGATGTGGCATAAGGGGCATAAGATTCGCAAAAGAAGTGGATGGCGTCAAAAAAGTTGTGATTAACGACATTAACGAGAAGGCTTACCAGCTTGCAAAATATAACGTAAAAATGAACAGACTGGAGAAAATTGTGACCGTTAAAAATGAGGATGCTAATCTTCTATTAGCTCGTTATGCCGCGCCAAGAAAACGCTTCGACGTCATAGACATAGATCCCTTCGGTTCTCCTGTGCCCTTCTTGGATTCCGCCATACGCGCCACCCGAGACGGCGGTTTACTGGCTTTAACAGCCACAGACATGGCGCCCCTATGCGGAGTACACCCAAAAGCCTGCCTACGGAAATACGGCGGGAAACCCCTCAGAACGGAATACTGCCACGAGCTGGCTGTTAGGCTATTGATAGGCTGCTTAGCCACAACAGCAGCAAAACATGAGATGGGCATAAAAGTGCTTTTCAGCCACAGCACAGACCACTACATACGCGTTTACGCAGTCCTAATTCACGGCGCAAAAAACGCCGACAAAAGCCTCCAAAACATGGGATACATCCTCCACTGCTTCAATTGCTTCCACAGGGAAGCCTCAAAAAATCCTTTCAGCGAAGACTTTAGCCTAAGATGTCCAGAATGCGAATTTATAATGGATTACGCTGGACCATTATGGCTTGAAAAGATAGCTGATAAAGACTTTTTGAGGGGGATTCAAATTGAGGCAGAACATAGGCAGCTAAAAAATGGGAATAGAATTCGTAAAATTTTAACCTTGATGAGGAATGAGTTGGAAGCCCCTATCACCTATTATGTAATTGACAAGATATGCGACAAGTTAAACCTGCCAACAACTTCAATTAAAACAGTTTTTGAGAACCTAAAAAGAGATGGTTTTAAAGCCTCATTTACACACTTTGAGCCTAAAGGCTTGAGAACAGACGCCACGGCAAAAATCATTATAAGGTTATTGCAAAAAGCTGTTTGTCAAGAGAGAGAAACAAGAAGTTTTAAATAAAGTAAACTTTAAACGTCATAAAGGTTGGTGAGCAAAATGGAAAAGACGAAGTGTTTGTTAATAGTGTCTGTCATTGTTGCGATAGCGCTGGCGGCGTTTTATCAGCGTCCGATTTATGCGCAACTTCAAGGGAGAGTCAACATATACGCATGGACTGACAAAACAAGCTATAAACCAGGTGAAAGTGGCACGCTAACAATAGTGGTTCGCAACGATAGGACGGATAAGGACCTAATATTATATAACATAACCATAAAGTATCCTTGGTTTGCGTATACTGGCGAAAAATGGGAAGGAAACGATACGATAATAGTTAATGCTCAACTGATGAGAGGCGAAGCTAAAAACTATACAAAAGAATTCACTGTGCCCTTTGATGGGAGAGTAACGGCCTGTATGCTTGAACCACAAGAAATCGTAATAACAGCATACGTCAATGAATTGCCATACCGTTATTCCCCACAAGAGAATGCTGTGCCAAGAATTTATGTGGTAAGCCCACCGCCTTATGACGTAGCAATTTATGACTGGGACAAACTGTTGACTTTGATTACCGTACAAGTGGTGTTGATGATCGTCTGCACCATTATAATTGCGGCGATAATATTCTTCTCTACACGAAGACCCAGAGCCATATGGGTTGAAGAGGAAGAGAAGGAAGAAAAATCAAAATAGCCCTAAACCCCTGTTTTTCCATTTAATTTTTAAGCATGAACCCCTACTCTACTTTATAGCAGTTTGATGTTGGAGGTGCGTGGCGCTCGGAAAGGTTTTGGTTACCTCGGCTTGGCCCTACATAAATGTGACGCCGCACATTGGCAACTTGGTGGGTTCCGTTCTTTCAGCGGATGTTGTCGCTCGCTATTATAGGCTTAAGGGCGAAGATGTTGTCATGGTGAGCGGTTCCGATGAGCATGGAACCCCCATTGAGGTTGAAGCCATAAGGCTTGGTGTAAAACCAAAAGAGCTGACAGATAAAAATCACGCTAGGGTTGTGGAGCTTTTCAAAAGGTGGGGAATATCCTTCGACAATTACACGCGGACCGAAAGCCCGGTGCACAAGGAGTTTGTCCAACAACATTTGATGAAGATTTACAGGAACGGCTACATATTCACGAAGGAAACCGAGATGCTTTACTGCGAAAAATGTAAGCGTTTTCTTCCAGACCGCTTTGTTGAGGGAAAATGCCCCTACTGTGGGCATGAACCAGCCCGCGGAGACCAATGCGACAACTGCGGAAGACTCCTTGAGCCAACAGCTCTCATCGAGCCGTATTGTGTGATCTGCAAGGGCAAACCCGTCATTAAAGCCACAAAGCATTGGTACTTTGACCTTGGAAAGTTCTCGGAAAAACTAGCCAAATACATAAGTGAAAATAGGCAGTTGCCAACAAACGCCAAAAACTTCAGCCTAAACCTGATAAAGGAAGGATTAAAGCCCAGAGCCGTCACAAGGGATGTTAGCTGGGGGATTCCGGCACCATTTCCAGAGGCTGAGGGAAAGACCATTTATGTTTGGGTTGAAGCCGTTTTAGGCTATGTTTCAGCCACAATAGAGTATTTCAAAAACCGTGGAAAACCCGAAGGCTGGAAAGACTATTGGTTCGACAAAAATGCGAAGACGCTCTACTTCATTGGGAAGGACAATATCCCCTTCCACACAATAATTTTTCCAGCACTACTGATGGCTTCCCATGAAGATTATAATCTGCCATGGAACGTTTCCGCCACAGAATTCCTCCAGTTTAAGGGCGAAAAAGCCTCAAAAAGCCTTAGGATAGGCATATGGATTGACGAAGCCTTGGAGCTTTTCCCAGCTGATTATTGGCGCTA
>JAVZLS010000040.1:0-3271 GCA_038883715.1 Bathyarchaeia archaeon
GCTCATAACCTCCCCTAATTAGGCTTATGGCCTTTCTCGTTGCTTCGGGATTTGGTTTCGGCCCATGAACCCATGAGTCTTGCTCTCTTATGTTAACGAATTCAAGCATGTAGGGGTTTAGTCCAGCCCTTTCCAAAACGCTTTGGAATGTGGCGAGATGCATTCTAGGTGTGCATGAAGCCACCACAACTCTGTCAAGGTTTTCCTTTTTTATGGCTTCGGCGATCATTTCCTGGGCTGGCTTTGAACACAAATACTTATGATATTTGGCTACCGCGACATCTTCCCAGTTTTTGATAGCTTCAACAACAGCCTTTACGTCAACAACGTCCCCGATGTTGCCGCCACATTCGCATACAAAAATTCCTATGCGGGGTTTCGCTTGCTCTTTCTTTTCCTCCGACATTGGTTGATTTCTCCAAATTGTATGATTGTTTAAACCCTTAAAAGGGAAAATGCTTTTAAAATCTTATCCTTCAACTTTCAGCAAAGTGACATGGAATGAACCCTCAAGAGCTTGTACAGAAGCATAAACTTTTGGAGTGCATTCAATGTGGCATGTGTACTGGAAGCTGTCCAGTCGCCAAAAAGGCAAACCTTAACATTAGGCGGTATATGCGCGAAGTTTCAGCTTTAGGAAGGTTGGTGATACATCCGCCCAACGAGTTGTGGAGCTGCACGACATGCTCAACTTGTGGTGTCCGCTGCCCTAAAGACTTGAATCCCTACGAGTTTCTAATAGACATTAGAAGTATCGCTGTTGAAGAGGGTCAGATAGCCCCAACCATAAGGGATGCCCTAGAAAGCATATTCAAAAACGGTAACCCGTGGGGGAGGATTCGTGGAAAACGCACCGAATGGAGTCAAGGCTTAAATGTTAAGCACGTGTCACAAGGGGCTGAAATCCTATATTATGTTGGGTGCACACCAGCCTACGACCCGCGGGTGCAAAGTGTCGCAAGAAGCCTTATAAAATGTTTTGAGGCTGCTGGACTTAACTTCGGAGTTTTGGGCGAGGAGGAAAACTGTTGCGGGAGCGAAGTCTACGGCATGGGTGAGAAGGGGCTTTTCGAATTCCTAGTCGAGGAAAACATGAAAGTATTTGGCAAGTATGGTGTTAAGCAACTGGTTACAAGCTGCCCCCATGGTTTTCACGCCTTTAAGAACAAGTATAATCAGACGAGCTTTGAGCCCCAGCACCACACACAGCTTTTGGCAAGACTTATTGAAACTGGAAAGCTAAATCCATCAAAAGAAGTAGCTAAAAAAGTGATTTATCATGACCCATGCTATCTTGGCAAACAAAACAACATTTACGATGAACCCCGCAAAGTTATAGAAAACATAAAAGGCGTTACGCTTTTGGAGTTTGACCGTTCAAGAAGCAGAAGCCTATGCTGTGAAGGAGGCGGGGGAAGAATGTGGGTTGACATTCCAGGACCGCGCTTGGCTGAGGTCCGCGTTAAGGAGGCTGTTGATGTCGGCGCGGAAATCTTGACTGTGGCTTGTCCCTTTTGCATGCTTACAATGGAAGACGCTGTAAAAACAACTGGTAATGAGGGTAAAATCCAAGTTATGGATGTGGCTGAGCTTTTGGCGCTCGCCTTATAAAACAAATGTGTGCATATAGAGTTTTGAGGCTTATGAATGGAGGAAGATGAGGAAGAAGAAACCTACCATTGCCTGCTTTGTGGCAGAGAAATAACGCGAGAGGAATTTGAGACCTATGATGGGCTTTGCCCGGAATGCTACGAGCTTGAAATCGCTGAGCTTGACATGGACCTTGAAGAAGACTAACGGTTAAAAAACAATTAAAATAGGCATTCACATAACATGTTAAGGTTGTTTGGAATGGAAGACTGGGAAATAATAATTATCGGCGCTGGAGCCGCTGGCTTAACGGCTGGAATTTACGCCGTCAGAAGCGGATTAAAAACGTTAATTCTTGAAGAGAAGATTGCTGGTGGAACAGCCGCTGACGCCCCAATAATCGAGAACTATCCTGGTTTCGAGCGGATAAGCGGGCTTGAGCTTATACAGAAAATCGTGGCACAGTGTAAAAGGCTCGGCGCAGAAATCCGAGAGTTTGAAAAGGTTACAAGGCTAAACTTGAGGGGCGAGGAGAAAATTGTTGAAACCGTTAAAACCTCCTATAGGGCTAAGGCTGTTATAGTTGCTTCTGGCACAAGCTACAGCGAGCTTGGCGTTCCAGGCGAAAAGGAATTTCGGGGCAGAGGAGTAAGCTATTGTGCCATTTGCGATGGACCACTCTTCAAAGGTAAACGGGTTCTAGTGGTTGGCGGTGGCAACTCTGCTGTGGCTACAGCCCTCTATCTGGCTGATTTAGCCTCGGAGGTTAAGGTTGTGCATAGAAGGGACGCTTTTAGGGCTGAGGAGGCGCGTGTTAGGGCTTTGTTGGGAAAGCCTAATGTTGAGGTTTTTTGGAACACTGAATTGAGGGAGATTAAGGGCGAAAAGCTCGTCAACAAGGCTGTGCTCTTTAACGCCAAAACAGGCACTGTCACAGAACTCCCAGTGGATGGAATTTTTGTTCAGGTTGGCGAAAAGCCTAACAGCCAACTCGCCAGGGAAGCCGGTGTGGCTGTGGACGAGCATGGCTACATAGTTGTTGATTCTCGTCAAAGAACTAACCTTCCTGGGATTTATGCGGCTGGCGATGTTACCAATCATCCAGTAAAGCAGGTTGGGACTGCCGTGGGGCAGGGAATAACTGCTGCCCTAGAGGCTTATGGTTTTATTCGCAGACCCTACTATTTCAAGCAATAATGCGCCAATTTTGCTCCAAAAATATTATATTATTCTATGGTCTTTCATTCAAAACTTCTAGCGCCGATGGCGTTTAGAAAGCAGCGAGTTTGGAGATATGGTGGAATGAGCGGAGAACAAACTGTTGTTGTTAGCATAAACCAAGATTACTGTAGCCGCTGTTCCATATGTTATTCTATATGCCCCTACGAAGCCATAAAGCGGGATGCTGAAACTGGCAAGGTGGAGATAGACATCCAGAAGTGTCAAGTTTGTGGCATATGTTATAGCGCATGCCCTGTTTTCGCCATAGAAATAGTTTACTATGATTATGAAAGCTTGGTGGGCTACGTTGAGAAAGAACAGAAAAGAACTGGAGCTGAAACACTTGTGCTCATGTGTCGTGGAAACTCCCCTTCAACAAGGGAAGTTGAAGAAATTCTGGCTGGGCAGGGCTTAGGCATAAGGGATTATATTCCGCTGCGTTTGCCGTGTTCTGGGCGTG
>JAVZLS010000041.1:0-2673 GCA_038883715.1 Bathyarchaeia archaeon
GTCTCTTAATTCTAAGCAAATGAAGGTATAAGAGATGGAAAATATTGATGAGGTTCGTGAGCTTTTTCCCGTCGTCAAGAACAAGGTTTTCTTGAATCATGCTGCCCAGTCGCCGCTTCCAAAGCCCGTTGCCGACGCGGTTAAAAAGTGTGTGGAAGATTTCTCAGAGTTTGGGAGCGTTTCCAGCTCGGAGTGGGATGACTGTGGAAAGGCTTTGTTTGCAAGGCTTATAGGCGCAAAACCGGAAGAAATAGCCCTTGTCGAGAACACATCTGTTGGTTTGAATATAGCTGCAAATGTGCTAGAATATCCGCCGGGCTCAAAGGTTGTGACTACGGATTTGGAGTATCCCTCGGTGGTTTATCCATGGCTTAAGGGAAGCTTGGGCGTTAAAGTTCACTATGTTAAGAATGTCAACGGAAAGATTCCACTTGAGGATTTTGAGAAAGCCGTGGATGATGAGACTGTTGCTGTTGCGGTAAGCCACGTTGAATATGTTAATGGCTTCAGAAATGATTTGAAGGCTTTAAGCCAAATAGCCCGTGAGCATGGCGCATACCTGATTGTTGATGCCATACAATCAGCTGGCGTAATTCCAATAGATGTTAAACGCGAAGGCATAGACTTTCTAACAACGGCTTGTTACAAGTGGCTTTTAAGCCCGCCGGGAGCCGCATACCTTTACGTGCGGGAAGACCTCATAGAAAATTTTGAGCCGCCCTACATTGGATGGGCAAGCGTTAAACAAGAAATCTTCGAAACTGTGGATTTTTGGGACATTTGGAGTTTGAGGCTTTCAGAAACCGCAAGCCGCTTCGAGGTGGGAACACCAAGCTTCTTAAGTTTTGTGGGCGCGGCTGAAGCCATAAAAATGCTCTTGGGCTTTGGAATTGAAAACATTGAAGAGCGTGTTTTAAGGCTTACAGACCATTTAATAGAGGTTGTTAAAGCTTTAGGCTTGAAACTTCAAACACCAGAAGAACCACAGCACCGCTCTGGCATAGTCAATTTTAAAGTTGGCAAGCCGAAAGAGGTTGTTGAGCAATTGAGGCGTATGGGTATCGTTGTATCTGCAAGAACCAACGGAATAAGGGTTTCACCCCACTTCTATAACACAGAAGAAGAAATAGACAAACTCATAAGTGAACTTAAAGCAATTCTGCCGAAAAACTAGAGGGAGCTATCAATTTTGCAGTTCGCCACCAACAGCAAAATTGACACCGATGCGCGTGTTTTAGTCATATTCGCTTGTGAAGTTTAATTCTGGATATTGAGGCACTTGTCTACCCTCACCTTTTTCGGGCAAAATCTCTAGCCTTCCGATTTTGCATGTGCCGGTGATATCTTCCCTGTTCTCTTCTAGGATTCTCGCGTAATCGTTGTTCCCAGCGTAGATTTTAACCAGCTTTATAGGTGCATTGAGGGGCTTACGTTTTTCAGCCTTATCTCTTCTAATTTCTGTTATTAGAGTTATTAGCAAATCGCCCTCTTTTTCGGCCTTCTCGTCAATTTTACCCGCGTCTGCTTGGGGCCATGAGGTTTTGTGTATGCTTTTTATGCCTATTTGTTCAGCGTACATGTGCTGGTAGATTTCCTCTGTTATGTGGGGTGTTATGGGCGCCAGCAACTGAAGTATGCGGTATAAAACAGTGTAAAGCGTATATTGGGCGGCCTTTCTTTTAGCCTCGCCATATAGTTCCGGTTTATACAATCGGTCTTTGACAGCCTCGATGTATTGGTCGCAGAAAACATGCCATGTAAAGTTGCGTGTTTCTTCGATGGCTATGTTGAACTGACATTTTTCCAGAGCCTCTGTAACCCGCTGCGTCAGCCTTTCAGCCTTGCTTAAAATCCACTTATCCAACAATTGAAGCTCATAATCGCTGTCGCCTGGCTTGTAGTCAGCTAGTTGGCTACCTACGAAGCGGGCGGCGTTCCAAAGCTTTGTAAGGAAGCGCCTCCCGTACTCCACGTCTGGCCATCGGAATGGAATATCTGAGCCTGTTGCTCCACCGGCTGCTGCCCATTGTCTAGCGGCGTCAGCTCCATACTTGTCTAGAACCTCCGGGGTTGCCACATAGTTTTTTAGGGATTTGCTCATTTTTCTGCCGTCGGCGCCTAAAACCATGCCGTTTATGAGGCAGCTCTTGTAGGGCTTCTCATTAAACAGTGCCAAGTGCCTAACCATTAGGTAATAGGCCCATGTGCGGATGATGTCCACACCTGAAGGATGCATGTCTGCTGGAAAAAGCCTCCTCCAGTCCTTTCGGTCTGGCCAGCCCGCGTGTACGGCGCACGTTATGGAAGAGTCCATCCAAGTGTCCAGCACATCAGTTTCTGGAGTGAATTCTTTGCCTCCGCATTTTGGACAGGCGTCTATGCGGGGCTTTTCAAGTTTTGGGTCTATGGGAACCCAACTTTCTTCCGCTAGGATTGTTTCTCCGCATTTTTTACAGTACCATATAGGTATGGGCGTGGCGAAAATTCGTTGGCGGCTTATAACCCAGTCCCAATCCAGCGAACGCGCCCAATCTATGAGGCGGTACTTCATGTAATCGGGATACCAAACAACCTCATGGGCTTCCTTTTCTACACGGTCTGTTAGGATGCGGGTTTTCATAAACCACTGTTTGCGCTCCAAAATTTCTATTGGCGTTTCGCATCTTTGGCATA